>NZ_JBSWXL010000003.1:0-564934 GCF_056160585.1 Marivivens sp. ABH4_498
ACCGCACAACCATCGCGGGGTGGAGCAGCCCGGTAGCTCGTCAGGCTCATAACCTGAAGGTCGTAGGTTCAAATCCTACCCCCGCAACCAAATACCTACATTCACAATTACTAATGCACGTGCGACCCCGCAATTTGTTCGGGCGTGGCGTAATTGGCAGGTCTATTTGACCTGCCACATGTGTTTAAATATCCAGCGCCGCAACCATGCGCACTGCGTTTGCAGCCTCTTCGCCTTTTTTGACGAAGTGTTCGGTATAAAATCCGATGTGTTCGGCCGTTGGTTGGAAATGATGTGGGGTCAGGGATACGGAATAAGTCGGCACTCCTGTATCCAGCTGCGCTTGCATTAGGCCATCAACGACCGCTGCGGCAACGAAATCGTGACGATAGATCCCGCCATCAACCACTAGGGCCGCGCAGACGATGGCATCAAACTGGCCACTTTGGCCCAGTTTTTTAGCCAACAGCGGCATTTCGAATGCGCCTGGGACGTCGTATGTTTTGATGTCTACATCTTGGCCTGCGTCGGCCATACCTTTTTCAAACCCGACCAAGGATTGATCGACGATGTCCGCATGCCAGCGGGCTTTCACAAAGGCGATATTCAGTTTTTTAGTCATGGAACCATTCCTATACGTTTCAAAATGGTCCCAAGGCGTAGCCCAATCGTCGCCCCTGATAGGGACGCCGTCTGGTTCTCTTTCATCCGGACTGTAACCGTCGGCCCCGGAATTTCACCGGATCTGCTGACCCCACAAAAATGGGCGCTCGCGGGCTTTGACCGCCGGTGGGGAATTTCGCCCCGCCCTGAGAACATAGAACATATGCCCCACTTGATAGGTGATCACAAGCACCCAAAGCGACGTGTTAATCGGTCGTTGCGTCAGGTTGGCCTAGGGTTTTCTATAGCTTGTTCTGATGGGGGTGAAATCCGACAATTGCCTATGCCCGAGTTGGGGGGCGCTGATTGGACGGACTTTTATTATGAACAAATTACGATTTGCCCTATGTGCAGGTGTTGCCGCCATGTCGTTGTCGGCTTGTATGGGCACAGATGAAGACGGCGGAGCAGCCATTCCTGCGGAGTATGCATCGCTAGAGACCCTATATAACGCCATTGATGACGGCGATTTGGAAACAGCATCCGCGGCGTTGTTGACAGGTAGCGCGACGATGACGGGCGTTGTGGTTGTTTCCGACATCGGGGAATCTGAAAACATGCAGGCCGTCGGCGACCTGAGCCTGACCGCGGATTTTGATGGCGGCACCGCATCGGGCAGCGCGACGAGCTTTGATCTGTATAGCGAAAGCGATGGGTCGGCGATTGAAGATGGCGCGCTATCGGGGACACTGACCGTTGCCGGTTCGGTCGGGAATGGCGGTATGAGCGCAGATTTGGACGGCACTCTGTCGGACGACACCGATCACGTGATTGATATGACCATGAACGGCACGTTCTACGACAACGCTGGCGATGTCGCGGTTCAGGGCGACGTATCCGGCACGATTGACGGCGAATACCACGAAGGCGGATTTATCGCGACCGAGTAACGAGTGATGGTACAGGCACAGGGGTTACGATGTGTGGTAGCGCTGTGCCTGTATCTGTTATGGTCTGTGGCGGGATCGGCGCAGATCGTAACCTATGAACGGTTGGCGCGGGCCGAACAGATGTTGCAATCGGGCCAGTCGCGCAGAGCCGAAGCCTATTTACTGTATCTGACACGCGAAACAGGTCAGGCTGATATTTATCTGGACGCATTGACCAAGGCGATAAAACGCCACCCTTGGCGGGTCACGGGTGGCTTTGCACTCAGGCCAAGCTCTAACGCAAACCGCGCGGCGTCATCGCGCGTTTTCGAAACATCCTCTGGTGATTTTGAAATTGAAAACGGGGGCGACAGTCAGGCCAGTGTGGGTCTGCAGGTGTCCGGGGCAGTGGCCTATCGGTGGGCTATAGATCGTGGTCGCGTGATTTCTGTGTCGGGGGATCTGTCTCGTACAGCGTATCAAGACGCTGACATTAGCCATTGGGATGCCGCAATTAACGCCGACTATCGGATTTATGCGGCGGATGACGATTGGCGTTTTGGTCTGCATTTCAATAGCGCGCGATTTGGCGATGCGGGATCGGATCGCGATACGTTAGGCGTTCGGGGTGTTTGGGTGCATCGGGCTAAGGTGGATCGAACCGTCACAATCCGCGCGGAACATCGCGATTATTTGAACAAAGACAATTTGGATGGGCCGTATATCTATGGCGGGGCGGTGTGGGCGCAGCGCAATGATGTGGATCGATATAGTTGGGGACTATCTGTCGAACGGTCTGTGCCTGATCTAAGCTATCAAAGATATTGGGGCGCAGGTGTTCGGGCAGGTTATCGGACCGCTATGACCGACAATCTGCGGGCCGAGATTACGGCATCAGTCACAGCGCGTCGATATGATGACGATTTTAGCGGTGTTGATTACCCAAGGCGCGACGATATCGCGAAGATCGGGCTGTCTTTGTCCGATGATCGGATCGAAATTCTGGGGGCTACACCAACGTTCGGCTGCAGCTATACGCGCCACGGGTCGAATATTGCGCTATATGAAACGGACTATGTCGATTGCCAAATCGGTTTCGACTATCGGTTTTAGGCGGCAAGCTGTGAAATGATCTGGTTGAATTTCTGGCTGACGACAAAATGACCGGCATCATCAAATTCCGCCAATGTGGCTTGCGGGATGTCGGTGCATAGCTCTTTGATTTCATCTATGGGGCAGATTGGGTCGGTGGTGCCATGCATAAAGGTCACGGGCACGTTCAGGTTTTTCAAATCAGACACCCAATCGCGCTGTAGGTTGATCAATTCGTCCATAGATGCATGCACGGCTTGGTTCGCGATCAGTTTCAGCCATTGATGCAAATTGCCCGTATCGAACGCGGCTTTGATCGTTTCGCGATCATGATCTGACTGCCTGTACATATGCCCCAGCGCGGGTTTCGCCAAAGTCGGAACACGGGCGATTAAATTGTACAACCGCGTCAGCCCAGTGATTACCCGTTCGTTTTGTCTGACGCGGGTAGAGACTTCGCTAAACAGGGTCGAGCGTTTCCACGCATTTCCGGATTGCGGCGTCGCTGCAAGGTACAGATGTGACACCAGTTCGGTATGTGCCCGTGCAAACCGCACCGCCCAAGCGCAGCCCGCACTATCCCCCATAACCATCAGTGGGTCATCCGACAGATAGCTGACGGTTTCGGCCAGCTGAGCGATCAAACGTGACTGCCTTATATCGGGGGACGCTATTTCGCCAAAACCCAAAAAATGGCGCGGCACCATAAGCAGACGCAGATTGGATTGTTTTAGTCGCAGCGCAAAATCGTCCGAAAAAATGACCGGCGCAAGAAGGCTATGGAAATACAAAATGGGGCGGCCCGATCGGGCTCCGAAATCCCAGACTGGTATTTCGACGCCGTCGCCAATCGTGATGCGGTTTATGATAATATCGCGGCCATAGTGTTTTTTGGCCAAAGCAATTTCGGCATCGCGTTGGGGTTGGGCAAACAGTTCATCCAAAATCCGCGCGGCGACATCCATCGCAATTGATTTCAACATGGCAGACTGCGAATGCAGCCCCAGTTTATCCATTACCTTTTGGATCTGTTTTCGCTTTGTATCATAGCTGGCCCCCACAGATTCAGCGGCCGTGCGCAGGTCGTCGCCTTGTAATAGATGGGCGAGCAAAATGTATTCACTGTTCGTCAGCGCCGCGTTTTGCGCCGTATCTGACGCAATAGACGATAGACGTTCGGCATCTAGGTGCAGCGCGAAAAATTTGGTGCCTTTGGGGGCATCGGGCCAGCGTTCAATGCGATCATAAATAAAAAACAGCGTATTGTTTTTCACGGCAAAGGCACATCCGTTCGCCGTCGCGCCGATATCGCATAATTTGTCTGGAAAAATCGGATCCAAATCACGCGCGTAGGTTAAATTGTTGTTCTGATCAAATAACGCGATGGGAAAACTGCATTGCGCGAATGCGCGAAAAACGAACCGTTCGAAAGCCGAGTTATCGACCTCGGTCGCGGTATCGACAAACTGTTCAACCGATAAATCGGGCAGGGCGCTGTGCACGGTTTGCGATAGTTTTGATCTGGAATTGGGCGAGTCTTTCATCGGTACGTTCCCAAACGGTTATGCGTTCAGGCTACACGTTAACCCCAGATTATCTAGTTTTTATGCTGGTTTTTCTCATCATGACCCCCATTTGGGGGGCGAAACAGCGTGTCATAGCCTGCAATTTGGGCGGGAACGGTATTTGAGCACGCAGCCATGTTATTATCGCCAGCGAAACAGATTGAACGGGCCTCTGCGCTATCGCCGGATTTGGATCGGGCTGGGCTGGCGTTGATTGATGCGTCGGGCTGTGTTCATAGTTCGAACAGCGCATTTGGGCATATCGAACATCAGATCAACTGTGTCTCGAGGCAGGAAAACCAACTGAACATTATGCCCAGCGAACAATTTTTCAGTGCTAGGAACGCTGCAGCGAATGGGCGCCCAGTGTCGTATGATGTCGCATGTGGCGACGGTGCTGTGTTGCAGGTCAACACTTTGCCGGTGTCTGGCGGTTTGGTGGCGGTTATTCTGTTTCTGAACGATGCCCCGCCCGCAATTCCACATTTGTCCAACCGCGAACTGGACCTGCTGCGGCTGTCGTCCAAAGGGTACAGGCGCGACCGCATTTCTCATGAATTGGGCATATCTGTCGCAACAGTTGATTTTCATGCGGCTAATCTGCGGCGCAAATTAAACGCACGCACCACGATCGAGGCGGTGATGATTGCGACCCGATTGGGATTGCTTACTTAGGCGGGTATGGTGGGTGATGTGATTCTTCCTTAAATTGGTTCACACAACCCCGATCCTTGCATAAGATTGGCTGACTAAACCAAAGTTATAGGGCTTTTTATGGCCACCGAACCATCCAGTGACGTGAATTCGGCGCTTTTGTCGTTGTATCAATGTGCGATTGATCCGACCCATTTTGGCCGTTTTCTGTCAACGATGGAAGCGTGGTTGATCTATCACGCAACCCCCGATGGTTTGCAAAGCATCGAAGCGCAGTCTCAGCCGCTGTGGGATCGGCTGACACATTTACACCTTGCCCAGTTGGGGGTGGAGCGCCGTTTGTCAAAGCCCCCAATATTCGTGTTGACCGTCGATGGGCGGCCCGTCGTTGACGAAGGCGGTCTTGATTGGGAAACCTTTGAACAGAACATTTTTTCATCTGATTTAACGCGCATGAAAACCTGGTTGAAAAAATGCGCTTTGGGTGCGGAGACATTGATCCGCGTGACGACCAACCGAACAGAGCCGCAGATTTATCTGGTCCGTAAGACCGACATGAACGAAGTCATCCTTGTTGATACGGGAACAGAGCTGAGCACGTCGGTCGAACAAATCCTGATGGACAGCTTTTTAATCTCGGCCTCTGAAATGACCGTTTTGCGGTTGTTGGTCACAGGCGAGGCGGTGAACGATATCGCGGACCAATTGGGAAAATCGCGCGAAACCATTCGATCACAGGTCAAATCGTTGGCGCAGAAAATGTCGGTGAACCGCCAGCAGGATATCCAACGCGTTGTCGATAGCATTCAGGCCCATAGTTCAGCCGAAGAAGATCAGGCCGTGCCGCGTGGGCAACTGCGCATGATCATGCGAGATGCGGGGCGCAAATTGGGCTACCGTGTTTATGGTGATCCTGACGGACATACGGTCGTCTGGTGCAACGATTTTTCAGGCGGCAGCTATTTACCTTTTGACACGGACGCTGTGTTTCGCGCCCGCAAAATGAAAGTGATCGTGTTGAACCGCGCCGGCTATGCGACCTCTGATGCGGTCGGGCTAGAGGGTCGCCGCCTGATCGATAGCCATTGCGCGGATTATCTGGCTGTTCTGGACGCCGAAGGTGTTGATGAATTTATCCCATTTGGAATGGGGACCGGCATGGCGCTGGCGTATACTTTGGGTATTTTGCGACCAAATCGGGCGCGGCTGGCCTTTGGGTTGAATGTCTATCCGCCCGTTTTGTCGCGCAAAGACGCCTTGCAATACCAATCCGGCATGTACCGTGTGGGGGCGTTGGCCAGCCACTATGCCCCGCAAACGTTGCGCGTTTTAACCAATTTTGTGATTGCTCAGGCGGCGCGCGTTAAAACCGCCAAACAATTGTTGGCGATGGCGGATAATGACGTCGATCCCGCCCGTTTGGACGACGCGGGGTCGTATTTTCGGGAATATCTAAAGCCAAATCTGGACGATATCCTTGCGGGCAAGGGGACAGGATCGGCCGCTGATTGCACATATTTGTCAGTGGATTGGGCGCAGGCGCGGCGCGATGATCTGATCCGTCCGAAAACGATCCTGATGCAGCATGCGGATTTTCCGTTTGTGCAGGCTCAATTCGTGCGGGATTTCGCGGCCACCATAGATGCGCGGTTTGTTGTCATCCCTAAAAAATTTCGTCGGTCCCACCGCGATGTCGCATCATTGGCTGATCAGATATTGGCCGAACTTTAACCGCGTGGTTTGATCGTCGCAGACATTTTCCCGATCGGAGCCGCCACATTCAGCGAATATTTCCGTGTGCTCCATTCCGCAGGTTTCGCCAGCGTCCAATCATAGTTTTCCAGCATGGTCTGCGCAAACATCGCACCGATATAGGCTGCTACATCTTTGCCTGGGCACCCGTGGTCATGTGGCGTAACGGATGCGGAATGTTCGGAATGGGACCAGATCAAATGCGGATCGTGGAATGCGCGGTTCGGGTTGAATTCATGGGGTTTGTCGTAGGCTTCTTCGTCCAATTGTACGAACGGGATTGCGCCGGTCAGGTGTTCGCCTTTGCGGATTTCAAAGTTGCCCGATTTGGATTGCAGGGTGAAATCTTTTTGCGCGACGCCAAAGATAAAGAAAACGGGCGGGTGCAGGCGCAAGGTTTCTTTGATCAGCGGTTGCAGCAGATCCAGCGCATTATCCGTTTCCGCCAAACGCGTGCGCAGATCGGCCGCGTAGTCGGGGTTGTTGGACAATTCCCCGACAACGGATTTCAACAACGATTGAATCCCAAGGTAATTATTCATCCCGACCAAAAACAGCAGTTGCTGCGCGAGTTCATGGGTGTCGTGCAGACGGTCTTGGGCGGCCATGGCGCTGTATTCGCGGAATTTGTCGCTATCGATAATCATAGACAACACGCCGTCCAAAGTGCGCTTTGACGACTTTAGTTTCGACCACGGGTTAAGGCGGGCCAAGATGCGCGGCTGATGCGAAAAGATGTGGTTATACAGCGCGCGCATGTCATCTGTGTCGATTTTAACACCGAAATACCATTCAAACAGGAACTCCATCGCGAACCGTTCGATGTCATCGGTGAAATCGACAGAGCCGCGAGCCGCCCATGTATCCGCGTGGCGGTTCAGGACAGATTTAAACGTTGATTGGAAATCGCCCCGCCGCATGAGCAAGATTTTTCGGTACAGCGCTTTGTATTTGTTGTGTTTGTAGGTGTTGTCGAAAACCGATGGTTTCACGCGGCCCGTCAATTCACGCGGGACCGTGATCGCGCCAAAGCTGGCGGTTTTGGCCAGACGGCCGTCCCAGTTCGTAAATACCTCGCATCCTTTGGCGTCCATGATGACAACGCCAGATTTGAACGCGTGGGCACGGAATACGGTGGACCCATAACGGTTTTTGCGGGTGTTGTGATATTTGGTCCAGCCGCCGATCGCCGCCATATCGACGGTTTCGACAATTCTGCGCAGTGGCGCCAGTTTTTGTGGACCGGGGACCTGTTTGATCGCCTGAAAACTACAGACAACGGCGTTTGGTTTGTTGGAATTGCGCGCGGCGATCTGGCGGAAACTGGTCGTGGAATTGATGATATCCATGCCAACGGGGCTGAATGTGTCGGGGCCATAGATGTTTTTCGACAACAAAGGATTGGTCAGCGCGTGGGTAAAGGCATCATAGGCAACCATGCGCAGCATCAGTTCCCCAAGCATCATACCGTCATCGTGTTTTTCAGCAAAAATGCCAGTCAGCCATTCGATGTCATCGGGGTGTTTATACAGTTCGCGCAGGCGGTTCGCCAAAACCGGATCGTCAACCAATTCGTTGAAATCACGGATCCGCGGCAGCCTGAACAATTCGCGATAGTCGTTCAGAGACCGCAGTTTCGCATCACGTCCCATTTTTAGGGACAGTTCCTGAACCGACGGATTGTTGCTGTTTGCGGGCATCGGGTCTAGGAACATATGGTGTGTGTTGCCCAGACCGATCTTGCCCGCCTTTTGTTGTGACGCGGCGGTGATGATCGTGTCGATACCCAATTCCTGAATCAGCTTTGGGTTGGCCCGATAATCCATATGGGTCAGTTTGCGCCCTGCGATTTCTAGATGGTCCGGGACCATCGAATGCCAACGGTACAGCAGGGTGAATTCCAGATTGATCCAGTTGCCCCGATACCATGGCTGTTTTTCGGCCCAGCCCAGTTCGGCTTGAAACGGGAATTTCACAACGCCGACTTGGGCCACGTATTCGCGTAAAACGATGTTCAACAGCAGGACAATCATGATCATCCGCGCCGTTGCGAACAGTCGATCATCGTCCCAATCAGGATAAGCCGCAGCCAGTTCATCACAAATACGGTTATGTTCGCGCAGGAAAATCACGCTCAGCATTGTATAGCCGATCTGGTTGTTCCCGTGTTCCAACCCGGTCGCGTATACGTATTTTATGCGGTCTTCGGAAAAATGCGCGAGGTTGCGGGCCAAAACCGCACGATCATGTAGTTTTTCAAATTCGGGATTGGCGAACACCCAATTGTCTTTGGTCGTTTTGTCGGGGTCGAACAAATAGGGCGGATACATTTCGCCGTTGTGCAGTGTGTACCGCAGTTTGCCGCCCGATTTCGACCGCAGGATGGCGGTTTGCTGCTGGGTTTGGCCGTATAGCTGGCAAAAATCAATTTCATGATTGGAATTGTTTTTGCGGGTATCATCTGTGTTCGTGCGCAGAAAACTGTCGGTGAACCACTGCGCGAAAAACGCGAACAACACGCTGGTATCGACTGATGGGACCTCTTTGCCTTCGGTGCGGCGCCATAATTCGGCGACGTCTTTGATGTCTGGTTTTGGCCGCAGGTTTACATCTTCGGGCAGCTGCCTGCCTGTGTAACTGCGGTCCGTTAACGAAGACCACGATGTATAATTTGATTTCAGCGAAAACTTCCGCGGACGTTCGGGCGCATAGCTGGTGTACCGCCCAATGATATTTCGGTTCAGTTGCTTGTGCACAAATGGGATTTTGATCGCCTGATGGACGACGTAAGGGTACCGATCAACCAACTGTGCTAAAGAAAACGCCAACTCACTAACCCCAACCAAGCAACTGAACCATTGGGCAGACCAATAATTGCCCAACTGGTTAAATATTTGCCCGACGCTGGAAACCGATCAATCATATTAGCAAATCGGCCTTCACCCATTTGGGTGAAAACGGTGAAAAAAGCGGACTTGGATCGATTGATGGCTAATTGGCTTTGTCACGATTGCGTTCGGTGATAACCACCCGTCGGGACAATCTGCGACGGGGCAATGCAATGACGGATCACACTGACAATTTAGCGCGCGGCATCGAACGTGCGTCGCATGGGCGCCAACAGGACGACGGTGTGCTGGTCATCCGCACCATCGCAATGCCCGCCGATACAAACCCGGCAGGTGATATTTTCGGCGGTTGGCTGATGTCGCAAATGGATTTGGCCGCCGGCAATATGGCGGGCCGCGTGTCCCAAGGCCGCGGCGCCACTGTCGCGGTCGAGGCGATGCAATTCCTGCGCCCTGTTAAGGTCGGCGACGAAGTCACGCTATACGCCACATTGAAAACGGTGGGGCGCACGTCGATGCGTATCCACGTTGATGTTTGGGCACGGTCCCGTTTCGCCAAAGAAGGCGCCAAAGTCACCGATGCGGATTTTGTGTTCGTCGCTTTGGACGACGATGGCAATCCGCGCGAAATTTTTCTCGGAACGTGATCTTGTCGCCTCAGGTCTGAATTAACACCGCTTTGCTGCCTATGGGCATTGTTCCGTCAATTCAGGATGCGTGATATTGCCCCGAAAACATCGGGGATTTTGGTATGTTGAATCGCGAAGAGTTGCCGCCGTTTGTTCTGACGGCGCTGGACTATGGTCAGCAGGGCGTTGATTTGGCGAAATCATGGTTGCTTAGTCCAGCAGCATGGTCGCAGTTTGTGTTGCTGGTTCTGGCCTATCTTTTGGCCCGCTATACCGCGAAAAAAATCACGCCAAAGATCAACAATTTCCTACAACCCAAAGAGGGCGCAAAAGGCCTGATCGCTGAATTGCGCCGTTTGGCGGCGTCTTTCCTGCCTTTGATCCTGCCGTTGTTGGCCTATGCCTTTACTGGGATTGGCGAAAGCGTCACCCGCGCCGCGTTCGGGTCCGGCGCTGTGATCGCATTCGGCAAACGCGTGTTTCTGGTTTTGGCCGCGCAGGCGCTAACCAAACATGTGTTAAAGGACCCGTTCCTGCGGATGCTGGGCAAATACGTCCTGATGCCTGTCGCGGTTCTGTATGCGCTGGGCGTTCTGGATCCTGCCATCGTCAAACTGACCGAAACGACCGTGGGCGTGGGCAATATCCAGTTTTCCCTGATCACCGTTATTCGCGGCGTAATCGCGGGATCGCTGTTGTTCTGGCTGGGGCAATGGTCCACCGGCCAGTCGCGCAACTACATCGGCAAACAAGAGGAATTGCGCCCAGCCACCCGCGAATTGGCGACCAAAGCGGCAGAGGTCGCGATCTTTGGCCTCGCGTTCATTTTGTTGATGAACATCATGGGCATCAACCTTAGCACCCTGGCCGTTTTGGGCGGTGCCATCGGTGTTGGTATCGGGTTTGGTTTGCAGCAGATCGCATCGAATTTCATTTCGGGCATTATCCTGCTGCTAGAGGGGCAGGCGACCGTCGGCGATTATGTCGAACTGGACGGTGGCGAAGCGGGCACGATCGTCAAAATGACCGCTCGGGCGGCGATTTTGGAAACCTATGACGGCAAATGGATCGTGGTGCCGAACGAACATTTCATCACCACCCGCGTGATCAACTATTCCGACAGCGGGTCCGCCAACCGGTACGAAGCCCCGTTTTCAGTGTCCTATGACACGGATATCAACAAGGTGCCGGACATCATCAATGCGGCTGTGGCAAAACTGGATTTCGTTCTGGACAAACCCGAAGGCCCCGATTGCGAACTGGTCGGTTTCGGCGACAGCGGGATCGATTTCAATGTGGAATTCTGGGTGAACGGGATCGATGACGGACGTCACAAATACACGTCACACGTCAATTTCGCGATTTGGAATGCGTTAAAGGATGCGGGTATCGAAATTCCGTACCCGCACCGTGTTGTCGAAATCAAAGGTGGATCGTTGCAGGGCTAAGGCCCTGCATCAAAAATCCAGACCCAGATCGACCGTTTTGGCCGAATGCGTCAAAGCGCCAGAGGAAATGTAATCTACGCCCGTGGCAGAAATAGAGGCAATGCGATCCAGTTTCACGTTGCCGCTGGCTTCGGTTTTCATGGCGCCGTTCACCATTTTTACGGCTTCGCGCAGCATGTCGTTATCCATGTTGTCCAGCAACACAACGCTTGCGCCGCCGACCTCTAGCACTTCGGCCAGTTGGTCCAGACGGTCGACTTCGATTTCGACGGCCATCATGTGCGATGCGTGGGCTTTGGTCGCCTCTAGCACCTGACGCACGCCGCCTGCGGCTGCGATGTGGTTATCTTTGATCAGGATCGCGTCGGACAACGAATAACGGTGGTTGAACCCCCCGCCGTGCAGAACGGCCAGTTTTTCAACCAGACGCATGTTCGGCGTGGTTTTGCGGGTGCAGGTGACGCGTGCGTTTGTGCCTTTGGTTTCGGCGACAAAGCTGGCGGTCATGGTGGCGATGCCCGTCAAACGGCCCGCATAGTTCAGCGCCACACGTTCGCCCGACAGGATCGATGCGGCAGACCCGCGGATCGTCATCAGGCGGTCGCCTTTTTTGCATGGCTCGCCATCGCGGATGTGGGTGATCACCTCTAGAGTTGGGTCAACCAGACGGAACGTGATTTCGGCGACCTGCATGCCCGACACAATCGCATCGGCGCGGGCGTTGATCGCTGCGTCATAGGTGGTGCCTGCTGGGATCACGGCGCGGGTGGTCACGTCGCCATAGCTGCCCAGATCCTCTAGCAGGGCGTTGCGGATCATCGGTTCTAGGATCAGGTCGGGGACCGTGGCAAAGCTCATTGGGTTTCCTCGCAGATTTTTTCGCGGATCGCGATGGCGGCGGACAGGAACATGCGGGAACGTTCACCAGGACCGTCGAGTGTATCGGGGTAATCAGACCGTTCATGCGCGCCGCGGCTTTCTTTGCGCAGCAGGGCAGAGGCCGCGATCAGCGTCGCCGTCGCGCACATGTTCAGGAACGAAGGGCTGTCGCCGTGGTCGCGTTCCAATTGGTCTATGGTGCGCAGCGCTGTTTCCAGACCCGCCTGATTGCGGACAACGCCAACATGCGCCGTCATCGTGTCACGCAGCGTTTTCACTGCGGTCGGGTTCGGCGGGATGCCGTGCGGTTCGAATGCGATGTCGACTTCGGGCGCGGAGACGGTTTCAACGGCTGCAGCGATGCCTTCGGCGCAAATGCGGGCGTAGACCAATGCCTCTAGCAGGCCATTCGACGCCAGACGGTTCGCGCCGTGCAGGCCCGTTGAAGATGCTTCGCCGCAGACCCACAGGCCGTCCAGCGATGCGCGGCCATCAGTGTCTGTTGCGATGCCGCCCATGTGGTAATGCGCAGCCGGAGCCACAGGAATAGGGTCAACCGCAGGGTCAATGCCATTGCGTGCGCAGGCCGTGGCCACCGCAGGGAATTGGGTTTTGACCTTTTCGCCCAAGGCCGCGCGTGTATCTAGGCACGGGCGATTGCCGTCTTTCCATTGCGAAAAAATCGCGCGGGCAACGATATCACGCGGGGCCAATTCTGCATCTGGATGGACGTCCAGCATGAACCGTTTGCCGTCTTTGTCGATCAGGGTCGCGCCTTCGCCGCGCAACGCCTCGGTCGCCAATGGGGCGGGGTCTTCGCCGACGTCCATGGCTGTGGGGTGGAATTGCACGAATTCGGCATCCGCGATCAATGCACCTGCGCGGGCCGCCATGCCAATCACCTGACCACGAATGCGCGGCGGGTTGGTGGTCACGGCAAATAGCCCGCCCGATCCGCCGCCTGCCAGCAAAACAGCCGATCCGCGCAGCATCAGTGGGGCGGATCGCGCCTCGTCGGCCTCTTGGATGGCAACGCCTGTCACGCGCCCGTTTTCAACGTCGATGGCCGTGGCCATGACGCCCTCTAGCACTTGGATCGACGGGCAGCTGCGCACCTGTTCGATCAGGGCCGCCATAATCTGTGCACCTGCCTGATCGCCCTGTACGCGCACCACGCGGGCAAAGCTGTGCGCGGCTTCGCGCGACAGCACGTAGTCGCCTGTTTCCGAACGGTCAAAGGGCGTACCCATCGACGTCAGGTCCAGAATGTATTCGCGCGCTTCGCGGGTGACCAAATCGGCCACATCCGCGTCGACCGTGCCCGCGCCCGCCCTTACCGTATCTTCGGCGTGGTTGGCGGGGCTATCGCTTTTGTCCATGGCTGCCGCAACGCCGCCCTGCGCCCAAGCCGAACTGGCGCCTTCGCCCAGAATTTCGGGCGAAATCATCAAAACGGGCTTTGGCGCCAGTTTCAGCGCCGCATAAAGCGCACCCAAGCCAGCGCCAACAATGACGATGCGGTCAGTATGAACAGTTTTCATTTAGGGGGTTAGATTCCCAATTTGCGCGATAGATCGATCATTGCTTCGACCGATCTGCGGGCCTTTTCGGATACCACTGGATCAACCTCGACCTGACCTTCCATGGTGTGCAGGGCGTATAGGATTTTTTCCAGAGTGATCTTTTTCATGTAAGGGCACATGTTGCATGGGCCCAAGAATTCGACCTCTGGCAGTTCGTCCGCGATGTTCGATGCCATCGAACATTCCGTGACCAACATCGCCTGTTTGGGTTTATTGTCGTGAACGTATTTCAGAATACCGCTGGTCGAGCCCGAGAAATCCGATGCCTCGACAACCGAAGGCGGGCATTCAGGGTGCGCGATGATTTTGGTTTCCGGATTGTATTTGCGGAATTCGTTCAAATCTTCGGCGGTGTATTGTTCGTGCACGATGCACGATCCAGGCCAGTAAACGACGTTTTTCTGCGGAACATCGTTCGCAACGTTCTGCGCCAGATATTGGTCTGGGGTCATGATGACCGTGTCGCTTTCCATCGCGGCAACGATTTGCGCGGCGTTCGACGACGTACAGCAGATGTCGGATGCGGCTTTCACCTCGGCGGTGGTGTTCACATAGGACACAACCGGTGCGCCCGGATATTTGGCGCGCATTTCTTCGATGCCGTCAGCGGTGATGCTTTCGGCCAGCGAACATCCGGCTTCCATGTCGGGCATCAACACGATTTTATCGGGGCTAAGGATTTTGGACGTTTCGGCCATGAAATGAACGCCCGCTTGAACGATCACATCTGCCTCGACCTCGGTCGCTTTTTGGGCCAGCTGAAGGCTGTCGCCAACGAAATCAGACACGCCGTGGAAAATTTCGGGGGTCATGTAGTTATGCCCCAGAATGACCGCATTGCGTGTCTTTTTCAGTTCATTGATGGCCTTGATGTAGGGCGCATACATGACGAAATCGTATGGGGTAACCACACGGTCCATTTTTTCATAGATGTCCTGCATCGAGTCGGCCAACTCTTGCGATGGGGCCAAGTCGTAATGCTCTGACAAAATCGTGCGAACATGCGTAAGATCTAGCAACGGGCTGGTCTCCGATGGTTACCGTTTGCCCATCAGATAATGGCTATTGTACGGAAAACCCAGCCCAACATGCGTTTCTGATACAAAAAATACATATTTTCCCGACAGGAAATTTTACCTGTCGGGAAAAATTTTTGCGAAAATTACAAAGGTTTATCCATGCGAACGCGTGCCCAAACCGTGCCTTTGACGGCATTTTGCCAATTCAAAGCCAGCTTTGTCATGTCGGTTCCATACGATGGTTCGACCCAAGGCGTTGAATAATCGACCGAATTCGAACTATTGGTGATCGAACCTTCGTTTTGGATGGCTTCGACAACACGCGCGCGACCGCCAAAGGGCAGCGTCGGTGCGGTTTCAATGACCCACGTGCGCGACGCTGTGGATTGACTGTGTTCAATCATAGCAGGATTCACCGTTTCTTCGGTCACGCCGTTATAGGTGTTGCCGTAAAACAGGACATTACGCATGCGGCTATAGTCCAAATCGGCAAAGGTGGTGTCGACTGTTTCGACTCTTTGAATGTTGCCGTTCAGGGTTCGGAACGTGTTGCCAGTGACCGAAAGCCCATGCACGAAATGACCGGTCCCAAACGGTTTGATAACGATGAAATTGAACCAGCTGGCCACGTTATTGGCCGTGAAAATGTTACCCGTGATCGTTAGGCCGCCAAACGAATACTGCTGACCCAAAGCGGGCGTTGCGTCATGTTCGTTGGTCATTTCGATAAAGTTGTTATCGATGTAGTTGCCGGTAATGATCGATTTGCAGTTGGGCGAGGTAAAGATGATGCCGCCTTTGCGTACGCCCAAATCCTCTCCGTCGCCATGGAACCAATGGTTGCCCGTAATCAGGTTGCCTGTGCCAGCCAAGGTGCAGAAATGTTTGAAACGCACGACGCGGCAGTCGCGAATTTTGACGTCGTTCATATTCGCGTTGAAACCGATCGTGATGCGGTCCGCCACGGGCAGCGACATTTCATTCGAAAGGAATTGGCAACGGTCAATCGTCAGGCCCTGACATGCCCCACCAATCGAGGTCAAACCACGGTTTGCAGGTTTGTTGATGAAACAGTCGCGGACATGAAAAATCGATCCGTCCTTTGCCAGCATGATACAGCTGGCGCGGCCTTGGCCGTTTAGTTCCACGTCGTCGATGATGAAATTCGACAGGGATTCAAAGCCCGAGAAATCCAGCAGGTATTGAAAACGGTCAAAGGTAAATATTTGCGTACCTTCGGCGTCATACAAAGGTTTGTTGATCGTGACGGTCTGCGCCGCCACATTGACGGCTTTGACATAGATTTCTCGGCCTACGCCATTGCCGCTGACCAACGACCCGACGGCGATATTTGCCACATTCGCAACCCCTGTCAGCGTGCGCGGGTTATCCGCAGCATAGGTCGCTTGGGATGTCACCGTAACGGTGTCCCATGCCGCGTTTTCTACCGCTTCGAATTGACCGTTTCGGATGACGCGGCGGGTGGCATAGCTGGTCTTACTGCCTTCGGCGGCTTGCATATCAATGGGCGCCGAAAGTTGGATGCGGCGGCCGCATAGGTCCAGGGATTCATGGCCCGAATTGTTCAAAAGAGCCTGAAATGCCTTTTTGAATGCGATCTCTTCGTTGCCAAAGGCATCGGCATAGGTCGCAAAGTCATAGTTTTTCTGCAAAAGAATCCGTTTGCTGTCAGGCATCGTGATTGTGCCTTCGAAACGGATTTGGTTTTCGATTGTGACGTGTTCGCCCAGATAATAGGTGCCTGCGGATACCAGAACTTCGCGGCCGTTGGCGTCGGCATCGGCTGCTTCGAATGCGGCGGAATCGTCGGTCATACCGTCGCCTTTCGCGCCGTAATCGCGCACATCAACAACGCCCATCATGTCGCGTAAAAAAACGGATGTGACGTCTTCGATTTCTATGTCGTCGACGCGAATGACGCCGCCGGCGCCGCTGATGATGTCGATGCCGAAATGCCCATAGATCGCATCGGACCAGACCATATCAACGCCCGTGCGCGCACCCGTGCCGACAATGGCGGATACTTCGACGACTTCGCCGTAGGTTGGGATGATTGATTCTGGGCCGGTTTCCGTCAAACCGTCTACATGCAGATCGCCCGCACCCCCAGCCCAGCCTGCAATGCGGATTTGCGGCAATGGACCAGAGATCGCCTTGACCCGCGCGGTCACACGTAAATAGCAACCCGGCAGGATGGTCGTTTGCCCCATATAGCGCAGCTTTTGTAGCGCAGCGGTTGATAGAATTTCGATGCAGCCCGCGAAATTCTGGTCTGCGGATACATAGACGCCGTCGCCCGATCCTGCGTAGGTATCCGATCCTGCGGTTCCGTCGCCGCTGGACCACACATCCAAACCATCCGCAAACGCTGGTGGCATCAGTTGCAGACCATCGGTAATTGCCTTGTTCATGGTAACCCCTTTTCTTGCGTCGCTGGCCAGACATGGCCGCGCTTCGGGAAAAAGGGTTAGCAGGGCGAGGTAAACAGGCGCTGGGCCCACCGTGACGGCGGGTGTTGCGTCAGGCCATTCCTGCAGGCACGTCGACAGGCGTTACCGCATCAATCCGCCAGCTGTCGCCATTTTCGATCATGTAGTAATCAAACAGGACAACGGCGCCTTCTGCATCTTGGATCATCACCCGCTGAACCCATTGACCGCGTTCTTGTCGCAGTCCCAGATAGCTAACGGACGTGTTGTTCCAAACGGTGGAATACCCGTGTTCGACCATATGGCCGAATGTTTCAGCCGAACCGAACATCCGCTGCAGCGATGGGCTGGCAAAAGAAAAGGCGCGGTCGATATCCCGCGCCTCAAAGGCTTGCATCTGTTCGTCGATAATATCAGCAATAATGCTGGTGTCCTGTGCCGCGACAGGCAGGGCGGCGAGGCCTAAAATCAGTGCGATTGGTGTCTTCATGACGTACCCTCCATGACAAAGGATACGTCGGTTTTTCGAAAATGGATGACTTTGGGCTTAATTGCCCAGTTTGCCGTCCAGACCGTCTTGGATCAGGGCGATCGATTCTTCGATGCCGTATAGCGCGATGAAACCGCCGAAACGTGGGCCTTGGGACGCGCCCAGCAGAACCTCGTACAGGGCTTTGAACCAGTCGCGCAGGTTTTCGAATGCGTGGTCTTTGCCGACGGCGAATACCATCGATTGCAGCTCTTCTGCATCCAGACCGCCATCCCATGCCTTTAGGCGGGCAACCATATCTTCCATTGCGGCGCGTTCCTGATCGGTTGGCGCACGGAACACTTTGGTTGGTTTGACGAAATCCTGATAGTATTTCACCGCGAAACCAGCGGCCTGATCCAGATCAGCGTGGGTTTCTGGCGACGCGTCCGGCGCGTAGCGTTGGATGAATCCCCACATCGCGGCTTTGTCTTCGGCACCCGAAACAGACGCAAGGTTCAGCAGCATCGAGAAAGGCACAACCAGTTTCGATTCAGGCACGTCACCGTTGTGGATGTGGTAAACAGGGTTCGCCAACTGACCTTTTAGGTCTTGGGTCGCATAGGCGCGCAGCTGCTGGTGATATTCATCCATCATCTTTGGAATCACATCAAAATGCAGGCGTTTTGCGGTCTTGGGTTTCAAGAACATGAAATACGACAGCGATTCCGTCGACGCATAGGTCAGCCATTCGTCGATCGAAATACCGTTGCCTTTGGATTTCGAAATCTTTTCGCCGTTCGCATCCAGGAACAGCTCGTAAACCATGTGGTTCGGTTTTTTCGCGCCCAGGATTTCCGAAATGCGGTCATAGATGTTGGTGTTGGTGCTGTGGTCTTTGCCATACATTTCAAAGTCCACGCCCAAGGCCGCCCAACGTGCGCCAAAGTCTGGTTTCCACTGCAATTTCACATTGCCGCCGGTGACGGGCAGGGTCCATTCTTTGCCGTCTTCGTCGTCAAAGGTGATGGTATAATCGTCGCGGTTCACCGATTTCATCGGCACGTACAGAACACGGCCCGTTTCAGGGTGAATCGGCAGGAAAATCGAATAGGTCGACTGACGCTCTTCGCGCAGGGATTTTAGCATCACTTTCATGATGTCGTCGTATTTATCGACGGCGCGTTTCAGCACTTCGTCAAACTGGCCCGACCCATAGAATTCGGTTGCCGAATAGAATTCGTAATCAAACCCAAAGGTATCCAGAAAACGACGCAGCATTGCGTTGTTGTGGTGGCCAAAGGATTCGAATTCGCCGAACGGATCAGGCACCGACGTCAGCGGTTTTTGTTCGTGTTCGACCAGCATTTCCTGATTTGGCACGTTGGTCGGCACTTTGCGCATGCCGTCCAGATCGTCCGAAAAACAAATCAGGCGGGTCGGGATGTCGGAAATCTGGTGGAATGCGTTGCGGATCATCGTTGTGCGCAACACTTCGCCAAAGGTGCCGATATGCGGCAGGCCTGATGGGCCATAGCCCGTCTCAAACAGAACATATCCCTTTTCGGGCGCGGCTTTCGAATAGCGTTTCAGCAGGGCGCGCGCTTCTTCAAACGGCCAAGCCTTACTCTCCATCGCTGCATCGCGCACTTCGGTCATTGTTCTACCTATGATTCCACGCCCAACCCCATGTCAGGCTTCAAGCGCCCTCCCTATTGCGACAGGGCGCTTAGGTCAATAAATGTTAGGGTGTAACTATTGGAGCCGACCATGATCGAAGATCCTTACCTGAGTGCCGAAGATTCGCTGGTTGCCTTGGCGATTGCCGTATCCGCAAGCGATTCCGAAATCCGCACAGCCGAGTTGGTTCGGATCAATAACATGATCAACCATTTGCCGGTGTTCGCCGAATTCAAAGAAGAACACCTGCCGCGCGTGTCCGAAATTGTGTTTGACCTATTCGAACAAGAGGACGGATTGGATGCGTTGTTCGGTTTGGTGCGCGACGCATTGCCCGAACGTATGTTCGAAACGGCCTATGCGATTGCCTGTGACGTTGCTGCCGCCGATGGCCGCATCGAAGGCGCTGAGGCGCGGATGCTAGAAGAAATTCGTCACGAATTGAATATTGATCGACTGCATGCAGCTGCAATCGAACGTGGCGCGCGTGCGCGTCATATGCCGCTTTAGAAACGTCCCCAGCGTTTCAGCAGATTTTGCTGTAACGCTTTGGCGCGGCTGTTCCATGCGGCTGCGCCGGTTGGGATATCGTCCTGACTGGCTTTGGCAGCATCGCGTTTGTCCAAATCAGCACAGAATATCGCAAAGGCAAGCGGCCTTTGGGTCGTCGTTTGAATATAGCCGGCCAACGTAGACACAAAATTTAACGTGCCAGTTTTCGCGCGTACCGAAATATCCGTCTCGATCGGATTGCGTTGGTCATCTAGCAAGGCAATGGATTTTAGCCACGGCCCAATGCGTTGCGGAACGCCAGCCGCGCCTAGCATTTTGACCATTTGATACGGGGCGACGCGCGATTGGTCGGATAGGCCCGAATGATCGTGCAGATCAATCGTTACGCCCGTGCGCTCCGCGATCCATTGGTTCATGCGCTGGGCGGAATGCTGCATGCTTTCGGGGTGGGATGCCAATTGGGCCGATGCTGACAGGCCCAAAACTTCGGCGGTTAGGTTTGTCGAAAATTTCAGGCAGTCAGTGATGATGTTTTGCGCGTCGCCGCTGTTGTGGGTCGCAATCACAGTGCCGACTGGCGGGGTGCTGCGTTCGGTGGGGCGCGGCATATGAATGCCCTTGGACGCGGCGAACGTATGAAAAACCTCGCCCGCATATAGCCCGGGCTTGCGCACTGGTAACCAACGCGATCCATTGTTGCCCAATGCCGATCTGGCCACGGTCCAATCATCGTAATGGCCCGCATCTGCGTAGGTATAGACAGGCAGATCACGATCAACGATCCGCATGCGCGCAACATCAACATCGGGCCGATATAGCGACGAACGGGCGTCCATTGTGACCAGATAATTGCCTGACGTGCGGGCCCATTCGAAATGCACGCGG
The DNA here is from genome assembly GCF_056160585.1 of Marivivens sp. ABH4_498. NCBI lineage: Bacteria > Pseudomonadati > Pseudomonadota > Alphaproteobacteria > Rhodobacterales > Paracoccaceae > Marivivens > Marivivens sp. ABH4_498. Next base: position 21,000 of record NZ_JBSWXL010000003.1, read on the forward strand.
TTAAAATTCAGGTTCAGGCCAGAAACGGACGGATTATACCCAAAGTGGTCCATCTGGGATTCGTCGATTTCATTGACGTAGGGCAGAGCGCCGTCCCAAATCTGAAAATCACCATCGACATGGGTCAGCCCCAAATCCGACAGCGACTGGGCCAAATCGGCCAAATTGTCGGTGTCCAGCGTCGGATCGCCGCCACCCGCAAGGATCAAATCCCCCTGCAGCCGCCCCTGTTGGATCGGACCTGTGGCAAACAGGCGCGTTTGAAACTGGTGAAATGGGCCCAAAACTTCGCCCGCGTATAGTGCGGTGATGGCTTTGGCGACGCTCGCAGGGGGCAATTGGGCGCTGGCGTAGCTGCGTTCAATGATGCTGCCGGTTTGCAGATCGGTGACAATGACGCTTGCTATGCCGCTTAGCCCTGCTGAGGCGATAATATCGCGCAGTGTCGGACGGGCGCGCGGTCGTGGCGGCGGCGGAAAACCTGCGGGCCGCGCAGATGGCGGGGGCGACACCAATGGCGCATTTGCCAGAACCGGCGCCGCTGTTGTGCTGATCAATCCAGCAATGGCAGAGCGTCTGGTCCAGTTTGTCATCGTTTAACCCCAGTCTCCTCTGGCGCGGATGGCTGTTGATGATGCATCCGACATAGGAAGGTTAACATAGCACCATTTTGGCGCGTCGCTACGGCCCAATGCTCTGGATTCGCGGGGCAATAGTTGTGACGTGTTAAAAACCTGAGTGGCTTTGGATGTTTTGGCCGATGTCGAATGGCCCGGTCGCGCCACAACGCCGATTGGCACGCTGCGCATAATGGTTTGCCAATCTTGCCAGCGATGGAACTGTGCCAAATTGTCAGCGCCCATGATCCAAACGAACCGCGTCCCGCGATAACGTTTTTGCAGGGCTGCAATGGTTTCCGCCGTGTAACGGGTGCCTAACCGTTCTTCGATGCCAGTGATAATGACGCGCGGATCGTTCATCACGCGTTGCGCGTGGCGGATGCGATCCTGCATCGGGGCGGGGCCGCGTTCCTTTAGCGGATTGCCAGGGGATACCAGCCACCACACGCGGTCCAGCCCAAAACGGTTCAGCGCTGTGCGCGTGATATGGGCATGACCTTCGTGGGCGGGGTCAAACGACCCACCCAATAGCCCGATCACCTGACCGCGTTTCACTGTTGGAAAAACGTGCTCCATCGCGGTTTTCAAGCCTGAGAAACGGTAAAAGTAAAGCCGCGATAGCGCTAGCCCGCGTAATTATTGCTAAAATAGTGACGGCGCGCATCTATGACGCGCGCCGATACGGTCAATCAATTTCAGCCGATTGAGCCCACAGGTTGATCTGTTCTTCGTCTGCGTATTTGTCGATTTCGGCCAGTTCTGCATCGGTGAATTCTAAATTCGCAACAGCGCCCGCGCAATCCACGATCTGAGACGGTTTGGACGCGCCGATCAGCGCTGTGGTCACGCGTTCGCCGCGCAGAACCCATGCAATCGCCATCTGCGCTAACGTCTGCCCGCGCGATTCCGCGATGTCGTTCAGTTTGCGGATGTTGCCGATGGCCTGTTCGGTCAGCATGCCCTGGTCCAACGATTTGTCTTGGGCCGCACGGCTGTCGGCAGGCACGCCGTTTAGGTATTTTTTCGTCAGCATACCTTGGGCCAGCGGGGTAAAGGCGATCGATCCGACGCCCAGATCGTCCAACGTGTCTAACAAACCATCCGTTTCCACCCAGCGGTTCAGCATGTTGTAGCTGGGCTGGTGGATCAACAGCGGCACGCCCATGGATTTCAGGATATTGGCGGCTTCGCGGGTGCGTTGGGAATTATAGGACGAAATCCCGATATATAGCGCCTTGCCCGACCGCCAGATGTGTTCCAGCGCGCCCATGGTTTCCTCTAACGGGGTGTCGGGATCGAAACGGTGGGAGTAGAAAATATCGACGTAATCCAGCCCCATGCGTTTCAGAGACTGATCACAGGACGAAATCAAATATTTGCGGCTGCCCCATTCGCCATAAGGGCCGTCCCACATGTGATATCCGGCCTTGGACGAAATGATCAGCTCGTCCCGATATCCGGCGAAATCGGTTTTCAGGATATCGCCAAAGGCCTCTTCGGCGGACCCTGCGGGCGGGCCATAGTTGTTGGCCAAATCAAAATGCGTGATGCCCAGATCGAACGCCGTTCGGCACATGTCCCGTTTGAGTTGATGCGGCGTGTCGTGGCCGAAATTATGCCATAGGCCAAAGGAAACGGCGGGCAGTTTCAGGCCTGAATTGCCGCAGCGGCGGTAGACCATTTTCGAATAGCGGTCTTCGGCTGGTGTGTATCGCATCGCTCTCTCCTCTAAAACGATTTCGCCAGCACAGGACCATGTGACATACCCAAAGTCAAAGCGAACCCGCATATGCATAAATGAAAGGATTAGGAGCGCGGAAAAAGATCGTCTATAGGTTGCATTACGTTTACCTATTGGATCCTAAAATGCGTATTATCTTACCTGCTATCTTTGCTTTGGCTGCAACTGCTGTGCATGCAGATGCACAATCAGATGCCGAATTTATCGCCAGCGTCACCGCTACCCGCGCCAATTTCGAAGGCGCATTGATGGCGCAACGTCCGATGCTGGTGTCCGCGATCCAGCACGATTTGTCGTCAAAAGGCATCAATCTGACGAACCCCGAACGGTTCTTTGACCTGTTCGTCGATGTTTGGATCGATACATTTACCGCTGAAATGCAGTCGGAAACGGCAGCTATCTATCTGGATATGTTTACCGAAGAAGAGCTGGCTGGCCTTGCCACGTTTTATGCGTCTGACGTCGGGCAGGCGATGGTGGAACGGACGCCTGAATTGATGATGCGCGGTGCCCAAGCAGGCGCCGAGGTCGGGATGATCGCAGGCATGAAAGCGGGGCCAATGATGGCGGACCGTATCCGCGATGAAAATCTGATCGAATTCCAGTCAGATGGCCTGCTCAGAGCGTTAGAGCAGTAAGCCCCGCATTGCTCATCTGGTCGTGGGTCGTTATCTAGGGCGCAACTTTGTCAAAGGATCGACCCATGGCCAATTATCAGTACGTCTATTTTATGGACGGCGTGTCCAAGACCTACCCTGGCGGTAAAAAGGTTTTTGAGAACATCCGTCTTAACTTCCTCCCCGGTGTGAAAATCGGTGTCGTCGGTGTCAACGGTGCGGGTAAATCGTCGCTGTTGAAAATCATGGCTGGCATGGACAAAGATTTCCAAGGCGAGGCATGGGCCGCAGAAGGCGCGAATGTTGGTTACCTGCCGCAGGAACCACAGCTGGATGAATCGCTGACCGTGCGTGAAAACGTCATGCTGGGCGTTGCTGCGAAAAAGGCCATTCTGGATCGCTATAACGAACTGGCGATGAACTATTCGGACGAAACCGCCGAAGAAATGGCCCAGCTGCAAGACGAAATCGACAGCCAAAACCTGTGGGATCTGGACAGCCAAGTCGACGTATCGATGGAGGCTCTGCGCTGCCCACCTGATGACGCGGATGTTTCGACCCTGTCGGGCGGTGAACGTCGCCGTGTTGCATTGTGTAAACTGCTACTCGAAGCGCCAGACATGCTGCTTCTTGACGAACCTACCAACCACCTTGATGCGGAAACCATCGCGTGGCTGCAGCAGCACTTGATCGACTACAAAGGTACGATCCTTTGCGTCACCCACGACCGTTATTTCCTGGATGATATCACCGGCTGGATTCTAGAGCTAGACCGCGGTCAGGGCATCCCATACGAAGGTAACTATTCCAGCTGGCTGGAACAGAAAGCCAAACGTCTGGAACAAGAAGCCCGCGAAGACAAATCCAAACAGAAAACGCTGGAACGCGAACTTGAATGGATGCGTCAGGGCACCAAAGCCCGTCAGGCCAAACAAAAGGCCCGTATTAACGCCTATAACGAACTGGCAGAACAGTCCGAGCGCGAAAAAATCACCCGCGCGCAGATCGTTATTCCAAACGGTCCACGTCTGGGCGGCAAAGTTATCGAAGTGTCCAACCTGAAAAAGGCGATGGGCGACAAACTGTTGATCGAAGATCTGTCGTTCGATCTGCCTCCGGGTGGTATCGTGGGCGTGATCGGTCCGAACGGGGCTGGTAAATCGACCCTGTTCAAAATGCTGACCGGTCAGGAACAACCTGACGAAGGTTCGGTTGTGTACGGCGATACCGTTCAGCTGTCCTACGTTGACCAGTCGCGCGACGACCTAGAGGACAACGCCACCGTTTGGGAAGCAATTTCCGGCGGGGCCGAGCTGATCCAGCTGGGCGATGCCGAGGTGAACAGCCGCGCTTATTGTTCGTCCTTCAACTTCAAAGGTGGCGATCAACAGAAAAAGGTCGGCCTGCTGTCGGGCGGTGAACGCAACCGCGTGCACATGGCGCGTCTGTTGAAATCGGGCGGCAACGTTCTGCTTCTCGACGAACCTACCAACGACTTGGACGTGGAAACTTTGCGTGCACTAGAGGACGCGCTGACCGAATTCGCAGGCTGCGCCGTGGTCATTTCGCACGACCGTTTCTTCCTTGACCGTATCTGTACCCACATTCTGGCGTTCGAAGGCGAAGCCCACGTCGAATGGTTCCAAGGTAACTTTGAAGACTACGAAGAAGACAAAAAGCGCCGTTTGGGTGCTGACGCATTGGAACCAAAGCGGCTCAAGCACAAAAAATTCAGCCGCTAATCCGGCTGTTGGGCCGTCCCTTAGGGGGCGGCCTTTTCTTTGATGTTGGCCAGTGCGGGCCATGCAAATAGCAAAATGCACAAGCCGACCAGCCCAGCCGACAAAACGAACGGTGCGCCTGGCAGATAGATGCCATTGGCGTCTGTGTAGGCCCAGAAAATCGCGGTCATCAATAACGGCGAAATCGCTGCGCCCACAGCGCCAATCGACTGCATGACCCCCTGCAATTCGCCCTGACGGTTGTCAGCCACGGCGCGCGACATGATGCCTTGGATCGCGGGGGTGGAAACCGATCCCAGCGCCATAACGGGCGTCAGGGCAAGGATCAGCCAGCTTTCTTTGACGAAAACCGCGCAGAACATGGCGAAAATATCGACGGTGAATGCAAACAGCACCGTGTTTCTATCGCCCAAAATGCGCAGCATCGGTTTGACCAACACAGCCTGAACAACGGCCATCGATACGCCGAAACAGGCCAGCGAAATCCCAATCATCCGTGGATCCCACCCAAACTGCGCCGTGCCGTAATAGGCCCAGATCGCAGGATAGACGTAGTGGGCAACGCCGAACAGGCCCAGAATGGACAGCATCCGCCCCATATTTGGTAGCCGTCCGATGGCGGAAAACGATCCCAAAGGGTTGGCGTTTTTCAACGATATCGGGCGGCGGTTTTCCGGTTTGACCGTTTCGGGCAGGATAAAGAAACCAAAGGCCATATTCGCACAGGCAAAGGCCGCGGCGGCATAAAACGGTGCGCGTGTTCCTAGGTCTGCCAGCAAACCGCCGACCATCGGGCCGACAACAAACCCCAAACCAAATGCCGCGCCGATCAGGCCAAAGTTCGCGGCCTTTTCTTCGGGTTTGGAAATGTCGGCCATATAGGCGCCTGCGGTTGAATGGGTCGCGGCTGTAATCCCGCCTATCACGCGGCCAATCAGCAGCAACCAAACCGTGCCCGCAACGGCCATCAGCAGATAGTCCAGCATCATCACAAACAGCGCCAGCAGCAAAACAGGGCGGCGGCCGAATGCGTCGGATAGGTTGCCGATCAACGGGCCGAAAATGAACTGCATGGCGGCAAAAACGGCCGTTAATACGCCGCCCCACAGCGCCGCGTTGCCCAAGGTTTGGCCGCTGACCTCTTGGATCAGTTCGGGCATGACGGGCATGATGATCCCGATCCCCATCGCGTCCAACAGGACGGTGATCAGGATGAAAACGACGGGTAGGCGCATTAGGTAAACTCCAACGAATGGAACATACCTAGACGCAATTGTTTACTTTGCAAGCAGGGAAAGACGTCCAACCGCAATCGCGATCTGAGGCAGCGCGAAACGCAAGGTCAGACGACAATGCGCGGTGCCACGTGCGGATTGGATGGCGCTGTTCAGCCCGTCGATCAACGTGGCAATCGATTGGTCCAGCGCGGCATCGGTCGCGATTTCTGCTGCCGTTTTCGATAGCCATGCGGACAGATCGCACAGCGCGGTCATCGGATCGTGAGACGGGGCATTCAGGCGCAGACCTTCGACCAGTTTTTCGCGCAAAGGGCCGTCCTGCATGTGAACGACCTGAATGCGGTCACGTAGGTCGCCAAAATCGGCGGCGATATCACGTTCGGTCAATCGCGTTTCGATCAAAGTCAGAAATTGACGCAGCCGCAACGACTGAGCCGTGTCTTCGATCGCGACAGCATCAGCACCTTCCCCTACGTAAGGGGAAAATTCTGGCGCCTGCATCAATTCTTGGAAATGGGCGATCAGGGGGGTGATCGGCGATTGGCCTTTGGCCACGTCCGACGCCAGCGCCGATGGGTCGATCTGTAGTTCCAGCGACGCGCGGTGGATCGCCTTGGCCGCGGTTTCAGGCACGGTGCCGATTTCGCCATTTGCCTTTGCCATCGACCCGATGACGATCATCATCGCGCGCACTTCGGCGGTGTCTGTGAACAGCGCCGCGCATTCGCGGTCGAACAACATGTCGCGGAAAATCGCGCTATCAAAGGCAGAGGCGGTCATCAGATATGTCCCGTTTCTTTCATGAATTGGATCAGCCGTTCGGTATAGGCATGTGGCTGTTCAACGCAAGGCAAGTGGCCCGATTTTCGGATGATGTGAAACTGCGATCCGGGTACGACATCCACCGTTTCGCGCACCAGGTCGGCGGGCGTTGACCCGTCGTCCGATCCTGCAATGCCTAACGTGGGAATGCGCAACCCGCTGGTGGGCGTGTAAAAATCCGTGCCCGACACGGCGGCGCAACAACCACAGTATCCTTCGACTGACGTCGCGCAGACCATATCCCGCCACGGTTTTACAGCGTCCGATTTTGCAAAATCACGGGTGAACCATTTGCGCATGATCCCATCGACAAAGCTTTCGATGCCATGCGCGCGCACCGCGTCGATCCGATCCTGCCACAGCTTTGGCGTGCCGATCCGCGCTGCCGTGTTCGACAGAACCAGCGTGCGGATGATGTCGAACCGTTTCACCGCCAGCCCCTGACCGATCATCCCGCCGATGGACAGCCCCACGAACATCGCATCCCGCACGTTCAGCGCGTCACAGACGGCTTCGGTATCTTTGACCAGTTTCCCCATCGAATAGGGCGCAGGCGTCGCAGTGGAATTGCCGTGGCCGCGTTTGTCCATGCGGACGATGCGCAGGCCTTCGGGCAACAGCGGCAGGACCGCATCCCACAGGTGCAGGTTCGTTCCCAGCGAATTGGCGAAAACGATGGTCGGCGCGTCAGCGTCCTGCACGCCGTCGACGCGGGCATATAGCGTCGCGTCGCCATGTTCGATGTAGTGGTCTGTGTAATTCATCCCTGCGCGATATCAGGGATCGTCGTCAAATCCGAGAGCACAAATTCAGGCGCGGCATACAAACGATCCAGCGGATCACCGTTGCGATTCACCCATGCGGTCCGATAGCCGAAATTGGCCGCGCCCGCCGCGTCCCAGCCGTTAGAGGACACAAACAGCACTTCGTTTCGTTCGCAGATGAACCGGCTTTCGACCATTTCGTAGACCAGATCGTGGGGTTTGAACACGCCAACGGATTCCACCGACATCACGTCGTCCAACACATCCGATAGGCCCGCCGATTTTACAGCCGCGTTCAGCATTTCAGGGTTGCCGTTCGACAGGATGGCGGTGTTCAGGCCCATCGCCTTTAGTTTGCGCAGCATTTCAGGCACTTCGGAATAGGCCGATAGTTCCCAATACAGCGCCAGCAGGCGTTCGCGCAGGGCAGGGTCGGTCAGGTTCGATGCCTCTAGCGCCCAGTCCAGACCGTCTTGGGTCAGTTGCCAGAAATCGATGTGTTTGCGGGCGATGGCGCGCAGCCACGAATATTCCAGCTGTTTGCGGCGCCAATCGGCGGCCAGCGTCGGCCAAACCTCTGCCAATGCCTCTTGTCCCGGTTCGTTGGCGGCTTCGCGGGCGGCGGCGGTCACGTCGAACAGGGTGCCATAGGCATCAAATATGCATGTATTTATCAATTGTCTTCCTCCATCCTGACGCGCAACCTGCCGCGCTATGGGCCAAAGAACAACTACGCTGTTTGCAATTCTGCCATGCAATACTTACGTTACCCCAGAACCCAGAGCACCCGCGCAGTCGCGGCCTCGTTTATCAATTCCCAAAATTCGGAGATTTTCATGACGCAAGTTAAGTCGGGCGATACCGTACGCATTCACTACACTGGCACCCTGACCTCGGGCGAAACCTTTGACAGCAGCGCAGGCCGCGACCCGCTGGAATTCGTTGTTGGTTCGGGTCAGATCATCCCAGGTCTGGACAAAGCGCTGCCAGGTATGGCTGTTGGCGACAAAAAATCGGTCGATATTCCTTGCGCCGAAGCTTACGGCGAAAAGCGTGACGAAGCGATCCAAGCGATCCCTCGTTCCGAAATCCCTGACCACATCCCAACCGAACCAGGTACGCAGCTGCAGATGCAGGCGCCAACAGGTCAGGTTGTTCCTGTGACCGTTGTCGAAGCTAACGAAGAACAGGTCATTCTGGACGCGAACCACCCGCTGGCTGGCAAAGACCTGAACTTTGCGATCGAACTGGTCGAAATCAAAGCAGCCTGATCTACAGGATCATGACGGTGTAGATGTAGGAAAACATCGCCGCCGCTGTGAAAATATAAGCGCCTGCAAGCCAAATTGCGGGCGTTTTTTCTATTTTGGGTGTCTTGGGCAGCGATTGCAGCAATACGATCCCGCGGATCGTCAGCGCGGCCAAAACGCCTAGCAATAGCGACTGATACCCGACAGCCAGCGCGATCATGACCGCCAACACTAATGCTGCCGCCAAATAGGGCAGGGTATGGCCGAACGATTGGCCCAAAGTGTAGGCGACCCGCCCACCAGCAAATGGCCACACAGGCAGGATCATCACCGCCCCATAGGCAGGCGCAAAGACCGCGATCACCGATGCCCAACTGGACACGATAGGCGCATGGCCAAAGGCGAATTGTGAAATGGCGTGGGCCAGCGTCGCAACAACCAGCAAAGTCGCCACGCCATACAGCGCGGCAAAGGCCATATGCATGTGCGGCACGTCATCCAGATACCGTTCGGTGCGCAGCGGAAAAATCGGATTTGTGCGGATCTGCGCGGGGTGCCCGAAACTGCGCAGCGCCGCGATTTGGCCGATCTCTTGGGTATAGACCATTACGATCATCGCGCCGCCAACGACGGGCCCCATCAGATAGATAATCAGGATCAGCCCCATAAGGCCGAAAAGCCAGAACCTAGGCTCTGGCTTTGGGATTTGCAGGCCGGACCACCCGTTTGGTGCGGCCTTGAACAGCGCAACGCAATAGCCGATGGCAAGCGCTACGAACAACATCGATTACAGGTTATCCTGCTGCGGCATGCCCAAAACGTGGAAACCACCGTCAACGCGGATGATTTCACCCGACGTATAGGCGCCTGCCTCGGATGCCAGATACACAGCGGTGCCGCCGACGGCCTCTAGCGTGGCGTTGCTGCGCAGGGGTGCGTTTTCTTCGGTGTGGCGGAACGTTTTGCGTGCGCCGCCGATGGCCGCACCAGCCAGCGTTTTCATCGGGCCTGGGGATACGGCATTCACGCGGATACCTTGTGGGCCCAGATCGTTTGCCAGATAGCGCACCGACGATTCCAGCGCCGCTTTGGCAACGCCCATGACGTTGTAGTTTGGCGTCACGCGGTTCGATCCGCCGTAGGTCAGGGTCAACAGGCTGCCGCCTTCGGGCATCAGTTCGGACGCGCGTTTTGCAACATCAATGAACGAATAACAGCTGATGGTCATCGAATGACAGAAATTGTCGCGGCTGGTGTTGATGAAACGGCCAGTCAGTTCGTTTTTGTCGGAATAGGCAATCGCGTGTACGACAAAATCGATGGTGCCCCATTTGTCTTTCAACGTCTTAAACGCCAGATCCATGCTGTCGTTGTCTGTCACGTCAACGTCGATCAGGGTGTCCGACCCAACCGAAGCCGCCAGTGGCGCAACGCGTTTACCAAAGGCTTCGCCTTGGTAGGTAAAGGCCAGTTCAGCGCCCGCATCTGCCATCGCTTTGGCAATGCCCCATGCGATCGAACGATCATTAGCAACGCCCATGATCAGGCCGCGTTTACCTTGAAGTTGGATCATTAGTATTCCCCGAAATTTTTATGAGATGTGACCCGTTTGTGCCCTAGGGTCAAGTTACCGAAATCTGCCTGTGTCCATCGAAAGGCATATGTATAGGCGCTCAAGTTCGTTAAAATTGGTTAATCAAGGCTTAAAGCTTTCTAGCATATTTGAGAAGTCATTAAGGATTTTGAGCACGGTGTTAATATCGTCACTGCCGTATTGGTCCAAAAATGGCTTTAGTTCCGGCAAAAGCGATCGCTGCGTCGTCATCAGGTGTTCGGCGCCCGCCGCTGTTATATGCGCCAGTTTGACCCGCTGATCGTTCGGCGCATCAATCAGGTCCACCCATCCAGCGCCGTGGAATTTACTGACCATTTTTGTAACTGCAGGTTGGCCGACCTGAACGGCACGCGCGATATCCGTGACGCGCTGAGGGCGCTGTTGGCGCGCGATATGTGACAGGACGGATAGCTGCGCCAAGGTAAGCCCCTGCGGGCGCAGCCGGTCCTGCAGAACGGTTTGATACAGTTCGGCGCTGATTGCAAAATGGGTCGCAAATTCAACGATTGTTTGGGGCGAATGGGGCATTTAACCTAAGCAGGTTGATGTTTCATTCCAGGGAATATAAAAACATTCCATGGAATGCAACTGGTGAGTCGTAATGGTTAAGTTTTAAAAAATGGTATGGCGAAAATCGCGGGGCTGCCGATTGGGTGGCATGTCGCGCTGACAGCAGGCAGTTTTTCGTCTTTGGTTTTGCAACGCGCAGCTGACCCAAAGCTATGCAGCATCGCAGTTCCCTGTGCCTTATGCGGTCGGGCAAACGGCGTTTAATGGGGAATTGATCAAAGGCTACTACAGTCACATGCAGGAACTGGGGACGCTAGATATATACGTGCGGACTCAGTTGATCGATTTCGCGTTTATCGCGTCGATGGTGACGTTTGGGCTGTTGCTGTCCACCTTGGTTGCGCGGATTGGCGTGGCGAATGGGTGGGGGCAAAAGATCGGGTATGCCGCTGGGCTGTCCATCATGGCTGGCGGCACGCTGGATGTCGCAGAAAACCTGATGTCGTTTGTGATGCTGTCCAATGTGGCGGGTTTCCCTAATTGGATCGCGATCATCTATTCGTCTTTCGCTACTTTGAAATTTGTTTGCATCACGGTCGCTATGGCCGCAGCGCTGCTGGCGGTATGCGTGGGGATGGCTGAACGTTCCTGCGTACGCAGGATCACCGCGTAAACGAAAAAAGGCCACGCGAATGTGCGTGGCCTTTGGTTTTCGATATCCGAAAAAATTAGTCGCGATACTTCGACAGGATCATCGATCCGTTGGTGCCGCCAAAGCCAAAGCTGTTGGTCATCACGCTGTCCAGACCTGCGTTTTCAACCAGCGACGATGCGATCTCCTCTGGTTTCAGGGCTGGGTCCAGTTCTTCGACGTTGATCGAAGGCGCGATGTAATCGCCCTGCAGCATCAGCAGACAGTACACAGCTTCGGATGCGCCGGTGGCGCCTTGGCTGTGGCCGGTCATCGATTTGGTCGACGAAACAGGCGGAGTGCTGCCTTCGCCGAATACGCGGCGGACGGCTTCGATTTCGCCAACGTCACCGACTGGGGTCGATGTGCCGTGGGCGTTGATATAGCTGACTGAACGGCCCTCTGGCAGGGATTGCAGCGCCAGACGCATCGCGCGTTCGCCGCCTTCGCCCGATGGTGCAACCATGTCGTGGCCGTCGGATGTCGCGGCAAAGCCTGTGACCTCGGCGTAGATTTTCGCACCGCGCGCTTTGGCGTGCTCCAGCTCTTCCAACACCAGCATTGCGCCGCCGCCTGCGATGACGAAACCATCACGGTTTGCGTCGAACGCGCGGGATGCTTTTTCTGGGGTGTCATTATATTTCGACGACATTGCGCCCATCGCGTCGAACAGGCAGGACAAAGTCCAATCCAGTTCTTCGCCGCCACCCGCGAACATAACGTCCTGTTTGCCCATCATGATCTGTTCAGCCGCGTTGCCGATGCAGTGCAGCGACGTCGAACAGGCCGAGGTGATCGAATAGTTGATGCCTTTGATCTTGAACTGGGTCGACAGGTTCGCCGAGATGGTCGACGACATGCATTTTGGAACAGCGAACGGCCCAATGCGTTTCGGGCTGCCGTTTTTGTCGACGATCTGGTGGGCTGCATACATTGCGCTGGTCGACGGACCGCCCGAACCTGCGATCAGGCCAGTGCGCACGTTCGAAACTTGTTCGTCGGACAGACCTGCGTCTTCGATCGCTTGTTTCAGCGAAATATAGGCATATGCCGCGCCAGGGCCCATGAAACGCAATGCGCGTTTGTCGACATGTTCGGTGATGTCGATTTTCACGGTGCCCGCGATTTGGCTGCGGAAACCGCGCTCGGCCATTTCTGGGCTGGCTTCGATGCCTGATTTCCCTGCGCGCAAGGATGCTTCTACTTCGGCAGCATTGTTGCCGATGGGCGATACGATGCCCAATCCAGTGACGACGACGCGACGCATTGGCGGCCTCCCTATAGTTTTATTGAAACCTGTGGCGATTAGGATGCCGACAGGGCGACTTTCATGTCTTTGACCTGATAGATAACTTCACCATCAGCTTCTACAATACCGTCTGCAACACCCATTGTCAGGCGGCGCGTTTGAACGGCTTTGGTGAAATCAACTTTGTAGGTCAGCATTTTGCGGTCCGGACGAACCATGCCGGTCAGTTTGACTTCGCCTACGCCCAATGCGTAACCGCGACCTTCCCAGCCGCGCCAGCCCAGATTGAAACCGGTCAGCTGCCACAGGCCGTCCAGACCCAGACAGCCAGGCATGATCGGGTTGCCAGGGAAATGGCAGTCAAAGAACCACGCATCAGGTTTGATGTCGAATTCTGCGATCACGTGACCTTTGCCGTGTGCGCCGCCGTCGCCCGAAATTTCGGTGATGCGGTCCATCATCAGCATGGGTGGTTCTGGCAATTGTGCGTTACCTGGGCCAAAGAGTTCGCCACGGGCACATTTCAAAAGATCTTCGCGGTCAAAGCTGCTCGGATATTGGGCCATGTTGTTTGTTTCCCTCTTGGGTCCAGATTGATTTGGGACCGTCTATCACTCAGTGGTTAACAAGAGCAAGTCTAGCGGTCGTATCCGTTTAGGGCAGTTGAATAGAAGTTGATTGAAAATCACCCCAACCCTGCTTTATTAACAGGGATAACCGACAAAGGGCACAAGTATGCACGACCAAACGATCGAGCGCGGAACGACATGGCTAGCGGACGCAGGATTGCGGCCGACCCGTCAACGTGTGGCATTGGCGGCGTTGCTGGTGGGCGATGGTATGGATCGGCACGTGACCGCCGAATGGCTGTTCGAAGCCGCGACCAAAGCGGGCGCAGGCGTGTCTTTGGCCACTGTTTACAATACGCTACGTGCCTTTTCCGAAGCAGGACTGGTACGCGAAATCACCGTTGACGGGTCGCGCAGCTATTTCGACACCAACATGACCGATCACCCGCATTTCTATTGGGAAAATGACGGCACGTTGACAGATGCCCCATCCGAAGAATTGCGGATCGAAGGTTTGCCAAAGGCCCCTGATGGTGCGCGAATTTCCGCTGTTGATGTGGTTATCCGTCTGCGCCGCGACTAACGGACGCGGTTTTTAGAACCACTGGCCAGGCTCCATCAGACCCAAATCCAGCAATTGGCGTGAATGCCATTCGAATTGCACCGAATTGCGCCAGCTAAAGGTGGGGATCTGAAATGTGGATCCGGGATTGCGTTTCAGCGCCTTTGCCGTGCGGAACGAACAGATGGCGGCCGTCAGATTGTGGTGCCACGGACATGAATAGGTGTTGTATTCATCGTCATTAAACGTGTGATCGCCGCGCAGGGCCAATCCTTGTTTCGATTTGAACAGGGCGATGCGGTCAATGCGCCGCAGGGCGGTTGGAACGAATTCTTCGAAACGCCACCGCAGACCGCCAAAGAAATCCAGCTGCCGTTCATATGGATGATTGTGGTTGGCTGGGTTTTGCCGTGCCAGCGCGTAATACCCTGTTTTGTCCATCTGCGCAGTGTCCAGCGAAACCGCATTGGGGAACTGGTTTAGGTCTTGGGCGTACAGGTCGACGACATAGGTCAGCATGGAATCGCGGCGTTCTTCGGTATGAAACGCCAGCATTTCGCCGACAGTGCGGTTTTCGCAGAACGGATAGAACAGATATTCGGCGTTATAGCAGTAATACATCCAGACCGCTGGCGCAGCTTTGATGCAGCCATTGACTGCCGTAGCCACCATATCAGCAGAACGGACATCGTAATCCACACGGTCGATCAGTTTTTCGACTGCGGGATCGATGACGATTTCTGGCGATGCAAAAACGACGATTTTGTTGAAACCGATGTCGCGATGGTGGCGAATGGTGCTTGCGACTTCGACGTCGTCTTCGACCATGATCAGGGCGACGGGCCCTTTTGCCAGCAGTTTGGGGGCGTCAGTCAGAAAAGATTGTAGGGATGAATGGCGCATGGGTCTCGGTTCAAATGTCGTTGTGGTCAAACTCTGACAATTTCGCCGCCATTGCAAGACGAAGGGCAAGGCGTTAGGTAACGCCAAATTCCCCCTTGTCCGTTATTCGGGATCACACCCATGTCCGAGCCGAAGAAGCTATTTATCAAAACCTACGGTTGTCAGATGAACGTCTATGACAGCGAACGCATGGCCGAAGCGCTGGGCGGTAAAGGTTATACCCAAGTCCAAACGCCGGACGAGGCGGATATGATCCTGATGAACACCTGCCACATTCGCGAAAAAGCGGCGGAAAAGGTGTATTCGGAACTGGGCCGTTTCAAGAAATTGAAAGAGGCAAAGCCCGACCTGAAAATCGGCGTTGCGGGCTGCGTGGCCCAAGCCGAAGGCGAAGAGATCATGGCCCGTCAGCCGATGGTCGATCTGGTCGTGGGGCCTCAGTCCTATCACCGTTTGCCTGCGATGGAAGAGGCCGTTCAACAGGGCAAAAAAGCCATTGATACGGATTTCCCCGAAGAGGATAAATTCGACACGCTGAACAAACGTCCACGCGCCACGCGCGGTCCCACAGCATTTCTTACCGTTCAGGAAGGATGCGATAAATTCTGCGCGTTCTGCGTTGTGCCCTATACCCGCGGCGCCGAAGTATCCCGCCCCAAAGAACGCATTCTACGCGAAGCCGCCGATCTGGTTGCGGCTGGCGTGCGCGAGATCACTTTGCTGGGTCAGAACGTCAACGCCTATCACGGCCACGACAAAGGTTTGGCTGGGCTGATTTGGGAACTGGACAAAATCCAAGGCTTGGAACGCATTCGTTTCACCACGTCGCACCCGAATGACATGGACGATGCGCTGATTGATGCGCACGGCACCTGCGATAAACTGATGCCGTATCTGCACCTGCCTGTGCAATCGGGCAGCGATAAAATCCTAAAGGCGATGAACCGCAAACACACGCGTGACGATTATTTCCGCCTGATTGACCGGATTCGCGGCGCGCGCCCTGATCTGCTGTTGTCGGGCGATTTCATCGTCGGTTTCCCGGGCGAAACCGATCAGGATTTCGAAGACACTATGGATCTGGTCCGCCGCGTTGGCTACGGGCAGGCCTATTCGTTCAAATATTCGACCCGTCCGGGTACGCCCGCCGCCGAAAAGGCGCAGCTGCCTGATGATGTCATGAACGAACGTCTACAGGCGCTGCAGGCGTTGCTGACAGAACAGCAGGTCGCGACCCAAAACAGCATGGTTGGCAAAGAAGTATCGGTTCTGTTTGAAAAAGCGGGCCGCCAAGAAGGCCAGATGATCGGCAAATCCGAATACCTGCATGCGGTGCACGCGACGGCTCCGGCAGAGGTCAAAGGCACCATTCGCCGTGTGCGGATTCTGGAAAGCCGGACCAATTCGCTGCACGGAGAGCTGATTTAATTGTCACTTTTGGCGTTCAAGTCGTAGACAATTTGATCTAAATTTACCGATTGTTGTATATTTGGGGTCAAACAGACACCAAATATGTCTTTTCTCTTGCGATTTTTGGGAAAAACGTCTGTATCTAAACGAAAGGTATGCGTTCGGATAGTTTCGTGCGCGTTGAATGTTTAGACAAAAGGTAAGTGCTGTGAAGACGAATTTCGGACAACGATTTGGAAAGGTGGCCGCGACGGCTGCTTTGATCTCGCTCGGTCTTGCTTCGATCGTATCGGCGCAGGACAGCCGTGTTGTATCTGGCGAACAATATGTCCCAACCATCTGGATCGACCCTGATGGCTGTGAGCATTGGGTGATGGATGACGGCGCCGAAGGTTACATGGATGCCAACCGCCGCCCAGACGGCACTGCCGTATGTCACCGTAGTGAAATCTGCGGCGTTGTTCCATCGGACCAACTGTTTGCGACCGACCGCTATTACATCAACAACGCGGGTCGCCAGCGTCTGCAGGGGTTCTTTACGGAATCGATGGCAAACGGCGCATTCGCGTTCCTGGTCTACGGTCACACCGATAGCCGCGCATCGGACGAATATAACATGCGCCTATCGAACAACCGCGCAAATGCGGTTGCGGATATCGCACGTAGCGTTGGCGCTTCGGTCGTCGATGTTCGCGGCTTTGGCGAACGCAGCCCGCGCGCAACAAACGACACAGCGGCAGGTATGCAAGAAAACCGTCGCGTTGAAATCTACTGCCTGCGTTAAGAGGATCGCGTTATGAAAATCGTTAAAGCAACCGTTCTTCTCATCGCTGCCGCATCCGTTTCGGGCTGTGTTTTGTCTGAAAACCTTGAAGGTACAGGCCCATTCCGCACGGGCGGCATCGGTCCGGACAAAAGCATGGACTACGGCATCAACGAACACCACCTGTCGACCATGGTTGCAGGTATCTGGGTTGACCCCCATGGCTGTGACCACTGGATCATCGATGACGGCGTCGAAGGTTACCTATCGCCACGTCTGACTCCAGATGGTTTGCCTGTTTGTTCGGGTGTTGGCCTGCCGAATACCGCCGTTGGCCCGTTCAAAGAAGGCACGCCAATCGCAGACGTTCTGTAATTTGGTCAAAAAAAATGCAATTTTGGGTGGTCGCAGAGAAATCTGCGGCCATTTGTTTTATGCAACTGTCATATGCGCATGAGACGCTTGCTTTAATTACAACTTGTGGCACCATATAAATACAACCTCTTGTAAGGAGATGTGATTGCCTAACGATATCTTGACCCCGCACCCCGAGCTGGTGATTGAGTTCCCAGATAATTATCTTTTGGCTGCCCTGTGTGGTGAACATGACAGGCATCTGGCAAAGATCGAGGAACGATTGGGAATACAGATCGCGCGACGTGGCAACCACATGATCCTGATCGGCGAAGATGCCGCGCAGAAAACTGGGCAAGAGGTCCTACAGTCATTGTATCAACGTCTGGAATCAGGCCGCGAAGTCGGCATGGGCGACATCGACCGCGAATTGCGGATGGGTGCGTCTGAACGTGATACTGGCGTCCAGGGTGGTGATCAGATGGAAATGTCCATCGGTACCCGTGTCGAAATCAAAACGCGCAAGAAACTGATCGAACCCCGCACAGATGCGCAAAAGGCGTATGTAGAAAACCTGTTCAAAAATGAACTGGCCTTTGGCATTGGCCCTGCCGGTACGGGTAAAACCTATCTGGCTGTTGCAGTCGGTGTGTCGATGTTCATTCAGGGACACGTCGATCGGATCATTCTGTCTCGTCCCGCTGTCGAAGCGGGCGAAAAGTTGGGTTTCTTGCCCGGCGATATGAAAGACAAAGTCGATCCTTTCATGCAGCCGCTATATGATGCGCTGAATGATTTTCTGCCCGGAAAACAGGTGGCGAAACTGATCGAAGAGAAAAAGATCGAGATCGCTCCGCTGGCCTTTATGCGTGGTCGGACGCTGTCAAATGCGTTCATCGTGTTGGACGAGGCGCAAAACGCATCGACAATGCAGATGAAAATGTTCCTGACCCGTCTGGGCGAAGGGTCGCGGATGGTCATCACGGGTGACCGCAGCCAGATCGATTTGCCGCGTGGGCAGGATTCTGGTCTGGTCGATGCGGAACGTCTGCTGAAGGGGTTGAACAAGATCAGCTTTAACTACTTTACCGCCAAAGATGTGGTGCGCCACCCATTGGTCGCAGCCATTATCGAAGCATACGACGCAGACGCACAGCGGTAATGGGCTGGTTACAGCGATTTATTGAAAAAAACCTTGGCCGCGACATCGCGGCCGAGATGCGTGAAGAAAGCCAAAACTGGCATTTGGAATGCCCGAAATGCGGCAATTCAAAATCCGTCTGGGAAGTTGGCGGAGTACGGTATAAAGCCACCGGCAGCAAAAGCGTTCTGGGCAGATGTTCGGGATGCGGCGGCAAACTGCGGTTCCTAAGGGTGGTTTATAAACCAGATGCAAATCGACATTGATATCACGGACCAACGCTGGATTGATGTCGGCATAGAACAGATTTGCGAAAACGCGGCCTTGGCGGTTCTGGCGCGGTTGGACATTGATGCGGACGATTGTGAAATGTCCGTTCTGGCCTGTGATGATGCCCGCATTCAGGAACTGAACGCCGATTTTCGCGAAAAGGACAAGGCGACGAATGTGTTGTCGTGGCCTGCGGATGAACGTGCCGCCGAAATCCAAGGCGCGATGCCCGATGCGCCCGAACCTGACGTGTTCGGCACCATCGAATTGGGTGACATCGCCATTTCCTATGACACCTGCACCCGCGAGGCACAGGAGGCAGGAAAGCCAATTCAGGACCATACAATGCATTTGATGGTCCACGGCGTGCTGCATCTGTTGGGTTTTGATCACATAAATGACCCAGATGCGGAATTAATGGAAGGATTAGAGACCGAGATCCTTTGCAAAATGGGTCTGGCTGACCCATATTCAGAATATTGAAGATCAGCCACTGAAGGCACGATCATAGGTTTGGAGAAAATGGGCGACACCACAGAGGGGCCTTCTACGGCAGCGCAGAGCGCGCTGACTGAACAATCTGACGGCAATAAGGGTGGCCTGTTTGGCCGCATCCTAGGCGTTTTGTCCCCGTCAGAAGAATCCGAAACCATCGAACAATCGAACGATGAACAGCCCACGGCGCAACTGCCGACGTTGGGCCTGTCCAACTTGCGCCGAATGCGCGTCGAAGACGTGTCCATTCCTAAAGCAGAGATTGTCGCGGTTCCGGTCACATCCACCAAAGAAGAACTGGTCGAAGTCTTTCGCGATAGCGGATTGACGCGGATTCCGGTCTTTGACGGAACGCTGGATACACCTGTCGGGCTTGCGAACCTCAAAGATTTCGCATTGCGCCACGGGTTTAACGGCGATCATGAATTCGATGTGCGCGATATGTTGCGGCCACTGCTATATGTGCCGCCATCCATGCCGCTGCATGTTCTGCTGCAAAAAATGCAGGCCGAACGCATCCATATGGCGTTGGTGATTGACGAATACGGTGGGACCGATGGGCTGGTCACGATCGAAGATTTGATCGAACAGGTCGTTGGCGAAATCGAAGATGAGCATGACGTTGACGAGGCGGACACATTTACCCGCACCGGCGCTGGCGTGTACATGGCTCAGGCCAAAACGCAGCTAGAGGAATTCGAAGCCGAAATCGGTATGGACCTAACCGCGCACGAAGAAATCGACGCAGAAGAGGTCGATACGTTGGGCGGTCTGGTCTTTATGCTGGCGGGGCACGTTCCCGCGCGCGGCGAGGTGATTCAACATCCCGATGGACCCGAATTCGAAGTTGTCGACGCCGATCCTCGTCGGATCAAACGTTTGCGCGTTCGATTGACTGCTGCGCCGGCGGAATAATTATGTTGCCTCGATTGTCAGGATTTGCCCTGCCATTCGGGGCGGGCATTGTTCTGTCGTTCGGGCAAGAACCATTTCATTGGCCAGTGGTGGTTTTGCCAGCGCTGGCCATTATGATTTGGGCCATCGGTCGGGCTGCAGATGCGCGCGGGGCAGGGGCATACGCCTTTGCTGCGGGATTTGGGTATTTTCTGCCAACGCTTAGCTGGATCATAAACCCGTTTTTGGTCGAACCAGAACTTTACGCTTGGATGGCGCCGTTTGCTGCGGTGCTGCTGCCTGCTGGATTGGCAGTCATC
The DNA here is from genome assembly GCF_056160585.1 of Marivivens sp. ABH4_498. Classification (NCBI taxonomy): domain Bacteria; kingdom Pseudomonadati; phylum Pseudomonadota; class Alphaproteobacteria; order Rhodobacterales; family Paracoccaceae; genus Marivivens; species Marivivens sp. ABH4_498. The sequence continues at coordinate 41,540 of NZ_JBSWXL010000003.1, forward strand.
TGGGCCGTTTTTGTTTGGGCGGCGATGAAATGGTCGCGCAACGTGGCCGGTGTGACGTTAGGTTTGATGGCCGCCGAAGTGTTCCGCGCCTATGCCCTAACAGGGTTTCCATGGGCGCAGGTATCGCATGCGATGTTGGATACGGTGTCCATGCCGCTATTCGCGTATGTTGGGGCTATGGGGTTGACCCTGCTTATGTTGGGCGTTGCTGGCATGGTCGCGCACAGCGCGCGGTGGTGGTTGCTGGTTCTTCTGGCGTTGCCCGCCGTGCCCTATGCGCCAAATCCGACATCGGTCACGCAATCCACCTTAAGGTTGGTGCAGCCGAACGCATCCCAAGCGGATAAATGGGTGCCAGAAAAGGCAGAAGAGTTTTATCAGCGTATGCTGTCCGCATCGATGGCGATGCCCGCGCCGGATTTGATCGTGTGGCCCGAAACGGCCATTCCGACCCTAATGAATTATGCAGAATACACGCTGGCCGAAATTTCGAACGCGACGCCGACGTCTACCGTGATCCTAGGCCTGAACAGCAGCCGCGATGGCCTGTATTACAACAGCATGCTGGCGCTGAAATCTGATGGATCGCGGTCCATTTATGACAAATCTCACCTTGTCCCGTTTGGTGAATATTTCCCGGGCGGCGAACTGGCGTGGAAATTGGGCATTCGCGGGTTCGCGGCGCGTGATGGGGCGGCCTATGCCGCAGGCCTCGGCCCAGAGGTGATCGATATCCCTGGGGTTGGCCCGATCCTGCCGTTGATCTGTTACGAAGGTATTTTCCCGTCCATGTCGGCCAGCGGGGTCAGACCCGCCGCGTTGGTCCTGATTACAAACGACGCGTGGTTCGGTCCGTCGGCTGGTCCGAAACAGCATTTTGCCCAAGCGCGGATTCGCGCGATCGAACAAGGTGTGCCAATGGTGCGCGTCGGGAATACGGGCATATCCGCCGTGATTGATGGGCGCGGAACGGTCGTTGCAGATTTGCCGTTTCAGACGAACGGATACGTTGATACGGCTTTGCCTATTACCCTGCCGACTACTTTTTACGCTCGGATGGGTAGGTTTTGGGATTCATTGTAATCCTCACAGCACTGTGCGCCGTAATAATCATCAATCGGTCAAATGGCCGTTGACGCTAAACTCTGGCGGGTCTAACCGATACCACACTCACCCCCACAACGGCTTCCTGGCGTGGCGGGTCACATCTAATGGAGCATTTCATGTCACGACTGGACTACACTTTTACTTCGGAATCCGTATCCGAAGGTCACCCCGATAAAGTATGCGACCGCATCTCTGACTCGGTTCTGGATGCGCTTTTGGCAGAAGAGCCAGAAGCCCGCGTTGCCTGCGAAACATTTGCGACGACAAACCGTGTCGTCATCGGGGGCGAAGTTGGCCTGTCCGATCAGTCCAAACTGGCAGAGTATATGGAATCGATGCCTGATATCGTGCGCGGCGCGATCAAAGACATCGGTTACGAACAGGATAAATTCCACTGGGAAACCGTGGAAATCACCAACCTGCTGCACGAACAATCCGCCCACATCGCCCAAGGTGTCGATGAGGCCGATGGCAAAGACGAAGGCGCAGGCGACCAAGGCATCATGTTTGGTTACGCAACCAACGAAACCACAGCGTTGATGCCCGCACCGATCCAATACAGCCACGCCATTCTGCGCCGTCTGGCCGAGGTCCGCAAAAGCGGCACCGAACCAGCGCTGGGCCCAGATGCAAAGGCGCAGCTGTCGGTCATCTACCGCGGCGGTCAGCCTGTTGGCGTGTCGTCGCTGGTCCTGTCGACCCAGCATTTGGATGAATCGCTGTCGTCGGCTGACGTGCGTGCGATTGTCGAACCCTACATCCGCGAAACGCTGCCTGATGGCTGGCTGTCGGATGCGACCGAATGGTGGATCAACCCAACGGGTAAATTCGTCATTGGCGGCCCTGATGGTGACGCTGGCCTGACGGGCCGCAAAATCATCGTGGATACCTACGGCGGCGCGGCCCCACATGGCGGCGGTGCGTTTTCGGGCAAAGACCCGACCAAGGTGGACCGTTCGGCGGCCTATGCTGCGCGCTATCTGGCGAAAAACGTGGTTGCGGCTGGTCTAGCGGATAAATGCACGATCCAGCTGTCCTATGCGATTGGCGTTGCGAAACCACTGTCGATCTATGCCAACACCCACGGCACCAGCAAAGTCGACGAAGCCGCGATTGAACGCGCTGTTTCGGGCGCAATGGACCTGACGCCTCGCGGTATCCGTACCCATCTGGGTCTGAACAAACCGATCTATGCACGCACGGCGGCCTATGGTCACTTTGGCCGTGAACCTGACGCGGATGGCGGTTTTTCGTGGGAACGCACCGATCTGGTCGATGCGCTGACCAAAGCGGTCTAAAATATCAAAGGGCGGTCTTGTGCCGCCCTTTTTGTATCTATGTTTGCGGGGGCAACTATGTGGCGGTTTGGGATCATTGCGATATTGGGTTTGACGGCCTGTACGTTGGAAATGCCAACTTTGGGGTCTCCGTCCCTTGCTGGTCGTACCGCGCAAACCTTTAGCACCGACCACGGCACCCAAGTTGAATATCTGGCCGCCGATGGACATGCGATTTTGTGGTATCCGCAGCGCCCGATCCCTTGGGTCGGGGAATGGGAACGCCGCGATGGGCTGATGTGTTTCCGGTATCTGGTCGATACGGCGGCGGGGAACAGCTATAGCGATTGGGCGTGTTCGGATTGGGATGCCTATATGCGCAGCGTGAATGAATTGTGGCAGGGTGATATCTTTGACCTGGATACGCGGTCGGTTCCGTTCACGATCCCTGATCGCGATGTCTATTCGGTGACCGAACTGGCGGATCAGGCGGGAATTGATCTATCCGCGACCCAAGATGTCATGCTGACCATCCGCTGATATTGCCGTAAGCCGCGCGTCCTGCTACAGCGCGGCCCATGACCAGTGCAAACAAACACCCCAAAGCCCCTTGGCGTAACTTTTATGGCCGTATTCACGGGAAAACCCTGAATCAGGCACAAAAAGATTACCTAGACGAAGATTTGGCCGCATTGGCCCCCGGCGGCGTGGATTGGGATACAAACCCGAACCGCGATCCGATCGATATGGCGGCCCGTTTTCACGGCAAACCTGTTTGGGTCGAAATCGGCTTTGGCGGCGGTGAACACCTGATCCACATGGCGGAAAAATACCCTGAGGTGGAAATCATCGGGTGCGAACCGTTCATCAACGGTGTGGCGATGTTGCTGGGCAAAATCCGTAAATCGGGCGCGACCAATATTTCGGTCCACCCCGGTGATGCGCGGGATTTGTTTGACGTTCTGCCCGATGAATCCATCGAAAAGGCGTTTTTGAACTATCCCGATCCGTGGCCGAAAAAACGCCACCACCGCCGTCGTTTTGTGACAGATGAACATCTGGACCCGCTGTTTCGCAAATTGAAACCCGGTTCGGAATTCCGCGTTGCGACCGATATCCCAGACTACGTGCGCCAAACCCTAGAGGAAGTGCCAAAAGCAGGGTTCCAATGGACCGCCGAAGGCCCGACCGATTGGCGTGATCCGTGGGGCGATTGGATTTCGACCCGCTACGAACAAAAGGCTTTGCGCGAAGGCCGGACGCCGCATTATCTGACGTTCATCCGGCCCTAACCGTTTAGGCGCCTTCGAAATCACACAGCGTATGGACGGACATGCCCATGTCCGTCAGGTGTTTGCGGCCGCCCAGTTCGGGCAGGTCCACGACAAAGGCGCATCCGACAACGACCGCGCCCAGCTGTTCGACCAGATGGATGCCCGCTGCTGCGGTGCCGCCCGTGGCCAACAGATCATCGACGATCAGCACCCGTTCGCCAGCCTGCAGCGCGTCATCGTGGATTTCGACGGTCGCTTCGCCGTATTCCAGTTTGTAGTCCTGCGAAATGGTTTTGCCGGGCAGTTTGCCTTTCTTTCGCACGGGCACAAAACCCACCGCCAATTGGTGCGCGACCGCGCCGCCCAAGATGAAACCGCGCGCCTCTAGCCCGATCACCTTGTCGATCTTTTGGTCCATATAGGGGTGCAGCAATTGATCGACTGCGATCCGAAACCCGCGCGGGTCCGAAAACAACGTGGTCACGTCGCGGAACATGATGCCTTCGTGCGGGAAATCGGGGATCGTACGGATATAGTCCTGAACAGTTTTCATGTCGGCCTCTGATTTGAATTCGGCGCGGGGGCTATCAGCCCAATACGCGGCCCGCAATCACCTTTAGCTTTTCGACCATGGTGCCGTCGCGTTTGTCGGGCGCGGTCATGATGGCATATTCCAGCGCCGTGTCACAGCCGCAGGGGCAGGGCGCGCGGTCAGAGCCCAAAATGGCAGGCAGATTGGCGACCGTTTGTTTGGCATTGGCCGAATTGCCGTTCAGCGTGGCGATGATGTCGGTGATCTGTACCGCGCCGTGGTCTGGGTGCCAGCTGTCGTAGTCCGTGATCATCGCAATCGATGCGTAGCAAAGCTCTGCCTCTCGCGCCAATTTCGCCTCTGGCATGTTGGTCATGCCGATGACATCACAGCCCCACGCGCGGTACATGTGGCTTTCGGCCATCGAACTGAATTGCGGGCCTTCCATCGCTAGGTACGTGCCGCCGCGATGAACGGTGGTGCCTGTTGCCTTGGCCGCTGTTTCGGCTGCGTCCATCAGGCGGTCGCAGGTGGGATGCGCGACGCTGACATGTGCGACCAATCCGGGGCCAAAGAACGTTTTTTCCCGCGCAAAGGTGCGGTCGATGAATTGATCGACGATGACAAAATCACCGGGGGCCATGTTTTCGCGGAACGATCCGCAGGCCGACACGCTGAACACATCCGTCACGCCCAATTGTTTCAGTGCCGCGATGTTGGCGCGGTAATTGACGGTGGACGGCGTTTGCACATGGCCGCGACCGTGGCGGGGCAAGAAAACCATATCGACGCCGTTCAATGTGCCTGTCAGCAATTCGTCCGACGGCGCGCCCCATGGGGTATCAACGGCCACCCATTTGCGGTATTCCAATCCGTCAATGTCATAGACGCCTGATCCGCCGATGATTCCGATTTTTGTCATTTGTCTCACCTGTTCATCTTTTGGTTGTAACGGTGCCGTGTTGCGTTTGGATGTGCAACCCAGTTGTTGTGGTGAAATTAGATCATGGATGGTGTCAAAATTTCGCCGTGGGTTCACTTTCTACCGCTAACAGGATAGGGGCGGATCAAGCGAACAGAAACAGGATGTGGACTATGCCCCGCGCGACATTGTCGGCCTTTGCCGAAAAATTAGCGATCGCCGACAAAGGTGATCTGACGCCGTCCCAAATGAAAACCGAAATTCTGTCGGGCCTGACCGTGGCGCTGGCGCTGGTACCCGAAGCGGTCGCCTTTGCGTTTGTCGCAGGTGTGCACCCGCTGGTCGGTTTGTATGCCGCGTTTATCATCGGTTTGGTGACCGCGCTGATCGGTGGCCGTCCGGGCATGATTTCGGGTGCAACTGGCGCGTTGGCTGTTGTGATGGTGGCGCTGGTTGCGGAACACGGGGTCGAATACCTGTTCGCAACTGTTGTCCTGATGGGGATCATCCAGATTGCCGTGGGCATTCTGCGCTGGGGTAAATTCATCCGCCTTGTCCCGCACCCTGTTATGCTGGGCTTTGTGAACGGTCTGGCGATCGTTATTTTCTTGGCTCAGATGACGCAATTTCAGGTGCCTGGCACGGCCGAGGTTTCGGGGCATGGCGCATCGGGCGGCGAATGGCTGTCGGGTATGCAGCTATATATGATGCTGGGTCTGGTCGCGCTGACCATGGCGATCATCTATGCGTTGCCTAAATTCACGAACATCATCCCTGCGCCGCTGGCTGGTATCGGTATCACCGCGATCATCGTGATCGTGTTCAGCATCGATGTGCCTCGCGTGGGCGATATGGCCGAAATCAAAGGCGGCCTGCCGATGTTCCATTTCCCTGAGGTTCCGCTGAACCTAGAAACGCTGAAAATCATCCTGCCGTATTCGATCATTCTGGCCGCGATTGGCCTGATTGAATCGCTGCTGACGCTGAACTTGGTCGGTGAAATGACCAACAAACGCGGCGGCGCATCGCAGGAATGTATCGCGCAGGGGTCTGCAAACTTTATCGCTGGTTTCTTTGGCACGATGGGCGGCTGTGCGATGATCGGTCAGTCGATGATTAACGTGAAATCGGGTGGACGTACCCGCGTGGCTGGCATCGCTGCGGCGTTGTTCCTGCTGGCGTTCATCGTGGTGGCTTCGCCATTGATTGAACAGATCCCGCTGGCGGCGCTGGTTGGCGTGATGTTCATGGTCGTGATCGGCACGTTTGCGTGGAATTCGTTCAAAATCCTGTTCCGCGTGCCGCTGATCGATGCGTTTGTGATCGTTCTGGTGACCGTCGTGACCGTGATGACCGACCTTGCGACAGCCGTTGTTGTGGGCGTGATCGTGTCCGCGCTGGCCTATGCATGGAACAACGCGCGCCGTATTCACGCGAAATCCTACGCAACACCCGAAGGCGCAAAGGTCTATCAAATTCAGGGGCCGCTGTTCTTTGGTTCGGCCGAAGGTTTTGCCGAACTGTTCGACGTTGCGAACGACCCATCGCTGGTGATCATTGATTTCAATGACAGCCGCGTGGTTGACCAATCCGCCCTGCAATCGATCGAAGCGATCGCCGCAAAATACGAAGCCGCTGGCAAAAAGGTTCAGCTGCGTCACCTAAGCCACGATTGCCATGCCCTGCTGAAAAAGGCAGGCCACCTGATCGTGGATAGTGACGACGATCCTGATTACGAAGTCGCTGTGGATTACAGCGTCCGCACCGGCATTTTGGGCGGTCACTAAAACTACTGATGCGGCGGACCAATGGGTGCGCCGCATCTGGACCATGAATTGGTCCCGCGATATGACGCTTGGCATAGCTAAAAGAGGTTACTCATGTCCGGTCACGGCACTCCGATCCCGATGATTTCCCGCAAATGTGGCCCGCTGAACGGCGTGGCAAATGTGCCGGGCGATAAATCCATCTCGCACCGTTCGCTGATTTTGGGCGCGCTGTCCGTGGGTAAAACCGAAATCACTGGCCTGCTGCTGGGCGAAGACGTTCTGGACACCGCCAAAGCCATGCGCGCATTCGGCGCGACGGTCGTGGACCACGGCGAAGGCAACTGGTCCGTTGAAGGCGTCGGTGTTGGCGGGTTCAAAGAGCCTGAAAACGTGATCGACTGCGGTAACTCGGGCACGGGCGTGCGTTTGATCATGGGCTGCATGGCGACGTCGCCGATCACGGCGACATTTACGGGCGACGCATCGCTGAATTCCCGCCCGATGGGCCGCGTGACCGATCCGCTGGCGCTGTTTGGTGCGAAATCCTATGGCCGTCAGGGTGGCCGCCTGCCGCTGACCATCGTTGGCGCGGAAAACCCTGTGCCTGTGACCTACAAAACGCCTGTTCCTTCGGCGCAGGTGAAATCGGCGGTTCTGTTGGCGGGTCTGAACGCCCCAGGCAAAACCGTTGTGATCGAACAAGAGGCGACTCGCGATCACACCGAACGCATGTTGCAAGGGTTTGGCGCGGAACTTACCGTCGAAGAAACCGACGAAGGCCGCGTGATCACGTTGACCGGTCAGCCTGAATTGAAAGCGCAGACCATCGTTGTACCGCGCGATCCGTCATCGGCTGCGTTCCCTGTGTGCGCTGCGATCATCACCGAAGGGTCGGACGTATTGGTGCCGAACATCGGCCTAAACGACACCCGCGCGGGCCTGTTCACCACGCTGCGCGAAATGGGTGCCGATCTGGAATACGAAAACCTGCGCGAAGAGGGCGGTGAACCTGTCGCGGACCTGCGCGCAAAATATAGCCCGAACCTGAAAGGGATCGAAGTTCCCCCAGCGCGCGCCGCGTCGATGATCGACGAATATCCTGTGCTGTCCGTGGTTGCGGCCTTTGCAGATGGCGACACCGTGATGAAGGGCGTCAAAGAACTGCGCGTCAAAGAATCCGACCGTATCGACGCAATGGCCAAAGGCCTGCGCGCGGCTGGCGTGACCGTGGACGAAGGCGATGATTGGTGGATCGTCAAAGGCCAAGGTTTCGGCAACGTCAAAGGTGGCGCCACCGTCGAATCCCGTTTGGACCACCGCATTGCGATGTCGTTCATGGTGATGGGTATGGCGACGAACGAACCGATGCGCGTTGACGACGGGTCGCCGATTGCAACGTCTTTCCCGATTTTTGAACCGCTGATGGCCGAACTGGGCGCAGCGATCACCCGCGAGGCATAAGATGCAGTTTACGGTTGCGATTGATGGACCTGCCGCCGCTGGCAAAGGCACAATTTCCAAAGCGGTCGCAGCCGCATTCGGCTTTGCGCATTTAGATACGGGGCTGCTGTATCGCGCCGTTGGGGCCAAAACGCTGGACGGCATGGACGCTGTTCAGGCGGCTGAAACGCTAGACCCTTTGGATCTGGAAAACGACGCGCTGCGCACCGCCGCAGTCGCGCAGGCCGCCAGCAAAGTCGCCGTCATCCCCGAAGTGCGCAGCGCTTTGGTTGCGTTCCAACAGTCATTCGCCCGCCGCACGGGCGGCGCGGTGTTGGACGGGCGCGATATCGGTACGGTGATCTGCCCGAATGCCGATGTGAAACTGTTTGTGACCGCCAGCGCGGAATGCCGCGCTGAACGTCGGTTTTTGGAATTGTCGGCAAAACATCCTGAAACCACCCGCGAACAGGTGCTGGCCGATGTGGTTGCCCGCGACAAACGCGACAGCGAACGCGCAACGGCCCCGCTAAAGCCGGCAGATGACGCGGTGATGATCGACACATCTGACATGTCGATCGAACAAGCGATCAAAGCCGCTTGCGACGCGATCAACGCCGCCCGTTAATCGGGATGTTTCGCGTCGAATTCGGCGCGCGCAGCATCAATCTGTTCTAAATGCTTTAGGCCCCAATCCCCCAGATAACGGATCGGGTCGCCAAAGGATTCCCCCAAAGCGGTCAGTTCGTAATCGACCCGCGGCGGTACGGTGTCATGTTCCGTGCGGCGCACCAGCCCATCGCGTTCCAATTCGCGCAAGGTTCGCGACAGCATACGCTGGGTAATGCCCAAATGACGTTTCAGTTCATTGAAACGCATCATCCCCATGCCATCTAACGCAAGGATGACCAGAACGCTCCAGCGGTCGCCAACGCGAGACATAAAACCGTTCAGTTTTTCACAGGCCATAGGGCAATGGCCAATCGTGTGATCCTTCATGGTGTCATCCTTGATACTGGTTTCAAACATGTGCCTTCTTGTCGGCGCTTCTTAGTGACCAATATATACCAGTATAAATTTTATACCAGACTAAGGGACCACTCAGATGTTCTATGAAAAACTTGAATGGCGTTATGCAACCAAAGCGATGGACGCTGCCCAAACCGTACCAGAGGAAAAGCTGGACCGTATCATTGACGCCGCGCGCAAGGCGCCAACGTCGTCCGGTTTGCAGCCGTTCCACCTGTTCGTTGTGAAAGACACCGAAACCCGCGCAAAGCTGTCCGAGGCCGCATTTGGCCAGAAACAGCTGGTCGATGGCACCGCTGTGTTGGTGTTTGCTGCGTGGGATAACTATACCGCAGACCGTATCGATGGCGTTGTGGACCTGCACGCAGAAATCCGCGGTGAAAAATCGGACGCTCTGGTGACCTATTACGAAGGCCTAAAGGGCATGTACCTGCCACGCGATGAACGCACCAATTTCGAACACGCGGCCCGTCAGGCCTATATCGCGCTGGGCTTTGCCATGATGGCGGCCGCCGAAGAAGAGGTCGACGCGACCCCGATGGAAGGTTTCGACGCGACTGCTTTCGATGACATTCTGGGCCTGAAAGACAAAGGCCTGAAATCCGTCGTCATTTTGCCGGTTGGGTATCGTCAGCCTGAAAATGACTGGCTTCTGCCCCAGAAAAAGGTGCGCCGCAGCACAGAGGATTTCGTGACCGAAGTCTAATCGAAACACCAAAGGCCTCGCAGTTGCGGGGCCTTTATCTTTTGGGTCAGCGCGCTAATGTTTTGTTGCCCACGCCATTTTTGCGGCCATAGCATTTGATGGAACAGCGATAGAGCGTGTCGTATTTTTGATAGTTCGAGGCGCGGATGGGTGTAGAAGATCATAAGGTTGGGGGGGCAAGAATGGAATTCCGTCGGATTTTGTATCGCAGCAGACCCTGCTATGCCGATTATGACCATTCGGATTTGGACATTTTACGCAGTTCCATCCTGAACAATCGCAGGCAAGGGATCACAGGGTATCTGTGGCGCGCCAACCAACAATTTTTTCAGGCCTTGCACGGACCATCGGCCCATCTGCGCGACCTTATGCAACGATTGGAAAATGACGACCGGCATACGGACCTAGAGGTTTTGATGGATCGCGCCGCTGATGCGCAGTCGCCGTTTTCGGAATGGTCGATGGGGTACGATCATTTCGGGACGGCTGAAATGGCGTTGGACCTGAATGACAATGGAGCGCGGCCAACCATCAGCCCCAAGGGCGCAGAGGTCATCCATGCCAAAATGATAGACAGCGCCGCCGATGCGATTAGTTATGGCACGGCGTTTCCTTACTCTCGCAAAGCGCATGAAGCCGAGGATGACTATCTGGAACGTATCAACGCCATGATATGACCAGCCTTGCAATTAAGGCAAAATCACAGTAAACGCGCGTCTGTCCAAAGTGGGGAACACATCCACGGGCGCAGATTCGGGCAGGGTCGGAAACATCCGGCCCTCTTTGTTTTGCGTTTAGGACGTCAACCAAAGACCGGTGGAACCAACCGCCCGGCCAGAAAAAAACCGTGTAAAGGAAATGATGCCACATGGCTAACGCAACTATGGAGGAATTCGAAGCCCTCCTTAACGAAAGCTTCGAAATCGACACCCCTGCTGAAGGTTCGGTTGTCAAAGGTAAGGTCATCTCGATCGAGGCTGGCCAAGCTATCATCGACGTAGGCTACAAAATGGAAGGCCGCGTTGATCTGAAAGAATTCGCTAACCCAGGCGAAGCTCCATCCATCGCTGTCGGCGACGAAGTCGAAGTGTTCCTGCGCGCAGCAGAGAACGCACGTGGCGAAGCTGTTATCTCGCGCGAGATGGCACGCCGCGAAGAAGCATGGGACCGTCTGGAAAAAGCATACGCTGCAGAAGAGCGCGTCGAGGGCGCAATCTTTGGCCGCGTCAAAGGCGGCTTTACTGTCGATCTGGGCGGCGCTGTTGCGTTCCTGCCAGGCAGCCAAGTCGACGTACGTCCAGTTCGTGACGCTGGCCCTCTGATGGGTCTGAAGCAACCATTCCAGATCCTGAAAATGGACCGCCGCCGTGGCAACATCGTTGTGTCGCGTCGCGCAATCCTGGAAGAGTCGCGTGCAGAACAGCGTGCTGAAGTTATCGGCAACCTGACCGAAGGTCAGTCGGTCGAAGGCGTTGTTAAAAACATCACCGAATACGGTGCATTCGTTGACCTGGGCGGCGTAGACGGCCTGCTGCACGTCACCGACATGGCATGGCGCCGTGTGAACCACCCATCGGAAATCCTGACAATTGGTGAATCCATCAACGTTCAGGTTATCAAGATCAACAAAGACACCCACCGCATTTCGCTGGGCATGAAACAGCTGCAAGCTGATCCATGGGATTCTGTTGAAAACAAATACCCACTGGAATCGGTACACCAGGGCCGCGTGACCAACATCACCGACTACGGCGCATTCGTCGAACTGGAGCCAGGTGTCGAAGGTCTGGTACACGTTTCCGAAATGTCGTGGACCAAAAAGAACGTACACCCAGGCAAAATCGTTTCGACCTCGCAAGAAGTCGAAGTCATGGTTCTGGAAATCGATTCGTCCAAACGTCGCGTTTCTCTTGGCCTGAAACAGACCCAGCGCAACCCATGGGAAGTCTTTGCTGAGACCCACCCAGAGGGCACGCAGGTTGAAGGCGAAGTCAAGAACATCACCGAATTCGGTCTGTTCGTTGGCCTGCCAGGCGACATCGACGGCATGGTTCACCTGTCCGACCTGTCGTGGGACGAGCGTGGCGAAGATGCGATCCAGAACTACCGCAAAGGCGACATGGTTAAGGCCGTTGTCACCGAAGTGGACGTCGAAAAAGAGCGTATCTCTCTGTCGATCAAAGCTGTTGAAGGCGACCCATTCGCTGAAGCAATCGGCGGCGTAAAGCGTGGTTCGGTTATCACCGTTGAAGTTACCGCAATCGAAGACGGCGGTATCGAGGTTGAATACGAAGGCATGAAATCGTTCATCCGTCGTTCCGACCTGTCGCGTGACCGTGCTGACCAGCGCCCAGAGCGTTTCGGCGTAGGCGACAAAGTCGACGTTCGCGTAACCAACGTAGACAGCAAAACCCGCAAACTGGGTCTGTCGATCAAAGCACGCGAAATCGCAGAAGAAAAAGAAGCTGTTGAGCAGTACGGTTCGTCCGACTCCGGCGCTTCGTTGGGTGACATCCTGGGCGCAGCCCTGAAAACCAACGACTAATCAGTCCTGGTTATCACCAAAAAGAACCCCGTCACGGCAACGTGGCGGGGTTTTTTTATGCGAATCAAACCTTTCGAGTGCTGCAGTGCAGCAGCCAGCATCCGTCAACAATGCGGGTCATTATGGTCGGATAATTGACCCAACTGCCCGAAATTCATGCGAAAATTCGTGTTTTGGCCTAGATAGACCTATTTCCCGATCTAGTTTCCTTTCCTATAGTCGATGTCGGGGCACAATGGACTGCCTAGTATGTTTCCTGAGGGGGGATCGTTTTCATGATCAGATCTGAACTGATCCAAAAGATTGCTGACGAAAATCCGCATTTGTACCAGCGTGACGTCGAAAAGATTGTGAACACCGTGTTCGATACCATCACCGAAGCCATGGCCGACGGACACCGTGTTGAACTGCGCGGTTTTGGCGCCTTTTCGGTAAAGAAACGCGATGCCAGAACTGGCAGAAACCCGCGCACCGGTGAATCGGTCGAGGTTGATGAAAAACACGTTCCGTTCTTTAAGACAGGCAAACTATTGCGTGATCGTCTGAACGGCGACGAATAAGAGAGACGGATGAAAACCTTACGTTATGCTTTTTGGGGCCTTGTCGCCCTGTGTCTGGTATTGGTCGGACTGGCCAATACCGAAGTTGTCCTGCTACGGGCTATGCCGCCTGCATTGGCGTCGCTGCTGGGCATTTCGCCTGATATCGAAATCCCACTGTTCATGGCAATTTTCCTAGGCGTTGGCGTCGGGTTGTTGATCGGCTTTCTGTGGGAATGGATTCGCGAACATAAAAACCGTGCTGAAGGGCGGGCCAAAGCCCGCGAAGCCGCACAGTTGCGCCGCGAGTTGGACCGCCTGAAAGACATGGACGGCGACGGCAAAGACGATGTTCTGCAGTTGGTTGAACGCACCTAAATGCCCGACGTCAGAGTGAAAATTTGCGGCCTGCGCGATAGCGCGGGCATTCAGGCTGCGGCAGAGGCTGGCGCGGCATACGTCGGTTTCGTGTTCTTTCCCAAAAGCCCACGGAATGTGACGATTGCTGATGCGGCCATGTTGGCTGTTCAGGTGCCGATCGGCGTGGCCAAGGTCGCGTTGGTTGTGGATGCAGATGACGCGTTTTTGGATGACCTAACGGCGAATGTCCCGCTGGACATGATCCAGTTGCACGGATCAGAAACGCCCGAACGTGTATCCGAGGTACGGGCGAAATACGGCCTACCCGTGATGAAAGCGATCAGCCTGTCATCCCCCGAAGATACCCATCAAATCGATATCTACAGCCAAGTCGCCGACCAATTGCTTATCGACGCAAAACCGCCGGCAGGATCCGATTTGCCGGGTGGTAACGGCCACGAATGGGATTGGACGCTGGCGCGCCGCAAATATTGGACTCGGCCATGGATGTTGGCGGGCGGCCTAACGCCTGAAAACGTGGCCCGCGCTGTCGATCTGACAGGCGCGCGGCAGGTCGATGTGTCCTCTGGCGTAGAAAGCGCAAAGGGCGTCAAAGACCACGATTTGATCCGCAAATTCGTGGCTGCTGCACAAGCATAACAAATTGGGTTGTCCGACCGTCGGGCGGCCCTAAAAATAGCAGTACCGCTTTACCCTTTGATAGCGAAAGGGTAGGAGTTTTCGGCAAACGCGGGGAGGCCAAAATGGCAGACGATCTATTCAACAGCTTTATGAACGGTCCTGACGAAAACGGACGTTTTGGCGATTACGGCGGCCGTTTTGTTGCCGAAACGCTGATGCCGCTGATCCTTGATCTGCAGGCAGAATACGAAAACGCCAAAGACGACCCCACGTTCTGGGCGGAAATGGATGACCTGTGGAAACACTATGTCGGTCGTCCGTCGCCGCTGTATTACGCGTCGAACATGACCGAAGAGCTGGGCGGCGCAAAGATTTACCTAAAGCGTGACGAGCTGAACCACACCGGCGCGCATAAAATCAACAACGTGCTGGGCCAGATCATTCTGGCGCGCCGCATGGGCAAAACCCGTATCATCGCGGAAACCGGTGCAGGTCAGCACGGCGTTGCGACTGCGACTGTTTGTGCGAAATTCGGTCTGAAATGCGTTGTTTACATGGGCGCGCACGACGTGGAACGCCAGCAGCCAAACGTGTTCCGCATGAAGTTGCTGGGCGCCGAAGTTGTTGCTGTGACCTCGGGTCGTGGCACGCTGAAAGACGCGATGAACGATGCGCTGCGTGACTGGGTGACCAACGTCGAAGACACGTTCTATTGCATCGGCACCGTGGCTGGTCCGCACCCGTACCCAGCGATGGTCCGTGATTTCCAATCGATCATCGGCAAAGAGGTCCGTTGGCAACTGCCCGAACAAGAAGGCGAAGGCCGTTTGCCTGACACCGTGATCGCGGCGATTGGCGGCGGTTCGAACGCGATGGGCCTGTTCTATCCGTTCTTGGATGATCCATCGGTCAACATCATCGGGGTCGAAGCCGGCGGCAAAGGCGTCAACGAAAAGATGGAGCACTGCGCGTCGTTGACGGGTGGCCGTCCGGGCGTTCTGCACGGGAACCGCACCTATCTGCTGCAAGATGACGATGGTCAGATTTTGGAAGGTTTCTCGATCTCGGCCGGTCTGGATTACCCTGGTATCGGGCCAGAGCACGCTTGGCTGAATGACATCGGCCGCGCGCAATATGTGTCGATCACCGACAAAGAGGCGCTAGAGGCATTCCAATTCGCCTGCCGTACCGAAGGTATCATTCCTGCGCTGGAACCATCCCATGCACTGGCACATGTGATGAAAATCGCGCCGACTCTGCCCAAAGACCACATTCTGGTGATGAACATGTGTGGTCGCGGCGACAAAGATATCTTTACTGTCGCGCGCCATTTGGGCGTTGAAATGGGCGGCAAAACCGAAGGTCGCGATACCGACTAATCGCGTACTAAACGGACGAACTACGAAAGGGCAAAGGTGTGCAAACCTTTGCCCTTATTTCGTTTGGCGAATTTCATTGTGGTTCGGTGTCTGCCCATGTTGGCGGCGAAAAAGTCAAACCACGAGGGCCAGTCCAATGTCTATTTTTACCAGAGTTTTCCCGACCGTCGCGCTGTTTGCAGGGGTGTTTGCAGCGCCTGTTCATGCACTTACCGTGACCGAAGCAATCGCCGCCGCAGAAGAGGCAGGTTATAGCGTTGTTGCCGTTCGCACATCGCGCGATGGAACGGTCGTATCGGTCTTAGCCACAGATGGATCGGGCTATTACGATATCGACTATGATACGACGTCGGGCGAATCCGTCACCGCAACCGTATCCGTCCGTGATGACGTTACCGCGGCATCGTCTGACGATGTGGCAGCAGCCATCGCAGCGGCCGAAGCGGCGGGCTATACCGTTGTGTCGGTACGGTCGACCGACAGCGGCGTGACCGTTTTGGCGACAGACGGCGAAACGCTGTACGACGTTGACTATGACAGCGCGACCGGTACGACGACCACAGAAACATCGACCCGTCCGGAACGTCATAACGGTGGCCGCCCCGCGCGCGATGTTGATGAAACCGATTCTACTGAAACCACTGACGAAACTGATGAAACCCGTCCGGAACGTACCGATCGCAGCAATGACCGTGGTCATGGCGGGCGCGGCGGCGAAAAAAATGGCCCCAACGGGCGACGGTAATCTTTCGTTTATTCGTTAAACCCTCATCGTCGCGATAATTAGCGGCGATGACTGCTAGGTAAGGCACATTATGAAACTTTTGCGAATGGCACTTTTGGGGGCTGGTCTGTTGTGGGGCGGTATTGCGCATGCGCAATCAACTCCAGAGGAGATTGCAGCCCAATTGATTGCCGAAGGTTACACCGATGTGCAGATCGAACGAACACTGTTGGGGCGTGTTAGGATCGTCGCAATTGGTGCCGATGGTCGTCGTGAAATCGTAATTCAACCGACCACCGGTGCGATCCTGCGGGATCGCGTTAAGGACAATAATCCGCGCCCTGAACCGCAGGGTGACAATGGATCGCCGCCTCCTCCGTCTTTTGATGAAAGGGATGACGACGACCAACGCCCCGATCGCCCCCAGCCACCAGATGACCAAGACCGCGATAGGCCTGAACCGCCTGATCGCGACAATGATGATAAGGGCGATGATCGGCCCCCACGGGAACGTTGAATATGGATTTTGTAAACAGACTACAGGCAGCGTCTCTGGGCGTCGTGATGGTCATTTCGCTGCAGGTTGTGTGTGCATGTGTTTTTGTCTGGGAACTGCTGTCGTCGGTGACGGGCGGGGTATTGCCGCCTATTCCTTGGCAGTTATTTGAAATCGTTCAAATCATTGCCGCAGTTGGTTTGATCGCTGGGATTATTCTGGGCGCACGTCTTTTGCGGAAATCCGAATGCCGCGCAGAAAATGCTGAAAACCGTTTGCGCGCAGCCTCTGGTGCCTTTGGTGAACTGGTCGAAGAACGGTTTGAACAATGGGCTTTGACGCCAGCGGAGCGCGATGTCGCGCTGTTTGCGATCAAAGGCATGACAACGGCTGAAATTGCATCTTTGCGCAACACATCCGAAGGCACGGTCAAGGCACAGACCGCATCGATCTATCGCAAGGCAGGTGTATCGGGCCGCCCTCAGTTGATCAGCCTGTTTATCGAAGATTTGTTAGACGCCGAAACCGCAGCGCCCATCCGTCAGGCGGCGGCGTGACGTTCCAGAATTTGCAACGGTACAATGTCTAGGGCGTTTTTGTGCGTCGCCTTTAGGTCAACGAGCGGGGCGCAGCCTTCGTCGGCGGCCTGCAGAAAACGTCCGGCACATAAACACCATTTGTCGCCCGCCTTTAGGCCGGGAAAATTGAACGCAGGAACGGGCGTTGTCAGATCGTTTCCGACGTATTTGGAATAGGCCAGAAATTCATCCGTCATGACGGCACAAACCGTGTGGCTGCCGGTGTCGTCGCTGCAGGTGTTGCAGTGCCCATCACGGAAATACCCTGTCAACGGATCGGCAGAGCAGGGGATTAAAGGGTCACCGTAGACGTTCACGGATGGATCTTGTTCGTACATCTGATGCCTTTCTTAAACGGGCGGTGCCCAGTGAAGCCACCGACCATGAAAATCCATGCGCCCCAGCGATAGTTTCAAATCATTCGGCCACAGGCGCAACGATATCCCAGCCCCATCGCCTTTGCCGTCATTTTCGATCTGCAACCACGCAAGAGGCGCATCTGCATTGGTCGCGCGTCCAACCATTTCCATGATCGCTTCGCCGCGGTATTGCGCGTCTCTGGGCAGATACTGCCATGCGATTGTCGAATAGACCAAAGTTAAATGACCTTTACGCGTCGACAACGATTTACTTAGCCAATCGACGGCGTCGGCCTGATCGATTTTCGCGTTGAACATGGAAATCGCGGCATCTGTCAGGTCCATCCTGTGCGGCTGGTCGGGCCAGATGTAGGATTTTAGACGCAACCGGTCGATCGGGCCGTGAACGTCAATCGGGGCCAGATCAACGCCGCGCCGATCGCTGATTGTAACGGGGCCCGCAGGCGGGGGATTGCCTTGCCAATCAGGGGTCAGTTGCACGGTGCTATCTGCAGGGCCAAAGACCGCGGCGTCTACGTTCAGCGCGAATTGATCCCACATCAAATTCAGACCGGCGCTGCACCCGATTTCCCGCAAATCTATCGGCAGCCCATAGCGGCGATGTAGCCATTGCCCTGCCGCGATCAGGCCAGCGCTTCGTCGGACTTCGTTCGTTTGGGGCGGACTGTCGATAAAGGTCGAAATATAGGCCGCTTCTTTGTCCAGCGCCCAATCAACGGCCCCCCATAGGATTTCGATGTCTAGGTCATTCGGCGGATAAGCGTCCTGTAATCCGCAGCGGTCCAACATCCGCAAAGCATGAAGCGCCCCCGTCAGGCGCAACGGCAAAGATTCAGCCGCCGGACCTAAATCGCCGGGCCAGTTGAATAGCCGTTTCTTCAACGGCGTGTCGGGGCGTAAACGTTCTGCCAAAAGCTCTAACAAGGTTCGCATAAACGGCGACCCCAGTTTTTCGCAGGCTTTCGCCTGATCTAACAAAGCTTCGGTCAGGCGTTCGGTCATTTGAATTTGTCTGCCAGTTTCTGCAATGGGCTGCGGTTGTCGATTTCGGGTTCGGTAGGCGAATCCTTTTTCTTGTTTTCGGCAGGTTGCGCGGTTTTTTTACCTTGTTGGCCTGTCCCCGATCGCGGCGGGTTCACCCGCAAGGCGACTGCGTTCATGAATTTTGCGCCGTCACCTGCCGCCAAATCGGCCGCGCCATCGCTGCATCCGCGGATCATATCGTCCAGCCAATCCTGATCGGCCTTGGCAAAGTCGGACAGGACATAGCCCGCAACGCGGTCTTTGTGGCCGGGGTGGCCGATGCCCATGCGGATGCGGTCATAGTCTGCACCGATGTGCTGATGGATCGACCGCAGACCGTTGTGGCCCGCATGCCCGCCACCCGTTTTCAGGCGGCATTTGCCGGGGGCTAGGTCCAATTCATCATGGAAAACAATGACATCCGCAGGGGTCAGTTTGTGAAACCGCATGGCTTCGCCCACAGATTGACCCGATAGGTTCATGAATGTGTCGGGTTTCAGCAGGATGACTTTTTCCGATCCAAACCTGCCTTCGCTGGTTTGGCCCTGAAATTTCGACCGCCACGGGGTGAACCCGTGGTCGTCTGCAATGCGATCCAATGCCATAAACCCGATGTTATGACGGTTCTGCGCGTATTTCGCGCCGGGGTTGCCGAGGCCTACAAATAACTTCATATCCTACCCATACCCTCAGGGCATGGCAGAGCCAACATATTTGCTATATACATAAGGCATTGCCCCGTGTATTCGGCGGCCTTGACCTTTTGACCCGAAAGCCTCCTGACATGATCCCGACCCTATCCGCCGCGCTATCCGAGCGCGGGTATGACAAATTGACCGACGTACAAGAAGCCGTATCCAACCCAGAATTGGCAGGGCAGGATTTGCTGGTTTCCGCACGGACAGGATCGGGTAAAACAGTTGGATTTGGTATCGCAATCGCATCCGACATTCTGGACGAAGACGGCAACGCAGGTCGCGCAGGTTTGCCAACCGCGCTGATCGTTGCACCAACCCGCGAACTGGCGTTTCAGGTCGGCCGCGAATTGGAATGGCTATACGCAAAAACCGGCGCTGTGATCGCGCTGGGCGTTGGCGGTATGGACCCACGCAACGAACGCCGCGCGCTGGAACGCGGTGCGCATATCGTTGTGGGCACCCCTGGCCGTATCCGTGACCACATCGAACGCGGCGCGCTGGACCTGTCGATGGCCCGCGCCATCGTTCTGGACGAAGCCGACGAAATGCTGGACCTAGGGTTCCGCGAAGATCTGGAATTCATCTTGGGCGAAGCACCCGAGGACAAGCGTTCGTTGATGTTCTCGGCCACTGTGCCGCCGATGATCGCGAAACTGGCCAAAGAATTCCAAAAAGACGCAGTCCGCGTCGAGGTTCAGTCGAAAACCGAACAGCACGCCGATATTTCGTATCAGGTGCTGAACGTCGCACCGCATGATGCGGAAAACGCGATGATCAACTTGCTATTGTTCCATGACCCGAACAACGCGATCATCTTTGCCAACACCCGCGCTGCTGTGGCCCGTTTGACGGCTCGTCTGTCGAACCGTGGTTTCCAAGTTGTGTCGCTCTCGGGCGAACTGACCCAGACCGAACGCAGCCACGCATTGCAGGCAATGCGCGATGGCCGCGCAAAGGTCTGTGTGGCGACCGACGTTGCTGCACGCGGTATCGACCTGCCGGGTCTGGAATTGGTGATCCATGCCGAAACCCCGCAAAACACCGAAGCCCTGCTGCACCGTTCGGGCCGTACCGGCCGCGCGGGCCGCAAAGGTATTTCGGCATTGCTGGCGACCCCACGTGACCGCCACAAGGTTGGCCGCCTGTTGAAATGGGCGAAGCTGGACGCAGAAAACATCGATCCGCCTAGCGCAGAAGAAGTGCAAGCCCGCGAAGAAGAGCGCCTGATCGGCAGCCCTGTTTTCAGCGAAGCCCTGAACGAAGATCAGTCCAAGTTCGCTGCGAAACTGCTGGATAAATATTCGGCGGAACAGGTCGCTGCAGCTTATCTGCGCCTGTATCAGGAACGTCGCTGCGCACCAGAAGAGCTGGGCGGTGCGACCCGTGAACGCGCGCCGCGCGAAGATTTCGGTCCGTCCACTTGGTTCTCTTTGTCGATCGGTCGCAATGGCCGCGCAGAGCCGCGTTGGATTCTGCCGATGATCTGCAAACAGGCGGGCATTTCCAAAACCGCAATCGGCAAGAT
Source organism: Marivivens sp. ABH4_498 (assembly GCF_056160585.1). Classification (NCBI taxonomy): domain Bacteria; kingdom Pseudomonadati; phylum Pseudomonadota; class Alphaproteobacteria; order Rhodobacterales; family Paracoccaceae; genus Marivivens; species Marivivens sp. ABH4_498. The sequence continues at coordinate 62,485 of NZ_JBSWXL010000003.1, forward strand.
CCGCATCACCGATGACGCGACCCTGATCGAGCTGAAAGAAGCTGACGCTTCGGCGCTGGTTGCACGCGAAGGTGAAACCATCGGGATGGAGCAGGGCCTGACCCTGTCGAAAATGGACGGAGCGCCATCCATCCCTGATCGCGGATCTCGTGATGATCGTGGTCCACGTAAACCACGTGATGACCGTGGCCCACGCGGCGGTTTCAAATCGCGCGACGATCGCGGCCCACGTGGTGACCGTTCGGGCGGCGATTTCAAAGGTCGCGGCGACAAACCACGCGGCGATTACAAATCGCGTGATGACAAACCACGTTACGACGATAAGCCACGCGAAGACCGCAAGCCACGTTACGACGACAAACCGCGCGAAGATCGTAAGCCACGCTATGACGATAAACCGCGTGAGGATCGCAAGCCTCGCGGTGATTTCAAATCGCGCGACGATCGTGGTCCAAAGGGTGATTTCAAAGACCGCAAGACGCGCAGGGATGACAAGGGCGGACGTCCTTCGAAATTCGAAAGCGCCGTGTCCAAATCCGATAAGGACCGTTCGTTCAAGAAAAAGACCGATGGCGCGCCAAAGTCGAACAAACCAAAGTTTGACGTGAACGACCCATCTGCAGGCCGCAAACCACGCAAAGGCGTCCGCGTGAAAGGCAAAGGCGCTGATGCCAAACCTTTCGCGAAAAAGGGCGGCGGCAAATCGTTCAGAAAATAAGAATTGAAAAAGGGGCCCGCTGCGGCCCCTTTTTTGTGGCGCTGTCGTATCTAACAGCGGGCCAATAAAAAACGGGGCCCGAAGACCCCGTTTTCTAAATTCAGTCGAAACGCAAAGATTACTCTTCTGCTGCTGCTTCTTCTTCGTCGTCGCCGCCTGCAACCAGACCCGATGGAGCCGAGATGTTCGCAATAACGAAGTCACGCTCGATGGTTGGTTTCACGCCTTCTGGCAGGGTCACTTCGGAGATGTGGATCACATCGCCGATTTCTTTGCCGGTCAGGTCAACAACGATCTGTTCAGGAATGTCGCCTGCAACAACGTTCAGTTCAACTTCGGAACGAACGACGGTCAGAACGCCACCTTTTTTGATGCCTGGTGCTGCTTTGTGGTTTTCGAATTCCACGTGCACGAACAGGTTCACACGGCTGGTGCGTTTCAGGCGCATAAAGTCGATGTGAGTTGGCAGGTCTTTTACAACGTCACGCTGAACGCCGCGGCAGATGACGCGAACGTCTTCTTGGCCTTCGACTTGCAGGTTGAACAGGGTCGACAGGAAGCGGCCTTGTTTCAGTTTCTGCAGCAGTTTGTTGTAGTTCAGGTTGATCGGCAGAGGGTCTGCGCCGCCACCATAAACAATACCTGGTACCAGGCCATCACGACGAGCTTGACGAGCGGCCCCCTTGCCTGTCCCCGTACGTTCCGTGGCGATAAGATCAGGAATCTCACGTGCCATTTTAATTCTCCAAAAATAAAGGGGCTGTCCTCCAAGGGTGTGCCAGCCCGGTTAGAAGCCGTCCCCTTACACGCGAATCCCTATTTTGCAAAGGTCAAAACGCCCCGTTTCTCCCATGTTTCGCGATATTCGCGCGGGAAGAGCCCAAAGCGTCGCCGGGGGCAAGCCCCCACTCGGCTTTGGGCGCGCAATACTTGCGCATACCAGCGCCCGGCCTTAGAAGCCAATCAACTAGATAGGAGGGTCCTATGGGATTCAAGATGGGTATCGTGGGTCTGCCGAACGTCGGTAAATCGACCCTCTTTAACGCGCTGACAAAAACAGCTGCTGCGCAAGCGGCGAATTTTCCATTCTGCACGATCGAACCGAACGTCGGTGATGTGGCTGTGCCTGACGCACGTCTGGACACATTGGCGGAAATCGCAGGGTCCAAGCAGATCATTCCAACCCGCATGACGTTCGTCGATATCGCGGGTCTGGTCAAAGGTGCATCCAAAGGCGAAGGTCTGGGCAACCAGTTTCTGGCCAACATCCGCGAATGTGATGCTATCGCTCACGTTCTGCGCTGTTTCGAAGACGACGACATCACCCACGTTGAGGGCCGCGTAGATCCTGTTGCGGACGCGCAGGTGATCGAAACCGAACTGATGCTGGCCGATCTGGAAAGCATCGAAAAACGCCGCGCCAATCTGGTGCGCAAGCTAAAGGGCAACGACAAAGAAGCCCAGCAGCAGGATCGCCTGCTGGCCGCTGCGCAAGAGGTACTGGAAAACGGCCAGCCTGCGCGCACGGTCGAGGTTTCGGACGAGGACATGAAGCAGTGGAAAATGCTTCAGTTGTTGACCCAGAAGCCAATCCTGTACGTGTGCAACGTCGAGGAATCCTCGGCTGCTGAGGGCAATTCCAAGTCCGCCGAAGTCGCCAAAATGGCCGAAGAGCAGGGCGCAGGTACCGTGGTTATTTCCGCCCGCATCGAAGAGGAAATCAGCCAGCTGGACGCTGAAGAAGCTGAAATGTTCCTAGGCGAGATGGGTCTGGAAGAAGCCGGTCTGGATCGCCTGATCCGCGCAGGTTACGAATTGCTGAAGCTGGAAACCTATTTCACCGTTGGCCCGAAAGAGGCCCGCGCGTGGACCATCAAGGCAGGCACCAGCGCCCCGCAAGCGGCTGGCGTGATCCACGGTGATTTCGAAAAAGGCTTTATCCGTGCGGAAACGATCGCCTATGCCGACTATGTCGAATTTAAGGGCGAAGGCGGTGCCAAAGAGGCCGGCAAAATGCGCGCAGAGGGCAAGGCATATATCGTCAAAGACGGCGATGTGATGCATTTCTTGTTTAACAACTGATCGCGTAAAGCAGTTATTGAAATGCCCGAGGTGGTTTTGCCATTTCGGGCATTTCAGCGGCCTTTTGGCGCGTACGGTGCGACGCTACCCATGTGCGTGTCGGCTGTGGGCCCTTTGCGGTCGTTCGCGCATTGCTGTAATCCTTCTGCATGAGCACATGGCGTCCTGCATCCAGAATACGACTCAAGGCGTTAGGCCTGCATTGGCGCGACGGTCGGCTTCTTGCGGCTGAAGTTCTTGATGACGCGGGGCGCGTGACGGGCGTGCGACCTCTTGGTGGAGCAGTCGAGTTTGGTGAAACGGTAGAGGCTGCGGTCGTTCGAGAGTTTCAAGAGGAACTGGGAATCACGGTGAAAATTGCTTCGCCTCCTACTTTCATGGAAAACATTTTCGTTCATGAAGGCAGTCTTGGGCATGAGATTGTTGCGATCTTTGACGTGTCTTTTCCGCCTAACACCTTTGCCGCGGAAAAGCGCATCCAATTCACTGAAGATAATGGGACCATCGGCTTTGCGGAATGGTTCTCTTTGGAAAGCTTAGACATTGCCGGCGGCCCGCAGCTGTATCCTTCGGGACTGAAAGCGCATCTTTTGGGGGAAGGCTGAACGACAGCTTTGCCCGCACTGCTGACATGTGTCCAAACTCGGTTTACCAGGTCGGAAGAGGCAGCATGTCAGGCGCGTTTTGCCGTAAGTGACGTTCGCACGCGGACCGCAGCTTGGCTATTCCATCGATCTCTTCCATTTTGACGTTCAATTCATAGGCCCGATTCCAGAGCTTAACGCCCAATGTCTCGCCTCCAATGTCTAGCTCAAAGTCGGCATCCGGATGGCAGATCACATCATGCATAATCCCGGTTTCTTCCAAAATTTCGGAAATTTCGGTCAGCTCTAGAGCGCGCGTCACCTGCAACCAATCCATCACCTCGTCTTTTGACACATGGCCAAGTTCAAATTGGTAGACAAGCCCGTGGTCCGCATCGGTGAACATCATTTCGATCGGCACGGCGCAATCGACCATTTTGGTTTCCAAAATCTTGTTCCGGATTGTGCCGGTTTCGACCAACTCGACGGCATCGGCAAAGGTGCGGGGGCTTTGCGGCTCTTTCTGGCGCGGGCTTTGTACCCTTTCGCGGGGTGATTTCGCATCGTTTTGGCGAAACTCTTGATATCGGCCGACAAGCCAAACCAACAGCAGCAGAACAGCGACCATAATCGCAAGCACGAGTACCGTGTTGACGATCTGCGGGAAGTCGCTGGCGCCCGATAGAAGCTCATAGATGAACTCATAGATTGTTGGTAACGCGCTAAATCCACCTAGCATCGTACACCCCATAGAAATCAATGCAGGCAGTGTCGGCGTGGATTGTGTTCAGCTTATGTAATTTTCGGGCCAGTGGTTGGTTATTTCTAGGTACGCGGGGCATTCCTGCGCCCTTAGCCATTCCGCCCATCGGTCATCGGTCGTGTCGCGGGGCAGGTCGGGGCGTTCGGGTGGGCGAAAAATGAATTCTTCGCCCGCGGTCGACCGGATCGCGCGGGCGGGCGTGTAGATCACCCAATCAAATTCCGAAAATTGACGCCTGAGCCGGGGCAGGGCGATTTCCAGCGGATCCTGCGGAATATCGCACCAACCGGCGAACAAACGCCGCGACGAACCGGATGGCAATTCATGCAGGCGCAGCCGTTGATTGAACCGTTTCAGCGATGCCAGAACATCCTGCTCCATGGTTGTCAGTGCGGTAATGTCGGGGTCGCTGCTATCGGTCAATAGCGCGGGTTTCAGACGCAATCCCCACGCCGTGCGATACAACAGGGCAAAGCGGTCCTGCGCTTCGTGCCAGCCGGCCACATCAGACAAATGCACAAACCGTTCGGGGACGCGCACCTTGAATTTTTCCGCAGGCAGGCGCGGGATGTCCAGCGCCGTCCCGATTTTCCATTGCAAATGTTCGGGTGGGATACGCGCAGCCAAAAGCCGCCGCGCAGTTTGGCGCCACGCAGAAACGGTTCCGGCAAAGGGTAAAGTGATGTCGACCATGGTAGGCTCTGGTTTTTTTGTTCACTTTATGTTCTTTTTGCGTGCGTGCAAATCCCAAAAAGAACAAACTACCCGCCGCGATGAATTTTCTTACTTTCCAGCCTTGTTTTCCCCTTTGGTCGCAGATAAACGGGTCGACGGAGACGTGGCCGAGTGGTCGAAGGCGCTCCCCTGCTAAGGGAGTAGGCGGGTAACCGTCTCGAGGGTTCGAATCCCTTCGTCTCCGCCACTATTCTGAAAATTGGCAAAAGCGTATATTTATCAACGTGTTGATGGGGCCGGCGCTGCCAATCCAGACCAATCAATCAGACCAACTTTTATTTTCCAATTTATTGCGTTCTCTTGCTCTTGCTGCGCTGGGCGGACTGGTCTCGAGTCATGGAGTCTTGCTCATAGCTTTGCCGGGGCCTCTGGTTGAAAGGTATGGTGAGTTGAGGAAAGGTCTCTGATAGTCTGCGTGGTCAATTCGTCCGTATGTGGAAGTTTTAACGGATAGCGGACCGCCGCGAACCTGCGGTCGCACCTCTTGCGTGTAAAAATAAATCTCTATCTAGTTTAGCGTGATTGATGCGCTTAAACTCACGACAACAACTTGTGAGTTTTGATAAATGAATAGTTATACCCATTCCTTTACCCTGAAAGTCGAAGAGCGACACACCAAGCTAATCCGACTTGGTAAGCCACGTGTTACACAGAATAAATCAGGTGCCATCACACGGATTTATCTTCCAGTCACCCACAATAAGCTTGGGCTATTCAAAGAAATTAGCGGTGCTGATCGTTACACACTTCAAGAAAAACTAAACGAGTTAATGTTAGCTTGGGATAAGAAGTACCAAGCTCATATCGCAAAAGGCGACCGAGAGGCAGGTAAAGAGTTAGCGGCTGAGTTAGTCACTGAGGCTGAACAAAAGTTGGGCGAACTCGAAAGGCTTCTAAACCAAACGCTTCAAGTTGATGATACTGTCGATTGGGACAGTTTGACGTCAGATGAGGAATATGAGTTTAGGCCATTTCCCAAGGCGGAACCCAAATCGTCAAATGCTCCAAAGAAACCAGAGCTGATTCTTCCAAGATACTTCCCGCCGCAAATATCTTTTTTCCAACGTTTGTTGGGGCAAGCCTCTAAATTGATCGCGGACGAAAGAGGGCGTTATCAAGCCAAGTGTGAAAAAGTACGCAGTGAGCATGAAGAACATCTTAAAGAATATGAGCAAAAGTTATTGGAAATAGCCTCTGCTCACGAGGCGAATCTACAAGCTTGGAAGCTTGAGGGTGAAGCGTGGGCGCAACAAGAGGAGACCGAAGCGCTTCGTGTTTCCAAAGAGCGAGATCAGCACAACAGAAGTATCCAAGACCTCAAAGAACAATGGTCTATTGGCTCGCCTGCCGCTGTTGTAGAGCATGCCTCACTCGTACTGGATGCTTCGGAATATCCAGACTGGTTTCAGGGAAGTTACCGCTTAGAGTTTGATGAAGACGATAGGTTGATGAGGGTGGAATTTATGCTCCCAACTCCATCAGTTGTTGATGTCCCCAAGACGGCTCGATTTATTGCTTCCACCGGAGAAATTAAAACCACCAGCATATCGAAAGCAGAGCAAAAACGACTGTATGATAGCCTGTGCTATCAGGTTGCCCTACGTACCGTTCATGAGCTTTTCGAGGCTGATACACCAAACAATATAGACTCTGTGTTGTTTAATGGTGTTGTGCGCCATACCGACCCGGCTACTGGCAAAGAAGAAGACTTAACAATCATGTCTGCCGTCTTTGAACGGGGTAAATTTCTTGAAGTAAACCTCGCTGCGGTAGACCCAAAGGCCTGCTTTAAGAGTTTCAAGGGGGTCTCTGCGGCTTCGCTAAGTGGCCTCGCAGCGATTGCTCCAGTTATTCAATTCGATACAGCTGATAGGCGGTTTATCGAGGGGCGTGAAGTTGCTGCTGGGGTAGATGAGGGCATGAATGTCGCGGCGATGAGCTGGGACGACTTCGAGCACCTTGTAAGGGAAATCTTTGAAAAAGAATTCGCGAGTCGTGGCGGTGAAGTAAAAGTAACCCAATCAAGCTCGGATGGTGGAGTGGATGCGGTTGCTTTTGACCCGGACCCGATTACCGGCGGTAAGATCGTCATTCAAGCTAAACGCTACACCAAAACTGTTGGGGTCTCTGCGGTGCGAGACCTTTATGGTACCGTGATGAATGAAGGTGCCAGCAAGGGCATCTTGGTCACCACTGCGGATTATGGACCGGACGCTTACAAGTTTGCTGCTGATAAGCCCATCACGCTGCTCAACGGGGCCAACCTTCTCCACCTGCTTTCCAAGCATGGTGTCAACGCGCAAATTGATCTCAAGGCAGCACGACAAGAACTTGGCTACGCAAATGCAAAATTGTCATAGTAAAGACTTGTTCGGAGGGAAACGCTCTCCATTTGTTTATCTTTGGTGGAATTGGAGTTGAAGAGTGTTGAAAATCGAAGGTCTCGATGAGTTACAGCAGGGTCTCGACCGTATTGTTAAAGCATTAGAGGAGATAGAAGGAGATTTTGGGACGGTTTCATTCGACCCCGAAGACCCAGCTAGCATTGAGCAAGCCATATCCACAATGGAACGGATGGTCGACGACAAGCTTGCTGACACCCATCGCAATGAGTTCGTCGAAGAATTAGTTCAGGAATTGAAAGATAAGTTTCGAGAGCAAATTCTTGAAAGCGCAGCTCAAGCACGCCTTGAGGATGACCAATGAGTGAGGCGCAGAGCATATTCAAAAAGATCAAAAATACACTTTTAGATCTTCAACAGGCCGACTTTCAGTCTTATCACCAACATCTTGCCAAACTGGGGCGTCTGCTCCAGCACGATGATCTAAAGGTGTACAATCAAGAACTGACTTCAGGCTTAGACCTCGACGCATTTCTCGCCTCAGGAGAAAGCTCGAAAAGCTCAATGGTTGGTAGCGCGAAACTTCCTTGGCCAGATGATGATCTGAAAACAATGGGCCTTCAGCTGTTGCTTGTCTTGAAGTTCAGTAGCGACCCTGAGGCTATTTCGCATTTTGGTCGCACCTACTACTGGACGGGCTCTAATAAGATCATCAGTGCCGTTCACGCGGTGGTAGGTCAATTAATCATCCCATTTTTCCGCGACTACCAAGAATACGTCGAGAGCCGTGGTAACGTAAGTCCCGAACTGATAATTCCGCTGACAAACAAAGTATTCATTGTTCACGGGCACGATACCGGTGCGCGAGAGGAAGTGGCGCGGTTTCTGATGAAGATCGGCTTCGAGCCAATCATTCTGAATGAGCAAGCCAACAAGGGCATGTCGGTCATTGAGAAGATCGAGGCCTATTCTGATGTTGGTTTTGCCGTCGTATTGTTGACGCCCGATGATCTCGGTAAAGCGAAGGGTGACTCAGAGCTAGAGCCTCGTGCTCGCCAAAATGTTCTTCTTGAACTTGGGTATTTTATGTCGAAGCTCAACCGAGACAAAGTGTGCGTTCTAAAGCGCGGAGATGTTTCCATTCCGACAGATTTTGCAGGAGTTGTGTGGGAGAATATGGATGTCGCCGGAGCTTGGAAGTCTTCGCTAAGTCGTGAATTGCAAGCGGCCGGCCATAAGATCGATTGGAATAGGGTCATGGGCTAGCTGTTGCTTGTGTCAGCAATGATCAAGCCGGTTACTGATGGCCAAGTTTCAGTGTGAACCTTAAGCTCATGCGTATGGCTCAATGATCAAAGCTTCAAGCGCTCCATGCCTCCAATGCCGCCTCTGCATTCGCTGGGTCTTCCTTAATGCGTAAAACCGCCTGCCGCGAAAGTCCCGTGGCTTTTGAGATCGAAGAGGTACCTTCGCCTTGCGATAGCATCTCTAAGACCAATGTTAGCTGATCGCGGCTGTAGCTTGGCTTGCGACCTCGGTAGCTCTTGGGGTCACGTTCGCGTGCAGCCGCTATTCCGGCCTTCTGGGCCTCTTTCGTGGCTTCTGCTTGGGCTTGAGCCGTTGCGGCCATGAAGGCAATGAGAGCGTCTCGCACGGCTTCCTGCATCGGGTCTGTGGTCGCCCCGTCGAAGGTCAGACCATTGATGACAGTGCGGATGACAACGCCACCACGCATGAACTCTCTGATAGTGTCCGTCACGTCCTGATAGTTCCGACCTAGGCGGTCCACCCATCGCACAACTAGCGTGTCTCCCTCGCGGAGCATGTCAAACAGCCTTCGGCCTTCTTCACGTTCTTTGAGGGTAGTCGAGACCCCAGACACACCATGGTCCGCTACCACCTTGTCTATCGCGAAGCCTGCTGCCTCCGCCTGAGACTTTTGATGGTCAATTGTTTGTTCAGAAGTCGAGACACGGGCATAGAGGATGGTCGCCATAAGGTTTCCTTAGGGTGTTCGTTAGGGTTGTGTCCGATAAATGGGCTGTCCGTTGATCGAAGTCAACCCTAATGGACACCTGAGCGGTCACCATTTGAAGTGTCCGTAAAGCTATAGCCTATCGGACAAAAAATGTTTCCTGATGATTTTTTAGTGATGCCAGTTGGGAAAATGGGGTCCTCAGATTTGCAGGTGTCAAGCAGCTTGCGGTAATAGTTAGGGGCGAAACCACTGCAGTGTATTCTCTTAATTGGCGATAATTGAGATCTAAGAACGAATGCGGTATTAGATTGTAATTAGTTATAAATTTTTGATCGTGAGCACCGAGTAGGAATTTTTCATGAGTGGTTTAATCGTAGAAATTCAGAAAGCCTGCCTTGATGATACCGTTCCCGTCGAGTCCTTGCTGCGCCGTTTAAAATTGGCCGCTACCAAACTGAGACTGGGTGACTTGGAGGGCTGGGTTGAAAGCGAGCTTAACGGCTACAGTGGTGAGCTCCCGAGACACCGAATTCTGCGCGGTCGGCTTGAGGCGTGGAACCCTTATCATGGGTGGATTCCTGTCCAATTTAGAGATGCTGAGCTAGCAGAAATGTTGGGTACGGCCGAGGTTCGGCAGGGCATCGGTGGGCTCCGCGACCTTATTTCCCACAGAGATGATAGTGGTGAGTATCATTACCCGGTGCCTGACAAAGCTGTAATAGAATTGAATAAATATCTAGATTTCGAAACCTCAAAAATGATTTTGAAACTCCCAAGGGGGGGGATTGTTGGTATTCTTGATTTTGTTCGCAACAAAGTCCTTGATTGGGCTCTTGAAATGGAGCGAAACGGAGTCGTCGGTGAAGGGCTGTCCTTTGACGACCGAGAACTTGAAAGTGCTAAAATCGTCATGACGACATTTAATATAGGTAATATCGATAATTTCGCAGGTAATATGGGGTCGGGTAACAGTACCGGAGACGTAAATTTAACTGTCGATAAAGTCACAGAAATCTCAGAAGCTTTGGATAAGTTGCGCAACGTTGTGCCTGTTCTCGTTCAAGCCGGTGCGAGTGATAGTTTATCAAGCGTTGTTGATGCTGCCGTTATAGAGACCGCCAAGGATGCGCCGGACACAACGAAGCTAAAAGGTCTATTTATCGATATTCGGTCTGCTCTGTCGGGCGCTGCCGGCAATCTCACTGCCGAAGGTGCGATGCAGTTGGTTGGAGGGGTTTTAAGAGCTTTAGGGGGCGGTTAGGCGGTTGCTCTAGTAAAAGTGTAGTGCGCGTAGTGGCCGCGAGACGAAATCTTGTGGAGTAGACCAAGGACAGTGAGCTCCAACCTTCTTCGTGCTATAATGATGAATAGGGCCAAAAGTTGCGTCCGATAGGAGCTTCGGCGTTGGGTCTGTTATTATAGCTACAAGCGTTAGGAAACTTGTGGTTTGGAAGGATGTCTAGTCTATTTGGGACCCCCAAGCTTGACCTGCTTCGAGGTGAGGACCATCTAGCCAATGTTCGGTAGAGCGTTTGGTCTCTAGTAATCACAGGGCTGGTTGGTGTGACGCTAGTGGCCTTGAACATGCTTAAGCATCTTTGGTGTAGCTGCCGAAGTAGCAAGACTGGTTGAGACCCTAGAGAGGTCGAGGCCTCTGCTATTAGACCTCCTCCTCCCTTCATCATATGAAAACGCAAGTGGCAGACTATTGGTTTGTGAAGATAGCCAAGCGAAGGTCACCCCCGAGGGGGGCTTGAACGGTTGCATCCATCATTATCAGGGTCTCAGATTTCTATGATGTAAATGGGATGGCCTTCCGTCCCTATGGCCTCCACCTCCTATAGAGACCTTATGTTACTTTTCTAGGTGAAGAAGGAGGAGGAGGGGGAACCTTCAGGTACCCTTCTGGGTGATACTTAAACTAGAACCTTAAGTAACACTTTATAGATAACCTTGATTCATACTTGTTCTAATGCGTGGGTTAATTGATAAGTAATTGATAAATAATAAACAATTACCCACCTGAGATGGGTCTTGAGCGGTGCTTTCAACACCGAAGGCGGACAATCTCCGATGTTGCTACGTCAAAACGACTGGTCTTCACCTGCTTGGGCAGCGCAAGGGACACGCTAAGTTGCTCCACTAGTTGTCGTTAAGGTTTCCCCTTTAATATGGTGGAGGGACTTTCGGAGCTTATACGTCTCCCAAGGGCATGGCCTTCGTTTCAAGCTTCCATCTTCGTAAACGGGCACCGCAAATGGGTCTCTATACTCGGATGGAAAGACTAGCTGGGCCATTGAGGGAAGGGTCTTTTCACGATCTAACACCTCGAACGATCTCATGCGGTAGACCTCTTGGCAGTAATGGTCGAGGATTGAAGCAATATGCTTCCGCCCCGAAGCAGACGAATTGACCTTAGGGTTCAATTTGGAGCGTTCTGTAGCTAACCAGGTAAGCTCTCTGCTACCTCTTGCCTCTTTTATTAGGGCCTGTAGGAACGCAGGACGATAAGCTGGAGGCGTCTCGTAGAAGGCATTACGTAATGAGGTCATTCGTTTGCTTCGTTGCTCATTGCGGCGCTTTTCGGACGGACTGTCTAAAAGCTTTCGCGACCCTCGTTTCGCATTTCTAGTGGCAGCTTTGGCGCATGGCTTCGCGCAGAACCTTTGGTCCTTTCGTTTTGGTTGGAAGGCTTTGTTGCAGTGCGCACAGCACTTTTGGTCCTGACTGGTAGAACCAGCAGTTTGATGTGATTTGGTCATTTGGTGATCTCTCGTCGATATGGATTTTGTCCAAATGCGTGGGATAACCAGACCTAGTCGCGCCGATGCCCTGTTAGGGTCGCGTTGTTCCAGAGCTCAGAGATGCGGTGTTCGTGTCTCTTTACGATTTGGTGCTAGGTGAATGCCGCATGAGCTTAATTGGTCTATGAAATGAGGTGGGAATTACTCGGAAGAGCGACTGCATTAACGACTTCCCAAAGTTGCTCATCGCTAAACCCACCAAAATAGTGTCGTGTGATCTTATTTCCGAGCGTATCGTCCATGTGTCCAACGACTGCAGCAATTTGGTCCAACGGAATGTTTTGACGCCTAGCTTCAGTGATGAACCAGCGTCTAGCAGAGTGAAAGTTCACCAAACTGCGACGCTTGCCTTCTGGCTGGTCATGCACTCCGATGTTCTTTCTGTATCTTGCAAAAGCTTTTCCGAACTGATCAGCTGCAGAACCCTGTCGCTGTGTTCTGCCGGTCCAAGGTTCATGAAAGACCATGTCAGAGGGCTTCTTTCCTGAGAGGCGGGTATGTATCATCTCAGAGACGAGGTTGCTAATTGGAACCTTTCTGATGGCGCTCGCGTTTTTTCCCTCCTGAATTGTAAAATAGAGGCGCTGTTGTGTGTCTTGCTGAATATCTTCTACTCGCAAATTAATGATTTCGGCGATGCGCATACCAGAAAGCAGGGACGTTTTTAGAGCGTCAAGTATTAAAGCTTGGTCTGAAACCTTTTTCATGTTGTCTGGCCAAGTTGAATAGAGCAGGGCTGCGACCTCATCATCTGTGAATGGCCGCTCTTTGTGGCCGCGCATTTCACCTCGCTCGATACGCTTCTTATTTCGCCTAAGAAGTTGCCCCTCCCAGATTTGATGAAGGGTCTCATCGATATGTCCTCTGGCATAAAGCCAGTTCCAGTACCCGCGAATGGCTCCAAGCCGCTTGTTTGCAGTGGAGGGGTCCAGTGTTTCTAAGACTTCAGATACGTAGAAACCAGCTAACTTCCTGTTGAGGTCAGCTAAATTGATGTTTTTGGTGGAGTACCAATCGCTCACCATTTTTAGTAAGCCACGTCGCTCTTTTGTGGTCTTTTCTGCGAGATTTGCAGACTTAAGGTACTGTCCGACAAAATTATCGAAAGGAACTCTTTGGTGCAGAGCATTGTCGTATGCTTCTGCATCGGCTCCTCTGAGATTTTCTCTATAAGCTTCCTCGGCATACACAGCCTCAGAAAGATCGTCCTCGCTGGCCCAATAAACTTCATCCATTTCTTCGACTGAGAGCGGTACATCATCAGTCTTAGCTTGGTGTCTATGATTCTGGCTGTAACTTTCAATTTCTTTTGCTCTCTCAAGCGCCATCAGTGCCTCACGCCAAATTTCACCTCGAGCTGCGGCTGAAGTAGCAGTGCCTGCGGGGTCATAGGTGTTGTTTCTGATGGATTGATAAATTTTCTTAATTGATAGTTCCCATTCATCACGCCTTTGGCGGGCAATGCTTATATCACCGGTCTCCATGCTCTCAACTATTGCGGTCTTATTTCTAAGAGTTGCGCGGCAATCTTTGGGGACTTCAATCTTGGCCCAGTAAGTTTTTCCCTTCAGCGTAAGGTGTCTATTCGGCTTTCTGCTGCCATTACGTGCCATTATATTCTCATTCAGACCAATCAATCAGACCAAAAACATAGGTGTAAGGCTTTGGAAGTAAATAAATAAAAGGGTATTTGTGGGTTTGGGTTCTCTTCCCTTCGTCTCCGCCATTATTTATAAGCATCTCATTTTTAAGGTGAAAAATCGATGTGGCACGCCAAGGGGCGTGGTGCATGATGGACCACATGAGCCAGAAAACACACGAGTCAGGCAAAGGCGGACCTGTCGCGTTTTTGTGCCGCCCCTAGGGCTCTTTCAGGCCACTTTCCGTTTGAAGGCGACCGGGCTTTTCCAATCCAGTGCTGAGTGCCGTCGGGCAGTGCTGCACCGCGCGCGGGGCGGTCAACGGATAACTGCAAGTGCCCGCCCGTCACCCGCCCGTAGGACCAAGTCGCCGCTCTGGCCTTCGGCATGAACGACTTCGCCGAGGTCGAGGTTGGACAGGTAGGTCACACTGCGGCGAAGGGCAGGGGACGTGCGGGGCATGGCGAGACCTGCGATCTTGGAATAGGTGGGGAAATAAAGCAGACCCACTGCATTGAAATCGAGCGCGGGGGTGGGGGCGTAGCTCAGACAGCGCGGGGCGCGGGGATGGGCCTCTTTCGCGGTCGCGCGGGCGGCCCGATCCACATCCAAAAGAGCGCCCGATGCGCAAGGCAGGTCGTCCAGACCCGACAGGCCACTGCGCAGGAGGCGGCGGTTTGAGCCTGTCTCGTTATGGCGCAGAAAGCAGGTGATCATGTAAAGCCGCGCCACGGTCCTGCCTGGGGGCGTTTTCACTATGTGCGTGGAGCCAAGGCGGTTGCCGCGCATGCGATTTAGCGTCGAGGAGATCGTGATCCGCGTGCCGAGCAATTGACCATGCGCGCCCTTCAGTTCCAGATCGGTGGCGCAAAAGGCGGCGTAGACGGGTCGGCCCGCATCGTCACGCAGGGCGATCCCAGCTTGGCCCGCGCGCTGCGCGATCATCTGCCAATGCAGATCACCGCAGGTCCGCAAGAGCCAGTCCTCTGACAGGCCGAATGCGCAGAGCTGAGCCATGCCGAGGTCCACATGCGTGGAGCGAAAAGCGGCCCGCCCCTCAGGGGCAGGCACATCGATTTCAGACTGGATCATGCGACGGCGACTTGGTTTTGCTCGGCCAGTTGGGCGGCGATCTGCTCGGCGAGGTAGAGGCTGTCTTGCTCGATGCCAAGGAAACGGCCCGAGCCCCACGTGTTGAGCCAACCCAGCCCGATGAAATGTAGTCCCGTATGATCGGTCACGCCACGTTTGTAGACAGGCTTGCCGCGCTCATCGAAGACATCCGCTTCGATCCAGCTGTAATCGGGTTTGAATCCGATGGCCCAGAGGACAGAGGTGATCCCCGCCTCGGTAAGGTCGATCTCGGTGGTCTCGCTGTCGGGTTCCCAGCATTTCTCAAACGGCGGTTCGGTCGGCGCGTCGATGCCTTTCCGTTCGATGTAGGCGTCGATCTGGGTGCGGATGCCGACATAAGAGGCGTCGGCGTCATCTAGGTTCTTGCGCAGGTCGGGCAGGAATTTCACCGTGGTGCCGTCCATATCGGCGAGCGAGCCGTAAAGAGAGACGCCATCGTCGAGATGGGCGCGGCGCAGGTCGATTTCTTTGCCGCCGTCTCGACCCGACATAAAGTGGTTGGTCTGGGTCAGCGCCTTGATCGGGTCGGGGTGGGTGTCGATGGTCACGCCATAGTGCCCCGCGTCATAGAGCCAATCGGTGGCATCGCGGCCACGGTATTTGCGCGGGCTGCGCGGGGCGGGACCGACAGCCAGATGAACATCGCGGCCTGCGCGGGTGAAGTCCTCCATAAGCTGCACGCCCGACTGGCCCGTGCCGACGATCAGCACGCCGCCTTCATCGGGGAACTGGTCCACGTTGCGATAGTCGACGGAATGCATCTGCATGATCGAGGGGTCGAGGTTTTTGGCATAGGCGGGCTCGATCGGGGTGTCGTATCCGCCCGTGGCGATAACCACCTGATCACAGGTCCAGGTGCCGATAGAGGTTTCGACGGTAAAGCCGCCGCCCTCGCGCGGGGCGACGCGGGTCACATCGACGTTTTCGCGCAGATCGGCGCCGACCATCTGCGCAAAGGCATCGAGGTAATCGGTGATCTCGTCCTTGAGCATGAAGCCGTCGGGGTCGGTGCCGCCGTATTCCTTGTCATAGTGGAAGTCGGGCAGGCGGCATTGCCAGTTCGGGGTCACGAGGCAGAAGCTGTCCCAGCGGTTGACCCGCCACGAATGGAATTTTTCGTTCCGCTCGAACACGATGGAGGCGATGTTTTTCTTGGCCAGTGTATGGGATACGGACAGGCCGGCTTGGCCCCCGCCGACGATGACAACGGGGATGTGGGGGATGGATGCAGTCATAGGAAAGCTCCTTATTGGGTTATGGAGAGGCAGGTGACCTGCGGATCGGGAAGGGTTTCGAAACCCGCAACACGGGCCTCGATCCGGTCAAGTTGGTCGAGGGCGGAGGAACAGGCGAAACCGTATTTGCGCCTGACGCGGTCCGAGGCGCGCTCCAGCGCGATTCGCGAGCGGGTGAGGAAATCGGGCAGGGGATAGGTTTCGCCTGCGGTGAACAAATCGGCGATCACGGAGGAGGGCGAATAGAGCGTTTCCTCTTGGCCATTTGGCCAACGGACGGTCCAGTGGGTTTCGGGCATGTCAGGCTCCTAGGTCGAGATAGGGGGTGTCGGCGTAGTCCCAAAAGAGGGTGGTTTCGGCGCCGCTGCGCAGGGCGACGGTGTGACCGCCGCTGACCTCGCCGATCACCGATGCGGTGATGTCCCGCGCGCGGAACCGGGCGCAAAGCTCGTCTGCATTGTCGCGTTCGGTGCTGAGCAAGAACCCGAAGCTGGGGAAGCTGCGCAGCCAGCGCTCGGGGGGAATGCCCTGCGGCACGGCAAGCGCGTCCACGTCTAGGGTGATGGCCACGTCCGAGCATTCGGCGAGCATCAGCGCGGTGCCGATGATCCCGCCTTGGGAAATGTCCTTGCCCGCCGTTACCAGTCCCGCTTCTGCGATTTCGGGAAGAAGCGCGAGGTCGGCGCGCAAACGCTCGGCGGGGGCGTTCCCCGCGGCAAAGAAGTTGTCGAAGTTGCGGTAGCTTCCGCGCGGGTCGATGGCTGTGATCAGCACATCGCCTTTTCGGGCCTCGAAACTGGTGATGGGGCGGCGCGTGTGGCCAAGCACTGTGGCCGCCAGTCCAAGATCGGGCGCGGCAAAGTTGGTGTGCCCGCCGACCAGCGGGACGCCATAGGCCTCGGACGCGGCTTTCATCCCGTCCAGCATGGGGACAGCGGCCTGAGCATCGGGGGCCCAGATCTGATCGACGATGGCGCGGGCGGTGCCCCCCATGGCGGCGATATCAGAGAGGTTGACCATCACCGCGCACCAGCCCGCAAACCACGGATCATCGGCGATGAAGGCTGGGATAAAGCCTTCGCCCGCGATGAGGTCGAACCCGTCAAGACGCGGCAGGATCGCGGCATCATCTCCGGGTTTGCCGGTGCTGGCAGCCGTCAGGCCAAGCTGTGCGGTGGCAGACCTGATCGCCAGTTTTGAGCGGATCGATGGGTGCGCGCGCAGGGCCTGTGCGATGTCCGATAGCCCGCTCATGCGGCGACCGTTTTGGCGGGATTGCGGAGATACCAGCCCGCAACGGGGTCAGGGCAGGGGGGATAGGCGGCCAGATCGGCCTCCATTTTCACATGCGGAACGCCGTAAAGGTCGATGTGGTCGAGCGGGTTCCAGCGCAGGCGTTTGAACAGCACTTCGTTCTGGGCCTGCACATGGGCAAGAAAGCGGGTGCAGCCGTGCGCGTTGGCGGTGCATACGGCGAGGCGGATCAACTCGGCCCCGAGCCGACCGACCGCGCGGAATTCGCGGTCCACGGCCAGACGCGACCCCCACCACACGCCTGGGGTTTCCTCGTGAATGCGCACGGTGCCGACGATCTGGTCGGCTTCATGGGCGTAGGTCGATATCGCGACAAGGTGGGTGGCCACAAGATCAATGTCGTCGCGGTCGTTCTCGGTGAAAATGCCCTGTTCCTCGACGAAAACACGGCGGCGCAGCGCGGCGGCTCCGCGTGCTTCAAAGGGTTTGGAGGCGGCGCGGATGTAGTATCCAGGGCAATGGAAGGCGCGGGGTTCGATTTCGATCATGCGCGTAGCTCCGTGGGGGTGGATTTGGGGGTGCGCAACTTTTCATACATCGACAGGGCAGAGCAGGCCCCGCATTTGCCGCAGCCCGCCTTGATATCCTCGGAGCGGATACCCGTGTTTGCGACCATCTCGCCCAAGGGGCGCAGGATCGAGGCCATGAAGTCAGCGGAGGGGGCAGGGTGGCTTTCCAGCGGCGTGCCCGAAATCGGCACAAACGGCACGACGAAGGGATAGACCCCCATGGCGCAGAGTTTCTCGCTCATCTCCAAAATGGCTTCGGCCGTGTCGCCCAGACCCGCAAGGATATAGGTCGAGACCTGACCGCGCCCAAAGACTTTGACCGCCGCCTCGAAGCTGGAGAAATATTTCTCAAGCGGGACAGATGCCTTACCCGGCATGATGCGCTGGCGCACTTCGGGAGTGACCGCTTCTAGGTGCATGCCCAGCGTGTCGATGCCCGCATCGAACATGCGCTGGTGCCATGCGTCATCCTCGGGCGGCTCGCATTGCCCCTGAAGCGGCAAATCGACGGCCGCCTTGATGGCGCGGGCGCTATCGCACAGAACTTGCGCGCCGCGATCCTTGCCTGAGGGGGTGCCCGTGGTCAGAACCATATGCTTGACCCCGTCGAGTGCTACGGCGGCTTTGGCCACCTCGGCAAGTTGCGCGGGCGTTTTATGCGCAATGGTGCGGCCTGCGGCCAGCGATTGCCCGATCGAGCAGAACTGGCAGGTCTTTTTGCGGCTCTCGTAGCGGATGCAGGTTTGCAGAACAGTGGTGGCCAAAACATCGCGCGAATGCAGCGTGGCGATGTGGCTGTAGGGAATGCCGTCCGCCGTGCTTAGGTCATAGAATTTCGCGCGGGCGGGAAATCGCACTTTGGCAACCTCGTCGCCACCCTTTAGCACGCGGGCCGTGCCAGAGGCGTCGGGGCTCTCGACCAGATAGGGGCTGTCGAAACTCGGAGCCGTGTGCACGGGGATCATCACCGTCTTTTCGCCGATCGTGATCGCCTTGTGGTCAGACGGCCCTGCGCCGCCCCGGCGGCTTTCGTGGCCCGCTTTGGGATCGACTAGGCGCATGCCGTGGGTTTGCAATTCGTTGATCAGATCAGAGGGGGCAAGTTCAGCCATTGTCGGCCTCCATTTCTTCGAAGGGGATCGGGGCATCGCCTGCCTCACTCGGTGCGGGCTCGATCACGTGACGGGTTTTGGCGGGGCGGGTGTCATGCAGCAGGCTGAGCAATTCGGGCCGCGCGTAGTGGCCGACGCTGTCCATCATCCGTTTGCGTTTCGCTACCAGCTTCATGTCCAGATCGGCGATCACGATGCCCTCGCCTTCGGTCAGCGGATCGGCCAGATGGCGGCCTTCGGGGCTGATGATGCAGGTCATGCAGCCCGATCGCATCGCCTTTTGCAGGGCGGGATCTGGATGGATTTGCGCGATCTGCTCTTCGGTCAGCCAGCCTGTGGAGTTGACCACGAAACAGCCCGATTCCAGCGCGTGATGGCGCATGGTGACTTCGATCTGATCGCGGAAGATATCGCCGACCAAAGAGCCGGGATAATGACCCGCGTGGATTTCTTCGTGCTGGGTCATCAGCGCGTAGCGGGCCAGCGGATTGTAATGCTCCCAACAGGCCAGTGCACCGACTCGGCCGACCTTGGTGTTGACCACCTTCAACCCAGCACCATCGCCCTGACCCCAGACCATGCGCTCATGGTAGGTCGGGGTGATCTTGCGGCGTTTGAGCGCCAGTGTTCCGTCGGCGTCAAAGATCAGTTGGGTGTTGTACAGCGAACCATGCTCGCGCTCGTTCACGCCAAGCACCACCACCACGGCCCGTTTGCGGGCGGTGTCCGCGACGGCCTTGGTTTCGGGAGAGGGGACGACGACCGCCTCGCGCATCAAATCAAGATGCGGGGCGCCCTGCTGGACGGGCGGCAGGACGAAAGAGAAATAGGGATAGTAGGGAACAAAGGTCTCGGGGAAGACGATAAACTCTGCGCCCTTGTCAGCAGCTTCGTTGATCGCTGCGATCACGCGATCGATGGTGCCTGCGCGGCCTGTCAGGTCGGGGGCGATCTGGACGGCGGCGGCACGAATGACGTCGGTTCTCATGGGTGGCTCTTTCGTGCTGTGCGGTTTGGTTTTGGGATCGGGCCGCCAGGGAACGAGCGGCCCGGCCATTGGGTGTCAATCGGTTTTGCAGCCGATCAGACGGTCCAAGTGTCAAGAATGACGGCGTTGTCTTTCTTGTGCAGAAGGATGCAGTCGAGCACGTCCTGCGGCGCGATCGGCGTGATGCCGGGGATCAGGGAATGTTCGCCGTGGCCGTAGAGTGCCTGCAGCGCGAAACGGCAGGCATAAACCTTGCCGCCCTCGTCCATGAACTTTTTGAGGTTGGCGTTAAAGTTCTGGTGGCCTGGGAAAGCCTCGTCGCCGATGGTCGGGAAACCGCGCTGGATGCCAAGGGTGACGCCAGGGCCATAAAGCAGAATGGAGGTCTCGTAGCCTTTGCGGTTCAGGCGGATGGCGTTGAGAATGTTCACCAGACCGATGGAGCCTTCGAAGGCCACGGTGTGGAAGGTGACCAGCGCTTTCTCGCCTTCGTCTGCTTTGACGTCTTCAAAGACTTTTTCTTCATAATCGACGAAGAAATCTCCGTCTTTGTGCATTTCTTTTGTTACCTTCGGCATGTTGCCCTCCGTTATTTGGTAGGATCAGGATGGGCAGTCGACATTGATGCAATCAATTAGCAGTTCAATGTGCATACAATAAATGTTAATAATTCCGAATTGTATGCATAAATTTTGCGCAATCGGGGGGTGGCCGCCTGTCTCGTAAGCGGTTTTGAAAGTCTTTTCTGTGTGGTGCGTGTCTAAATTGAAACGAAATGGCGCAAATCCATACAATGCCCCTTCAATTTCGGGAATCAATTGGTATCAAGGTCACAGACCAAGAGGTGACACATGATTGACTGGATTCCCGAGGACATGGCGGACGGGCTGCCGCGCTATCTGGCGATTGCCGATGCGGTGGCGCGTGACATTGACGAGGGGCGGCTCAAGCAAGGCGACCGTCTGCCGCCACAGCGCAAACTGGCCGCAGCGCTCGGGATTGATTTCACTACCGTCTCGCGTGCCTACACCGAAGCACAGAGCCGCGGGCTGATAGAAAGCCATGTCGGGCGGGGCAGTTTCGTGAGCGCGCCCAAAAGCCGCGCCGTGCCCGATCCCGAGCGCGCAGCGGCCGAAGACCTGTCGATGAACATGCCGCCCGAGCCAACGGACCCCGAGTTGCGCGCTCGGATGCAGGATGCGCTGTGTTATGTCTCGACGAACCTCGTGGACCTGCTGCGCTATCAATCGCCGATCGGAACAGAGCGCGATCGCATGGCCGCGTCGACGTGGCTGTCGCAGCGCGGGATGATCCCTTCGCTGGAGCGTGTCGCCGTAACCCCCGGCGCCCATGCGACGATGGCCGCGATCCTAAGCATCATCACCAAACCCGGTGATCGGATTTTATGCGAGGCGGTGACCTATCCGGGCCTGCGCAACATCGCGGGGCGGTTCGGGGTCGAGTTGATCGGCTTGGACATGGATGAGGCGGGGGTGACGCCCGAGGCGCTGGAAGCGGCGATTGCAGAGCATCGGCCCAAGGCGCTCTACCTTAATCCGACATTGCAGAACCCGACCACCCTGACGATCCCCGAAGCGCGGCGCCTGGCCTTGGCCGAAGTGCTGCGCCGCCATGACCTGACCTTGATCGAGGATGACGCCTACGGGTTTATCCCCGAACGCGCGCCCGCCCCGATTGCCCTGTCGGCTCCCGAATTGACGTGGCACATCGGCGGGCTGGCGAAATGCATCGGCGCGGGGCTGCGGCTGGCGTTTACGGTGGCGCCGTCTGTGAAATGCTCGTTCCGTCTGGCGCAGGCCATTCGCGCTCTCTCTGTGATGCCTTCGCCGATATCGGTGGCTCTGACCACGCACTGGATCGAAGACGGCACCGCCGACTCTATCCGCCGATTTATCCGCTACGAAAGCGCGGCGCGTCAGGCGATTGCCGCCGAGGCGCTCGACGGGTTCGATTTCAAATCCGCGCCCAATGCGTTCAATATCTGGCTCACCCTCCCCGAGGGGCTGGGCCGCGCCGATGTCGTGGCGCGGTTCGCGGGGCGGCGTTTGGGGCTGATGCCTTCGGATGCCTTCACCGTTGCGGGCACCCCCGCCGAGGCCCTGCGGGTCAGTCTGGGCGGATCGCAATCCCGCGACATGTTGCGCGAGAACCTGCACATGCTCGGCAATGCGCTCTCGCTCGAAAACTTTATGGGGTGAAAGATAGGTGAGTGGTAGGGGGAGCGGCTCCCCCCCCCCCCCACACAGGTCTCAGCCAAACATAAACACCGTGCGTCGGTCGGCGGGCAGGGTGACGATGGTGTCGAAGTCGATGAAGGCTTCGCTGTCTTCGATCACTTCGGGCATGGCCCAGCAGGCTTCTGCCTTTTCTTCGCTTTCAAAGGTGTAGACGGACACGGCATCATAGGCGGGACCACCTTCGGCCAGATAGCGACCCTTTTCCTGCGGCGCGACGGGGAAGTGTTCGTAAGAGATCATCCCCTTGTCCTTACACAGTTCGATCATGCGCGGGCCGTGTTGGTCGCGGTAGTAGGCAAGGAAGTCTTCTAGCGACATTCCGGGTTTGCGTTTCATGATGTAGCAAACGGTATACATGGCATTCTCCTGAGCTGCTGTCTTGATCAGCTTTTCACGCGTGAACGGGCGGCGCTCGTCTTGAACGGTCAGATTGTGGTGCGTGACGGTCAGGTCAGTGTCAGTGGCGCAGGCTGTGCACCTGTCGCGGTGTTTTGCCGTAGGTTTTTTTGAACGCCCGCCCGAAATAGGACAGGTCGCGGAAACCGCAGTCATAGGCTGCATCCGTGACGGAACTCACGCGGCCCTCGGACAACATGGTGTGGGCTTCGATCAGGCGGCGGTCGCGCAGCCAGCCCATGGGGGTCGTCCCTTCGGCTGCAAACAGACGTCCGAGAGAGCGGGCCGAGATATGGTGCGCCTCGGTGATGTCGGCCACGCAAAGATCTTCTTGCCGCATATTGTCGAGCATGAACGCTTTGATTCGGTTGAGTTTGTCGTTCGGGCCTTTGACGTCGCACAGTTCATTTCCCAGCCCGAATGCGCCCGCGACCAAATCAAGGGTCGGCGCGATGAACTGTTCGGGCAGATCGCCGATGCGGGCGGTGTCTAGCAGGTTGGTCACAAGTCCGCAGATCAAGGCGGCTTGCGGCTTGTCCGCCCTGAGAAGCGAGCCGCCTAGTTCACGCACGCCGAGCATCCGCGAATCCATCATGTGGCGCGGCACACGCAGTAGCGCGGTTTTATAGGTACCGGGGTAGTCATATTCGTAGGGGCGCGCGGAGTCATAGATCAGTACCGTGCCGGGGCTGTGATTGACGGCGCGGTCATTCTGACGAAAGTGGCCGCCGCCTTCGAGCATGATGGAGATAAAGAACGCGTCGGTATCGCATCGCTTGACATGTCGCTCGGAGCGCAGGTAGCGCACGGCGTCCGATCTCAGCGATGTCAGCTCGCTTTCTCCGCAGCGCGCGATGTCGATTTCGGCGTTGAAAGCGCGCCGATTGGGCGCGATCCCGTCGCAGTGCGCGAAGGAATCTTCCACAATAGAATGCCAGAAATCATACTGGGATGCGGGCGACAGGTGGCTTGTGCTGAGGTGTTGCATAGCTGATCTTCTTTGGTTTCGGATCACTCTCTCACCTTTGGGCAAGGGGCAGGGCGCGCGCGAGGGGATGGTCGGGTTTTCGATCTATCTTCGTTAACCTTTGCCGCATTGATGTGCGTTCCCCTTGATTGCTGCCTATTTTTTGTGCGTTTTGGGGGCGGTTTGTGCGCGGCGGCACGGCTATGGTCCAACGCGGCGCCTAATGTGACTCGCGTGGCCCTGCAGTGCGACTTTGGCCGTTGAGTCCGAAAATCTGTCGGCTCGAGCCGAGCGATCCGCCCCTTTCCAGTTCAGTCTGATCTTTAAGCCACAAGTTTTGAAGACGGAGACGACATGACCAATTCCCCCCTCACCTCCCTGCGTTTGGTGATGCCGCAATGGCAAGGCGGCGATCTGCCTGCCTATCGCATCGGGGCCAAGGTGCTTGATGCGTTGCTGCCCGATCCGATCGGGGCGGTCGAAACCGTTGCCGTTCCCTGTGAGGCGGGCGCGGACCGTTCAGAGCAGGATGGGATCAAATCGCGGGCGGCTTTGCTCGCCCAGTTAGAGGGCGCGGTGGAGGCCATCGCCAAACACCAGCCCGATACGGTGATGAGCGTGGGCGGTGACTGCCTCGTCGACCTTGCGCCGATTGCCTACCTGTCCGAAAAATACGGAGATGATCTGGCGGTGATATGGGTCGATGCCCACCCCGACATCATGAACAAAAGCCAGTTCAGCCACGCCCATGCCCATGTGCTGGCGATGCTGCTGGGCGACGGTGATGCGGATTTCGTCAAATACGTTTCACGCCCCGTCGATCCCGCCAAGGTGCTGTATGTCGGCGTCAACGATATGATGGATTTCGAGGGCGAGTATCTCGCCGCGCGCGCGATGACCAACATCGACCCGCAGGCGTTTCGCGCCAATCCGCAGGCTGTGCTCGATTGGGTAAAGGCCAGCGGCGCGCGCAAGATCGCGGTGCACTTTGACCTTGATGTGCTGACCCCCGAGGGGCGCGACTACCTGCTGTTCAACAGCCCGCATGTGCCCGAGGGGGCGTTCGACGAGGTCGCCACGGGCAAGCTGGACCTGCCTGAAGTCGTCACAATGTTGCGCGGTGTGGCCGAAGAGGCTGATGTCGTGGGATTGGCGATCACCGAATTCCTGCCGTGGGAGATGATTGATCTGGCCGATGTGCTGAAAGACCTGCCGCTGGTCGGCGGATCGGAGGCGGAATGATCGCCCCAATCCTCACGGCCTGCGGGCTAAAGAAAAGCTACGGTGGTGTGCGTGCCCTGCGCGGCATGGACATCAAACTTTACCCCGGTGAAATCCACGGCCTTTGCGGCGAAAACGGCGCGGGTAAATCCACGCTGGTCAAAATCCTTGGCGGTTTTGTCATGCCCGACGCGGGCGAGCTGGGTATCGACGGGATGATGATCGAACTGGGCACGCCCGTTGATCCTGCGTTGCTATCGATCGTGCATCAGGAACTGTCGATCATCCCGCATCTGAGCGTGCTAGACAACGTGATGCTTGGCGCGCGGGAGGTTGGCCAAATCTACCGCCGTGGCGATTTCCGCGATCATGTGCGGGCGGTGCTCGACTCCGTGGGTCTGGCTCATGTCGATCTGGGCGCGCTGGCCGAAACGCTGCCCTTGGCCGAACGCCAACTGGTCGAGATCGCGCGCGGGATTGCGCGCGGTGCCAAGGTTTTGCTGCTCGACGAGCCGACTGCGACCCTGTCGGATGGCGAGATCGAAAAGGTCTTTGCCGTGCTGCGCAATCTCAAGACCACGCAAGGCACCACGATTGTCATCATTTCCCACCGTCTGAACGAGATTTTCGCGCTGACCGACCGCGTGACGGTGCTGCGTTCGGGTCAGCATGTGCTGACCGCCGACACCGCCGATCTGACCAATGCCTCCCTCGTCGAGGCGATGATCGGCCATGAAATCGTGACGGGGGAAATCGCCCCAAGTCATGAGCGCATGGGCGTGGAACCGCGGGTCTCCCTGTGCGGTTTCACCCGTGCGGGATCATTCGCGCCTGTCGATCTTGATGTGCCGCCCGGACAGATCGTGTCTCTTGTCGGCCAGCTTGGATCGGGGGCGGATGCGCTGCTTGAAAGCATCGCAGGACTGCACCATGTCACTGGCCGCGTGTCGCTCGACGGGGTCGAAAGCACCCCGCGCGGGATAGCCGAAGCTTACCGTGCAGGCATCGCCTATGTCTCCGAGGATCGCGCCAAACACGGGGTGTTCCTAGAGGCGCCCATCGGCACCAACCTCGTGTCGCAGATCCTGGGTCAGGTGTCGCGCAAGGGGTGGATGATCGGCTCCGTGGTGCAGCGCAAAGCCGAAGCTCTGGCGAAAGCCTTCGCCATCGACCCCGCGCGGATTCCCGATGATGTGTCGACCCTGTCGGGCGGCAACCAGCAAAAGGTCTCGCTCGGCAAAGCCGCTGCGCTTGGGCCGCGATTGCTGCTACTCAACGAGCCGACTCGCGGCGTCGATATTGGTGCGCGCTCGGAAATCTACAGCCAGCTGCGCAAACTTGCAGCGGCCGAGGGGCTGACCATCATCTTCTATTCAACCGATCTCGAAGAGGTGCTCGATGCCTCTGACCGGATCGTGACCTTTTATCGGGGCGCTTTGGTCCGCGATGCCCTGCGCCGCGATATGGATGCCGATGCGATCCTTCACGACATCCTGCACGGCCCCGACACCAAAACCCAAACCGAAAAGGAGGTCGCAGCATGAGCGCGGCAACGCTTTCCCACGCACGGCCCGCCGCTCCAGCGGCGCGCCTGTCCGCCCTGTTCGGCCCCAGCCGTGTTCAGGCCACAGTGATCCAGATCGCAACGCTGGTGATGTTTGCGCTCGCCTGCCTGTTTGTCGAAAACTTCGCCACGGCCTCCAACATTTCGTCGATCCTCTTTGCCGCGTCCACGGTCGGAATCGCGGCGGTCGGTCTGGCCTGTGTCACCCTCTCGGGCAACCTTTTTGCCCTGTCGATGGGCGCGACGGCAGCTTTTGCCTCCATCGTCTTCATCTGGGCCTCAAGCTGGGGCGTCTTGCCCGCGCTGGCCATCAGCTTGGGTTTGGGTCTGCTATTTGGACTGGGCCAAGGTCTGGTCGTCGGCTGGATGCGCTGCAACGCCATCATCACCACCATCGCCGCCAGTTCCCTGATCGCGGGCGCGGCCACGTGGGTTTCGGGCGGGCGTACCGTTTTGGCCGAGGGCGGAGCCACATGGCTTGGCAGTGGCGCCGTGGTCGCGGGCGTGCCGTGGCAGGCGGTGATCTTTGCCGTGGTCGTGATTGTTGGCGAAGTGCTGATGCAGCGCACCCGCGCCGGATGGGAGCTGCGTCTGCGCGGTACCAATGCCGATGTTGCTGAACTGGCGGGCCTGCGGGTCACGCGGATGGTCATCTTATCCTACATGCTGGCAGGGTCGGGGGCCGCTGTGGCAGGCGCGCTGATCGCGGCGCAGTCAGGCACGGGCAACCTGCGGGTCGGGGCCGATCTTGATTTCAGTGCCATTGCCGCGATGCTGGTCGGCGGGATCGCCATCGGCGGCGGGCGCGGGCGTATCATTGATGTGGCGGCGGGCACCCTGTTTCTTGCGGTGCTGACCAACATCCTGCTGATCAACAACTTCTCCTACGAAATCCAGCTCATGGTCAAAGGTCTCGCGGTGCTTGTCGCGGTGACAGCCGGGGCGCTGCTGCCGCGCAAGAGCCGCTGAAACAGGACACAGATATGCTCAAACTCCTTCAAAACCCTTTGCTCGCTTTACGCTGGTTCCTGCTGGGGCTGATGGCCATCGGCTTTACCTCGGCGAATGCCTACTTCTTGTCGGCGGGCAATATCTTTTCGCTCGGCGAAAACTTTGCCCTGCTCGGACTGGTGGCGCTGGGTCTGGCGCTTACTATGCTTGCAGGGGAGTTCGATCTGTCGGGCGGAGCGATGGTCGCCGTGTCGGGTCTTATCACACTCAAGCTCGGGGCTGATAACGCTTTGCTTGGCTTTGGCGTGGCGATGCTCTTTGGCGCGGGAGTCGGCCTGTTCAATGGTCTCGTGACTCTGCGTCTCGACGTGTCCTCGCTGGTGACCACGCTTGGCGTGATGATCCTGCTGTCGGGCTTTGCGGTCTGGCTGGAAGGCGGGCAGGCCGTGTCATTTGCCAATTACGACCTCACCGATGCGTTCAACATGGACTACCTTGGGATCTTTTCGCTGCGCTCGATCATCACTCTGGTGATGTTTCTCGCCACGGGTCTGCTGCTCGCATTCACTCGCCTTGGCCGCGACATCATCGCCTCGGGCAGCCACCGAAAGGCCGCCCGTATGGCAGGGGCCGATGTGGACCGCGCCATTGTCACCAGCTTTGTGCTCAGCGGTGTGTTCGCCGCGCTGGCGGGGGCATTGCTGGCGTTCACTCTGGGGCGGGCGTCCTCGACCTTTGGCGCGAACCTGCTGCTTCAGGCGGCTTCGGCTGCGATCCTTGGGGGCGTTGCGCTCTCGGGCGGGGTCGGGCGTCCCTTTGGGGTGGCCATCGGTGTGCTGGTGCTTGCCGTTCTCAACAACGGGCTGGGGCTCATCGGTGCCAGTTCGGCCGCGATCTTGCTGTTCAACGGCGCAGTGCTGTTGGTCGCGGTCCTCGCCGGAGGGGCTCCGGCAACATGGCTGCAGGCCCGACTGGCCCGCGCCCAACTGTCCCAAATCAAAACCAAATAACCTCTCAACCAACAGGAAACATGTAGATGAACATTATCAAATCCACACTTGGCGCGCTTTTGACCGGCTCTGTTCTGGCCTCTTCTGCCTTGGCCGCAGATGGTCCCGAAGGCAAAAGAGTGATCTTTCTCGGTGCCGACGATATCTGCGAATACTGCGCGGTCTATAACGACCAGATCCGTGAGCTTGCCGCAGAGCAAGGCATCGAGCTGGAAGTCGTGACCAACAAATTCGACGCCGCCCAGCAGGCCACGCAGGTCGATCAAGCGATTGCCAAAAGGCCCGATGCGATCCTGATGTGGACTATCGATGGCACCGCGCTGTTCCCCGCTATGCGCAAGATCGAGCGGGCAGGCATTCCGCTGCTGTTGACCGACGTGCAACCCGATCAGGCGCGCGAGGACCTGTGGGTGCAATACACAGGCGGCAACTATGAGGAACGCGGCTCGAAAGCCGCGCAGCTGATGGTTCAGGCGCTCGAAGCGCAGGGCAAGCCGCTCGAAGGCGGCGTATTCCTGATCACCGGCTATGTGGGTCAGGCCCAGACCATTTCGATGACCCAGGGCTTTACCGAAACGCTGGCCGAGATCGCTCCCGATCTCGAAATCCTCGGCGCTCAGCCCGGCAATTGGGACACGGGCACCTCGACGCAGGCCGCCGCAGGTCTGTTCACCAAGTTCGGTGACGAGATCGTCGGGGTCTATGCCGCCGAAGACATCATGATGCAGGGCGTTCTGATCGCGGCTGAACGTGCGGGGCTTGATCCCTCCAAGATGGCGATGATCGGGGACGGCTGCGAGCCTGTCGGCGTCAAGAACATCAAGGCGGGCCTGCAATACGGCACCGTCCTGCAATCGCCCGTGGACGAAGCCACCTATGCTGTTCAGTCCATGGTCGATCTGTTCTCGGGCGCCGAGATGCCCAAGTCGGTCTACGTGCCGCACCCGATGGTGACAGCGGAAAACGTGGACGAGGTTTGCCAGCCATGGCCGACCAGATGATTTGCGCGGTTTTCCCCTGACCGACTAGGCAAAAGGCAGCGGCGTCAGTCGCTGCCTTTTGTTGTTTTGTAAGTGCGCGCACGGGGGGGGCGAAGTTTTTGATGTGGTGCATTTTTCAGCACCATGTTGCCCCACCGTGCCAAGCAACTGTTCCGAAAACGTCAAACTGTTCGGGCGCATTGTTTGCCCCCCGCGAGTCGCGTTTTCTGACCTTAACGGCGAACACAACGACCGCGGGCCGCCAGCCATCACTGCCCCGCAAACAGGAGAAAGATCATGCATATCGAACCAGGTATCGTTACGGGCGCAAAACTGGCGCTGTCCTATGCCACCGCGGCAGGTGCTGGCGTATTCGGGATCAAGGCGGCATATGAAACCGTCAAAGAGTCGGGCGCGTTTGCCTTTGTGGGCCGCAGCGCCCTAAGCGCCGCGCTTGTCTTAGGCTTTTTTCAGTTACTACCGCATCACCCAGTGGGGGTCAGCGAAGTGCACCTGATCCTTGGCTCGACCCTGTTCCTGCTGTTCGGGGCCGCGCCAGCCGCTTTCGGTCTTGCGCTGGGGCTGCTGGCGCAGGGGGTGCTCTTTGCGCCGCTGGATCTGCCGCAGTACGGGATGAACATGACCACGCTTTTGGTGCCTCTATTTGGCCTGCACGCGTTGGCGAGCAAAATCATCGCCCCAAAGACCGCTTATGTGGATGTCAGCTACGCGCAGGCGCTGGCGCTGTCGACAACCTATCAGGCGGGGATCGTGACTTGGGTCGGGTTCTGGGCGTTCTATGGTCAGGGCTTTGGCGCGGCCAATGTGACATCGGTGATGTCCTTTGGCGCGGCCTATATGCTGGTCATTCTGATCGAGCCGCTGGTGGACCTCGCGGTTCTGGCAGCGGCGAAATCTGCGCGCGATCTGACCCGTGGCCCGCTGTTTACCGCGCGTCTGCACCACGCGGCCTAATGCAAGATAGATAGGGCCGACCGAGGCAAGTCGATTGGCCCTTTGAGAACAGACGCCAGCGCAAAGGCTGGCATACTGGAAACATCAGGCCATAGCGCCGCAAGACTTCGGAGACAGACATGTCCGACCACCACCACGGAACCAAACCACCCTCGGATAAAGCCCTGCGCGTGCGCGCCATGGAACAACTGCTGACCGAAAAGGGACTGATCCAGCCCGGCGCGGTCGACGCTATCGTCGATATCTTTGAACACGAACTGGGCCCCAAGAACGGCGCGATGGTTGTCGCCAAGGCCTGGAGCGACCCCGAGTATAAAAAGCGGCTGATGGAGAACGCCTCGGACGCCATTCTAGAGTTCGGTTTTTCGGGATTTCAGGGCGAATACATGGTCGTCTGTGAAAACACGCCCGAGGTTCACAACGTTGTCGTCTGCACCTTGTGCTCTTGTTACCCGTGGCCCGTGCTTGGCCTGCCGCCAAACTGGTACAAAGCCGCGCCCTACCGTTCCCGCGTGGTGATCGAGCCGCGTGCGGTGCTGGAAGAGTTCGATCTGAAAATCCCTGACGAGGTCGAAGTGCGTGTTTGGGACAGCAACAACGAACTGCGCTATCTTGTCCTGCCAATGCGCCCCGAAGGCACCGAGGGTTGGAGCGAAGAAGAGCTCGCGAAACTCGTCACCCGCAATTCGATGATCGGCACGGGCGTTGCCTTGTCCCCCAAAGACCTCGCAAAAGGAGAGAGCGCATGAACTCTATTCACGACCTTGGCGGAATGCACGGCATGGGGCCGATTGTGCTGGATGTGGACGAGCCGAAATTTGCCGAAGAATGGGAATCTCGCACCTGTGGCTTTCACCTGCTAACTCTGATGACAGGTCTGGCCGTTGCTGATGAGGCGCGTCATTCGATGGAACGCATTCCCGCGCTGCACTGGCTGGCGTCCCCCTATTATGAACATTGGCTGGACGGCACCGAAACCTTTCTGGTCGAGAAAGGCATCGTCACAAAAGAGGAATTGGAAACCGGCAAGGCGCAAGCCCCGCTGCCCGAGTGGGCGCAAAAGTTAGAAGCGCTGACGCCCGAGAAAACCCACGACCTATTCACCACCAACCACCCCGTCACGGGCGAGGCCGACACCGCGCCGAAATACGCCGAAGGTGACCGCGTGATGACGCTGAACATCAACCCAAAAACCCACACGCGTCTACCGCGCTACACTCGTGGCAAGCCGTGCACCATCGTCGCCTATCGCGGCGCGTGCCTCTATGCCGATGGGCGGTCTTTGGGCGATTACGGTGCTGTGGATCACACCTACACCGTACGGTTTGAGGCGTCCGATTTGTGGGGCCCTGATGCAGGCGTCAAAGATGCCGTCTACATCGATTTGTATGAAACCTATCTGGAGGATGCGTAATGGAATACGCCAGCATCATCGAAGCGCTAGACCCATGCCGCAGCGATCTGAGCTCGCTTGCCTCGGACGACATCGGCGCGCCCAAATTCGGAGAGCCGTGGCACGCGCAGGTATTTGGCCTGTCCATGGCTCTCGCCCAAGCGGGGGTGTTCACATGGGGCAAATGGGTCGAGACGTTCTCTGCCGAAATCCGCCGCAACCCGCAGCAGGGGATGGAGACCTCGGAGGAGGCCTATTACCGGCAATGGTCCGAGGCGCTGATCTACCTTCTTGGCGAACTTGGCCTGATGAACGACGAAGAAATGGCCGAGACCGTCGAACACTGGCGTCGATCCTATCTGGTCACCGAACACGGCCAGCCGATCGTGTTTCGCCGTGATCTACCACCGATCAAGGATGACATCCCCGATCACCACCACCACCACGCGCCCAAGTCGCCGCCCGAGCCTGTCTCGGTCAGCCCCGCGCACGCCTAACGCCAAGCCTATTCCCTAGGCGCCCCCTTTCCGACTTATCCCCCCAGACCTCTGCGCGCCCTGCGTGCAGGGGAACGGAGGCGGCTTGTCTAACTAACGAGACCACCACGATGCACAAGATCGATATCAACCCTGTTTTGCTAGAGCGCGGTATTTGGAACCGCGACGGGGCCAAGCAATCCCATACCTCGCTCGACATGAGCAAAACCGCCCATGTCATCGTCGATATGCAGCGTGTCTACCTAGAAGACGGGGCCTGCGCTGTGGTGCCTAACGCCCGCGAAGCGATCCCCAACATCAACGCGATTTCGCAAGCGGTGCGCGCCAAGGGCGGGCTGAATGTCTTTATCCGCAATATCTATACCGAAGACGAAGAGGTCGTTTGGGATGCCTATTACAAGGCGTTCAACGGCAAACCGTTTTCCGATGCACTCAAGACCGAGTTGGACCGCGACCATCCCCTCAGTGTGATCTCGCCGCTGCTGGATCGAACGGATGATGAGCCGATCATCGAGAAAGCCCGTTTTTCCGCCTTTGCCCCAGGTGTCAGCCGTCTGCATGAAGAGCTGCAAGCGCGCGGGATCGAGACTCTGATCATCTCGGGCACGTTGACCAATTGCTGCGCCGAAAGCACGGCGCGTGATGCGCTGCAATATGGCTACAACGTCATTTTCGGTGCCGATAGCACGGGCACCATCACCGACGAAGAGCACAACGCGACGCTCGGCAATCTCTATGTGGTTTTCGCCGATGTGGTGACCACCGAAGAGATCGTGGACCTCGTCAATGCCGCACTCCCCACAACAGCCGAAGCCTAAGAGCCAGACATGCATTACTCATCTATCCGTTCTATCTCCCGCGATATTGCGGCCCGCAAACTCTCTCCCGTCGAGGTCACCCAGCATATGCTCGCGCGGATCGAGGCCGTGGACGCCCGCATCATGTCCTATGTGACCGTGACCGCCGAGCGCGCGCTGGAACAGGCTAAGACCGCCGAGGCCGAGATCATGGCGGGCAAGTATCGCGGCCCGATGCATGGCGTGCCGATCGCCTACAAGGACATCATCTACACCGACTTTGCCAAGACCACGGCGGGCACGCGTATTCACAAGGATTTCACCCCCGATTTCAGCGCCACCGTTGTAGATCGACTAGAGGCGGCCGGCGCGATCACGCTGGGCAAGCTCAAAACAACCGAACAGGCCTATGCAGCCCACCACCCCGATGTGAAAGCGCCAATTAACCCGTGGAATGATGACCGCTGGTCGGGTTCGTCCTCTTCGGGGTCGGGTGCCTCTGTGGCTGCGGGTCTTGCCTTTGGGGCGCTTGGATCTGACACGGGTGGTTCGATCCGCTTTCCTTCGGCGGCCAACGGTATCACGGGTCTTAAACCCACATGGGGCCGCGTCAGCCGTTACGGCGTGTTCGAACTGGCTGCGTCGCTTGATCACATCGGCCCGATGACGCGCTTTGCCGAAGACGCGGGCCTGATGCTGTCGGCGATGGC
This sequence comes from Marivivens sp. ABH4_498, assembly GCF_056160585.1. Taxonomy (NCBI): domain Bacteria; kingdom Pseudomonadati; phylum Pseudomonadota; class Alphaproteobacteria; order Rhodobacterales; family Paracoccaceae; genus Marivivens; species Marivivens sp. ABH4_498. The sequence continues at coordinate 96,142 of NZ_JBSWXL010000003.1, forward strand.
AGGGGCAGACGTGAACGACCCAACGGCGGTTCAGGCCAGCGTAGGCGACTACGGCAGCGAAGCAGGCAAATCCATCGCAGGGATGCGCATCGGCCTGCCGCGTAGCTACGCTTGTGATGGAGTGGACCCTGCCATCGTCAAAGCATGGGAAGAGGCTGCCGCCGTGCTACAGGCCCAAGGCGCGGTTCTGGTCGAGATCGACACGGTGCCGTTTTGGAAAGAGGCCGCGACCGCATGGCTTGCGCTGTGTTCTGCCGAAACTGCGCTGGCGCACAAAGGGTGCTACCCCGAACGCAAGTCCGACTACGGCCCGAACATGATCCAGTTCATCGACATGGCCGACGGCTTTACCACGCTCGATATGGCGGCTGCACATCAGGCGCGCCTGAATTTCTCGGCGGCGCTGGCCAAACTGTTTACCGCCGTCGATCTGATGCTGATCCCCGCCACCATCTGGCGCACGCCTTCGCTGTCCCGTTGGGACGAAGAGGCGGAAGGCGACAATTCGCAGTTCATCCGCTTCACCGGCCCCTTCGATATGTCGGGCTCGCCCACCATCACCATGCCCGGCGGGTTTGATGACGACGGTATGCCCGTGGCCGTTCAACTGGTCGGCCCGCAACTGACCGAGGCCCGTCTTGTGCGGGCAGGGGCGGCGTTCCAGCAGGCGACCGATTGGCACCTGCGCCATCCCGACGATTGATTTTCCCATTGCCCGCGCGCGGTCCCTTGGCGTGCGGGCACTTTTCCAACCCCAAAGGCACACGCTCAAAACTGTGCCGATCATTTAACCGACAGAGGACTAACATGACGACTACCCTTCTCAAAAGCACAGTTGCCGCGCTAGGCGTTGCAATGAGCATGGCAAGCGGCGCATTCGCCGAAGCTGACCAGCACCCGACCAAGGTCGGCACCACTGCTGATTTTCGCCCGATCACCGATTTTTGCGGCGATAAAGACCTACGTGTGGCTTATTCCTCGGGTATCTCGTCCGACCCGTGGCGGCAGATTTCCAGAGCCGAATTCGAACTGGAAGCCGCGCAATGCCCCAACATCGTCGAGACCCGCTACACCGATGCGCAAGGGTCGGTTGAAAAACAGATTTCCGACATCACCGGTCTGGCCGCTCAGGGCTTTGACGTGATCATCGTCTACCCTGACGGCGGCGAAAGCCTGCTGCGCGCCATGAGCCAAGCGATGAAAATGGGCTCCATGGTTGTGCCGTTCTACGGCGGTACGTCTTTCCCTGGGACAGCGGGCGAAGACTATGTTGCCATGGTCACGGCCGACCAGAACTACGAAGGCAAACTGGCAGGGGAGTTCATTGCCGAGCAGCTGGGCGGCGAAGGCAATGTGCTGATGCTGGGCGGTGCGCCGGGTGCGATTTCGACGCTGAACTACTACAACGGCGCAATGGAAGTCTTTGCCGACTATCCAGGTATCACCATGCTAGAAGACGGCCCCGTGACCACCAACTGGGACCGCGCACAATACCAAAAGGCCATGACCTCGCTCATCGCCAAACACCCCCAGATTGACGCTGTGATGTCGGACTATGGCATCGGTTCTATGGGCGGGCTGCGCGCATTCGAAGCCACCGATACCCCGATCCCGCTGTGGACCACCCGCGACGGCAACGAACTGGCATGTTTCTGGGAAGCAAACCACGAAGCCAACCCAGACTTTGATCTGTTCACCACCTCTGCTGGCACTTGGCTGACCCGTCTGGCCCTGCGCAAAGGTGTGGCCGCGGCCAATGACATCGAAAACGACGAACCGTCGATCCTGATTGACACCGTGGTCGACAACACCGCGTCGGATGATCCGCAATTCGCGCCGGTTTGTGATCCTGATCTGCCTCCAGGTGCGCATGTTTCGACCTTCACCATGACCAAAGAAGAGCTTCAGGCCGTCTTTAACTGACGCCTGACGCCCTAAGACGCCCGCTAGAAAGGACAGTCACATGACCAACCTTCCCCAACGTAACGAGGTCCGCGCACTGCTGGCACTTGTGCTTTTGCTGATAGTCGGGGGCATAATGGCCCCCTCCACCATCGCGCTTTCTGCGCTCGGGGGGCTTGTGCCCTTCGCTGGGATCCTCGCGGTGGCCGCCGTGGGTCAGCATCTGGTGATCCAGCAACGTGGCCTTGATATCTCGGTTGCGGGCGTCTTTTCCCTTGCTGCGGTTATCGTCACTGCCCTTCAATCGGGCAGTGGCACCACTTCCGAAGCTTTCTCGCTTTTGTGCACGGCGCTCGTGATCGGGGCGATGATCGGGCTGGTCAATGGCCTGACCGTCACGCGCCTTGGTGTGCCGCCGCTGGTGGTGACCATCGCCGTCAATTCCATCGCGTTCGGCATCGTTTTGCAGGTGTCGGGCGGCACGGCCCGTTCGGTCGTCCCCGCGATTGGAGACTTTTCATTGGGGCGCACCTTGGGCATTCCCAACCCCTTTGTAATCGCGCTGATTGTGGTTGGCCTTGTGGCTTATGTGCTGAACTACACCACCTTGGGTCGCCGTTTTCAGGTCGCGGGTTTGAACCCCGTCACGGGCGCGGCGCTAGGTTTTCAGGTCGAAAGGTTCCAGATCGGCGCCTATGTCGCTGCCGCCATCCTGTTTTCCGTCGCAGGTGTGATGTTTGCGGGGCTGTCGGATGTGCCGACGCTGTTTGCGGGTAATGAATACATGCTCGCCTCGGTTGCCGCGTTCATTGTCGGGGGCAATTCGATCACCGGCGAGCGCGGGTCCGTTCTGGCCACGGGGATCGGTGCGTTCTTCCTCGTTTATCTTGGCCAGCTTGTTATCTCGCTAGGTTTCGACACCTCCGTCCAATTCATGATCCAAGCCGTGATCGTGCTGCTTGGTGTCTCGCTTCCGTCCCTGACCAACCGTTTGAAAGCTGCGTGAGGCTGCCATGAAAGATCAAACCATGACCTTCCAAACCACCGCCGCGCAGGCCGATCCCGCGCTGGTTTTATCCGACATTTCCAAATCCTTCGGCGCGGTAAAAGCGCTCAAGGGCGTGGACCTGATCGCCTACCCCGGCGAAGTGCACGCCATCGTCGGCGAAAACGGTGCAGGCAAGTCCACCCTGATCAACTGTGCCTGCGGGGTCTATGATCCCAACACAGGTTCTGTTGAAATTGCGGGGGCCAAAGCGCCCGCCCAGCCCGCCGCCGTGCGCGCCATGGGTCTATCGGTTGCGTTCCAGCACCCCGCGCTTGCCGCCGATCTGACCGTTCTTGAAAACCTGCGTCTGGCCAAAGCCGACCTGAGCGATGAGGCGGGTCAAGCGCTGCTCGACCGCGTTTCGACCAAGACGCTGGCGATGGAACTCGACACCCGCGTGTCCGAATTGTCGCTCGCCCAAGGCCATGTTCTTGAGATCGCCCGCGCGCTGGCCTCTGATCCCAAGGTCTTTATCTTTGACGAACCGACAGAGCCATTTCAGGATCCCGAGGTGCGGCACCTTTTCGGTCTGATCGCAGAGCTGAAGGCCGCAGGCACGGCGATTATCTATATCTCTCACCGTCTGCACGAAGTCATGTCGATTGCCGATCGTGTGTCGGTGCTGCGCGATGGCGAGTTGATCGAAACCCGTCTGGCGTCCGAGTTGACCACCGACGAGATCGTCGATCTAATCGTGGGCCGCCCTTTGGGACAGGTTTTCCCTGCCAAGGGTACGATCACCGAGGGCAACTCTGTGCTATCGATTGTTGGTCTGTCGGGGCATGGGTTTGCCGATGTCGATCTAGAAGTAAAACCCGGTGAGATCATCGGTCTCGCTGGGGTCGAAGGGCAGGGACAACGCGAATTCCTGCGGGCGCTTTCGGGCGTCGATGGGGCCACAGACGGCGACATCAAAGTCGGCCCGACCTTGCTGCCCCATGGCGGCGGCGCGGCAGCGTTCCGCAAGGCGGGGGTCGGCTTTGTGCCCGATGACCGCCACCACGAAGGTCTGGTCCTGTCGATGTCGATCCGTGAAAACGAAGGCATCGGCCAGCTTGCCGCCATCTCGAAAAACGGTGTCATTTCAGGTTCGAAAGAACGCGCACTGGCCGAACAGATCCACAGCGATCTGCGGGTAAAGGCGCCAACGGTCGAAACCCCAGTGTCTGCCCTGTCGGGCGGCAACCAGCAAAAGGTTCTGATCGGGCGCGAGATCGCCATGTCCCCGCGCGTGCTGCTGGTCGATGAACCAACCAAAGGCGTCGATGTCGGTTCGCGCAGTGACATCTACAACAAACTGCGCGAGCTGGCCAAAAACGGTGTGGCCGTGGTCGTCGCCTCTGCTGACGGGGTCGAAATCGAAGGCCTGTGTGACCGCGTTCTCGTGTTCTCGCGCGGCTCGGTTGTGGCCGAGTTGACGGGCGCGGATGTAAACGACACCCGCATCACCGAAGCCAACCTGAAAGCCACAGGTATCCGTGACGGCGAAAGCGAAGCGGCGACCACCTCGCGCCTGAAAAAGCTCGCGGGGTCCGATACGTTGCCCGCGTTGGTCCTGCTCGCGCTGGCGTTTGGCGTGATCGGGGTGACGCAGGCCCTGAACCCCTATTTCCTCTCGCCGTTCTCGCTGCAGAGCATCACCACGCTGACCGCCATTTTGGCCATCGCGGGCTTTGCTCAACTCTTTGTTGTGCTCACGGGCGGGATTGACCTGTCGGTCGGACCGCTGATGGGGTTTTGTGTTGTGCTGGCGTCTTTCCTTTTGGGCGACGGGGCGCCTGTCGGGTTTGTCGGCGGGGTGATCGTGATCCTATTGGCGACCACAACGGTTGGTTTGTTGCACGGCCTGCTGGTCGAGGGGCTAAAGCTGCCCGCCATCGTTGTGACATTGGCAACCTACACGGGGCTTCAGGGGCTGTCGCTGATCCTGCGTCCGTCCCCTGATGGGCTGATCTCTGACAGCTACATGTCTGCGGTTCAGGTACTTGCCGGTCCGTTGCCGCTGGTCTTTATACTGACGCTGGCGCTGACGGTGGGTTTTGAATTCACGCTCAAACGCCGTCCTTTTGGCCGTGCTTTGCGGGCTGTCGGCTCTAACCCCAAATCCGCCGAGATGATCGGCCTGCGCCGTGGCCGCATCGTGATCCTCGCTTTTATGGCCTCAGGCTTTTTGGCAGGGGTCGCGGGGCTTCTTATGTCGGCTCAGGTCGGGATCGGGTCGGCCACCACGGGCATCAACTATACGCTGATGAGCGTTACAGCTGTGGTGCTTGGCGGGGCGCAGATCACAGGTGGGCGCGGATCGTTCTTCGCCACCATCGCGGGCGCGCTTTTCATCCAGTCCATCGTTGCGGCCCTGCCGTTCCTTAATCTGCAAGCGGTCTGGCAATACTGGCTGATCGGTGGCTCCACCTTCATTGCCGCCGGACTGTTCAGCTACATGCGCAAAGCTTCCGCCACGGGCGGGCACGGCTAACCGATAAAGGGGCCACGGCATATCCGCCGCGGCCCCTTTTTCACGACCCCCTTCACCACCAAAGGCGCAAAACGCGCTCACATTCTTCCCAACAGGAGATTTCCCAATGACAGACATTTCCCGACGTCGCTTTTTAATGACGACCGCAGCGGCCTCTGCCACGCTGGCCTCGCCTTTTGTGGCCAAGCCCGCGCTTGCCGCCAATGACACGATCCGTATCGGAAACATCCTCGATATGACAGGCCCCATCGGCCCAGGCGGTCAGGCTGTCGCCCCCGGGATGGAGTTGGCCGTCAAACACCTCAACGCTGCGGGCGGTGTGCTTGGGCGCGAGATCGAACTGGTGAGCTATGACACCCAGTCGAGCATGCAGCTTTACACGCAATACGCCCAGCAACTGGCGCTTAGGGATAAGGTGGATGTTGTGTTCGGCGGGCTGACCTCTGCTTCGCGCGAAGCAATCCGCCCGATCTTTGACCGGTATCAGACACTCTATTTCTACAACGTGCTGTACGAGGGCGGTGTCTGTGATCGCAATACTTTCTGCACGGGCACTACCCCTGCACAGACCGTGCTGCCGCTGGTCGAGGATGTGTTAAGCCGCTGGGGCAAAAAGGTCTATATCATCGCCGCCGATTACAACTACGGCCACATCACCGCAAAGTGGATGGAGAATGCCGTGATCGCCAATGGCGGTGAAGTTGCGGGCGTGGATTTCTTCCCGCTCGACGTGACCAACTTTTCTTCCGCGATTGCCCGCATCCAGACCGCCGCGCCCGATCTGCTGCTGACCGCGCTTGTGGGGGCCAATCACCTTGGCTTCTACCGCCAGTGGGAAGCGGCGGGTCTGATGGACAAGATCCCGCTGGGGTCCTCGAACTTTGGCGTGAACAGCGAATTGCTGACGCTCGAGTCATCGACAACCGACGGCATCGTCGCGGCGGGTGGCTATTTCGACACCATCGACACGGCAGCCAGCAACGCCTTCCTCGAAGAGGTCACGCCGCTGCTTCCGCCAAGCACCGCCTGCACAGAGATAACGACCTCGTCCTATGAGGCGATGATGATCTGGGCTAAAGCCGCCGAAATCGCGGGCGATATGGACCGCATGAAAATGATCGAAGCGCTGGAAACGGGCATCGAAGTCGATGGCCCCTCGGGGCGCGTATTCCTTGATCCCAAAACTCACCACACCGTGCGCAGCGCCTTTATCGGCCGTGCCGAAGACGGAGCGTTCGCCATCGAGAAACGTCTGGCCGACGTGGTGCCTGTCGATACGGCAGAGGTCTGTGACCTGATCGCCCATCCAGAGACGAACAAACAGTTCGTGCTCGAGATGTAACTCAAAAGGAGAAACAGACCATGGACGTCGCAGGGCTTCTTGCCTTCAACATACTCGTGGGGATCGGAACCCTTGCCCTGATTACGATCGGGCTGGGGGTGATCTTTGGGATGATGAAAATCATCAATCTCGCCCACGGTGAATTCATGATGCTCGGCGCGTATACGGTCGTCATCTCCTCTGGCGCAGGGGTGAACATCTGGCTTTCGATGTTCATCTTTGCCCCGCTCGTTGCGGGCGGTGTCGGGATCGTCGTGGAACGGCTTTTGATGCGGTTCCTCTACGGTCGGATCATCGATACGATGCTGGCGACTTGGGGCCTGAGCCTGTTGTTGATCGGTCTGATGACCGCCGTTTTCGGCAACCAGACACGCGGTATTTCCGCACCCGTCGGCTCGATGTCTATCGGGCGGTTCGATGTGGGTGTGCACGGGATCGTCGTGGTGGCCGCCGCCGCGGTCGTGCTGGTGGCAACCGCGCTGGTGCTCAAATTCTCGCGCATCGGACTGATCGTGCGCGCCACCATGCAAAACGCCGACATGGCCTCGGCCCTCGGGGTCGCGCCCAAGCTTGTCTACATGGGCACCTTTGCCGTTGGTGCCGCGCTGGCGGGGCTGGCGGGAGGGGTACTGGCGCCGCTCTCGGGTGTCGCGCCGACCATGGGCGGGGCCTATATCGCCAAGGCCTTTATCACCGTGCTTGGGGGCGGGCCCGCGATTGTGACGGGCACGGGGCTGGCCTCGGCTCTGTTCAGCCCGATCAATGAACTGGTCTCCTTCCAAGCCACGCCGATCATCGGCGAGGTGGCGATGCTGCTGGCCGCAATCCTCATCATCCGTCTGCTGCCCCAAGGCATCACCGGACGCTTTTTCAGGAAAAGCCTATGACCCAGAATGCCAAAAGTCTATTTGCCGTATTGGCCGTGGGCCTCGCTCTGCTTTTCGGGGTGCCGAAAACGCTGGATCTGTTTACTGTTATGCAACTCACGGGCTTTGCCGCCATGGCCATTTTCGGCCTGAGCCAAGGCTTTGTGTGGGGGAATGCGGGAATCATGTCGTTCGGTCAGGCGATGTTCCTCGGGCTGGGCGGCTATGCCTATGCCGTGGCCGCCTTTAACATGGACGGCGCCAACGCCGCGCTGCTGGTCGGGGTGCTGGTGCCCGTGATCTTTGCGGGTCTGCTGGGCTATTTCATGTTCTACGGACGGATCAGTGACGCCTATGTCGGGGTGATCACGATGACGGTCTGCATCATCCTCTTTAACCTCGTGAACTCCACCTCAGGCGACAAATACCGCATCGGTGAGGCCGCGCTTGGCGGGTTCAACGGAATTCCGTCGATCCCCACGCTGACGGTGCTCGGCAAGCCGGACCGGATGCTCGGGCCGGACGGGCTGTGGTATGTCACCATGGGGGGGCTGATCGCGGTCTATCTTGCACTGCGCTGGCTTTTGACCACCAAGTTCGGGGGGGTAATCGTGGCAATCCGCGAGAACGAGACGCGGGTGAACCTGCTGGGCTATGACTCCCGTTTCTACAAACTGCTCGCCTTTATGGTGTCGGCGGCGATTGCGGGGCTGGCTGGTGTGCTCTTTACCAACTGGGGCGCCTATATCTCGCCCACTGTTTTCTCCCTCGCGATCTCGGCGCAGGCGATCATCTTTGTGCTCGTCGGCGGTCTCGGTACCCTGATCGGGCCGATCCTGGGGGCGTTTTTCCTGCAATGGCTGATCACGGCCGTGGGCCAGCAAAGCGCACTGAACGCGAACCTCTTTATGGGGATCGTGCTGATCCTCTTTGTTTTGCTGGTGCCCAAAGGTGTGGTGCCGCTTTTGCGCGACGATCTGTTGCCGCGTCTGCGCGATCGCAGCCGCGCGGGCCAAGCCAAAAAGGAGGCCGCACAATGACGACCATCCCCACATCTTCGCTCCCCCTGATCGAGGCCCAAGGCCTGACCATGCGCTTTGGCGGTGTGGTCGCGGTCAACAACGTCGATTTCATCCTGCGTGAAATGGAATTGCGCTGCCTGATCGGGCCGAACGGTGCGGGCAAGAGTACGTTTTTCAAAATGCTCACGGGCCAGTTGGTGCCGAGCGCGGGCACCTTGCTCCATCGCGGCGACAGTATCGCGGGGGCCAAAACCTTTGAGATCGCGCGCCGCGGGGTCGGGGTGAAGACCCAGACGCCCAATGTCTTTGACGGAATGACCGTGCGCGAAAACATCCTCGTGAGCGCTGAACGCTTGCGCACGCGGGCCTATGCGCGCGGGATTGTCGAGGAGACCATGGAGCGTTTGAGCCTGACCCACATCGCGGACCGCGAGGTCGGCATCCTGTCGCACGGCCAGCGCCAGTGGGTAGAGATCGCAACGGTGCTCGCCCAAGAGCCCGATCTTGTTCTACTGGATGAACCCGTTGCCGGCATGACTGATGAGGAAGTGGATCGCACCGCCGAGATCATCCGCGAGATCAACCGTTCGCGCGCTGTCATCGTCGTCGAACACGACATGCAGTTCATCCGCAAAATCGCAAAGACCGTCACCGTCTTCAATCAAGGCGCGGTCCTGATCGAAGGCGACGTCGACACAGTGCTGTCCAATCAGCAGGTGCGCGACGTTTATTTGGGGAAAACACCCGCATGAATGCTCTGACCATTTCCGATCTTGAAACCCGCTATGGGCGTGTGCCTGCCTTGTTCGGTGTCGATCTGTCGATCGAAGAGGGGCAATTCGTCTCTGTTCTTGGGCACAACGGCATGGGCAAATCCACGCTGCTGAAAACCGTGATGGGGCTGCTGCCCGCCACCAAGGGCGCGATCACCCTGCACGGGAGCGATCTGAAATCCACGCCAACCGAAGGCCGCGCGCGCGAGGGGCTGGGCTATGTCCCGCAGGGGCGACAGATTTTCCCTACGCTAACGGTTCTTGAAAACCTGCGCATGGGCTGTCTACTTGCGGAAAAGCCCGAAGCTGAGATGATCGATGATATCTTGCGCAACTTCCCACGCCTCAAACGTCTGCTCGACCGCAGTGGCGGCGCGCTCTCGGGCGGGGAGCAGCAGCTTTTGGCTTTGGCGCGGTGCCTGTGCGGTGATCCCAAACTGATCCTTCTCGATGAGCCGACCGAGGGCATCCAGCCTTCGATCATTGAGGAAATGATCGACACCTTGCACCAGCTCAAGGCCGAAAAGGCACTGACCATTCTGCTGGTCGAGCAGAACCTCAACTTTATCACAGCGCTGTCCGAGCGGGTGTTCGTGCTCAAGCGCGGACGGATCACGGGGCAGGCTCCGCAAGAGGTGATCGGCGATACCCCCGCAATGGAAGCCTTTGCTGCGCAGGTGATGTGAATGCGGGCAGGACAAAGCGAAGAGATGACGACAGTGACGACCCCCACCGATTACCGCCCCCTGACGATCAAAGACGTGCGCGCGCGCAGTGCCCAGATGGGCGTGGACGGAATGCTCAAGACTCTCAAGGCCCGCAGCCTCGCCGTGGTCAACAACGCGCTGATTGGCGAAATGTCGACCGAGGCGGGCAGCGGGCAGGGGATATTGGCCGGTATTCCAATCGGGGTGAAAGACAACATCGACGTTGCGGGCTGGGTGACGACGGGCGGCTCGCCCGCGTTGTCGCAGAACATCCGCCAGACCGATGCGCCCGCCGTGGCTCGATTGCGCGCGGCAGGGGCGGTGTTGTGCTGCAAGCTCAACATGCATGAACTGGCCTTTGGCGCGACCTCTGACAACGCGGCGTTTGGTCCTGTGCGCAACCCGTTTGACCCCAATCGTACATCGGGGGGCTCTTCGGGCGGATCGGCGGCAGCTGTGGCGACGGGGGTTGTCCCCGTGGCGCTTGGCACCGATACGGGCGGCTCGGCCCGCATGCCCGCCAGCTTTTGCGCCATCGCGGGGTTTCGGCCCAGCACCGGACGCTATGAGGCCGAAGGCGTTTTGCAACTGTCCCGAACCCGCGACACCATAGGAATTTTTGCCGCGCAAGCCGCAGATATCGCGCAGGTGGATGCAGCGATGAGTGTCGTCGGCGCAGCCCAAACAGAATGGCCCCAGCGTCAGGTGCGGCTCGGCCTGCCCAAAGATGCACTTCCTGGACTGTCCGGGGCGGTCGAACGTGCCTTCCGCGCGGGGCTTGAACGGCTAGAGACGCAGGGCGTGATCGAGGTCGTGAACCTGCCGCCTCTGGGTTATGACGGGCTGGAACAGGACTTTGGATTCCCGATCGTGTTTGCAGAGGCGCATGCCTATTGGGAGGCGTTTTGCGCCGATGAGTTGGGATGCAGCCTGCCTGTGTTTACCGAACGGCTTGGCAGCGGCGATGTCAAACGCGCCTTTGCCGAGATGCCCGAGGTAGCAGAAAAGGTGGCGGGTGATCTGCCGCGTATTCGGCGCGCGCTTGACGCATTAAAGGCGCGGATCATGGCGCTCTATGATGATTATGCCATCGACGCCATTGCCGCGCCTACGATTACTGTTCAGCCGCCGCGATGGAGTGAGGCAGAGGAATTGGAGATCGACGGTGAATGCCATCCGACCTTCCTGACCATCAGCCGTAATTGCGCGCCCGCTTCGCTCATCGGCGCGCCATCGCTTTCGCTGCCGTTTAGTTTTGACGCGGATGGGCTACCCGTTGGTCTGCTGCTTGATGCGCCCTGCGGTGCCGATGACAGTCTGCTGTCGCTCGGCGCGTATCTGGAACAAAGCCTCTAGGCCTTAGTGCACCAACATAGCCTTAGGAGTGATCCCGAATTCGGCTTTGAAGCTGCGGGTGAAATGCGAGAAGTTGCTGAACCCGCAGGCGAGCGCCACATCGGCCACGCGCAGATCGCGACGGCTGGCGAGCATTTCATGCGCGCGTTTGAGGCGTTGGCTCCAGACCCATTTGATCGGCGTTGCCCCCTCTTGGGCAAAAAGGCGATTGAGCGTGCGGCGCGACACGCCAAGCTCGCGCACGAGGAAATCACAATCAAGATCGGGGTTTTCAATGTTAGACAGGATCAGCGACTTGGCGCGCTCTAACATCGACAGGTGGCGTAGGTTGTCGTGATCCGTCAGCCCCGCTTGCGTCTCAAAGGCGGCGGCGAGCAGGTCGACAATCGAGGAGGCCAGACGATTGGCGGCCGGGGTTTCCCCCTTGAGGTCAATCCCGTGTGCCTCTGTGATCAGCGAGGTGACCATTTTGCCGATAGAGGCTTTGCCGGAAATCACGCGCGCAGTCATATTTTCGGGCTGGTTCATGCGGTTCGCGACGATGGAGCGGGGTAGGCGCATCCAGTAGCCGTTGAATTCGGTAGGATTGATGAATTCGAAGGGTGCGGAACTGTCATACATGACGAAATCGCCCGCATGCTGGCGCGCCTCGCGGCCGCCTTGGCGCAGGATCGCATCGCCTTGGTTCAGGCACGCGACAAAGAAACAATCGAGCGGTTTGGCGCGCAACGAGTTGTGATCGCGGGTGCTTATGGTCGGAGAGGAATGGATGTGAGAGAGCGAAATCGGCCCCATGCCACGATAGGACATGCGCGCTTTGAAGTTCTCGTAGGGCTCGTCCGTGCTATTTTCCGAGGGCGAGAAATGCGAGCAGATCACATCGTGCCAGAAGGAAAACCTCTCCTGCGGTCTGAGGGCTGTCACATCAATCGTGGTGAGGTGTTGCGTGGCCTGCGTGAGCGGTTGCCGTTGCATGTGCGTCTCCGTTTCTATGTAGCAAAGGTGCGACGGCGCGAGGCGAGTCTCAAGACAGCAGGGCGGCGGGAGTCGCACCTATGACGCATCTGCCTGTTAACTGTGCTGCATTGCAGAATTCACGCGGTTGCCGCTCAAGTTTTGGGCGTTGTGCAAAGCGCGGTTCGTGTCTGAAAATCGGTCGGGCCTCTGCGCCACGACAGGGTGGTTTTCTCTATGCGCCAAAACACTTTGCTCTGTGCGCCAATGGAACATGTGCGGTTGTCGTACTTGGTGCGATCCCCTCTATGTAAACCGATGCTGCACCACAAAGAGAGACCTATGCGCGCGCTCCGATTCCACCGATTTGGTGACCCGACCGTACTGCAACTTTGTCAGGTTGAGCGGCCAGAGCCGAAGGCCGGCGAAATGCTCGTGCGGCAATTGTCGACCTCCGTGAACTTTGTTGATTTGATGATCCGCAAAGGCGGCTATGCCCGACTGGGCGAGGACATCCTGCCATACACAGGCGGGCGCGACGCAGCGGGCGTGGTCGAGGAAATCGGCGCAGGTGTCGATCCGGTCTGGCTCGGGCAGCGGATATTCGGCGTGCCGGAAATGGATCGCGGCAGTTTCGCCGATTACGTCATTGTTCGGCCCGCTGAGGCGGCGATCGCACCCCGCGTGATTGCCGATGCCGATCTCGGATCCGTGCCGCTGGCCGCGTTGACAGCCTATCAGGCGCTGCACACACAAGGCATGATCGCGGCGGGTGATCGGGTGCTCATTCACGGCGGTACGGGCGGGGTCGGGCATTTTGCCGTGCAGATCGCCAAGGCAGCAGGGGCGGAAGTCGTGACAACCTGCGCCACGCGCAACCGCGATATGGCACTGGCTCTCGGTGCGGATGAGGTGCTGGCCTATGATGACGTAGCTTTTGAAGATCACACGCGGGACATGGACTTGATCTTTGACGCGGTTGGGGGGCGGACCTTGTCCCGATCGATCCCATGTGTGCGCAAAGGCGGGCGGCTCATTTCGGCGGTGGCCGAGCCAGATGTGGCAGCCGCGAATGCCCATAGCTTGGCCGTGTCAAAGTTCTTTGTCGCTACCTCTTCCGGCGAGGATTTGAAGACCATTTCGACGATGATGGACAAAGGTCACGTCAAGCCGGTAATCGGCGCGCGCTTTGATCTGGAGAACCTCGCTTCGGCACAATCCCGACTGGAACAAGGCGGGGGGCGCGGCAAGGTCGGCGTGGTAATTGCGCCATGAACGAACGCAACCTACTTGCGCGGTGTTCGCTGGCTTTGGCTATTTTCTCCGCCCTGTTGGGCAGCACTGCGCCCAGTCCGCTCTATCCGCTCTACATCGAAGAGTTCGGCCTGAGCCGTCTCATGGCAACGGCCATTTTTGCGATTTATGCGCTCGGCACGCTCGGGGCGCTTTTCCTTGCGCCCATGCTGGTCCGCTTTGCCCGCGACGAGCGGTTTGTCATCCTGCCAGGCCTCGCGCTCACGGCCTTAGGTGCGTTGATGTTTGCCTCCGCGCATAACGTCGAGGTCCTGCTCTTAGGCCGCTTCCTCAACGGCTCAGGGACGGGGATCATCACGGGACTGTCTTCTGCCGCACTCTATGAATTGGCCCCGCCCAAAGCCCGCAAAACCGCCGCGATGGTCGCCACGCTTGCCTTTACGGGTGGGGCTGCGGGCGGTCCGATGATGACTTCGCTCGCAATCGGAGCGGATTTTTATCCGTTTGTTACGCCTTTTGTGGCTATCGCCAGCTTCGCAATGATTGCCTTTGCAGGGCTGTGCCAATCGCTCTGGCCGACCGAAATCCAGAGCTTTGACCCCGAGCCCTCTGATGGCCGCCCCCCCGCATTCACCTCGGCATTGCCCTTCGCGTCTTTGTTTTTCCTGGCCTGTCTGAGTGTCGGGGTCGCTTGGGTGATCGGGTCTGTGCTGATGGCGCTTGGGCCGAGCCTCGGGCTAGAGGTCTATGGCCTCGCTTCCGCCAGTGTCGCGGGCTTTGTCCCCGCGCTGTTTCAACTTTTCGCAGGGGTCGGGCAATACGCATGGGGGCGCACGTCGAGTCTCAAGGCGATCGCCTACGGCACTCTAGGGATTGCTGCGACGCAGGCCATTCTATTAGCCGCCGCTATGATCCAGAACGCGCTACTTTTGCTGCTGATAATGCCGTTTTGCGGGTTCTTCTACGGGGCGGCTTTCGTGGGAGCTTTGGCGCTGGTCAATGCCAGTGTCGATCCCGAACGCCGCTCCACCTATGTCGCGCGGTTCTATACCGTGGGATACCTGTCCAACGCCCTGCCAACCCTCGCACTCGGCCTGCTCAGTGATGTGATGGGATTGAAATTGACCTTCTACCTGTTCTCGGAGTTGCTAATCGTCTTGGCCCTTTTGGCCGCCCTTCAGGCGAGTGGATATCGAAGGCGAATGGCGGCTCAACGCACTTTTTAAAAAATTGTCGTTCTATGGGAGCGGATAGGTGTCCGTCACGGGCCTGAGCCAAACCGCGCGCGCGATGATCCAGCCTGAGGAGTGCAGCGGTTAGATGCCGTTGCGCGGCACCATGAGTGCTGTCTACCAATCAAATTATACCCAAAAGTATACCTCAATCTCTTTCGTATATTTGCCCAATGCCCCCTTTGGGCAGTGGGTTATGGTAGGATTTGTCGGTTGGGTTTTTGGGTTAAGATATTGAAAATATTATACTTACACATACAAACATTCAAATAATTATTTTTGTTATTGCGTGAATCT
This sequence comes from Marivivens sp. ABH4_498, assembly GCF_056160585.1. Classification (NCBI taxonomy): domain Bacteria; kingdom Pseudomonadati; phylum Pseudomonadota; class Alphaproteobacteria; order Rhodobacterales; family Paracoccaceae; genus Marivivens; species Marivivens sp. ABH4_498. The sequence continues at coordinate 111,371 of NZ_JBSWXL010000003.1, forward strand.
GAATCTGTCGCCTAGGCTGCGTAATAGAGTTTTCGTGATCTAGGGAGGGACCATGAAACAGATGTTTTTAACGGCCGCCGTTTTGGCGTGTGCGACCGTTGCAAAGGCCGAGGTGGTTGCGCCCGGCGATGTTCAATTCGGTGAATACGGTGCGATCGAAGCATCCTTGTCGGGGGTGCCTGGCAACGCTGAGAGCGGACTGGAAATCATGGTCACGCGCGGCAAAGGCAATTGCATTGCATGTCACGCTGTGTCCGCGCTTGAAGATTATCCATTCCATGGCGAGGTAGGGCCATCGTTGGATGGTGTCGGCGCGCGTTGGTCCGAAGCTGAACTGCGCGGACTGGTAGCAAATGCGAAAATGACCTTTGACGGTACAGTGATGCCAGCGTTCTACAAAACCTCGGGCTTTAACCGCCCTGGCAATGCGTTCACCGGCAAGGCGGCAGAGGGTGAATTGGACCCGCTGCTGACGGCCCAAGAGATCGAAGATGTCGTCGCGTATCTGATGACATTAAACGAATACTAACGGCTAGCGGGGAGGAGACACACTATGAAAAAGTTCCTGAAAGCAACCGCGTTGGCTGCATCAGTATTTGCAATCGCCTCGGCTGTGCATGCGGACGAAGACGCAGACCTTCTGGTTAATGGCGAAATCGAAATCACCGTTCGTACATCGGCGCCTGACCATGTTGACGGTTTGCGCGATATTTATTCAGGCTGGGTGTTCCGTTCGGATGAAACCCAAGCGATGCAGATGGATGACTTTGATAACCCCGGCATGATCTTTGTCGAGGAAGCCATCGAAGCGTTTAACACCGTCGAAGGCACCGAAGGCAATTCCTGTGCAACATGCCATGAGACGCCAGAGAATCTAGCCGGTGCGCGTGCGACCTATCCAAAATGGAACGACAACGCCGAAGAAATTCGCACCTTGGGTATGCAGATCAATGGCTGTCGGACCGAACAGATGGGTGCAGAAGCATGGGCAGCCGACAAGGGCGACATCCTTGCGATGGAAGCATTGCTTGCGTCCGTGTCGCGAGGCATGCCGGTGAACGTCCAAATCGATGGTCCTGCGGAAGCTGCCTATGAATTGGGCCGCGAGCTGTATTACACCCGTACGGGCCAGTTGGACCTGTCCTGCGCGAGCTGCCACGAACAGAACTATGGCAACTACATTCGCGCCGATCACCTAAGCCAAGGCCAGATCAACGGTTTCCCAACCTACCGTTTGAAGAACGCAAAGCTGAACGGTGTCCAGTCCCGTTTCCGCGGCTGTGTTCGTGATACGCGCGCCGAAACCTATGCTGTGAATTCGCCAGAATTTATCGCTCTGGAACTGTATGTTGCATCGCGTGGCAATGGCCTATCGGTCGAAGGTCCATCGGTTCGCAACTGATATGAATTGGCCCGCGCTGTGATCGGCGCGGGCTTTTTCTATTTCTAGATATTCCAAAAATTGCATGTGATTGCAGCATGTTACCAAGCCAGCGCTAGGGGCGACTTGATGAACTATGATGCCTTCTTTGAACAATCCCTGAACGATTTGAAATCCGAAGGGAACTATCGCGTATTTGCCGATCTGGAACGCCATCGTGGCGGGTTTCCACGGGCGACCAATCGCGGCGATGCGGAAAAAGAAGTCACCATCTGGTGTTCCAACGATTACCTAGGCATGGGCCAGCATCCAACCGTCCTGAGTGCGATGCATGACGCGATTGACCGCGTCGGCGCAGGCGCGGGCGGAACGCGCAATATTTCCGGCACCACGCACCACCATGTCCTGTTGGAACGCGAATTGGCTGACCTGCATGGCAAAGAATCGGCGCTGCTGTTCACGTCTGGGTATGTGTCGAACTGGGCCGCGCTGGGCACTTTGGCCGCGAAAATCCCGAACTGTTTGGTCATTTCCGACAGCCTGAACCACGCATCGATGATCGAAGGCATTCGCCATTCCAAAGCGGAACGGAAAATCTGGAAACACAATGATCTGGCGGATCTGGAACGTCTGCTGGCCGAACAGCCGCTGGACCGTCCGAAACTGATCGCCTTTGAATCGGTGTATTCGATGGACGGTGATATCGCTCCGATCCGCGAAATTTGCGATCTGGCCGATAAATACAACGCGATGACCTATCTGGACGAAGTCCACGCCGTCGGCATGTACGGCCCGCGCGGCGGCGGCATTGCCGAACGCGAAGGCCTGATGGATCGCCTGACCGTGATCGAAGGCACCTTGGGCAAAGCATTCGGCGTCATGGGCGGCTATATCGCCGCGTCCCGCGATCTGGTGGATTTCGTGCGGTCGTTTGCCTCTGGTTTCATCTTTACCACCGCGCTGCCGCCTGCTGTGGCGGCAGGGGCATGTGCCGCGATCAAACATCTGAAAACATCGCAATCCGAACGCGACAGCCAAAAGGCCAAGGTCGCGAAAGTGCGTGACCGACTGGAACAGATCGGAATTCCCCACATCGACAATCCCAGCCACATCATCCCTGTGATGGTGGGCGATCCTGTGAAATGCAAATTTCTGTCGGATGTTTTGATGCGTGATCACGGGATTTACATCCAGCCGATCAACTATCCAACGGTTCCAAAAGGAACCGAGCGACTGCGCATAACGCCGTCGCCCGTGCATACTGATGCTGATATTGATGCGCTGCTATTCGCGTTAGAGGACCTGTGGGCCCAGTGCCAATTGCAGCGCATGCCGATGGCGGCGCAGTAACCTATTCGAATTCCATCTGTTCATAGACGCGGCCAGCGTTGCGGGTGGCCAGTTCTTCGAATGTGTCCAGATGCGCATAGGGCGTTTGATCGACGTAATAGGCGTCGGCCAGTTCGCCGCCGTTGTCCAGATGTTCACCGATTTTGCCGCGCAGATATTCCAGATAGCCTTTGGTGTAACGGCGCACCTGATCCATGTTCGTTGGGTGCCCATGTCCTGGAATGACGTAGGTTGCGTTCAGCGCTTCGAATTCATTGTCCCATGTGTCCAGCCAGTCAGCCGTGTAGGTATGTTCGAAAATGGGCAACATGCGTTCGTGAAACGCCATATCCCCCGAAATCACCAAATCCTGATTGGGCAGCCAGACTACCACATCGCCGGGGCTATGGGCGGGGCCTAGGTAGCGCGCTTCGATCCGAAAATCACCCAGTTCGACCACATAGTCGCTATCAAAAGTTTCGGTCGGGCCTTGTACAAACGTGCCTTCGGCGCGGTCCTGTAGGTTGCGTTGTGCGCTTTCTAATTGGCGGTGGCCTGTTTGTTCAAACTCGTGGGCGGCGTCGCTGTGGGCGATGATTTTCACGCCTTGGTCTGCCCAATATGAATTGCCCAGCATGGCATGGCCTTGGCCGTTTTCATCAATGACCAGCACGACAGGTTCGTCTGTGCGCGCACGGATTTCTTCATGCAATGCGGCGGCCAAACCGTAAGATCCGCCCCCATTTACGACAACGACGCCTTCGCCTGTGATAATAAAGCTAAGGTTATTGTTGTGGCCTGCGTTGTCGTATGTCGATGGGGCCGTCGCGCCGATGGCGCTGAAAACGCCGGGAATGAATTCCACCGGGGCGCTGTATAGTAACGACTGTGGATATTGGTCCGGAATGTTTTCATTTGCGGCGGCGGTGCCCGCCAATAGCGCCGCGGGAATGGTCAGGTATTTGATCATGACGCGCTCGTAAAATGGTAACCGTTACCGCGTTTTTCGGCATAGCCGATCCCGCCATTCGGCAGGTGGTAGCCGATCAATAACATTTGGTCGGTGTGTAATTGGTCCAGCAATGTCAGGCGGGTGGATGCGCCCAGATCGGCATCTTGGTCTGATCCCGATGCCCATTCGGGGCGTTCGAACCCAACGTGGTGATTGCCGATCGCATCACCGACGATCATCACGGATTGATTTCCAACGCGTGTTTCAAACGACATATGTCCTGGCGTGTGGCCGTGGGTCGCGCGCGCTGCAACGCCGGGTATGATTTCGGCGCCGTCATCGAATAGGGAAATCTGATCGGACAATGCGCCCAAACGGTTCGCCGCACCCACGGCAAAGGTCTGACGCTCTGCGCCGATGGTCGAAACGGTGTTGGGGTCGGTCCAGTAATCCCATTCTGTCCGCCCAATATGATGGGTGGCATTGGGGAACCACATATCGCCAAAGTCGTCAAAGCTGCCCCAGAGGTGATCGGGGTGCGCATGAGTAAAGATCACATCGGTCACGTCATAGGGATCGACACCCGCGGCAGCCAAGGCATCGGCCAGTTTTCCAGCCGTCGGCATAAATTCAGTGCCCGATCCCACGTCGAACAAAACCGTCCGATCCCCTGATCGCAACAAAGTCACGTTACAGTCTGGGGTCAGCGCATCACCTGTGACGCCATAGCGCGTTAGAATTTCGTCCGCTTCGGCTGGCATAGCACCCGTTATAAACGACCGAGGCAGCGTGAGCGTGCCGTCCGACAGCGTCAGCAAATGGACTTCGCCGGATTGCGCGACGGTGGTTTGGGCAAATATGCGAGCGGGCAGGGTGGATGCGACAGCAGTTGCCGCCGCCCCCCGCAACAGGTCACGACGATTGACAGACATTACTCTCCTCCCATTCAAATAATTGAATATTAGAATGGAATACGGATCGGCCTGAGTCAAAAGAAATCGCATGGCCCTATGCCAATGCGAACGGATACAGGTTTTCTATAAGATGCCAGCGGTTTTGACGTCTTGAACCGCGAATTCAATCAGTTCTCTGATTTTGCGGGGTAGGGCGCGGCCTTCTAGGTAGACGATGTTTGCCAGCCCCTGTTCGCTGTCATAGTCCTGAAACAGCGGGACCAGCTGGCCGTCCCTGACCAGATCGCACACGGCGAACCAAGGGGCATAGGCGATCCCAATATTGTCCAAAGATAAATCCGATGCTGCGCGGGCCGAGTTCACCTCGAACGGGCCAGCGACGTTGACCATGGTTTCGGTGCCGTCTTTGTAAAACGTCCAACGGCGCGGGATGCGGCGGTTGGTGTCGATGATGCAGCTGTGTGCGGTCAAATCTGACGGCGTTTGCGGCGTCCCGTTCGCGTCTAAATAGGCTGGGCTGGCAACGGCGACCGAATGAAATGCCCCCAATTTTCGCGTTTTCAGGGATAGGATGTCGGACTGTCCCAGCCGAAACGCCACATCAATGCCATCGGTGGCAAGGTCGACATACGTATCGTTCAGCCTTAGATCAAAGCTCAGATCCGGATGCAGCCGTGAAAATCGGCCCAACATGGGGCTGACGTAGACCTCTCCGAATGTGACGGGCGCGGATATTCGAATGACACCGGATAGGCTGCGCGACCCTTCGGCGACCTGAGTCAAAAGGTCGTCCAGATCATCCAACAGCGCAGGGGCGCGGGTTAACAGGTCGTGGCCTGCGGGTGTCAGGCCCACTTTTCGCGTTGTGCGTTGAAACAGCCGCACACCCAAACGCGTTTCCAGTTCGGCGACGTATTTAGACGTAAGACGGTTGGAAATCCCCAGCTGATGGGCCGCTGCGGTAAACGATCCCGTCTGTGCGGTGGCAACAAACGCCTTTAGTTCGTCAACGATGTCCATCAGTTATTCCGAATAAATTGTGATCTATTGATGTGAAATTTCCGCATTCATGGCCGAATAATCAAGCCGATTATGAATTTCGTTTAATAGCAACAGAAATTGCAACGGCCTACGTACAAGCACAGTAAGGCGGTTTTTCCGCCACCTTAATTCAGGTTTCTATAATGAATAATTTGAAAATTTCAGCGTCTGTGTTCGCGGTCAGCGTGGTTCTATCATCCGCAGCATTTGCGCAGGATACATCCATTTCGATGGAACAAGATGGCACTGTCATTTTGTCGGGCCTGTCCGAACCGGGCCAAGATGTTGCGATCGATCCAACCTGTGACCAATCCAGCCAAGGCGCGGTCGTTGCCTGTATGGCGGATATTTTTCTGAACACCTTGGATGACGATCAAAAGGCACAGGTGTTATTGCCGATGACGGCTGAAAATGCGGTGTCGTGGTCGAATTTGCCATGCGGATCGAATTGCCGTCTGGGTCTGGAAATGACTGACATGACCGAAGAACAGCGTCAGGCAGCATTGGGCGTTGTTTATGCGGCATCGAATGTGGGCGTTGCGGGCGACGGATATTCCGAAATCACTGCGTTGTTGATGGCTGATGATGTTCTGACACTGGCCCAAGATGCAGGCCTGTCGACCCAAGGCCAAGGCGGAGGGACGCCTCCCGCCCTGCCTGACGACGCAGAGCCACCACAAGGCATGCCAGATGGCGGCCCGATGGGCGGGGGCGGTCTGGCTTATTCGTCGAACAACTATTTTATCGCGTTTTTGGGTGAACCGTCGGCAACGGACACTTGGCAGCTGCAGTTTGGCGGGCACCATTTGGGCACGTTGCACACCTATGCAGGTGGTGCCGAAACATCGGCGACGCCGAACTTTATCGGTATCGAGCCGAAGGTCTGGATCGCTGATGGTGTCACCTATGATCCGCTAACAGACGATCGCAATACTCTGGCGGACATGCTGGCATCGTTTAGCCCAGACCAATTGGCCGCTGCTGAATTGGACACTGTGTTTTCCGATGTGTTGCTGGGGCCAGGTCAGGACGGCCAGTTCCCTGATGAAAAGGTCGGCATCCCAGTATCCCAATTGGATGACGCGCAAAAAGAATTGGTTTTGGCAGCGATACGCGAATGGGTCGGGGATACGGCAGCCGTTTCCGCTGATACCATTATGGCCGGTTACAAGGCGCAACTGGATGAAACCTACGTTGCGTTTTCGGGCAGCGCCGAACTGAACGCGCATGCCGACTATGTGCGCATTGATGGCCCCGGTGTCTGGCTAGAGTTCGTCTGCCAGAATGGCGTGATTTTCGGCGATCAAATCCACTATCACACCATTTGGCGTGATCACGTGAATGATTACGGCGCGGTCTACGATTTCTAATGAAAAAGACACTGCACTGTATGGTCTTTGCGGCGCTTGCCCTATTGGGCGGTGCCGTTTCGGCCATGGCTCATCCCATTCCCGAAACCACGATTGAACTGACCGTCGATACCCAATCGGTAAGGGCTGAAGTGACGATCCCGCTGAATGAATTCGCCTTGGCGTTTGACCTATCGACGCCTGTGACCGATGAAACGATTGCTGCGCAGTCACCGCAGATTGCGCAGTATTTAGCGGATCACACCCATGCGGATGGTTGGTCGGTCATGGTTTCGGATGTTGCCCTATCAACGGGGCAAACCGACGAAGGATCATATGCCGAACTGGTCGCGACCATTCATTTGGAACCGAACACCCTAGGGGCCACGGGTTTTGACCTGTATTACGACGCTGTTCTGGAACGCGTCGTCACGCATAACATTCTGGTATCTTTTGCGGGCGAAACGGATCTGATCGGCGTCATCTATGCCGAACCCAAAGATGGGTCCGTTGCGCCGTTGCATATTGATCTGTCTAGATAAAATCCCGAATGGCGAGCCGTGGAGGACTCGAACCCCCGACCTGAGAATTAGAAGTTCCCTGCTCTAATCCAGCTGAGCTAACGGCCCCCAATTCGGTGACGGCTGTATCGGTCAATTTTCGTGTTAATGTCAACTTGGTTATTGGCTCTGGAATTTGTTAGTAAGGCGCAACAGACAAACCATCAGCGGGCGGATACGGGAATAATATGGTGCCACAGATTTTGCCTCTGGGAATTGATGGCGCGCTTGTTCGGTTCAGCACGGTCATGTCGGACAAAGCGAACCAATCCGCAGCCAATTTGGCCCAAATCCTATCGCAAGACGCATTCGGATTCACAGATGTGCAGGGCACCTTAGCCTCTGTCGCGGTGCGTTTTGATCGGAAACAGATGGATTTTGCTGCTGTCCGAGACGTTATCACGGCGCAAATCAACGCGGCGGCGACCGCGCGGGTGATAGGTGTCAAACAGTGGCGTATTCCAACTCTATTCAATGGCGAAGACCTGACCGAGGTCGCCGCGATCATCGGTGACAGCGTGCAGTCGGTTATCGACGAAATCGCCTCTACACCGGTTCGGGTCCTAACCATCGGCTTTGCGCCCGGGCAGCCCTATTTGGGCGAATTGCCTGAAAGGTACGGCATCCCCCGTCAGTCCCAGTTGCGCCCAGTTCCGGCGGGTGCATTGGTCGTGGCCGTGCGGCAGATGGTTTTATTCGCAAATGCGTCGCCCACGGGGTGGCGTTGGATTGGGTCCACCGCCGCGCGATTGTTCGATGTAGGTTGCGATCCCGCTGCGATCCTAACAGCGGGCGACATGATCGAATTTCATCCAGTTTCGGCAGATAAATTCGAGCAATTGCAATCGGACCCCATGGGCGGGGTCAGTTGGACATGGTCATCATGAGCGGCGCATTGATTATCGACCGCGCTGGGCCAGCAATGACGATTCAGGACTTGGGTCGTGTTGGGCTCTTGCATATGGGCGTACCGCGCGGCGGGGCCGCGGATCGGTTGGCGTTATGTGAAAATGCCGCTTTGTTAGGGCAATCGCCGGATTGTGCGACTGTTGAAATGGCGGGGTATGGCGGGGTGTTCCGCGCGACTTGTGATGTCGCTATCGCGCTCACTGGTGCGATCATGCGCGCGGATATCGACGGCCAACCAGTCACATGGAATGCAGCACATCAAATGCGTGCGGGTCAGGTCCTGACGATCGGTGCCGCAACTCAAGGCGTTTATGGATATCTGGGCGTAAAGGGTGGTTTCCAATCGCCCGTGATATTGGGTAGCCGCGCCGCGCAGCTGACCTGTCAGATCGGTGGACTTTTGCAGCAAGGTGACACACTGGCCGTTGCGCCTGTCGCATCATTTAATGCATGCAAATTGGATATTTCTGCGCGATTTGGTGGGTCAGAAGTGCGCTATATTGCTGGACCCCAGACAGATTTGTTCAGTACCGATACCCAAAAGTCATTTCAGGAAACCACATTCACGCGCGATGTGGCGGCAAATCGTCAGGGCGTAAAATTCGACAGTGGCGGGGCGCAATTTGCGACCGATGGTCAGTTGGCGCTGTTGTCCGATGCGATCACGGTTGGTGATATTCAATTGACGGGGGATGGCGTGCCGTACGTCCTGATGCCGGAATGCCAAACGATCGGAGGTTATCCGCGGATCGGCACAGTGATCCCGCAGGATTTGCCGATCATCGCACAAGCTGCGATTGGTCAAAAAATCGCGTTCCGTCAAATCACACTAGAAGAAGCCGTCGCCAGTTATCAAAATGAACAGGACATAACGCGATCCTTGATTGCCAAAGTAACGCCGCTGGTGCGTGATCCGGCAAAAATGACCGACCTTTTGTCGTATCAATTAATATCGGGCATGGTGACCGGATGGGAGGACGCATGAAAATCGATCTGAATTGCGACATGGGCGAAGGCATGGGCGATGACGCGGCTATGCTGCGGATCGTCAGTTCGGCAAATGTCGCCTGCGGTGCCCATGCGGGTAGCCCAGTGATTATGGCGCAGACCATGGCCGATGCGGCCGCGAACAATGTGGGTATCGGCGCACATCCCGGTTTTTTTGATCGTGAAAATTTCGGTCGGACCGAATGTCATCTGCCTGATGGTGAATTGGATGCGATTGTGCGGTATCAAGTGGCGGCAGCCAATGGCATGGCGACTGCGATGGGTGCCGAACTGACTCATCTGAAATTACATGGCGCGATGGCAAATATGGCCGCCAAAGACGTTGATATGGCGCTGGTGTGTTATCGGGCCGCGCGGGCCGTTGTGCCCGACTTGCCTTTAATGGTGATTGCAGGCACGGCACAGTCAACGGCGGCGGCGCAATTGGGCGGCCGCGTGATCAATGAAATCTTTGCGGACCGCACGTATGAATCCGATGGCACATTGACGCCGCGCACCATCGAAGGGTCGGTTATTCACGACGCAGATTTGGCTGCTCAGCGCGTGGTTCAGATGCTAAAAGATGGAGCAATAACACCGCGCACGGGCGACGCTATCCCATTGTCGATCGACACGATCTGCGTGCACGGCGACACACCCGGTGCTGTGCACATGGCGGGTGTGATCCGCGACCGTTTGATCGAAAATGGATATGAAATCGTTCGGTTCTGATTAGGCCAGATGACGAACGGCGCGTGCGATCACGACCTCTTCGTCGGTGGGGATGGTCATGACGGTGACGCGCGATAAATCCGCCGATATGCGGGGGGTATTTTCGGCATTGCGATTGTGATCCAATTCAATGCCCATCCATTCCATGCCAGAGCAGACACGTTCGCGGATCAGTGTGGAATTTTCTCCGATGCCTCCGCAGAAAATCAGGGCATCAATTCCGTTTAGAACAGCGGCCATCGCACCCAATTCGCGCTGGATACGAAACACGAAATAATCAATGGCCTGTTTTGCGCCAATGTGATCCGATTTCTCTAAGGTGCGCATATCGTTCGATACGCCTGACATCCCCAACAGGCCCGATTTTTTATATAGCATGTCCGATATCTGATCGGCGGTCATGTTTTCCTGCTGCATCAGGTACAACACCACCCCCGCATCGATCTGGCCACAGCGCGTCCCCATCGGCAAACCGTCCAAAGCGGAAAATCCCATCGTCGATGCTATAGACCGCCCGCCGCGCACAGCGCACATTGATGCGCCATTGCCCAAATGCGCGATCACCACGCGGCCTTGGGCAAGGGTTGGCGATTGTTTGGCGATTTCGCTGGTGATGTAATCATAAGACAGCCCGTGAAACCCGTACCGCCGCACGCCTTGATCGTAATAGTCGCGCGGGATCGCAAAGGTATCGTTCACAAAGGGATGGTGGCGATGAAACGCGGTATCAAAACACGCGATTTGCGGCACATCGCCAAAGGCCGTGCGCGCGGCGTAAATGCCAGCCAAATTATGCGGCTGATGGAGCGGCGCAAATGGCGTCAGCGTTTCAAGATAGGCAATGGTGTCGTCATCCAATACGGCAGGCGCGTCAAACCGCATGCCGCCATGCACAACGCGGTGCCCAACGGCAGAGATTTCACGACCATTCAGCAGCGGTAGAATATTGGTCAAAATTCCCTGCACAGCCGCCGCATGGTCGGATAAATTTGGCGCTGAGACGGGATGTTCGAAATCTTGGTCATCTTTGACGATCAGGCGTCCGTTGGGGCCGATGCGGTCCACCTGTCCGCGAAACAGACGCGTGTCGCCGTCGTAGATTGAAAATTTGATCGAAGATGATCCCGCGTTCAGCGTCAGAATAAGCCCGTTCATCACAAAGCACCGCCAGATAAACGGGCTTGATGCAGCGCAGCCACCGCGCAGGAGGCAAGGCGCGATTTCGAACTGTCCGAACGCGAATTCAGGATCACAGGCACCTTGGCGCCCAGTACGATGCCCGCGCCTTCGGCGTGGCTGATAAATGCCAGTTGTTTCGCCAGCATGTTGCCTGCGTCGATGTTGGGCACGACCAGAATATTGGCGTGGCCTGCGACTTTGCCTGTCAAACCTTTGGTCCGTGCGGCGCCGATGTCGACGGCGTTGTCCATCGCCAAAGGACCATCGACATACCCGCCGGTGATTTGGCCGCGTTCCGCCATTTTTGATAGCAGGGCGGCATCAATCGACGATGGGATTTCAGGATTGACCGTTTCGACCGCCGACAAAATGGCCGCCAAGGGCGCGTCGTGACCGATGGAAATAGCCAGATCGATGGCGTTCTGAACGATGTCGACTTTGGTTTTCAGATCGGGCGTGATGTTGATCGCGGCGTCTGTGACCATCACGGGATGCGGCATGCCGGGCACGTCCATCACAAACACATGGGTGAACCGTTTGCCGATCCGCAGGCCCGTGTCACGTTGCACCATCGGGCGCAGCAGATCTTCGGTGTGCAGGTGTCCTTTCATCACGGCGCGGGCGCGGCCTTCGTGAACCAATTTGCAGGCAAGGGCAGGGGCGCTGTGGTGATCACCGTCTAGCAATTCGTAGCGCGAAATATCGATGCCCAATCCCTGCGCGGCTGCCATGATTTTATCGCGGTTGCCGATCAGGATCGGGGTGATGATGCTGTGTTCCGCCGCCAAAATCGCGCCGCCCAGCGATTTTTCATCCTCGGGGCAGACGACGGCGGTCGGAATAGATGGAAGAGGGCGGGCCTTTTCCAAAATGGCGTCGAAATGTTTGTGCCGTTCGACCACCAGCCGCGGCACGTTGACATCATCGCGGTCAAATTTTTTGGTCGGCGCGGCGACGGTCGCCTGACCCGTTAGAACGATCGCATCATCGACCGCCCGCCGTATTTCGGTGTCCAGCACCACCAAACCACCGTCCAGTTTATCTGCAACGGTGACGCGGCAAACGACCTCTTCTCCTGCATAGACGCGGTCCATAAATTCGATGGATTGTTTGCGATATGATGTGCCGGGACCAGGCAAACTGGTGCCTAGGACGGCTGAAATAAGGGATGCGATATACATGCAGGGTGCAACGCTTTCGGCGTGGCCATCGCCGTCGCCATCCCATTCAGGCAGGTGCATCGGGTTATAGTTTCCGGACACATTGGCAAAGACATACAGATCGTCTGCCGTGATTAGACGGCGCAATTCCTGTGTCTGACCGATTTCCATTTCATCAAAGGTTTTATTGGTGAGGTGCATGAAAACGGTGTCCTAATTTTCTATTCAAATCGTAGCGCAGGTGAAATGCGGCTGTGCCCCACTGTTGTGGGTTTGCGGCGAATCGCAACAGTCGGTCGACCAAGTTTTATCAACCTTTATCCGTCTGCCTGAATAATGTGCACTTCGCATGGTTGCACTTTACGTAAGGGATTTGTGATCAATTTTTGAATGATTGGTGAAAAATGCTGCAATTAGTTGTTGCGCTTTTATCATTTGATCAAAAGTATGACAGCCATGATCGTTCGAATAGACGAACGACACGCAATAGAGCGGCCAAGCCGCCTAAGCAGGGAGATTAATCTCATGAAAAAAACAATTGCACTATCGACCACCGCAGCGACCGCATTGGTCCTGTCGGCCAGCGTGGCGTTTGCCGCTGGCACCCATCCCGTCACTGGCGAAGCGCTGGCCGATGACCAGACCTTTACCTATGCGACCATTGATGACAGCCCATCGTTTGACCCCGGTCTGGTAGAAGACGTCGAAGGTTCGGCCGTCACCCGCGACCTGTTCGAAGGCCTGATGATGCAGGACCGCGAAGGCAACGTGATCCCCGCCGTTGCAACCGGATACGACGTGTCCGAAGACAAACTGACCTACACATTCACCCTGCGCCCCGAAGCAATGTGGTCGGACGGCACGCCCGTCACTGCCAATGATTTCGTGTTCGCATGGCAGCGCGCGGCGAACCCTGAAACCGCATCGCCATACGCGTGGTTCATCGAACTGATGTCGATCGAAGGCGCATCCGCGATCATCGCAGGCGAAGCAGATCCATCGACCTTGGGCGTGTCGGCGCCTGACGATCACACGCTGGTCGTGACCTTGACCAACCCTCTGCCGTATTTCCCGCAGATGGTCACCCACACCACCACCTTCCCAGTGCCGCAGCACGTGGTCGAAGCGCACGGCGATCAATGGATGCGCCCTGAAAACTTTGTCGGGAATGGCGCCTATGTCCTGACCGAATATAACCCGCAGGAAAAACTGGTTCGCACGAAATCCGACACCTATTGGGATGCGGAAAACGTGATCATCGAAACCGTGAACCGCGTCATCATCAACGACGAAAACCAAGCGTTGAACCGTTGGATCGCGGGCGAAATCGACAAAACCGAAACCGTTCCAGCAGGCCAATTCGCATCGCTTAGCGAAGAATACCCAGGCGAAGTGTATTCGGTGCCTGAACTGTGTTCGTATTATTACAACGTAAACGTCCGCGACGATGCGCCTGAATGGGCCAAAGACGTGCGCGTGCGTCAGGCTCTGTCTCTGGCGATTGACCGTGATATCATCACCGAATTCGTTCTGGGCGCGGGCCAAACCCCTGCCTACACATTCACCCCCGGCGCGACCGCAGGGTTCGAAGTGCCAGAGGTTCCCGCCGCCGCAATGACTCAAGCGGAACGGAACGAGGCAGCAATGGCCCTAATGGCCGAGGCTGGATATGGCGCAGACAACCCACTGTCCGTGGAAATCCTGTACAACACATCCGAGGCGCATAAATCCGTCGCCATCGCGATCAGCCAGATGTGGAAACAGACGCTGGGCATCGACACCACGCTGGGCAACATGGAATGGCAAACCTTCCTAGAGGCACGCGGCAACGGCCAGTTCGAAATCAGCCGCGCAGGTTGGTGTGGCGACTATAACGAAGCATCGACGTTCCTAGACCTGATGGATTCGGAATCGGGCTACAACGATGCGGGTTACAGCAACGCAACGGTCGATGACCTGCTGCACGCGGCCAAAACGATGGAAGACCCATCCGCAAACTACACCGAAATCGAACATATCATCGCCGAAGAAATGCCGATCATCCCGATCTATCACTACGCATCGGCGTTCCTGATGGACGAAACGGTCAAAGGTTGGCCATTCGACAACGTACAGAACAACTGGCAGTCCAGCCTGCTGTACAAAGTCGCTGAATAATCCATCCTAAAACAACGCAGGTTGCGCCCCTATTTTGGGGCGTAACCCACGCAGACCAAGGGGCACATTATGTTCGCCTTTACCATACGCCGCCTTGCTGTGGCGGTTCCGACGATCCTGTTGCTGGTCGTCATTTCCTTTATCCTGATGTTTGCTGCACCCGGTGGCCCGTTCAACGCCGAACGCCCGTTGCCGCCCGCTGTTCTGGCAAACATCGAAGCCAAATACGGGCTGGATCAGCCGTATTGGAAACAGATTACGGACTACATTTACAACATTGTCGTCCATTTCGATTTCGGCCCGTCGTTCAAATATCGTGACCGGTCCGTATCGGATATCATCGCGCAGGGTTTCCCTGTGACCCTGAAATACGGTTTCTGGGCCTTTGTGGTCGCCGTAATTTCGGGCGTGTCTTTGGGCATTGCTGCGGCGGTGAAACACAATAGCTGGCTGGATTATCTGGCCGTAGGGATTTCGATCGGCGCGCAGTCTCTGCCGAACTTTGTCATGGCGCCGCTGCTGGTGATCGTGTTCACGCTATGGCTGGGCTGGCTCCCGGGGGGCGGCTGGAACGGCGGGCAATGGCAATATGTCGTGCTGCCGGTGATCGCGCTGTCCACGTCCTATATGGCGTCCATCGCGCGGATCACCCGTTCATCGATGTTAGAGGTGTTGAACGCAGGCTACATCCGCACCGCGCGGGCCAAAGGCCTGCCCACCAGCCGCATCATTTTCCGCCACGCGCTGAAACCCGCGCTGCTGCCTGTCCTGTCCTATATCGGGCCTGCCTTTGTTCTGATGATCACAGGGTCCGTTCTGGTCGATGTGTATTTTTCGACGGGCGGCATTGGGTACTATTTCGTCAATGCGGCGTTTAACCGTGACTATTCGGTGATGATGGGCATCACGATCCTGATGGGCGTGCTGACCATTCTGTTCAACCTGATCGTCGACCTGCTGTACGCATGGATCGACCCGAAAATCCGTTACTAAGGAGCCAACAATGTTAGCAACCGGACGTAACACCGCCGATAATATCCTAGAGGCCGCCGCGCTGCGCGAAGTCAAAGGCCGCAGCCTGTGGCGCGATGCAATGGGCCGTTTTGCCCGCAACCGCGCCGCTGTGATTTCGCTGTTCGTATTGGGCCTGATCCTGATTTTCGCGTTCTTTGGGCAGTTTCTGTCCAGCCATGACCCCGCGTTCGTCGATTTCATGCTGCGCGGAAATATCAAAGAACTAGGCGGACCATCTATCGAAAACGGCCACTATTTTGGTTTGGAAAAAGAAGGCCGCGATTTGTATCAACGCACCGTTCAGGGCATCCGCGTGTCGATCATGATCGGCGTGATCGGGTCGCTCGTGTCTGTCGTGGTCGGCACCCTGTACGGTGCGATCGCTGGCTATTTTGGTGGCCGCGTGGACAGCATCATGATGCGGATCGTCGATATCCTGATGGCGATCCCGTTCATGTTCGTGATCATCCTGCTGCTGGTGATCTTTGGCCGTTCCGTGTTCATGCTGTTCGTCGGTATCGGCCTGATTTCATGGCTGAACATGGCCCGTATCGCACGCGGCCAGACCCTGACGATCAAGAACAAAGAATTCGTCGAGGCGGCCATCGCCAGCGGCGTGAAACCATTCACCATCATCGTGCGTCACATCGTGCCGAACCTTGCGGGTGTTGTGATCGTCTATGCGACTCTGCTGATCCCTGAATTGATCATCACCGAAAGCTTTATCAGCTTTCTGGGCCTAGGCATTCAGGAACCGATGACGTCGCTAGGCGCGTTGATCAACGACGGCGCGGGGCAGCTGAACCGCGGCACACCGTGGATGATTGGCTTCCCGCTCTTTTTCTTTCTTGCGACGCTCTATGCCTTTTTCTTTGTCGGCGATGGCCTGCGCGACGCATTAGACCCCAAGGATCGATAACATGGCTTTGTTAGACGTAAATGGCCTGTCGGTCACATTCAAAACGGGCGACGGTTTCGTGAATGCCGTCAATGGCGTGTCCTTTGCCGTGGAAGAGGGCGAAACGCTGGCCATCGTAGGCGAATCCGGATCAGGCAAAAGCCAGACCGCATTCGCCGCCATGGGCCTATTGGCCCGCAATGGCACTGCATCGGGGCAGGCGCTGTTTGACGGTCAGAACCTTTTGACGATGAAACAAAAGGAACTGAACCGCATCCGCAGCCAAGAGATCGCGATGATCTTTCAGGATCCGATGACGTCGCTGAATCCATACATGCGGATTTCCGACCAAATGGCCGAAGTCCTGACCCTGCACAAAGGCATGTCAAAATCCGCCGCCGTGGACGAAGCCGCCCGCATGCTGGACGCGGTCCGCATCCCCGATGCAAAGGCGCGGATCAACATGTTCCCGCATGAATTTTCGGGCGGTATGCGTCAGCGGATCATGATCGCGATGGCGCTGCTGTGTCGTCCGCGTTTGTTGATCGCGGACGAACCAACGACCGCGCTGGACGTGACCGTTCAGGCGCAGATCATGGATCTGTTCGGCGACATCCGCAAAGAATTCGGAACGGGCATCATTCTGATCACCCACGATCTGGGCGTGGTCGCGGGGTTCTGTGATCGCACCATGGTGATGTACGGCGGCCAAGTGATGGAAGAAGCCCCCACCGACCAACTGTTCGCAAAACCAGCACATCCCTACACCAAAGGTCTGTTGCAGGCCGTCCCGCGTTTCGACGTGGACGAAGACGAACTGCGCACCATCGCGGGTGAACCGCCTGATATGTCGCGCCTGCCTGCGGGGTGCCCGTTCTGTCCGCGCTGTTCGATTGCCAAAGACCGCTGTCAAACGCAGCGCCCGGTCATCGACCTATTCGGCGATCGCCGCCGCGCCTGTCACGCCACATTAGACGAGGTCGCATAATGACCGATACTTTGCTTTCTGTACGTGATCTGACGGTCACTTTTGACGTGCCGCGCCCAGGGGCTTGGCCTTGGACGGCGCCGCGCAAATTGCACGCGGTCAATGGGATCAACTTTGATCTGGCACCTGGCGAATGTCTGGGGCTGGTCGGGGAATCCGGTTCGGGTAAATCGACGGCCGCGCGCGCGGTGATCGGGCTTGCGCCGATTTCGTCTGGCAAAGTCACGTTTGATGGTCAGGATTTAGCGGAGTTGACCCCTGTTCACCGCCGTAAATATGGCCGCGAAATTCAGATGGTGTTTCAGGATCCGCTGGCCGCGCTGAACCCGCGCATGACCGTCGGGGATATCATCGCTGAACCTTTGATCACGCATGAACCATCGCTACCCCGCAAAGAGGTACGCACCCGCGTCCAAGAGATGATGGAGATGGTCGGCCTGCTGCCCAATCTGGTTAATCGCTATCCACACGAGTTTTCAGGTGGTCAGTGCCAACGCATAGGAATCGCTCGGGCACTGATTCTACGCCCGCGATTGTTGATCTGTGATGAACCTGTGTCCGCTTTGGATGTATCCGTGCAGGCGCAGGTGGTGAATTTGCTGAAACGGCTGCAAAAAGATTTGGGTCTGTCGATGATCTTTATCGCCCATGATCTAAGCGTCGTGAAACATATTTCGGACCGTATTTCAGTCATGTATCTGGGCCGTTTGATGGAACAGGCAGGCGCTAAACAATTGGTTCAAAATCCCGCGCACCCCTACACTCAGGCATTGATTTCTGCGGTTCCGATTCCTGATCCAGACCGCGAAAAATCGCGTAAAACTATGATGATACAAGGGGAATTACCGTCACCTTTGGCCCCTCCGTCGGGGTGTGTTTTTCGGACCCGTTGCCCATATGCGCGCCCCGAATGTGCAGGGGAACGGCCAGAAAACCACATCGCCGGAGCCGATCATGTGGTGGCTTGCCCGTGGTTTGACCAGTTGGAAAACCCAACACTTACAGCGGTTTAATTGCTGCGGTGCAGCGACGATTTATTGCTGCAAGGGTTTGACAGTCGGCGCGACATAGGCCAGCCTCTCGCCACGTCCCTGATTATTCAGGATAGCCGGACGGTTGGTTTTTGGAGGAGGACCAATAGTCATAAGGCAAAAAGCCCCCCGATCTGATCGCCAAGCAGCTGAGCGGATCGGGGGCTTTGATTCCAAAATCGATTTAGCGGTGAATGCGCGATTGTTTTCGCGGGCCTTAGGCTTTCATAATGATGACGCCGACTGCAATGGCTGCCGCAGAACTCCAGCGCCACAGGGTGACGTTTTCCCGCAAAACCAACGCTGCAATTAATACCGCAAACAAAATACTGGATTCCCGCAACGCGGCGACCAATGCGATTGGTGCGACAGTAAAGGCCCAGATCGCAATCCAGTATGACCCCAGCGACATTGCGCCCGCCGCCAGCCCGGGTTTCCACGCGGTGGTTATGGCGGTCCACGGGCTGCGTTTGCGGATAGTCAACGTGTAGATGGTCATTCCTATGGCATCGCCAATGACCATCCACAAAATGAACCCAGAGGCCGACCCAGACACCCGTGCGCCGATCCCGTCAGCTAATGTATAGCTGGCCGTAAAAGCCGCCGTTCCCAACGCATAGAACAAGGCGCGCCCGTTCATGGATTTGGCGCCGTTGCCGCGAAAGGCCATGACGATGACGCCCCCAGATATAAGCGTAACCGACAACACGGATAATGATGTGAACTGAGCCCCCATGAACACCGCCGACACGGCAGCGACGACCAGCGGCGCTGTGCCGCGCGCCAAAGGGTAGGCTTGGCTTAGGTCGGAGTGGGCATAGGCTTGGATCAGGAACGCCTTGTAGCCCGTGTGCAGCACCGCTGCCAACACCAGCCAAGGCCACGTTGCCTCCCAAATCGGGGGATCGACAAAAGGTATAATCGGGATCGCAATTGCGGCTTGGGCCAATGATAGCATGTAAACCGTCGATAGGCGGTCCAATCCGATTTTCAGGACCGAATTCCAACCTGCGTGTAGCAGGGCCGCAAATAACACGGCGGCGTAAACATGACTGTCCATCGTGGCAGGCCCACTATTCAAATACTGGGAACCTTAGTGACCGCGTGCGATGGCGCAATATAAAAGGCCCGCCGCGATGTGCGTGACGGGCCTTTGGATCGGAATATCAAAATACCGCGTATTATTCAGGCAGGATACGTACGCCGCCTTTTGCAGCCGAAGATGCCAGCATCGCGTATGCCTTTAGCGCGGTCGAAACAGCGCGCTTGCGTGGCTCTGCCGGTTTCCAAGGCAGCGGGCCTTTGGCTTCGCGGCGGGCGGCTAGTGTTGCTTCGTCCACGGCCAGATTGATGGTGCGGTTCGGGATGTCGATTTCGATGGTGTCACCGGTTTCAACCAGACCGATCAGGCCGCCTTCTTCGGCTTCTGGGGACACGTGGCCGATCGACAGACCGGATGTCCCGCCCGAGAAACGACCGTCCGTCAGCAGAGCGCAGGATTTACCCAGACCTTTGGATTTCAGGTAGGACGTTGGGTACAGCATTTCCTGCATGCCCGGGCCGCCACGTGGGCCTTCGTAGCGGATGACGACGACTTCGCCGGCTTCGACTTTGTTGGTCAGAATGCCGTTCACAGCGTCGTCTTGGCTTTCGTAGACTTTGGCGGTGCCGGTGAATTTCAGGATGGAATCGTCCACACCTGCAGTTTTCACGATACAGCCGTCCAGCGCGATGTTGCCGTATAGTACAGCCAGACCGCCGTCTTTCGAAAACGCGTGTTCAACGGAACGGATCACGCCGCCTTCGCGGTCACGGTCCAGTTCTTTGTAACGGTTCTGGGTCGAAAACGCTTCGGTCGTGCGAACGCCGCCGGGGGCCGCGCGGTAGAATTCATCGATCTTTGGATCGTTCGACGTGACGATGTCCCATTTTGCGATCGCTTCGTTCATGGTGGCCGAATGGATGGTCGGAACGTCGCCGTGCAGCAGGCCGCCGCGGTTCAGTTCGCCCAAGATGCCCATGATGCCGCCTGCGCGGTGGACGTCTTCCATGTGAACGTCTGCTTTGGCTGGTGCGACCTTGGACAGGCACGGCACCTTGCGCGACAGACGGTCCATGTCGGCCATGGTGAAATTCACCTCGCCTTCGTGTGCGATCGCCAGCAGGTGAAGAACGGTGTTGGTCGAACCGCCCATCGCGATGTCCAGCGACATTGCGTTTTCAAACGCTTCGAATGTCGCGATGTCGCGTGGCAGCAGGCCTTTTTCTTCGCCTTCGTAGTGGCGTTTGGTGATGTCGACGATGCGGCGACCAGCCTCTAGGAACAGTTCTTTGCGGTCGGCGTGCGTTGCCAGCGCAGAACCGTTGCCCGGCAGCGCCAGACCCAGCGCTTCGGCCAGACAGTTCATCGAGTTCGCGGTGAACATACCCGAACACGACCCACAGGTCGGGCAGGCGGCTTTTTCGATCGCGTCGACTTCTTCGTCGGAATAGCTGTCGTCGGCTGCGGCAACCATTGCGTCAACCAGATCCAGCGAATGTTCCAGATCGTCGATGGTGACTTTGCCGGCTTCCATTGGGCCGCCGGATACGAAAATCACAGGGATGTTCAGGCGCATTGCCGCCATCATCATACCCGGAGTGATCTTGTCACAGTTCGAGATACACACCATCGCGTCCGCGCAGTGCGCGTTCACCATGTATTCGACCGAATCCGCGATGATTTCACGGCTAGGCAGCGAATACAGCATACCATCGTGACCCATCGCGATGCCGTCATCGACTGCAATGGTGTTGAATTCTTTGGCGACGCCACCTGCGTTTTCGATTTCGCGGGCGACCATCTGACCTAGGTCTTTCAGGTGAACGTGACCGGGAACGAACTGGGTGAACGAATTCACAACAGCGATAATCGGCTTGCCAAAGTCGCTGTCGGTCATGCCGGTTGCACGCCATAGGCCACGGGCACCTGCCATGTTGCGGCCATGGGTGGATTTGCGGGAACGGTAATAAGGCATCTGGCTGTCCATTTGTTTGCGCGCGCCCGTGATACAGCGAAGGGGCGCAATTGAACAGGGCATCAACACTTTTTTGAACATTGGCCTGCATCTTGCATTCAAATGGCAACTTTGAATCAGATTAGAAGGATCATCTTTGGATCGTCGTCAGTTCATAGCAAGTGCATTGGCCGGATTGGCTGCAACGCCATCAATGGCGGGGTCGGGGTTGTTGTCGGGGGCCTCTGGTCCGCTGATCGATATGTCTGGCGGGTTTTCTTTGTATGAAAAACACGACCTAGAACCCGAACCGGTTGCCGCGCCCCGTGCACGCCCAGCAGAGATTGAACTGCCGACGGGTAATCCGACCCTGTCTATGTACAACGTCCACACCGAAGAAACGTTGCGCGTCCAACCGGTCAGCGCGACAGGTTTCGATCACGACGGTTTGGCCCGCGTGAATCGGTTTATGCGCGATTGGCGCCGTAACGAAGTCGCCCAGATAGACCCAAACGCGATTTTGGGATTGTTGCAGATTCAACAGCGCGCCCGCCGTAATGGGTTTTCGGGCAATGTGCGGTTTCTGTCAGGCTATCGCAGTCAGGCCACGAATGATGCGTTGCGGGCGTCAGGCGTGAATGCCGCGCGCAATTCGCTGCATATTCAGGCCAAGGCGATTGATTTCAGTTTGCCCGGCGTTGGCATTCCGCAAACCATTTTGCTGGCCAAGGATTTGGATATCGGCGGGGTGGGGGGCTATTCCAGCTTTGTCCATATTGATACGGGCCGCGTACGGTTTTGGGGCACGGCGGTCTGATCGCATTTGCAAGCGGTGTTATTCCTGCTAAAGCCGTGACAAAGCTAAGGAGACCGACACCGATGACTGCCCGCATTGACGCCTGCTTTGCCAAAGCCCGCGCTGAAAACCGCCCCGTTCTGGTAACCTATACCATGGCTGGTGATCCTGATGCGGAAACGGGTCTGGAAATTCTGAAAAACGTGGCGCGTTCTGGCGCGGATATTGTTGAATTCGGTCTGCCCTTTACCGACCCTGTTGCAGACGGCCCCGCCATTCAGGCCGCTGGTCTGCGGGCGCTGGATGCTGGTCAAACCACGAAGAAGACTTTGGCGCAGGTTGTTGAATTCCGCAAAGAATTCCCAGACACCCCTGTGATTTTGATGGGCTATTACAACCCGATCTACAGCTATGGCCCAGAAAAATTCGTAGCCGACGCGAAAGAGGCTGGCGTTGACGGCATGATCATCGTTGACGTTCCCGCCGAAGAAGACGACGAACTGTGCATCCCAGCGCAAAAGGCTGGTCTGGCATTCATCCGCCTGATCCCGCCTACTGCTGATGACAAACGTCTGCCGGTGATCCTGAAAAATTCGTCGGGCTTTGTTTACCACGTGTCGATCAACGGCATCACCGGTTCGGCAACGCCTGATTATTCGACCGTTTCGCGCGCTCTGGACCGTATCCGCAAATACACCGACCTGCCGATCGTCGTTGGTTTCGGCGTGAAAACCGGTGAACACGCAGCGGCGTTGGGCGAACACGCAGACGGCGTTGTTGTTGGCACCGCGCTGATCAACGAAATCACCGCCACCTATAACGGTGACGAAGCCACCGACGCGACCGCGACATCCGTGAATTCGCTGGTGACCGAACTGGCTGACGGGGTGCGCCGCGCCAAGGCGTAACCTGACTGCGCACCATCGCACAAAACTATTTGTGGCCCGTCAGTATCTGGCGGGCTATTTCTTTGACCGAATAGAAAAAGGGAGGGGTCACGATGGCACCCATCGTTCAGGTCAAAGACCTGCGAAAAACCTATGATGGCGGGTTTCAGGCCCTAAAGGGCGTCAATCTGGATATCGAAGAGGGCGAAATTATCGCTCTGCTAGGCCCGAATGGCGCGGGCAAAACCACTCTGATTTCGACGATCTGCGGGATCACCATGCCAACGTCGGGGTCTGTCACCGTGGGCGGGCACGATATTATCAGCGGCTTTCGTCACACGCGGTCGATGATCGGGCTGGTGCCCCAAGAATTGTCGTTGGATGCGTTTGAAACCGTGTTCAACGCCGTGCGCTATTCGCGGGGCCTGTTCGGCAAACCGCGCAATGACGCCTATATCGACGATATTTTGAAACAGCTGGGGCTGGCCGATAAACGCAACACCAAAATCATGGCGCTGTCGGGCGGGATGAAACGCCGCGTGTTGATTGCCAAAGCACTATCGCACGAACCCCGCGTTCTGTTTCTGGATGAACCCACCGCTGGCGTTGATGTCGAACTGCGCAAAGATATGTGGAACGTCGTCGATGACCTGCGCAAAACGGGCGTCACGATCATCCTGACCACCCATTACATCGAAGAAGCCGAGGCGATGGCCGACCGCATCGCGGTGATCGATGGCGGGCAGATCATGTTGGTCCAACGCAAGGACGAATTGATGCAGCACATGGGCCAAAAAGAATTGCTCATCCATTTGGCATCCCCCGTGACGGAAATTCCTGCGGGTCTGGATCGTTATGATCTGGAAATCGTGCTGAACGGAAACGCGCTGCGCTATGTTTATGACACCCGCGCGGATCGGACGGGCATCACCGCGTTGCTGAACGATCTGAACGCTGTCGGCCTGCAATTGGCCGACATTGAAACCCGCCAAAGCAGCCTAGAGGAAATCTTTGTCGGTCTGGTCAAAGGAGACGCAGCATGAACCTAACTGCAATCAAAGCGATCTATCTGACCGAAATGGCTCGGTTTTTCCGTACATATAAACAAAGCTTTCTGGCGCCCGTGATTTCGACGTCGCTGTATTTCGTTGTGTTCGGCGCGGCCATTGGCAGCCGTATCGATCAGGTCGAAGGCGTCAGCTATGGTGCGTTCATTGTGCCTGGTTTGATCATGCTATCGGTGATGACGCAGGCCACCACGAACGCGTCTTTTGGAATATATTTTCCAAAATTTACGGGGTCGATATATGAACTTTTGTCCGCGCCCGTTAATTTCCTAGAGGCAACCATAGGATACGTCGGCGCCGCCGCCAGCAAGGCGTTGGTCATCGGCGCGATCATTTTTGCTACATCGTTCTTTTTCGTCGATGTACAGGTCGCGCACCCGCTGGCGATGGTCGCGTTTTTGTTGCTGACCTGTCTGTCGTTTGCGCTGCTGGGGTTCATCATCGGCATTTGGGCGGGCAATTTCGAACAGCTGCAGCTGATCCCGCTGTTGATCATCACGCCGCTGGTGTTTTTGGGCGGCAGTTTCTACAGCACGTCAATGTTGCCGCCGTTTTGGCAGATCGTGACCCTGTTCAACCCTGTGCACTACCTGATTTCGGGGTTCCGCTGGTCGTTCTTTGAACAGGCGGATGTGCCCGTTGCGATATCGTTGATCGCGATTGCGGGCTTTACCGCGCTGTGTCTGGCCGCGATTGCGTGGATTTTCCGCACTGGTTGGCGCATTCGGGACTAAGGCGGCTTGTTTGACATCGGGGGGCAGACTATCTGTCCCCTATGAAACGCTGGATCCCATTTGTTAAATCAGGCCCGCGCGTTGCAGTTGTTCGGCTGCAGGGCGCGATTTCAAATTCATCACGCGGTTTGGATGACGTCAGCCTAGCGGCGGTTATCGAAAAGGCGTTTCGCGGCAAACCCGATGCGGTCGCGCTGCAGATCAATTCGCCGGGTGGATCGCCCGTGCAATCGTCGCTGATCGCCGCCCGCATCCGCCGTTTGGCCGATGAAAAGAACATCCCCGTCTACGCATTCGTCGAAGATGTGGCCGCGTCAGGCGGCTACTGGTTGGCCTGTGCGGCAGATGAAATTTACGTGGACCGCGGGTCGATCGTGGGATCGATCGGCGTGATTTCGGCAGGGTTCGGGTTTAGCGATCTGATTGGCCGTTACGGTGTTGAACGCCGCGTTTACACCGCTGGTACGTCGAAATCGCAGCTGGACCCGTTTAAACCCGAAAACCCTGACGACGTGAGCCGGCTCAAAGGTTGGCTAACTGACTTGCACGGCTATTTCATTGATCACGTCAAATCGCGCCGCGGCGGGAAATTGGCCGAAGGTCAGGACCTGTTTACCGGCGAAATTTGGGTCGGTGACAAAGCGGTCGAACTGGGCCTTGCTGATGGGATCGGGCATCTGGTGCCATTTCTGAAAGACAAATTTGGCAAAGAGGTCAGTTTCCGCCGCTATGCGCCGCGCAAACCATTGGCGTTGCGGTTTGGGGCCTCGGCCGTGTCCGGCGTTGTGGACACAATCGAAGAACGCGCGGCATTCGGGCGGTTTGGTCTGTAAATGCTGTTTCGCGTCGTTTCCATTTTTCTGATCGTGATGGTCGTTTTGGCCATGTTTGGCCGATTGAAATATCCGGGCCAGAAACAGATTCAGAACGCGAAATGCCCCAAATGCGGGCGATTTAGAATTGGTAAGGGCACCTGCGCCTGCAAAAAGGAATAATTCAGGATGGATTGGGTATATACCGTTATCGGCCTAGTGCTATTGTTGCTGGCCGGCGATGCGTTGGTCAAAGGTGCGGTCAACCTGTCCCTGCGGGTGGGCATCCCCGCGCTGGTTGTTTCCCTGACCATTGTTGCTTTTGGAACGTCTGCGCCTGAACTGCTGATTTCGATCAAGGCGATTATGGATAACGTTCCTGAACTGGCTTTGGGTAACGTGGTTGGGTCGAATACCGCCAATGTCCTGCTGGTTTTGGGTATCCCTGCGTTGATTGCGACCATGCACACCAGCCATCACGATACCCGCGCGTCCTATTTGCAGATGATTTTCGCGACTGTTTTGTTCATGGCGCTGTGTTTCATGGGGCCGCTGACGTGGGTGAAGGGCCTGATTTTGCTGGCAGCGCTGGCCGCAATGATCGGTCACGCCGTCTATGGCGCCATGCAACACCGCGCAGAACGCGCCGCACTAGAAGAAGAGGTCGAAGGCGCGGACCCGAATATCACGTGGCCCAAAATCGCGTTCTTTTTGGTGGCGGGCCTGATCGGTCTGCCGTTGGGCGCAAACCTGTTGGTCGAAGGCGCCACCAACATTGCACTGCATTACGGCGTCAGCGAAGCGGTCATTGGTTTAACGCTGGTCGCGATCGGAACGTCGCTGCCTGAGTTGGCGACGACCGTTATGGCCGTGTTGCGCAAACAGGCCGATGTCGCGTTGGGCAATGTCATCGGGTCGAACATGTTTAACCTGCTGGCCATCATCGGCGTTTCGACAATGTTCGGAAACATCCCTGTTGATCCGAATTTCTTGCAGTTCGATCTGTGGGTCATGTTGGCTGCATCGCTGCTGTTGGTGCCGTTCGTATTTATGCGCCGCGATTTGACCCGTATCAGCGGCGTGATCTTGACCGCGCTATATCTGGCCTATCTGTTCGTTCTGTTGTGATCAAAGGATAAACCATGCGGGCATTGGTAACGGGGGCTGGGGCGCGTTTAGGCCAGTCGATGGCGATTTATTTGGCGAACCGCGGCTATGATGTCGCCGTCCACTACGCGACCAGTCGTGATGGCGCGGATGAAACGGTACAGGCGATCAAAGAAAAGGGTCGCAATGCCATCGCCATTCAGGCGGATCTGCTGAATGAGGATGACGTTCAGGGCCTGTTGCCCGCCGCGGCCAAAGCTTTGGGCGGGCCGATTACCTGTCTGATCAACAACGCATCGATTTTCGAATACGACAATATCCACACAGCGACCCGTGAAAAATGGGACCGACACATGGAGTCGAATTTGCGCGCGCCTTATGTGCTGACACAGGCGATGGCGGCGCAGATACCCGATACCGAATTGGATGATATGGATGAGCCAGTCGCCCAAGGGTTGATCGTGAATATGATCGATCAGCGCGTGCGCAAACTGACTCCGGAATTTTCGACCTACACGATTGCCAAAATGGGTTTGTGGGCATTGACACAAACTGCGGCCCAAGGTTTGGCCCCTAAAATTCGTGTCAACGCGATCGGGCCGGGGCCTACGCTGCAGGGTGCACGTCAAAGCCGTCAACATTTTGACGCTCAACGAAAAGCAACGGTGCTGCAGCGCGGCGCAAACCCATCAGATATCTGCGCGGCGTTGGGGTATTTCATCGATTCGCCCGCGATCACGGGACAGCTTTTGTGTGTAGATGGTGGTCAGCATTTGTGCTGGCAAACGCCAGATGTCCTAGGCGTCGAGTGAGTTTTTCCGCCCACTGCGACAAGTTGTGCACCGAGGCGGCAAAGTGACATGGAAATGTCATGTTGCAAAAAAGTTGCCCCACAGAAAGCAGGGTGAAGAAAAATATCATTTGTTTTCAGTGATTTGCTGATGTGCCTATTTTTTGTGCAAGTAGCTGATGGGCCAGAAAACTAAGGGTTTTTTCTAGATGCCCATAATTTACCAACAGAGTTATCCACAGATTCAGTGGATGCCTTTCCTCTTGCGCCTGCCTTTGTAACATTGCAGCGACACGCAGAATCACGGATCTGTTACATGACCAATGACTCGCCCGCAGAAAAAACCGGATACGACCGGATCGCGGAGTACCTGAAAACGCTAGACGGATCGCCCGGTGTGTACCGGATGTTGGATGCGGACAGTCGGGTTTTATACGTTGGTAAGGCACGCAATTTACGCAATCGGGTCAGCAACTATGCCCGCCCCGGAAACCATTCGGCCCGCATCGCGCGGATGATTTCCGAAACCGTTTCCATGATGTTTCTGACAACGCGCACCGAAACCGAAGCGTTGCTACTGGAACAGAACCTCATCAAACAGCTAAAGCCGCGCTACAACGTATTGTTGCGCGACGATAAATCCTTTCCGAACGTTTTGGTGACGGGCCATGAATTTCCGATGGTCAAAAAACATCGCGGCGCGAAAAAGGAAAAGGGCCAGTATTTCGGCCCCTTTGCCAGCGCGGGCGCGGTGAACCGAACGCTCAGCCAGCTGCAGCGCGTTTTTCTGCTGCGGAACTGTACCGACAGCCAATTCGAAACGCGCACGCGGCCCTGTTTGCAGTATCAAATCAAACGCTGCAGCGCGCCTTGCGTTGGGAAAATCAGCGCTGCGGAATACGGTGCGGCGGTGAAAGACGCGGCCGATTTCCTGTCAGGCAAAACCGCCCACATCCAAGAGGCGTTAGCCAAACAGATGATGGACGCAAGCGAGGCGATGGAGTTTGAACGTGCCGCGGCGCTGCGTGATCGGATCAAGGCATTGACCCAAGTGCAAACAGCGCAGGGGATCAATCCGCGCACCGTGTCCGAAGGCGACATCATCGCGCTGCATACCGAAAACGGTCAGGCGTGCGTTCAGGTGTTTTTCATCCGCGCGAACCAGAACTGGGGCAACCACGACTATTACCCGCGCATCACGGGAGATGAGGATTTGTCCGAAGTGATGGAAGCCTTTGTCGGGCAGTTCTATTCGGATCGAGAGCCGCCTAGGCAAATCATTCTTTCGCATGGTTTGGATAACGAAGATCTGATGACGGCGGCTTTGGCCGAAAAGGCAGGGCGCAAGATTGAAATTACGGTCCCTCAGCGCGGCGAAAAGGCTGAATTGGTCGCAAACGCTGCACGGAATGCCAAAGAAAGTCTGGCGCGCCGCATGTCGGAAAGCGCGACGCAGCTGAAACTGTTGCGCGGGATTGCCGAAGCCTTTGATCTGGAGGGGCCGCCGCAACGGATCGAGGTCTATGATAACAGCCACATTCAGGGCACCAACGCGGTTGGTGCGATGATCGTCGCGGGCCCCGAAGGTTTTTTGAAATCCCAATACCGAAAGTTTAACATCAAAGGGGACAGCATCACGCCGGGCGACGATTTCGGCATGATGAAAGAGGTGCTGACTCGCCGGTTTAGCCGCCTGTTGAAAGAAGACCCCGATCGAACTCAAGGTATGTGGCCCGATTTGCTGCTGATTGACGGCGGCGCGGGGCAGGTGTCGGCTGTTCAGGAAATTCTGGACGAAATGGGCGTCGAAGACGTCGCGATGGTCGGCGTTGCCAAAGGCGAATTCCGCGACCACGGCAAAGAAGAATTTTATCGCACCGGCGAACGGCCTTTTGCGCTGCAACGTAATGACCCTGTGCTGTATTTCATACAGCGCATGCGCGATGAGGCGCATAGGTTTGCGATTGGTACGCACCGCGCAAAGCGCGCCAAATCGTCGATGGCGAATCCGTTGGATGATATCGATGGCGTGGGGGCGACCCGCAAACGGGCGCTATTGGCGCATTTTGGGAGCGCAAAAGCGGTCAGCCGCGCGAATCTTGTCGATCTCAAGGCTGTTGACGGGATATCGGATGCGTTGGCCGAAACGATCTATGCGCATTTCCACGAAAACGGCTGAGCAGTTTCCAAAAGGTGCGGCTGCGCCGCGTTGTTTTTGTCTCGGGCCTTTGGGGCCCTCGGGTTTGGGGCTGTTCGTTCGGGTTCGCCCCGTTTAAGAAGGTCGCAAAGTACCAGAGGGACGACGATATGAATTGGAACCTGCCGAATATTCTGACGGTTTTGCGGTTGCTGGCTGCGCCAGGTGTTGCGGTGATGTTCCTGTATTTTCATCGTCCGACAGCGGATTGGGTTGCTTTGGTCCTGTTTATTCTGGCAGCGGTTACAGATTTCTTTGATGGGTATTTGGCGCGCCGCTGGGGACAGGAAAGCAAAATTGGTGCGATGTTGGACCCGATTGCCGACAAGGCGATGGTCGTGATCGCGCTGTTGGTTATCACCGGATTTTCGGGCATGAACCCGTGGATTTTGCTGCCTGCGACTGTGATTATGTTCCGCGAGGTTTTCGTTTCGGGATTGCGTGAATTTCTGGGGGACACGGCCGGTTTGTTAAAGGTTACAAAGCTGGCAAAGTGGAAAACCACAGCGCAGATGGTGGCGATTGCGGTGCTGTTTTCGACGGGCGCGTTCGAAACCTATTTCGCAATGGAAACCGATGGCATGGATGTCGCGTTTATTGCCGAGGTGCTGCGCGGCAATATTCCGGATGAAAACGGAATCATCTGGAAACATTTTGGCGCCGTTTGGTCGTGGAATATTGGCGTGGTTTTGTTGTGGATCGCAGGAATTTTGACGATCTTGACTGGCTGGGACTATTTCCGAAAGGCGCTTCCTTATCTAAAGTGATCCTATGATCGACGTTTTATATTTCGCATGGGTCCGTGAACGGATCGGAGAGCCAAAAGAAACCGTAGAGAGCTCTGCGGTGACGGTTTTGGATTTGGTGAACGAATTAAGGGCGCGCGATGAACGTTACGCGCTGGCCTTTTCGGATCTGTCGGCGCTGCGGGTTGCTGTGGATCAGGAATTGACCGAATTCGACGCGCCGCTGTCCGGCGCGCGCGAAGTGGCGTTTTTCCCGCCGATGACAGGTGGCTGATGTCAGTTCGTGTGCAATCAGACCCATTTGATGCAGGTGCCGAACTGAATGCCTTTAGCGCGGGTGCTGAAGGTGCGGGCGCGGTGGTCAGCTTTACCGGTATTGTGCGCGATATTGCCGGTGGGTTGGATGTGATGGAAATTGAACATTACCCCGGCATGACCGACAAGGCGATTTTAGGCATCGTCGCGCAGGCACAGCAGCGTTGGGATCTGGCTGATGTTTTGGTGATCCATCGTTATGGTGCGCTGCGCGCCAATGATCAGATTATGATGGTCGCAACGGCGTCGCGGCACCGTGTTGCGGCGTTCGAGGCGGCCGAGTTTCTGATGGATTACCTGAAATCGCGGGCTCCGTTTTGGAAAAAAGAACATACCAAAGATGGCGCCGATTGGGTGGACGCCACGGATGCGGATGAAAAGGCGCTAGACCGCTGGTAATCTAGGTCGGATTTTAATGACCCATCGATATTTTTAGGCGCTGTTAAAGACCTGAAGGTCAAGATCGGACTGATCAGTCAGGACGTATCGATGACCGCCGTTACCAATAGCCCGCTGGACTATATTGTTCAGGAAAGTCAGAAAAACATTCAGCAGACCGTGCGCAATTCACTGGCGGCGGGGCATGCGCAATTGGCCTATCAGCCGATTGTCACCGCAGACCATAATAATTTCGTCGCATTCTACGAAGGCCTGATCCGACTGCGCGACGAAGGCGGGCGGATCATTCCTGCGGGTCAATTTATGTCGGACGTCGAGGAAACCGCGATGGGACGCGATATTGACTGCGCGTCCTTGCGGTTGGGGCTGAATGTGCTGCGGGCCCATCCAAAATTGCGATTGTCCATCAATATGTCCGCGCGCAGTTTGGCGGATGGAAAATGGCGCAGAACGTTGATGGAGGGGCTGCGCGGCCAAACCAAATGCGGAGAGCGTTTGATTTTGGAAATCAGCGAAACCTCGGCCATGCAGCTGCACGAGGTTTTGATCCGTTTCATGGAGGAAATGCAGCCCTATGGGGTCAATTTTGCCTTGGATGATTTCGGGGCGGGGTTGATTGCCTTTAAACGGTTAAAAGACTTTTACTTTGATATGGTTAAGATCGACCGGTGCTTTGTGCGCAATATCCACGATTCGCCTGATAATCAGGTCATGACCGAAGCGTTGGTAAATGTGGCGCATCAGTTCGAAATGTTTGCGATCGCCGAAGGTGTGGAATCTCAGCAAGAAGCCGCCATTTTGACAGCGTTGGGCGTGGATTGTTTGCAAGGCTATTTATACGGTGTTCCAAAATTGAAGCTGGCACTGTGATCTTTGGTTTTAGCCGCGTCGCAGCGAAATAATGTTGCGCAAATGGGGTCCAGTACTTACAACAATGGCAAGGGCGAGCCAGAATCTATTTCTTCGCCTATCAGGATTTAAGAGGAGATCCCCATATGACCAATATTGTTATCGCATCTGCTGCACGTACCGCCGTAGGCAGCTTTGGTGGTTCGTTTGCAAATACCCCGGCGCATGATCTGGGCGCTGCGGTGCTAGAGGCGGTGGTCGAACGTGCGGGTATCGACAAAGCGGACGTGAGCGAAACCATCATGGGTCAGGTTCTGACCGCAGGTCAGGGTCAAAACCCTGCACGTCAGGCGCACATCAATGCAGGCCTACCAATCGAAAGCGCCGCATGGGGCATCAACCAAGTGTGTGGTTCGGGTCTGCGTACGGTTGCGCTGGGTGCGCAGCACATCATGCTGGGCGATGCGTCCATCGTGATCGCGGGCGGTCAGGAAAACATGTCGCTGTCGGCGCATTGTGCTCATCTGCGCACAGGCACCAAAATGGGCGATATGAAAATGATCGACACCATGATCAAAGACGGCCTGTGGGACGCGTTCAACGGCTATCACATGGGTCAGACCGCAGAAAACGTGGCCGAGAAATACGGCATCACCCGCGAAATGCAGGACGAATTCGCACTGGCATCCCAGAACAAAGCCGAAGCCGCTCAGAAAGCGGGCAAATTCGCTGACGAAATCGCGGCCTTTACCGTGAAAACCCGCAAGGGCGAAATTGTGGTGGATCAAGACGAATACATCCGCCACGGCGCAACGTTGGAAAGCATGCAGAAACTGCGCCCAGCGTTCACCAAAGACGGCTCGGTCACGGCTGGTAACGCATCGGGTATCAACGATGGCGCATCGGCGACCCTGATGATGACCGAAGAAGAGGCCGCAAAGCGCGGCATTACGCCGCTGGCTCGTATCGCGGGTTACGCAACCGCCGGTCTGGACCCATCGATCATGGGCTGCGGTCCGATCCCTGCATCGCGCAAAGCGCTGGAAAAAGCAGGCTGGTCGGTCGGCGATCTGGATCTGGTCGAAGCAAACGAAGCCTTTGCCGCGCAGGCCTGTGCAGTGAACAAAGAAATGGGTTGGGACCCAGCCATCGTGAACGTCAACGGCGGCGCGATTGCGATCGGTCACCCAATCGGCGCATCGGGCAACCGCGTGCTGAACACCTTATTGTTCGAAATGCAGCGCCGCGGTGCCAACAAAGGTTTGGCCACCTTGTGTATCGGAGGCGGCATGGGCGTGGCACTTTGTGTTGAACGCGCGTAACAAACGTACTTTAGTATTGTTATTAGGGGGCGGATCTTCCGTCCCCTTTTTTATTTAGTGTGCATTTGCGGCGTAACTATATTGCGCGCGCAGCATCGTTAATGTAACAAGATTACTGAATGATTTTGTAGGAAGGAGAATCATATGTCCCGCGTAGCATTGGTAACTGGTGGATCCCGCGGCATCGGCGCCGCAATTTCGAAAGAGCTAAAAGAGGCTGGATACACCGTTGCGGCGACTTATGCCGGCAATGATGAAAAGGCTGCGGCGTTCACCGCAGAGACCGGTATTAAAACCTACAAATGGAACGTCGGCAGCTATGACGACAGCGCCGCTGGCCTAGCCAAAGTCGAAGAGGAATTGGGTCCGATCGACATCATCGTGGCAAACGCAGGTATCACCCGCGATGCGCCGTTCCACAAAATGACCAAAGAACAGTGGCAAGAGGTCATCGACACCAACCTGACCGGCGTGTTCAACACCGTACACCCAGTATGGCCAGGCATGCGCGAACGCAAATTCGGCCGCGTTGTCGTGATTTCGTCGATCAACGGTCAAAAGGGCCAGTTTGGTCAGGTGAACTATGCCGCGACCAAAGCGGGCGATCTGGGTATCGTGAAATCGCTGGCCCAAGAAGGCGCGCGTTTCAACATCACCGCGAACGCAATCTGCCCAGGCTACATTGCGACTGAAATGGTTATGGCTGTGCCTGAAAAAGTACGCGAAGCCATCATCGGCCAAATCCCAACCGGCCGTCTGGGCGAACCCGAAGAAATCGCGCGCTGCGTGAAATTCTTGGTCGCGGACGACGCTCAGTTCGTGAACGGTTCGACCATTTCGGCAAACGGCGCGCAGTTCTTTGTCTAAGGGGTTGCCTCGCAGTTAAAAATCTAAATGAATGGGCCGGTCAAATGATCGGCCTTTTTCATGTCTAAAACCACCTACACCGCTATCGGGTTTATTGCTGTTCTGCTGTGGGCGCTGCTTGCGTTGTTCACTGTCGGGTCAGCCCCCGTGCCTGCGTTTCAGTTGAATGCCATCTGTTTTGCGATTGGCGGCGGGATTGGCGTGGTTTGGCTGCTGGCGACGGGCAATGTCGCGCAGCTGAAAACGGTGCCGTTGCATGTCTATGTGATCGGCACGCTGGGCCTGTTTGGCTATCATTTCCTGTATTTTTCCGCCCTGCGCATGGCCCCCGCAGCCGAGGCTGGCCTGATCGCCTACCTATGGCCGCTGCTGATCGTATTGTTTTCGGGGCTATTGCCCGGTGAAACGCTGCGGCGTGGGCATATTATTGGCGGGCTGATCGGGTTTGCAGGTGCGGCGCTGATCGTGGCCAAGGGGGCGAATTTCAACGCGGATGCCTTGCCCGGATATGGTTTGGCATTTCTATGCGCGCTGACGTGGTCGGGGTATTCGGTTGTATCGCGCAGCTTTGGCACGGTGCATACGGCGTCTGTTGTGGTGTTCTGCCTTGCGACCGCTGTGCTGTCGGCAATCGCGCATATCGGGTTGGAAACCACCGTCTGGCCCGAAACAACGCTGGGGTGGCTATCGATCATCGGGCTGGGCGTTGGCCCCGTGGGGATCGCGTTTTTCGTTTGGGATGTGGGCGTGAAAAAGGGCGACATACAGCTATTGGGCGTCGCATCCTATGCGGCGCCCGTGTTGTCTACCTTTGCTTTGGTTGTTTGTGGGATCGCAGAACCGACGTGGGTTCTGTTTTTGGCTGCGGCGTTCATCACCGCAGGGGCAGCACTGGCCGCAAAGGCCAGCGCGTAACCGTTAATGGGTGGTTAGTCGGGTAATTTCCTCTTTAACCATTAGCTTTTGTTTTTTCAGTTGCGCGACTTCAAGCGAACTGGCGCTTGGACTTCGTTGAACGGCGTCGACTTTGGCCGAGAGGGTCTGGTGTTTCTTCCTTAGTTCTTCGATGTGGGAACCTAGGCTCATTATCTTCTCCTCTGTTGTGTGTTGTCACAGGATGATTGCAGCACAGTTTTACAAAACTGTCACGCGGCACTGCAGAATTTTAAATAATAAGTCGTTTTCCGCCGATTTGACGCAACTTTATTAATCAAATTAGGCTTAAATCTGCGCCATCACGTAAAATCGACTTGACCCGCGTCGTATACGATTCTTGGTCGGCGGTATGTGCAACTCCGTCGTGCATGACCAACGGGGCTAGCAATTTGAACGCGGCGCGGCCCGATTTGCGGGCTGACAGGATGAATAATCCCGATTCGCGGCCCTGACGGGGGGCAATCGGTTGAATGACGATCGAACCCAGCAATGAATGAACCACCGCTACTGTTTCAGGTAGGCGGTCTATCCGCTGAATCAAGGTCAGATAGCCACGCGGCGCGATCCTTTTGGCGCCGATGGTGATCCAATCGGCCAGTGGCGTGTCGCCGCCGAGGGCTGTGTCGCGGCCTTTGTCTGTGGCGGGGGTCGATGCGTCGCGCAGATAATAGGGCGGGTTCATGATCACATGATCGAACTGTGTGTTGCGAATGTCGGCGGGCAGGGCGCGCAGGTCAGCCGTTACAACATCAAACGGCAAATCATTTTCGGCGGCATTGCGGCGGGCCAAATCCGCATAATCGGCCTGTAATTCGATGCCCGTTGCCCGAATGCCCTGAACCCGCGTCGCCGCGCATAGGGACGCCGCACCAACGCCGCAGCCCAGTTCCAATAGCGTTTCGCCTGATTTGATGGGGGTCGCGGCGGCCAAGAGCACTGGGTCCACGCCCGCACGATATCCGTTCGCAGGCTGATACAGGCGCAAACGTCCGCCTAGAAAATCATCGCGCGTCAGGTCGGTCACTGGCCCAAATCAATCTCGTTATCGCGCATAATCGCGGCGGCCATG
Organism: Marivivens sp. ABH4_498; assembly: GCF_056160585.1. Lineage (NCBI taxonomy): Bacteria > Pseudomonadati > Pseudomonadota > Alphaproteobacteria > Rhodobacterales > Paracoccaceae > Marivivens > Marivivens sp. ABH4_498. The sequence goes on from NZ_JBSWXL010000003.1 coordinate 147,841, forward strand.
AAATGATCGCGGTCGGCAACCATCAATCGGCGCGGCAATATGCCAATGCTTCCGTCAAGGACGCTCATATTTACGTCGAATTCAAAGCAGTCTATACCCTCACCATCCAAGAGCACCTTTGCAAAGGCGATCACTGTCGGGTCAGTCGTGCGCAAAAGTTCTTTCATATTACAGACCTAAGACGCCAAAGAGCGTTTGCCAATACCGCGGATGGAGCCGGCATGAGCCTAGATGTAGCTGCGACTAAACCTCATGAACGTCTGGCGCAGGCGCTGGCACCGGAAATGGCTGCCGTAAATGCCATGATCCGCGAACGTATGGCGTCCGAACACGCCCCCCGCATCCCCGAAGTGACAGCTCATTTGGTCGAAGCAGGCGGTAAACGTTTGCGCCCGATGCTGACGCTGGCTGCGGCGAAATTATGCGGCTACACGGGCGAATATCACATCCATTTGGCGACGACGGTTGAATTCATTCACACCGCGACCCTGCTGCATGATGATGTGGTGGACGAAAGCGATCAGCGCCGTGGCCGCCCGACCGCGAATCTGCTGTGGGATAACCAAAGTTCGGTTCTGGTGGGGGACTACCTGTTTTCGCGGTCGTTCCAGATCATGGTCGAAACGGGGTCGATCCGTGTTTTGGGCATTCTGGCCGATGCGTCGGCAACCATTGCCGAAGGCGAAGTTCTACAGCTGACCGTTTCGCGCGATCTGTCCACCAGCGAAGATACCTATCTAAAGGTCGTTCGCGGCAAAACCGCAGCTCTGTTTTCTGCTGCGACCCAAGTTGGCGCTGTGATTTCGGGCGCGGATGAGGCCGTTGAACAGGCGCTGTATGATTACGGTGACGCGCTGGGTATTTCGTTCCAGATGGTCGACGACCTGCTGGATTACGGCGGGACTGAAGCGATCGGCAAAAACATCGGTGACGATTTCCGCGAACGCAAACTGTCGCTGCCGCTGATCAAAGCCATTGCAAAATCGGACGCGGATGAAATGGCGTTTTGGACCCGCACCATTGCCAAAGGCAAACAGGATGACGGCGATCTGGAACAGGCCATCGCGATCATGAAAAAACATGGCGCGCTAGAGGCAACCCGAGACGAAGCGCTGGCGTGGTCCGCCAAAGCGAAAGAAGCGCTGCAATCCGTGCCTGACCACGAAATCCGCACCATGCTGTCGGATATCGCGGACTACGTGGTCGCGCGGATTAACTAAGCAGCGGGGTCGGCACGACCCACCAGCTACCTTTGCGAATTTGGATGGGGCGTGCGACCTGACGGGCGGCGCCCATATCTTTGACCAGTGCAACGCAGGTTGCGCCCGATCCCGACATGCCCGCCCATAGAACGCCACGCTGATTGCGCAGCAGGAATAACGCTTCGTCGATTTCGGGGGCGATTGCGGCCGCAGGTGGATGCAGATCGTTCCGCTGTTCATTCAGCCACGCCGCAAATTCGGGCAGTGTCGCGCCCGTCGGCAAATCGCCCATCGACGGATTGCGTTTGGTTTTTAGGCCCTGAAACGTCGCGGGGGTGGGGACCTCGACGCCGGGATTGACCAGAACCAGCGCGGCGCGGGGCAGGGCGGTGAAATCCGTCAGGTGATCGCCGATACCGCGCATACGGCAAGGCGTAGGCGCGCGCAGGCAAACAGGCACATCCGCCCCCAATGCGACCACAGCGTCATGGTCGTGGGGTAATGGGTCAACGTCCCACAATTCGGCCAGCAAATTCAGCGTGGCTGCCGCGTCCGACGACCCGCCGCCGATGCCTGCCGCGTGGGGCAGGTTTTTTTCCAGATGCAGATGCGCGCCCATCGTGACACCCCGCACGCGGCGCAAAGCGTCGGCAGCGCGCAGGATCAGGTTGGATTCGTCCGTAGGAACGCCCACAGCGAAATGGCCCGAAACCGTCAGACGCATATCGACGGCGCGGGTGGCGGAAATCACGTCGCCAACCTCGGCAAAGGTCACAAGGCTATCCAGCAGGTGATATCCGTCCGTCCGCTGGCCCGTCACATGTAGCGTCAGGTTGATTTTGGCCGGAGCGATGGTTTTAATCGTGGTCACGGTTGCTGTCCGTCTAAGGGCGCGTTTTCGCGTTCCAGAACGGCGTCCAGCCCGACTTCTAATTTCAGGCGAATGCGTTCGGCGTCTTTTTCGGCAGGGTCAAAGGACAATGCGCGTTGCCATTGGAAACGGGCTTCGATTTTGCGATCGACCATCCAATAGGCATCGCCCAAGTGATCATTCACAACAGGGTCGGTGGCCTCCAGTTCGGACGCACGTTCCAACAGAGGCGTGGCTTCGTCGTAATTGCCCAGTTGGAACATGGCCCAACCCAGACTGTCGATAATGGCCCCATTGTCGGGGTCGGCGGCGATGGCCTCTTCGATCAGGCTTAGGGCTTCGTCCAGTTTTTCACCGCGTTCGATCAGGGAATAGCCCAGATAGTTCAAAACGGTTGGATGACCTGGGCGCAATTCCAACGCGCGGCGGAAATCCGTTTCAGCGGAATCCCACTGTTGCAACCGTTCGCGGCAGATGCCGCGGGAAAAATAAACGAACCATAGTTTGCGGGCTTCGCCGTCGGGGGCGTGCATTTCCAGCGCCTTGGTATAGGCGGCGTCGGCCTCTGCGTATTGTTCGTCACGGCGCAAATGGTCGCCCAAAGTGTATAAAACGAATGGCGCTTCGGTAAAGCGGCGGTTCAGATTGCGCAGCGCTTCGATTGCGGCTTCGGATTGGCCAGCGTTTTCCAATGCTTCGGCGCGGCCCAATTCGGCTTCGATAAAGCGTGGGTCGTCATCGGGAACCAATGCATAGGTTTGCGCGGCCAGATCATCACGGCCGGTTTGGGCATAGGTCCCTGCCGCCATGATAATCGGATCGGATTTGGTCGGCGCCAACAGATGCGCGGACCACGCGTAGGTCAATGTATACGACGGCGGCGCATCTGCCGACACGGCAGACGCGATCGACATAAATACCTCGGACAAACCTTCGCTGGGCGACGTGATCACGTCAAAGGCAAATGTTTCCCCGTCCTGTAGCGCGCGAACCATGCGGTTGCCCATCGGGTTGACGGCCATAGGGTCAGCGCGGCGTAGAATAGCGATCGCATCCTCTGCGCGGTCCAGTTGGCTAAGGATTTGGGCATAGGCGATAACGGCGGCAGGGTTCAGCGCCATACCGTTTTCCATCGCATCGGAAAACAGCTGGTCCGCGCTTTCGAAATCGCCGACATAGGCATAGGCCAGCGCCTTTTGATACACGCCAAAGGACGATGATCCCTGAATTTCCGACTGAGCGTCAAAGGCTTCGATTGCGTCGGTCATGCGGCCATCGGCCAACGCGGCCCATGCCTGAATCGATCCGTCCACCAACGGGCTAATCGACATGCCCTGTTCCAGATAGGTGTGCGCCTGATCCCAATCGCCGTTTTTGATTGTTTGAATCATGACAACGATATTGGCGACCTGACTGATATTCCCCTGATCGGCCAATTGCTGTGCATAGGGCGCGGCGCTGTCGAAATCCCCCATCGCGGCGTAGGCATTGATGATGCCGTCAACGATTGACAAATCCTGCGGGTTTTCGGGCAAAAACCGTTCGAAATAATCGGCCGCTTCTTTGTAGGAACCTTCGGTAAAAGCCTGTTTGCCCGCCAGATATGCACCAAAACCGCCATCGGCATGGGCGGCAAATGGAACAAGGCTAAGGGTGATGGCTGTAGCTGCGCAAAGGCGTCGGATCGACAAGGTCACGTAGGGCCCTTTCATATTTTTACGGGCCAAGCGTAATGAAAACGCCCGACCTTCGCAATCAAAGGACGGGCGTTATTGGCAAGATGCCGCGCTTGTGATGGCCCGCGATTGGCGGGCCGTCGCTTACATGTTTGGATAGTTCGGGCCGTCGCCGCCCTGAGGCGTGGTCCAATTGATGTTCTGCGATGGGTCTTTGATGTCGCAGGTTTTGCAGTGGACGCAGTTCTGGAAATTGATCTGGAATTTGGGTCCGTCGTCGCCCTCTAGCACTTCGTACACGCCTGCAGGGCAATACCGCTGTGCAGGTTCGTCGAATTTAGGCAGGTTCACCGCAATCGGCAGCGAAGGATCGGCCAGTTTCAGGTGGCACGGCTGCGATTCTTCGTGGTTTGTCGCGCTAAAGCTGACGTTGGTCAGGCGGTCAAACGACAACACGCCATCTGGTTTCGGATAGTCGATCTTTTTGTGCTTGTCGGCAGGTTCGGTCGCTTCGGCGTCTGATTTGCCGTGCTTGAGCGTGCCCAGCAGCGACGCGCCGCCAAACAGCGTTTGGAACCACATGTCAAAGCCGCCGATCGACAATCCGCCCAGCAGGCCGAATTTGCCGTTCAGTGGGGCCACGTTGCGCACCTTGGTCAGGTCTTTGCCAACCGGACCGTTGCGCAGCGCCGCGCCATAGGTTTCCAGCGTATCGCCCGAACGGCCATCCTTGATCGCGGCATAGGCCGCTTCGGCGGCGTCGATGCCCGAATGCATGGCGTTGTGGTTGCCTTTGATCCGCGGCAGGTTCACCAAACCAACCGAACAACCCAGCAACGCACCGCCAGGGAAGGCAGGTTCCGGCATGGATTGAATGCCGCCCTTGGTCACAGCACGCGCACCATAAGCCACGCGTTTCCCGCCTTTCAGCAGTTCCGCAACAACGGGGTGATGTTTGAACCGCTGGAATTCCATGTAGGGGAACAGGTGCGGGTTTTTGTAGTTCAGGTCGACGATCATGCCCACGTACACTTGGTTATTGTCCAAGTGATAGATGAATGTACCGCCGGTGTTTTTGGTACCCAAAGGCCAGCCCATGGTGTGGGTCACGCTGCCTTCTTTGTGCTTTTCTGGGTCGATTTCCCATATTTCTTTCATGCCAAGGCCGAATTTCTGCGGCTGGGCGTCTTTGTCCAGATCGTATTTCGCGATCACCTCTTTCGACAGCGATCCGCGTACGCCTTCGGACAGGAACACGTATTTACCGTGCAATTCCATGCCCGGTTCGGTGCCTTCGCCGATGGAACCATCAGCCTCTAGGCCGAATACGCCAGCGACCACGCCTTTGACTTCGCCGTTTTCGCCGTAAACCAGTTCGGAACAGGCCATGCCTGGGAAAATTTCAACGCCCAGCTCTTCGGCTTGTTCGGCCATCCAGCGGCAGACGTTGCCCATCGACACGATGTAGTTGCCGTGGTTGTTCATCAGCGGCGGCATCAGTGCATTTGGCAAACGCAGCGCACCGGCTTCGCCCAGAACCAGGAATTTATCCTCGGTCACGGGTACGTTCAGCGGGGCGCCTTTTTCTTTCCAGTCAGGGATCAAACGGTTCAGGCCCGATGGGTCCAGAACGGCCCCAGATAGGATATGCGCGCCAACCTCGGATCCTTTTTCCAAAACAACGACGCTTAAGTCTGCGTCCAGTTGTTTCAGGCGGATCGCAGCAGACAGGCCTGCAGGGCCTGCACCTACGATCACAACGTCATATTCCATAGCTTCCCGTTCGATGGCGGTCATGGCTGTTCCTTTTGCTGCGCGGAGGTATCCGGTAACTTTCTTTCGTCTCGGATTATCCTATGGGTGCGATTGGGGCAATCGCGACACGGCGTTATTTCGCCTTAACGCGACAAAACGGTACAAGATTCGGCTATTGCGGTACTTTCTGACCATTTGCGCGATGGGGGCCACTTGACTTCTATCCCCCTCAATACGTTATGCACTTACGATCAACGAATTTACTTTCGACGGAGTACCCAATGGAAAAGATCCCGCTGACCCGGGCTGGTTTTGATAAAATTGATGCCGAGCTGAAGCACCTCAAGTCGGTGGAACGCCCTGCAATCATCGAAGCCATCGCCGAGGCCCGCGCATTGGGCGACCTTTCGGAAAACGCGGAATACCATTCGGCAAAGGAAAAACAGTCCTTTATCGAAGGCCGCATCAAAGAACTGGAAGGCGTCATGGGTCTGGCTGATGTCATCGACGTTGCCAAAATGTCGGGCACCGTGAAATTCGGCGCGACCGTTGAACTGGTCGACGAAGATACGGACGAAGAAAAAACCTATCAGATCGTCGGCGAATACGAAGCCGATCTGGAAAACGGCAAGCTGAACATCAAATCGCCGCTTGCGCGCGGTCTGATCGGCAAAGACGAAGGTGACAGCGTCGAAGTTCGCACACCCGGCGGTTTGCGCAGCTATGAAATCCTAAGCATTACCTTTAAATAATCCCTAGCAACGCGGGGGTGCCTATGGCCATCGATCAAAAACAGGATTCTGATTCTACGCAGCAGGATCTAACGGCGGTGGAATGGGCAGGTATCGCAGCAGCGCTGATCTGGCTGGTCGGCGCTGGTGTCTATTTCACTTTCTTTTCGACCGGTAGCGGCGAAAATTCGGATGGTATTCGGTTCGTGTTTACTCTTGTTGCTTTGCTGCTGCCTGTCGCAGTCGTCTGGATGGCAGTGACCTCTGCGCGCAATATGCGCATCTACCGCGAAGAAACGGATCGTTTGCGTCAGTCGATTGATTCCATGCGCGCCGCATTGCTGGCCGAACGTCAGGCCAAAACCGCAGCCATCGCCCCGCAGGTCGAAGAAAAACTGGCCGCAATTGCCCATACGGCGCAGAAAACCGAAACCGTTCTGGCGACGTTCACGTCGTCCCGTCAGGCGGGCCGTGTTCAGGTGCCGCTGCCACGTTCGGTCGAAGCAGACGAACAGCCCAGCTTGGCGCTTGGCACGCCGGCCGAGGATCTGGAACCGCCGCTCTCCACGACCGACCTGATCCGCGCGCTGAATTTCCCAGAAACCCAAGAAGACGTCGAAGGTTTCGCCGCCCTACGTGCCGCACTAAAGGACCGTCAGGCCCGACAATTGGTGCAGGCCGCGCAGGATATCCTGACTCTGCTGTCCCAAGACGGCATTTACATGGACGACATGCGCCCCGACCGCGCGCGCCCCGATATCTGGCGCCGTTTCGCCAAAGGCGAACGCGGGCGCACCGTTGCGGCATTGGGCGGCATTCGTGACCGTTCCTGTCTGGCCCTGACGTCCGCACGTATGCGCGAAGACGCGATTTTCCGCGATGTCGCGCACCATTTCCTGCGCCGTTTTGATAAGACCCTGATCGAGTTTGAAGAACACGCAACAGACGAAGAAATCGTGTCTTTGTCGGAAACCCGAACCAGCCGCGCCTTTATGTTATTGGGCCGTGTTTCAGGTGCGTTCGACTAAGGTTGCATCGGTCTGGTTTTTAATAAATGATCAAATTCGCAATTCGTGAATTTGGCGCCAGATGACACCCCAGTCCCGTAAAATCTATCTCAAAGGCCTCGTAGGGGGCCTTCCGTTTATGCCGGTTCTGATCCCGTTCGGCCTGCTGTTTGGCGTTGTGGCCATGGACGCAGGTTTGGCGCTGGGGCAGGCGATGGGCATGACAATGCTGGTTATTGCAGGGGCTGCGCAGTTCACCGCCCTGCAAATGATGGTGGATAACGCGTCGTTCTGGTTGATCGTCGTGGCAGCCTTGGCGGTGAATTTGCGCATGGCGATGTATTCCGCTGCATTGGTGCCTTATCTGGGGACGGCGCCGCTGTGGCAGCGGGTTTTGGTGGCCTATGCCAATTTTGATCAAACATACGCTCTGTCAGTTGCCGCCTATGATGAAAACCCGAACTGGACCGTGTCGGAACGGATCGCATTCTTTTTCGGTGTGGCGACCCCAATCGTCCCTGTTTGGATCGTCGCATCACTGGTCGGAGCCTTAATCGGGCAGGCGATTCCGGTGAATACAGGCATGGATTTTGCGCTGCCGATCACCTTTATCGCGCTATTTGCGCCCATGCTGAAAACCATTCCGCATTTGGTTGCCGCGGCGGTGTCGATCCTGTTTGGTTTGATCTTTTCAATTTTCCCGTCGGGATTGGGTCTGCTTGCTGCAGGGGGGCTGGCGATGTTCGCGGGTGCTGTCACGGAAACATTGCTGCAGGGGCGGAGCGAACCATGATCGATAATTCAGCGATGGTTTGGGCCATTATCGCGGTTCTGGGCGTCGGCACGTTTCTGATCCGCTTTTCGTTTTTGGGGCTGATCGGTGATCGTCCGTTGCCCGATTTTCTGCAGCGTCTGTTGCGATATGTGCCCGTCGCCGTTCTACCTGCTTTGGTCGCGACGCAGGTTGTTTGGCCCAACGCAACAGGGGGCGATTTTGATCCGCTGCGGTTCGCGGTCGGGATTATCACGCTGGGTGTTGGGATTGTCACGCGGCAGGTGCTGGCTGCGATTATCGCAGGCGCGGCGGTTTTGGTGATCGGGCTTTTGATTACCGCAGGGGCGTGACGTTGATACGATACAATACGCCCGAATTATCATCGGAATCGTATTCTCGTACTTCGCGCGTTCGAACGTTTGGTAACTTTGCGAACCGATTTTCCAACGTTACGGGGAAAAATGTGGTTCGGATGGATTCAAATCCGGGCAGTCGGGACAATAACCGCGACGTCGATGCAGCGCACATGGATTTGGGAACGGGGCCATCCGACAGTGCGGCTTGTAACGCCATTTCCGCGACCGCTGGGGTGACATCGATCTCTTGTACCACGGTGTAATAGGTCGCACGCGAATGGTACGATACGTAGTATTCTGCAATTTGCGGTGTGACGCCGATGATAACATCGTTCCGTTCGGGGATGTCGGGGTGGCGAAATGATCCCGCAGGGTCCCAGATCACGCGCTGGGACGCATTGATCATCAATGACGTATGGGCCCCGTTGCCAGAGCCCACATTCCGCATTGTCATCAATGTCAGTCGGGGTGGTCCGTCATGGGTGTATTCCATGGATCGGACGATATCGTCGGGTGCCCAGATGGCTTCGCCACAGCCGGCAACCAACAAGGGCGCGCCTAACATGAACTGTCTACGGTTCACTAGAATCGCGCCCCCTTGGCGATTGATAACGGATTAGCCGTTGATCAGAGTCAGCAGAACCAGAGCCACCAAAATGCCGATGGTGGTGCGGGTTGCCAGCTTCATGAAACCGTTAAAGGTTTTCTCGTGCTCGCTGATGTCCATGCTGCCGTGTTTGTGCTCAGCCATTGCAGGCTCCTTACATTCCTGTGTCGCGTTTGCGGGACTGAATAAATGATAATTTCTGGCCTGTCATCCCTTAGACCTGCTGCATCACGTCACAGGATCCAGATCTTTGCCCAATTGGAACCCGATCCGGTTAGGTTCGGCCTGTTCGGTCGGCTTTGGCAGGGCCATTAGCATGACATTCAACTGGCTGACGTGCTGAACCAGCTGAGTACGTGCCCCAGATTCGTTGGACCCGTAAAAGGTGACGATATCGGGGTCATAGTATCCCAATCCTTCGATCCGCAGCGTGCCGGCGGATGATCCGGTGAACCCCATTGCGACCTCTTGATCGGCATTCAGCTGTTTTTCGAAATTCTGGATGTAAATGATCAGGCGTTCATAGGCCCATTGCGCGGGGCTTTTGTTGGCGGCATTTTGTTTGACGGATGCAGGCAGGTCATCGGTCGAAGGCCCGTGCCGAGACGGATCGACGTGCACTTCGTGAATGGTTGGCAGAACGGCATTTTCCAAAATTTCTGCCGACGTGTCGATGCTATCCGTGATTTTCATGTCTCGCCCTTTGTGACTTTGTGCTGAACATAGCCACGCAAGGCTGAATTGCTAGACCCGCTGCCACAGCCAAGCGCCATCGTCACCCATTTGCCGCGTGACCTGGCCGCGATGATATAGGTAATTCAGGTGCGCAACCGTTTCGACAAAGGCCAATCCGTATTCACCACCTGATATGTCGCGTTTGAATAGCGGAACAAAACAGTCGCCGCCGCGCCGAGGCGTTTCCAAATGCGTCAGCAATCGATCCAACGCGCCGTGATGATTTTCAATCAGTTGGCGCAATCGCAAAGGCAGCCCGTAATATGGCAATTTATGCCCGCCCAAAACCAACTGGTCGGCCCGCGCCATTGGCTGGAATTTTTCGCAGGACGCAATCCATTCGCCCAATGGGTCACTGTCGGGTTCGGTAGGGTAGACGCCGATGTTGGGGCTGATCGATGGCAGTAACTGATCGCCGCCCAGAACCAGATTGTCGTCGCGGCTCCAGAATGTGGCATGTTCAGGGGCGTGGCCGTCACCTGTGATCACGTCCCACATACGTCCGCCCATGGTGATCGTATCGCCGTCTTTGATCCGCAGGTATCCTGCCGGCAAATCACCTACGCAATCGGCGAAATTAAACGGGCGTTCATCGGTGGAACGGGCGGCCAGAACATCGGCGTTCATGCCGTAGCGTTTGTAAAATTCCAGCGCATGGTCTGTATATGTTTCCTGAACATCCAGCGTTAACATACGGGTCAGCACATAGGTCGTGCGCGTTGTGACCAGCGACGCGCCACTGGCACATAATTTGCCCGCCAGCCCGACGTGATCGGGGTGGTGGTGGGTCAGCACAACGCGGCCAACGGGTTTGCCCGCCAGCGGTCCGTTTAAAACGGCGTCAAGCGCCGCGCGGCATTTGCGCGTCCTTATCCCTGCGTCGATCAATGTCCAGCTATCGCCATCATCCAGCGCGTAAATATTGACGTGGTCCAGTGCCATAGGCAGCGGCAGACGGAACCAGAAAACGCCCTGTGCGATTTCGATGCCTGAACCGAAATCGGGGGCGTTTTCGTGTGGGTATCTGATTGTGTTTTGTTCGCCGTCCATCATACCGCCAGATCATCGGGCGTAATCGCCAGAAGATCAACACTACCTTCGCGGACGTGACTGCAAAGCGACACATGCTCAGGTAGAAGGCGTTTGATGTAGAACGTTGCCAGACGGGTGCGCGCGGCATCGCCTTTGACGGCGGCGATCAGGTGATAGTAGCCACCCAGAACCCGTGCAAAGGCGCGCAGATAAGGCACCGACACGGCAAAGCGATCCGCAACATCCTGCGTGATCAACCATTCGGTGGTTTCGCGCAGGTCTTCGGTTGCTTGCCAGACGGCCTCGGCCAGTTCGGGTAGGTTGGCTTTTTGATCTTCGGCAAAGGCTTCGATTTCGTCCATCAGTTGGAACGCAGCATCACCGCCGTCCATCATTTTGCGACCCACCAGATCCATGGCTTGAATGCCGTTGGTGCCTTCGTAGATGGCAGTCACGCGGACATCGCGCAGATACTGGGCGGCGCCTGTTTCTTCGATGAATCCCATGCCGCCGTGCACCTGAATGCCCATGTTGGCCACGTCGATGCCGGTATCCGTGCCGAACGATTTCGCGATCGGTGTCAGCAGGGCCGCGCGCGCCGCCCATTTAGGGTCTTTGGTGGCGTGCTGCATATCAATCGCAGCACCGCAAGCCAGCGCGATGGCGCGGGAGGCAAAGGTATCGGATTTCATATGGGCCAACATGCGGCGCACATCGGCGTGTTCGATGATCGTACCTGTGCCGCCAACGCGGCCCTGTTTGCGGTCCATGGCATAGTTATAGGCCGCTTGATACGCGCCTTCGGCGGTGCCAATGCCTTGGGTGCCGACGCCCAAACGCGCGTTGTTCATCATGGTGAACATCGCAGCCATGCCGCCGAATTCCGGTCCGACCAGCCAGCCTTGCGCGCCCTCATAGCTCATCACCGCGGTTGGCGATCCGTGCAGACCCAATTTGTGTTCTAGGCTGACCACGCGCAGCGAATTGCGTTCGCCCAGCGATCCGTCTGCGTTTGGAATGAATTTAGGGACCATGAACAGGCTGATGCCTTTGGTGCCTGGTGCGCCATCAGGGGTACGCGCCAAAACAAGGTGGCAGATGTTTTCAGCGAAATCATTGTCGCCCCAAGTGATATAGATTTTCTGACCTGTGATGGCATAGCTTCCATGGCCATTTGGTTCCGCCTTGGTCGACAATGCGCCAACGTCTGATCCCGCCTGAGGTTCGGTCAGGTTCATCGTGCCCGTCCATTCGCCCGAGATCAGTTTGGGAATGTACATTTCCTTGATCTCGTCGCTGGCGTGGGATTCCAGTGCCTCGATCTGGCCTTGGCTCATCAGTGGGTTCAGCTGCATCGACAGACACGCGCCCGACATCATGTCGTTGACGGCTGTCGCAACGGTCAAAGGCAGGCCCATCCCGCCGTATTCAGGGTCTGCGCAGATGCCGATCCAGCCGCCATCGGCGATTGCGCTGAATGCGTCCGCAAACCCCGGAGAGGTCCGCACAATGCCGTTTTCCAGCTTTGCAGGATGTAGGTCGCCGTTCCGTTGGACGGGCGCAATCGCGTCGTCGCACAATTTGCCTGCTTCGGTCAGGATCGCATCGACCATATCCGCAGATGCCTCTGAGAATTTCGGGGTCGCTGCGATTTGGTCGAAATCAACGACGTTTTTCAGGATGAATTGAAATTCTGAAACAGGGCTACGGTAAGGCATTTTTATCGAACTCTTTCTTTCGGCTGTCGCGCGTGTTTTCCATTTTGCGTCAGCGCGGTCTATTCCACTTTTGTTGGGTTTAAGGTACGCACAGGCCCTGACCCCGCAACTGGAACGCAGCGTCATGACTGAATTGCAGACCCGATACCTAACGTCGCAGCCCACAAATATTGCGACCGCCGCCAGTATTTTGGCGAATGGCGGTTTGGTGGGATTCGCGACCGAAACCGTTTACGGGCTGGGCGCAGATGCGCGAAACAGCACTGCCGTTGCCCGCATTTACGAGGCCAAGGGGCGGCCATCGTTTAACCCCCTAATCGTACATGTGCCCGATCTAGAAGCGGCCCGCCAATATGTTGAATTCAATGATTTGGCGGAACGATTGGCGTCAGCGTTTTGGCCGGGTGCGATGACATTGGTTTTGCCGATCAAACAGGATGCAGGCATTTCGCCGCTGGTCACGGCCGGTTTGGATACGTTGGCCGTGCGCGTGCCTGATGCGCCGATTGCCCAACAGTTGCTGCGCGCATTCGGTGGCCCTGTGGCCGCGCCGTCAGCCAATCCGTCTGGTCAAATCAGCCCGACCACCGCGCAGCACGTGATGAACGGGCTATCTGGCCGGATCGAAGCGGTTCTGGACGCTGGTCCCTGCGGCGTTGGTGTGGAATCCACGATTATCGGCTGTTCGGATGTGCCGCGTTTGTTGCGTGCGGGCGGTATCCCCGTCGAAGCGATCGAAGCCGCATTGGGCCAACCCTTACAGGGCGCGGGCGCAGGCATCACAGCGCCTGGGCAAATGACATCGCATTACGCGCCAAACGGTACAATGCGATTGAACGTGACCGAGCCCGATGCGGATGAAACTGTTTTGGGATTTGGGAATGTGGACTGCGCGATTAACCTATCGCCATCTGGTGATCTGGTTCAGGCCGCCGCGCGTTTGTTTGACTGTCTGCATCAGTTAAACGACATGGGCGCCCAGAAAATTGCGGTCACGCCTGTGCCGATGACGGGGCTGGGCCGTGCGATCAATGATCGTTTGACCCGCGCCGCTGCCCCGCGGGACTGATTAGCCTAGGTTCTTTTGTTCGATGTAACGACGCAGTTCTTCGGCTTCGTGGCGGGCATCACGCAGGCCGTCCATTGCGGCGCGCAGTTCAGCCTCGGTCTGGGATAGCTGGTTGGTGATTTCCGCTTCGCGCTGGTGGACGTAGTTGATGGCCTGATCGCGGGTTTCTTCGGCTTCGTGCAGGGCTTGGGCCATGCGGTCCAATTCGCCAATTTCCGCTTTGGTCACGCGATTGAAACGGTTGACCAGCCAGTTCGCCATCCAGCCCAAACAAAAGGCGGCAAATAGGATAACAGCGGTCGCAAAGATCAATTCGGTTCTGTTCACTTTGATATCCTTTGGTCGTTATTCGGCTGGCGCAGCAGTGTCGGCTTCGGCGTTTGCCTCTTCCGTGGTTTCTGTATTGTCTGGCGCGTCAGCGGCAACCAGATGGAATTCGATACGGCGGTTGGCCTCGCGGCCTGCTTCGGTGTCGTTGTCGGCGATTGGGTTTTCTTCGCCATAGCCAACAGCCGCAAAGCTGGATGTCGGAATGCGGCGGTTCCGCAGGGCGGACAACACAGCCTCTGCCCGTTGTTGGGACAGGTTCTGGTTCATTTCTTCGCTGCCTTGGCTATCTGTGTAACCGGCGATTTCCAATTCAATGTCGACGCATTCGCGCATGACATCAGCGATATCGTCAATGATCGGAATGGAATCCGACGACAACGTCGATTTGCCGGGATCAAACGTGATTTTGCGGTCGCCAGTGACCAGCGCAATTTGGTCCAAACATTCCTGCGGTGTCGGTTGATCCGAAATCGGATCGGGCAGGGCGACAAATTCCACATCTACGTTGAATACTGCATCTGCCCCCAGTTTCTCGACCAAAAGCGATGAAATTTCGGCCTGTGCCTCTTCAACGTTGGTGACGCCTGCGATGATCAGGTTGTTGGGTTCAACGATGACCGATCCGTTCGATAGACGCGATAACGCTTCGACGGCGGCCAAGGCGCGAACTTGCCAGTCTGCAGGCAGGCCGTCGCCCACACGTGTGCCCATCGCGATGTCCGTTCCGGGGAAACGCGCCGAGGCAAAGTTTTCAACCACAGTGTTGGCCAGATCGTTCGGAATACGGCCACGTAGCTGAACCAGACCTTCGGGGCTAAGCGTCGCGGAAAACTGCGGCGGGCCTTCTTCGGTGTCGGTCGGGGCTTCGGGCAATGTTGCGTCTAGCGCGAAAAGTTCGGGCAACGCGTTGTCCAATTCGCCGACCACCTGATCAAAGCGCGCTTGGGTCGTGCCGATGCGGCCCACCAAAGAAATATCCGCGTCTGATATGGTTACAGTCCCGCCGCCCAATTCGGCGACGGCATCAATCGACAGCGCAACCGCGTCACCCCACGTGCGCGATGGAACGCCCAATGCTAATGCGCAGGTCACATCGTCAGTGACGCCTGCGGATCTGGCTGCCGCCATGATTTTTTCGCGGGCCTCTTCGGTGTCGGCGGTGCATGCCTCAAACGCGGGGCCGTTTTCGTCGATGGTAAATCGCGTGATATAGGGCGATACGACCGGACGGGGGGCTGCGATTTCCATCGTGACATCGACGTCGTCGGGCGTGATCGATATCAGCCGTTGTTCAACGCGGCGTTTTTCATCCGCGCTGTCGGTGCTTGCGATGACCGACACTTCGCCCGCCGCAACAGAGATTTTCGACCGCGGCAACATTTCCAACGCGCGCAGTCCGAAATTAATGGCAGGGCGCCAGTCCTCTGGCACGGGATAATCAGCCGATTCCATCAAATCAGACACAGGCAGACCGTTCGCCATATCGGTCATCCGTTTCGTCATGGTTTCACGGTCTGTAGTCGCGGGGATCAGGCCGATCAGAAACACGCCGCTGTCGTTGCGCAAAATTTCCAGCGCAAAGTCAGGCGCATCAATGCTGACCTGATCGATGACGCTGATGTTGTTAATCACGCGACTGGGATCGACGGCCTGACCTGCGACGGTGACGGCACGCAGGCGAACGATTTCGTTCGGGGCGTCGCCTTCTAGGACGATCTGTAGGCCGTCGGCGATAACGCGCGACCAAGACATGTCAGCATCAATCAATGCCTCTTGCACGGCCATCTGGGATTTGTATTCCAGCGTTTTGACCGCAGCTTTGCCCGCTAAAACCGCCACTCCGGCTGCGACGCCAAAGGTGCCTACGCGGATCGCTACTGATGATAGACGCATTGTGTGCTGTCTCTGTCTTCTAAGAAATTTCTCTCTGATTAAGCTGTTAGACCTATTGGCGCAATCAAAGTAGTAGCGCACAGGCGAAAAACAGCACAGGGATTAACCCTGCGTCGCGGTTTGAACGAAACAACCGCAGCAATCCGTCGCCATTTTCGGGGTCAAACCGCGCCATTTGCCACATAAGGTGCCACCCCATCGCCCAAACCCCGCAGAACGCGATGATCAGCGACAGCAAGGATCGGTCAATCGTGGCCAAAATCGCAGCCGATCCCAACAGGATCATCGTCAGCGCCATAAACAGCCGCAGCCATTTGGGCGTGGCGTCGCCAAACAGGCGGGCAGTGGATTTGACGCCGATTAGGGCGTCGTCTTCGGTGTCTTGGTGGGCATAGATGGTGTCATAGAACAACGTCCAAGCGATCCCGCCCAGATACAATAGCACCGCAGGCCACCCTAGCGATCCGGTATGCGCCGTCCACCCGACCAGCGCGCCCCAGTTGAACGCGATGCCCAAAAATACTTGCGGCCACCACGTGAACCGTTTGGCGAACGGGTAAATTGCAACGGGGGCCAATGACAGAACGCCCAAGGCGATCGTCGCCGTATTGAACGTCAGCAAAATGCCCAGTGACACCAGCGATTGTACCGCCATCCAAACGGCGGCCTGTTTCGTGGACACTTGCCCAGACGGAATTGGCCGCGAACGGGTGCGGGCGACCTGCGCGTCGATTTTGCGGTCGGTGATGTCATTCCATGTGCAGCCCGCGCCGCGCATCAAAAACGCGCCCATCGCACAGCCCAACGCGATCCACAGGTCAAACCAACCCGCAGTGCCCGTTTGCAGGCACGCCAATGCCAGCGACCACCAGCATGGCAGCAACAACAGCCACGTCCCAATCGGGCGATCGGCACGCGACAGGCGCAGATAGGGGCGCGTCCAGCGGGGGGCGATAGTATCGACCCAGTTATCTTTCACCGCATCTGCGACTGTGCCCTCTGGCAATTGGTTCTCTGCGCTCATATTGTCCGGCCCATGGCATCCAAAGTTCGACTGTATGTAGATCATCCCCTTACCAAAGGGCAAACCGTCTCTCTGAATAAAGAGCAGGCGCATTATTTATTTGGCGTCATGCGCCTGACCGAAGGCACGGTTTTATCCCTGTTCAATGGCCGCGATGGCGAATGGGACGCGGAAATTGTGTCAGCGGGCAAACGCGCGGGTGAATTGGTCTGCAGGGATCAGACCAAACCGCTGCAATTGCCGCCTGACATCTGGCTGGTATTCGCCCCGATCAAAAAGGATCGCACAGATTTCATCGTGGAAAAGGCGACTGAACTGGGCGCCGCGCGGATTGTGCCGATGCAGACCGAATTCACCAATTCGGGGCGCATCAATCAGGAACGGTTGCAGGCCCACGCGTTAGAGGCGGCAGAGCAATGCGGCGGCACCTACGTGCCCGAGGTCGCCGATCTGGTGAAATTCACCCGTCTGATCGATGACTGGGATCACAGCCGCCAGATCATGTTCTGCGACGAATCCCTTGTTGGCGCGGCCGAGGCGTTGGGCGACGTCAAAGGCGGCCCTTGGGCGATTTTCATCGGACCAGAGGGCGGTTTTTCCGACGCAGAGCGCGCACGGCTGAACGGAATGGATTGTGCCCGCGCGGTGTCATTAGGCCCACGTATTTTGCGGGCGGATACGGCGGCTGTGGCGGCATTGACGGTGTGGCAGCAGCAGCTGGGCGATTGGGAATGACCCGCGCCACGCAGGCCGATCTGCCCGAGGTGATCGACTTTCTAAAACGCGATATCTGTCGGTCGATGTTCGCGCTGTCCAATCTGGATCGGTTCGGTTTGGACGGGGCGGGCAAATACGGCACGTCGTGCTGGATTCGCCGTTCGGGCGGGGACATCACCGATGTTTTGTCGATCACGAACAACGGGATCGTCATGCCGCAATGCCCGACCGATCCGATTATTGCCCCTGTTTTCGGGCGCAAAGTCGCGGGCTTTGTCGGGCCAGCCGAACAATGCCGGCCCGTGATGGACCTGCTGAAAATCGACGGGCCAACCAATGTTGATCGGGATGAACCGCAGTTTGAATTGGCCCGCGATGATCTGATTATGCCTGACGCGGGTGGCGATCTGATCCCGTTCCGCGATGCGCCCCGTGATCTGATGATCCAGTGGCTGACTCAATATTCCCAAGAGGCGATCGGCATGACCGCCCAAGACGCCGCGCAATCCGCTGCGACTGTGGTCGACGGGTTTGCCGCTGACCCCCAGCAATGGGTTCTATCGGTCGACGGTGTGCCTGTGGCGAAAACGGGGTTCAACGCGGAATTTGACGGCGTGGCGCAGGTCGGCGGGGTCTTTACGCCGCCTGAACATCGCGGGCAGGGCTACGCGCGACGCGCAGTGGCGTTGCATCTGGCGCAGGCGTTGGATTATTCGCGCTTTACCCTATTTGCAGCCAGCGAAACCGCCGCGCGGGTCTATAAATCCATCGGGTTCAAACGCATCGGCGATTGGACCTTGTGCCTATATCGGAGCCCTGTTGATGTCTGATTTCCTACGCCCTGATGCAGTCCGCACGTTAAAACGCTGGACCCAAGCGATCATTGGCGTCGCGGTCACCGCGTTTGGTCTGTGGGTGTTCCTGTCCACCTTTGGGTTTGTGAAATGGTTCGGCGCGGGCGTTGCTGCGTTGGGCCTATCCATCATGATCGAAGGTACCCGCCGCGCGCGATTGGCCGCGCGGATGGGATCGGAAATCGGTGTGGGGATGGTGGATATCGATGAACGCCAGATCAGTTGGCTGACCGCCGAATGGGGCGGCGCGGTGTCGATTGATCAGCTGTCCAGCGTCGCCATCCGTATCGATGAAAACGACGATATGTTCTGGCAACTGACGCAAAAAGACGGCGAACGCCTGACTGTCCCCGCCAACGCCACAGGTGCCGAAGAAATCATGGATGCACTGTCTGCGTTGCCGTCACTGAACTATGATGCGGCGGTTTCGGCTATCAATTCCAAAGGCGCGGGTGTTTATGTGCTTTGGCGAACACCTATTCCGCATAACGAAATCCGTGGTCCGCGTCCCTTGACTTGACCCGCTAACAGGTCCACCTCATGTGACTAAGACTTTTTAATTAGATCGAGGCCATTTATGTCCATTCCACAATCCGGCGGAGGCCCGATCGAGCGGCACGAACAACTGGCCGAATATTTGGCGGCTGGCTGCAAACCCGCAGACGATTGGCGCATCGGCACCGAACATGAAAAATTCGGGTATTGCCGCGATACGCTGAACCCGATCCCCTATGAAGGCCCGCGTTCGGTTCTGGCCGTGCTAGAGGGATTGCGCGACCGCTACGGTTGGGCACCCGTGACCGAGGCTGGAAAATTGATCGGTCTGGAAAAAGACGGCGCAAACGTCAGTCTGGAACCGGGTGGACAGCTGGAACTGTCTGGCGCGCCATTGGAAACCATCCACCAAACCTGCGACGAGGTGAACACCCACCTGCGCGAGGTTCGCGAAATCGCAGATGAAATCGGCGTGGGTTTCATCGGTCTGGGCGCCGCACCGATCTGGAGCCACGACCAAATGCCGGTCATGCCAAAGGGCCGTTACGCCCTGATGACCGACTATATGGACCGCGTTGGGACATCCGGTAAATCGATGATGTACCGCACCTGCACCGTGCAGGTGAATTTGGATTTCGGTTCGGAATCCGACATGGTCAAAAAATTCCGTACCGCGCTGGCGTTGCAGCCTGTTGCGACGGCTCTGTTCGCGAATTCTCCGTTCTTTGACGGCAAACCGAATGGTCACAAATCGTGGCGCAGCCGCGTGTGGCGTTATTTGGACGATAGCCGCACAGGCATGTTACCGTTCGTGTTCGAGGACGGCATGGGGTTCGAACGCTATGTCGATTACGCTTTGGATGTGCCGATGTATTTCGTCTACCGCGACGGCAAATACATCAACGCGCTGGGCCAATCGTTCCGCGATTTCCTAAAAGGCGAATTGCCTGCGCTGCCCGGTGAAAAGCCGACTCTGTCCGATTGGGCCGATCACCTGACCACGATCTTCCCCGAAGCGCGGATCAAAAAGTTCATGGAAATGCGCGGCGCGGATGGCGGGCCTTGGCGTCGTTTGTGCGCGCTGCCTGCGTTCTGGGTTGGCCTGATGTATGATGGGTCCGCACTGGATGCCGCGTGGGATCTGGCCAAAGATTGGGATGCAGAAACCCGCGAAGGTCTGCGCGTTGCCGCATCTGTTGATGGTCTGGCAGGCGAATTTGGCGGTGTGAAACTGATGGATATCGCACGCGAAGCCGTGTCGATCGCGGATGGCGGCCTAAAGGCACGCGGCAAAGCGGGCGCAGGCGGCATGGTCCCAGATGAAACCCATTTCCTGAACGCGCTGAAAGACAGCATTGAAACGGGGCAGACGCCCGCGGATGAATTGCTGGAACGCTATAACGGCGACTGGGGCGGTGATCTGACCCGCATCTACGGCGAATTCAGCTACTAATAAAAAAGGCGCCCTTTGCGGCGCCTTTTGTTATTTTTTGCCAATCTTGCTTTCTGTGCCAGCCCGTAGGCGGCTGATATTTTCGGCGTGGCGCCAGTAGATCAGCGCAGCCAGAATGATGCAGAAACCGAACAATTGGCCGTATCCCAGAAACACCGCGTAAACAGGCGACATGCCCGCAGCCAGCAGCGCAGACAGCGACGAATAGCGGCTGACGACCGCAGTGATCAGCCATGTTGCGCAGACGGCCAGACCGACGGGCCACGCGATTGCCAACATGATCCCGATGAATGTCGCAACGCCTTTGCCGCCTTTGAATTTCAGCCAGACGGGGAAACAGTGGCCGATGAACGCGAACAGGCCTGCGATGATCGCGGCGTCTGGCCCTGCGATGGCGCGGGCGATCAGCACGGCAACCGCGCCTTTGCCGCCATCCAGCAGCAGCGTCGCGGCGGCGGCTTTTTTATTGCCGGTGCGCAAAACGTTGGTCGCGCCGATATTGCCCGACCCGATTTTGCGCAGGTCGCCCAAATTCAGAACGCGCGCCAGCAAAATCCCGAACGGGATCGACCCCAATAGGTATCCGATGCTGGCCCATGCGACGGCGGTGGTGATGTCGGTTGCAAAAATGGTCATTGCGGCCTCCCTTAGACGCGGCGCCCAGCGACCCACGTTCCGGCAACGGTGCCTTGCATCCGTGCGCCATCAAAGGGGGTGTTTTTCGATTTCGATTTCAGTTTGAAACGGTCCAGAACGAACGGCGCATCCGGATCGAACAGCACCAGATCAGCAGGAGCGCCAACCGCAATGGTGCCGCCGTCGATGCCGAAACGTTGTGCTGGATTGTACGACATTGCGCGGAACAGCTGTGGCAGCGTCATTTGGCCCGAATGGTACAAACGCAGCGATGCAGGCAGCAGAGTTTCCAGACCAACAGCGCCGCTTGCGGCCTGTTCGAATGGCAGACGTTTGGATTCTTCGTCCTGCGGGGTGTGCATTGTACAGATGATGTCGATCAGGCCGCTGGCCACCGCGTCGATTACCGCGTTGCGGTCGTCTTCGCTCCGTAGGGGCGGTTTCACCTTAAAGAACGTGCGGTAATCCGCGACGTCAAATTCGTTCAGGGTCAGGTGGTGGATGCCGACGCCAGCGGTGATGTCCAGACCGTTGTTTTTGGCCCGTTCCAGCGCAGGCAACGCGCGGGCGGTTGTCACCTGATCCACGTGGTATTTCGCGCCGGTCATTTCCAGCAGCGCAATATCGCGGTCCAGTCCCATCCGTTCGGCCATCGGGCTGACGCCCGGCAAACCGCGCAAGGACGCAAATTTGCCTGATGTGACAGCCGCGCCCGCCGACAAGGTTGGTTCCTGAATGTGGCCCACGACCAGCGCGTTCAGGCTGCGGGCGTAGGTCAGGGTGCGCGACATGATTTTGGTGTTTTCAATGACGCTGGACCCGTCCGAAAACGCAATCGCGCCTGCGTCCAGCAGGAACCCGATTTCGGTCATTTCACCGCCTTTGCGGCCCTTGGTCAGGGCGGCCATGTGGCGGACGTTCACAACGCTGTCTTCGGCGGCGCGGCGCGCGACGAATTCCAGTGTTTCTGGGGAATCGATGGTTGTGTCGGTGTCGGCGCGGGTCACGATGGTGGTCACGCCGCCCGCTGCCGCCGCGCGGCCCGCCGAGGCGTAGGATTCTTTGTGACGTTCGCCAGGTTCGCCCACCTTTACGCCGACGTCGATAATGCCAGGGGCCAGACACAGGCCGCCGCAGTCGATCACCTCGGTCGCGGTGGGCAGGTCGCCGCCTGTGTGAACGCCTGTGATTTTGCCGTCTGTGACAGCGATTGCGCCTGTGGTTTCGGTCAGTTCAGCCGGATCAATCAGCCGCGCGTTTTGGAACAGAATATCGGTCATTGCCGTCCTATATCGTTTGCGCGGGATCAGCCCGCGACCATCACCATTACGACGACCAATAGGGCCATCACGATCAGAGCCGCCATGGCGACCATGCCGCTCATTCGGGCGTCGGATTTGGGTTTTTTGTCTGCCATCAGACCGTCACCACCTGACCAGCCGCGCGGCGTTCGCGCAGGTTGCGGGCCAGTAGGTCCATCGCGGCCATGCGCACCGCAACGCCCATTTCGACCTGAGTCTGAATGACCGAACGGTTGATGTCGTCCGCGATCGATCCGTCGATTTCCACGCCGCGGTTCATCGGGCCGGGGTGCATGACGATGGCGTTGTCTTTGGCATAGGACAGTTTTTCTGCGTCCAGACCATAGCGGTGGAAATATTCGCGTTCGGACGGGATGAAACCGCCGTCCATGCGTTCCTTTTGCAGACGTAGCATCATGACGACATCCACGTCTTTCAGGCCTTCGCGCATGTCGTCGTATACCTCGACGCCCAGTTCGGAAACATCGGACGGCATCAGGGTTGGCGGCGCGATCAGGCGCACGCGGTTTTCCATTTTGCCCAGCAGCATGATGTTTGACCGTGCAACGCGGCTGTGGGCGATGTCGCCGCAGATCGCGATGGACAGGCGGTGCAAACGGCCCTTGGCGCGGCGAATGGTCAGGGCATCCAGCAACGCTTGGGTCGGGTGTTCGTGGCGGCCGTCACCTGCGTTCAGGACGGCGCAGTTCACCTTTTGCGACAGCAGGCTGACTGCGCCTGCGGACCCGTGGCGCACCACTAGGATGTCAGGGTGCATCGCGTTCAGGGTCAGCGCGGTGTCGATCAGGGTTTCCCCTTTTTTCACCGAAGACGTCGCCATCGACATGTTCATCACATCCGCGCCCAGACGTTTGCCAGCCAATTCAAAGCTGGACTGCGTCCGCGTAGAGTTTTCAAAGAACATGTTCACTTGGGTCAGGCCCGCCAGCACATCCTTGGACTGGATGCCTTTGCGGTTTTGTTCGGCGTAATGGTCTGCCAAATCCAACAACGTTGTGATTTCGGTCGGATGCAGGTGTTCGATCCCCAAAAGATGGGCAGCGTTAAAGGTCATTAGATGCTCCGGTCTGGCTGCGCCCTTATAGTCAGACGTTGGGCGGCGCGGCAAGGCAGAGTCGATTGCCTCTGCACATCTGCGCGCAATCGGGCTAACATTGCGGTTATGGATTCTGCTGTGGATTATTGGACGGCGCGGGCCCTGCTGGAATGGCAGGTGGAAATGGGCGCGGACGAGGCGATTTTAGACACGCCCGTCGACCGCTATGTTATTCCCGAACCTGTGGCGCCTGCGCCCGCCGCCGCGAATATTCAACAGCCCCCCGTCGTTCCCGTAAAACCTGATATCGACCCCGTGGCCGAGGCGAAAACCGCCGCAGGTGGTGCCGGCACGATCGAGGCCCTGCGCATCGCGATGGAATCGTTTGATCATTGCGAATTGAAAAAAGGCGCGCGGTCGTTTGTGTTTGCCGATGGCAGCCCAGAGGCGCGTTTAATGATCGTGTCAGAGGCCCCCAACCGTGATGAGGACCAGCAGGGCAAACCGATGGTTGGCCAAATCGGCGCGCTATTCGACAAAATGTTCGGTGCCATCGGGCTGGATCGGGCAGGGCTATATGTCGTGCCCGCGATCCCGTGGCGTCCGCCTGCCAACCGCGCACCGTCGAAACGTGATTTGGACATCATGGGCCCGTTTTTGCAGCGCCACATCGAATTGGTGCAGCCTGATGTGATCGTTCTGATGGGCAACTGCGCCTGTCAGGCATTGATCGGGCAGGGTGGTATCAACCGCGCGCGCGGCAATTGGACAACCGTTCTGGGCCGTGATGCTGTGCCGATGTTTGATCCGGATTCTTTGATGACGCGCCCTGTTGCGAAACGCGATGCTTGGGCCGATCTTTTGTCGATCAAATCCAAATTGGCTATCTGATGTCCCGCGAATTTATTCCCGTCCGCATTGCCGTTTTGACCGTCAGCGACACGCGCGGCTTGGCTGATGATAAATCAGGGGACACGCTGGTTCAGCGGATCACCGATGCGGGGCATTCTGTAGCCGACCGCAAAATCTTGCGTGATGACCGTGCGGCGATTGCGTCGCTGCTGCGGGCGTGGTGCGCGAACCCTGATATCGACGTGATTATTTCCACGGGCGGCACAGGCCTGACAGGCCGCGATGTATCAGTCGAGGCGCACCGCGATGTCTATGAAAAAGAAATCGACGCCTTTTCCACCGTGTTCACCATCGTTTCCATGCAGAAAATCGGTACCAGCGCCGTGCAAAGCCGCGCAACAGCGGGCGTATCAAACGGCACTTATCTGTTCGCGCTACCCGGTAGCACGGGCGCCTGCAAAGATGCGTGGGATGAAATTTTGGTCAAACAGCTGGATTATCGGCACATGCCTTGTAACTTTGTCGAAATTTTTCCGCGGTTGGACGAACATAAACGACGGAAATAATAAAACCGCGCGTTACATATCCCATTAGGCGCAGTTTGCGCTGGTTTTAAAACCTTTTCACAGGGGCATACCCATGGGATTTTTACGGCGCAGTCTGATTGGCGTGTTTTTGTTCGGGGCGACATTTGCCTTTCTTGCGATTGCGGGGGCAATCGTTTGGAACGCGGTACAGGTCCGTATGTCCGACACGCCCCAACAGTTTGGATCGCGCGAACGTATCGCGTCGGTCAATCTGGTCGCGGTCGAAGCGGCAACAATCCAACCCGAAATGACAGTGTTTGGCGATATTCGTAGTTTGCGGACGCTGACGCTGCGCAGCCCCGTCGCAGGTAGCGTGATAGCCGCTGCGGATAATTTCGTCGAAGGCGGCAGCGTGAAAACCGGCGATCTGTTGGTCACCATCGACCCGACAGAGGCTGAAACCGCACTGGCGTTGGCGCGCGCTGATCTGACAGATGCCGAAGCCGAATTGAAAGACGCTGAAACCGCGTTGATCATCGCCCAAGACAGTTTAGAAGCCGCCCGCGCCCAAGCCGATTTGCGCGAAACGGCACTGGTCCGCGCCCAAGAATTGCGGGATCGCGGCACGGGCACGACCGCAGATTTGGAAACCGCACAATTGGCCGTTGCCTCTGCCAACAGTTCGGTCCTGAGCCAGCGTCAATCCGTGGCCCAAGCTGAAACACGGGTGGCCCAAGCGGGCACCGATCTGGAACGTGTTCGTCTGTCGGTCGCCGATGCAGAACGGACTTTGGCCGATACGCAAATCTATGCGACGTTTGACGGCACGCTATCCAGCGTCGCCGTTTTGCAAGGCGGACGCGTAACGGCGAACGAAACCTTGGCCGAATTGATTGATCCATCCGCGTTAGAGGTCGCGTTCCGCGTATCGACCGCGCAATACACGCGTTTGATTGATGAAAATGGAACTCTTATGGATCTACCGCTGCGCGTGACGCTGGATATTTCGGGCGTCACGTTAGAGGCATCGGGCCGTTTGACACGCGAAAGCGCAACCGTTGCTGATGGCCAGACAGGCCGTTTGTTATACGCGTCGTTGGATGCCGCCCCCGGTTTGCGTCCGGGTGATTTTGTGACCGTCCGCGTGATTGAACCGCCGCTAGATAATGTGGCGATTGTGCCGTCGACCGCTGTGGCCGCTGACAATACGGTTTTGAAATACGGTGAAAATAGCCGTTTGGAATTGGTCAGTGTCGAACTGCTGCGCCGTCAGGGTGATAACGTCATTATCAGCGCGGAAAATATCGATGGGGCCTCCATCGTCGCTGAACGGTCGCCTTTGTTGGGCGCAGGGATTCAGGTCAACCCGTTGACCGATGACCCCGCCCCTGAAACCGCAGCAGAACCTGAAATGATCCAATTGGACGACGCGCGCAGAGCTGAATTGGTGGATCTGGTCAACGCAAGCCCGATGCCTGATGACGTCAAAACGCGCATTTTGACCCAATTGGAACAACCCGAAGTACCTGCAGACGTGATCAGCCGTCTGGAAAATCGGATCGGGGGATAAACCATGGCGATGATGGATAACGGGGCAGGCGGTATCCTGTCATATTTCACCCGCCACCGCACCGCTGCCAATCTGTTGATGGTCCTGATGGTTGTTGCGGGGCTGGTTTCGATCCCGAAAATGCGGGCTCAGTTTTTCCCGGACGTTGTGTCAGAAACGGTGCGCGTTTCGGTGGCTTGGGACGGGGCGGGCGCCGAAGATGTGGATCGCGGCATCGTTCAGATTTTGGAGCCTGCGCTGTTGGCCGTTGATGGCGTCACGGCCAGCACCAGCCGTTCGACCGAAGGGTCCGCCACCATCGCGCTGGAATTTGAAACAAACTATGATCTTGCGACTGCGCTAACCGATGTCGAAGACGCGATTGATAGCGTGTCCACATTGCCTGACGATGCAGATGATCCTGTTATTCGCAGCGGCGGTTGGTCCGATGACGTGACCGATGTGGTGATCACCGGTCCTGTCGGCGTGGATCAATTGTCCCGTTTCGCGGATGAAATGGTCGCGCGTTTGTTTGCTGAAGGTGTCACATCGACCACGATCCAAGGGGTGGTTGCGCCACAGACCTTGATCGAAGTGACGTCTTTGTCGTTGATCCAGCACGACATCACCATCAGCGAAATCGCATCCGCCATTGCAGCCGAAGTGAACGCCGATCCCGTTGGCGATCTGGACGGCGCATCACGTATTCGCGCGGGCACGGAAAAACGATCCGCCGAAGAATTGTCGGCAATCGTTTTGCGCACGGACGACGACAATTCCGAATTGACCGTCGGCGATGTGGCGACGCTCACCGTCGAAGGCCCAGATCGTGAACGCGCCTATTACCATGACGGCAATCCTGCGGTTCTCATCGCCGTGACACGTTCTGCATCTGGGGACGCGATCGGATTGCAGCGGTCCGTCGAACAAGTCGCCGACGAAATGCGCGCAACACTGCCGTCAGATGTCAGCGTGGATTTGATCAACACGCGGGCCGAAATGATCACGGGCCGTCTGAATATCCTAATGGAAAACGGGGCGCAGGGTCTGTTTTTGGTTATGGTTCTGCTGTTTTTGTTCCTAAGCGCGCGCACGGCATTGTGGGTCGCGATGGGGATACCTGTGTCGATGTTGGCCGCTGTGGCGCTGATGTATTCGGCGGGGATCACGATCAACATGATTTCTTTGTTTGCGCTGATCATCACGTTGGGGATCGTGGTGGACGATGCCATTGTTGTGGCCGAACACGCCGATTTCAGATCGCGCCGCTATGGCGAAGACGGCCCTACGGCTGCGGAAACCGCAGCGCGGCGTATGTTCAGCCCTGTGTTTTCGGCAACCATCACGACGAATATCGCGTTTTTCGGTCTGATTATGATCGGTGGGCGGTTCGGTGAATTGATCGCCGATATCCCGTTTACGGTGATTGTGGTGCTGACGGCGTCTTTGGTCGAATGTTTTATCGTTTTGCCGCACCACATGTCGCATTCGGTCGGGGCGCATCTGAAAAACCGTTGGTATGATCTGCCGTCAACCTATGTGAACCGCGGCTTTGACTGGTTCCGTCGCACGGCGTTCCGCCCGTTCATGGCGTGGGTCGTCCGCGCGCGCTATGTCGTGATCGCAGCGGCGCTGGCGCTGTTATCGACCCAAGCCGCCCTGTTTATCAAAGGCGATGTGCAATGGCGTTTCTTCTCTGCGCCTGAACAAGGGCAGGTGTCGGGTAATATCGCCATGCTGGCATCCGCCACCCGCGAAGACACCGAAGAGATGTTGGAACAGCTATCAATCGCAACCATGGCCGTTGCTCAGCAGTTCGAAGATGAAACAGGCGTGAACCCTGTCGATTACATCCTGACCGAAATCGGCGGCAATTCGGGGCGGGGCCTGCAAGGATCGGATACAAAAGAAAGCTATCAGTTGGGCGCGATTACGATCGAATTGGTGGATGCCGATTTGCGCCCCACCACGTCGAACGAATTTGTAACGGCCGTTCAGCAAGCCGTGGTTGCGACGCCCATGACGGAAACTGTGTCGTTCCGCAGTTGGGGATCGGGGCCGGGTGGTAACAGTTTGGAAATCCAACTGTCGGGGGCCGATGCGGATACGCTGAAAGAGGCATCGCTAGCGCTTCAAACCGAATTGGGCCGCTTTGGCGAAATTTCGGGGCTAGAGGATTCGCTGGCCTACGACAAAGAAGAATTGGTTCTGGAACTAACGCCCCAAGGTCAGGCGTTGGGGTTCGATATCGAAACTCTGGGCGCTGAATTGCGCCGCCGTTTGGCAGGGGTCGAGGCCGCGACATATCCAGATGGTACCCGCAGTGCGTCGATCCGCGTTGAAATTCCCGAAGGCGAAATCACCGCCGATTTTCTGGATCGCGTTCTGATGCGATCTGATGCGGGTGAATACTTGCCACTGGCGGATATTGTGACGGTGTCGCGTGAAACAGGGTTCAGCACCGTGCGGCGCGAAAACGGGATCATGCTGATTTCCGTGACGGGGGATTTGGACGATGATGACGCCGACCGCGCCACCGAAATTCAACAATCCATCGACGCAGAAATCCTGCCCACAATCGAAAGCCGCTATGGCGTGTCGGCGACTTTGGGCGGGCTAAGCGAACAGGAACAGGAATTCCTGTCCGACGCGCAGACCGGTTTGGTCTTTATCCTGACGGGCATCTATCTGACGCTTTCGTGGATTTTCGGCAGCTGGACGCGGCCTTTGGTCGTTATGTCGATCATCCCGTTTTCGCTGGTGGGGACGATCTACGGACACAATGCATGGGGCATCCCGATGAGCATGTTCACCGTCGTGGGGCTGTTGGGCATGGTCGGTATCGTCATTAACGATTCCATCGTTTTGGTGACGACCGTAGATGAATACGCCCAAGATCGCGGGCTGATCCCTGCAATCATCGACGGTGTGTCGGATCGTTTGCGCGCTGTTATGCTGACCACGGCGACAACGGTTCTGGGGCTGCTACCACTGCTGTACGAAGGGTCAAGCCAGGCCGAATTCCTAAAACCCACTGTGATTACGTTGGTCTACGGCCTGTCGTTCGGGATGGTTATGGTTTTGCTGATCGTGCCATCGTTCATGGCGATCCAAGCGGACATCGCCAGCTTTACCACCTCTGCGCGGCGCGGCCTGCGGTCCAAATCGCGCGCGATCCAATTGCCGACCCTATTGGGGGCGGTGTTGGTTGCTGTGTTGTTGGCGATGATTGTGCTGCCCGTTGCGTTTGTCGGTGCGCCGTTGTTGCCAGTTTTGCCTGCGACTATCGGGGCCGCAGTCGGTCTGTTTGTGGTGCTGTTGGGGATCGGGCTGGCTGTGATTTACAGCATAGCGATTATGATGATGCGGCGCGCGGTTTAACCCGCGCAGCCGCGAATATCGACCGCACGTTGATCGCCCAGCACAGTCAGGCGAATGGCCGAACGATCCAGCGCAAAACCCGCGACCATCGGGACGATGTCCACCTTGGCTGACAAGGTGTTGCCGTTTCGGGTTGTGTCACTTTCGGAAACCCAGGCTTGTGGTGCTTCGACGATGATCCATTCGTTCGCGCCTAAAGACGGCAGATCGATATGCGCGGTCATTTCGATGGTGTCGCCTTTGATTTCAAAATCGCAATGCACATCGGTGACCTCCGCGCGGTCGGCTGTCATCGGTTGGTCGATCAACGCGCCTGCAATCATGGGATTGGGTCCGCCCGATGGCAGAACGAGCGAATCGAAATCCAGCGCGACAGGCACGCAAATATTGTCGCAGACCCCGATATCAACGCGGCCTTTGATCCGTAGGGGGCCATCGTCCAGTGATTGGAATTCAACAGGGATCACGACCGAATCGTGATAGCCGATGGTGCGCATGCCGTTGGTGTCGAATACCTCTGGTGTGGGCCAATGAAACGATGCAGAGGCAATGTTTTCCGACCCGATCCATTGAAATAATGGGGGAATGCCAGCGTCACCCGGCGCACGCCAATATGTTTTCCAACCATCGGCCAGCGTGATTTTAATGCCTGCCATATAGGTGCCTTGGGGCGTTTCCCACCCCGGAACAATTTCCAAATCGGCAACGTCCATTGGGGCTTCGGCCCATGCGGGGGCGGAAACGGATAGGGCACAGATGGCAAGGGCAAGCAGCTTCATGATCGGTAATCTAGGCATAGTCGGTGTAATGGGAAGTCACGTTCCAGCGATGTGTTTGTTGCAAAGGGGTTGAACGTGGCGCCATTGCACCACATCATTGAAGTATGGACTTTGCGTCAAACGACCTAACCGGAAAATTGTTAATCGCCATGCCGGGCATGAGTGATGACAGATTTGCTCAAGCTGTGATTTACGTCTGTGCCCATTCGGATGACGGGGCCATGGGGTTGGTCATCAACAAACCCGCAGATGAAATCAAATTCAGCGACTTGTTAGAACAGTTGGATATCCCGATTGGCGATGCCATGCGGGATATTCGTATCCATATCGGTGGCCCGGTCGAACATGGGCGCGGATTTGTATTGCACAGCGATGATTACGAATCTGACACGGGCACGATGGAAATCGGTCAGGGTAAATCCATGACCGCGACAGTCGATGTTCTGCGCGATCTGGCGGCGGGCGGCGGACCTTTGTCGTCGTTTGTGGCGCTGGGCTATTCTGGTTGGAGCCCGGGGCAATTGGAATTTGAACTGTCTGAAAACGCGTGGCTGACGTGCGATGCGCGCGATGACATCATTTTCGGGCGCGATCCGTCCGTGAAATGGCAGACCGCGCTGTCGGTGTTGGGAATTGATCCACTGACGTTATCTGCAGCCGCTGGGCATGCGTGATTATTCGGTCAGTGATTTGACCATGTCGTAAACGGCCTCTTGGTCCCAGTGTTCTTCGCCCGTCAAACGCGCGATTTCGCGGCCTTCGGGATCTAGGATAACCGTCACAGGCAGACCCATCACACGCATCGACCGCGCAAGGCGCATGTTATTGTCGATATGTTTGGGCAGGTTGCTCACACCGATTTCATCGAAAAAACGGTCGATGGCAGGGCGCGGGTTGCGGCCTGTGGCGATTGTGACGACTTCGAAATCGTCCCCGCCCATTTCTGATTGCAGCGCTGACAAAGACGGCATTTCGGTGCGGCACGGCACGCACCACGTCGCCCAGAAATTTACTAGAGTATATTTTCCACTATATTCAGCCAGCGTAATCTCTGTGCCGTCTTCGGTCACAAAGGGCACATCGCTGGGGGCATATGGTTCGGTGTGCCACACCAGTTTTGGCAGGTCTGCGGGGTTAAATCCGCCCATGTCACCTGATTCAGCGGCCGCACCGTTTGCAACAATGGCTAGGGCCGTATAAAGCAACGCAGACTTTAGTTTCCGCATGGGATCTCCGAATTATGACCAAATCTTCGAACGCGATGTGGGGCGGGCGTTTCGCCGCCGGACCGGATGCCATCATGGAGGCGATCAATGCCTCTATCGATTTTGACAAACGTATGGCCCGACAGGACATCGAAGGGTCCCGCGCCCATGCCGCAATGTTAGCTGCACAAGGCATCATTAGTGATAGCGACGCGAACGCCATTCGGGAAGGCCTGCTCACTGTATTGTCAGAAATCGAAGGTGGTTCGTTTCAATATTCAAAGGCGCTAGAGGACATCCACATGAACGTGGAGGCCCGCCTGAAAGAAATCATCGGCGAACCTGCGGGCCGTCTGCACACCGCGCGCAGCCGCAATGACCAAGTCGCCACCGATTTCCGCCTGTGGGTTCGTGATCAATGCGATGCCGTGGACGGCGCGCTGGAAACACTGATGCAGGCTCTATTGGGTCAGGCAGAGGCTGGCGCCGATTGGGTGATGCCTGGTTTCACCCACCTGCAAACCGCGCAGCCAGTGACTTGGGGCCACCACATGCTGGCCTATGTCGAAATGCTGAACCGCGACCGTTCGCGTTTTGCCGATGCGCGCAAACGCATGAACGAAAGCCCGCTGGGCGCGGCAGCGTTGGCAGGTACGGGTTTCAACATTGATCGTCACATGACCGCGGCGGAATTGGGCTTTGATCGTCCGACGTCGAACAGCCTTGATTCGACGGCTGATCGTGATTTCGCGCTGGAGTTCCTGTCGGCGGCGTCGATCTGCGCCATGCACCTGTCCCGTTTCGCCGAAGAATTGGTGATCTGGTCGTCCGCGCAATTCCGTTTTGTTGTGATGTCGGATCAGTGGTCCACGGGTTCGTCGATCATGCCGCAAAAGAAAAACCCTGACGCAGCTGAACTGATCCGCGCGAAAATCGGCCGGATCTTTGGCGCGAACGTCGCGCTGATGACCGTTATGAAGGGCCTGCCGCTGACCTATTCCAAGGACATGCAAGAAGACAAAGAACAGGTGTTCGACGCCGCCGATAACCTGATGCTGTCGCTGGCCGCGATGACGGGCATGGTGGAAACCATGATGCCGCAGCGTGACAACCTGCGCGGCGCGGCTGCGAATGGTTTTTCGACCGCGACCGATTTGGCTGACTGGCTGGTGCGCGAATTGGGCATGCCATTCCGCGATGCGCACCACGTGACGGGCGCTTTGGTGGCTATGGCAGAATCAAAAGGCTGCGATCTGCCTGATCTTTCGCTGGACGAAATGAAATCGGTCAACGAAGGTATCACCGAAGGCGTGTTCGACGTTCTAACCGTCGAAGCATCGGTCATGTCCCGTCAGTCCTATGGCGGCACGTCCCCGATCCGCGTCAAGGAACAGATCGCACGTTGGAAAGAAACGCTAAAGTGAAAACAATCGCCGCCCTATTGATGATTGCCACCCTTGCCAGCTGCGGCGCGGCAGGGGCGCCTATGCGTCCTGTTGCGAACATGGGCCTAACGATCGGATCGGGCGGCGTTTCCACGTCTTGCGCAGTGGGCGGAACCAACGGGACCGTCACGTTGTCGGTGGCGTGCTAATGACTGTGTTGCGTTTTATCTGGCTGGCTTTGGCCATTTGGGGAGCAATTCATCCCATGTCCTATTTCATGGGCTACATGGATGAAACGGGCACAGGCCTAAGCGGTCTGATCGACGCGTGGTACGTGAACGATTCGACCATTGGACTGACGTGGGATTTGACCATCGCGGCAATCACGCTGACCGTCTGGATTTTGGCCGAAACGCTAGTACGCAAAAATTGGGTGGCTTTGCTGGCGATCCCAGCGACATTTTGCATCGGCGTTAGCTGCGGTTTGCCGCTGTATCTGTTTTTCCGATCCTCGCCCGTGCGTTGATTAGGGGCTTACGGCCCCGACGGGATTTGGTATGACGCGCCAACACCGCGCGGAGGCCCCATGGATCATTTCATCTACAAAAATGGCGTTTTGCACGCCGAAGACGTTGCACTGACCGATATCGCACGCGAAGTCGGCACGCCGTTCTATGTTTATTCATCGGCTACCTTGCTGCGCCATTATCAGGTGTTTGATGAATCGCTGGCGGGCATGGATCACCTGATCTGTTTTGCGATGAAATCGCTGTCCAACGTGGCTGTCCTGAAAATGTTGGGCAAAGCGGGCGCTGGCATCGACGTGGTGTCCATCGGTGAATATCTGCGCGCCAAAGCGGCGGGCGTTGACGGATCCAAAATCGTATTTTCGGGCGTTGCGAAATCCAAAATGGAAATGCGCACCGCGCTAGAGGGCGGCATCCGCCAGTTCAACATCGAATCCGAACCAGAAATGGAGGCACTGTCCCAAGTCGCCGCCGAACTGGGTGTCGAGGCGCCGATCACCATCCGCGTGAACCCTGATGTAGACGC
The DNA here is from genome assembly GCF_056160585.1 of Marivivens sp. ABH4_498. Taxonomy (NCBI): domain Bacteria; kingdom Pseudomonadati; phylum Pseudomonadota; class Alphaproteobacteria; order Rhodobacterales; family Paracoccaceae; genus Marivivens; species Marivivens sp. ABH4_498. Next base: position 181,866 of record NZ_JBSWXL010000003.1, read on the forward strand.
CAAAACCCATGCGAAAATCGCAACGGGCAAAAAAGAAAACAAATTCGGTATCCCGATCAGCCGCGCCCGCGAAGTGTACGCCCGCGCCGCCGAATTGCCGAACCTGAAAATCGTTGGCATCGACGTGCACATCGGCAGCCAGTTGACCGATCTGGAACCGTTCCGTCAGGCCTATCGCAAGGTGGCAGAACTGACCGAAACGCTGCGTGCGGATGGGCATACGATCACGCGTTTGGATTTGGGCGGCGGTCTGGGCATCCCCTACACCCGTTCGAACGAAGCGCCGCCGCTGCCCGTTGAACTGGGCCAAGTCATCCGCGAAGAGGTCGGCCATCTGGGCTGTGAAATCGAACTGGAACCGGGCCGTCTGATCGCAGGGAATGCGGGCCAATTGGTGTCCGAAGTCGTCTATGTCAAAGAAGGCGAAGACCGCAAATTCCTGATCTTGGATGCGGCGATGAACGACCTGACCCGCCCGTCCATGTATGACGCGCACCACGACATTGATCCCGTGATCGAAGCCGACGCAGGCGTTGAAAAAGAACCCTACGACGTTGTGGGCGGCATTTGCGAAACGGGCGATACCTTTGCCAAAGGCCGCGACCTGCCACCGTTGCAGGCAGGCGATCTGGTGTCGTTCCGGTCCGCGGGGGCCTATGGCGCGGTGATGGCCAGCGAATATAACTCGCGTCCGCTGATCCCCGAGGTACTGGTCGAAGGCGATAAATTTGCGGTTATCCGCCGACGCCCTACCTATGAAGAAATGATTTCCAAGGATATCGTTCCCGAGTGGGTCTGATCGCGCTAAGGTCAGCCCAACGGACATAAAAACCGGAGCAGGACGCTGACCAAAACGCCAGACAGCCTACCGCATTTGCGATTGCCGATCTTTGCAACGCGCATTGGCATGATTGCCGAGCGCGTGGTGCGCGGGTTTTGGCCTGTCTGGACGATCGGCTTTGCTCTGCTGGCGCCCGTTTTGCTGGGCGTTCTGCCCGATATCCCGCTGGAAATCGTTTGGGAGGGGCTGGTTCTGGGCCTGCTGGGCATCGCCTATTTTCTGTACCGCGGCTGGCGGCAGTTCAAATTCCCAACAGTGGTCGAGGCAATGGCCCGCGTTGACGCGCGGTTGCCAGGGCGGCCTATTTCGGCGCTGCACGACGCGCAAGCAATCGGGGCGGGCGATCCCGCGTCGATGGCCATTTGGGCGGCCCATATCGAACGGATGCGCGAACGCACCCGCGATGCAAAACCTATCGCCCCGAACCTAGGCGTTGCAACGGCTGACCCTTACGGCCTGCGGTATATTGCGCTGCTGGCGGTGACGGTCGGCGTGTTGTTCGGTAGCGCGTCGCGGGTCACGGCCCCTGCCATGGCGGGTCCGCAAACGGATACAATGACCGCATCGGGACCCAGCTGGGAAGGCTGGATTGAACCGCCCAGCTATACGGGCAAACCCTCGCTGTATCTGTCCGATCTGACGGGCCGCATCGAGGTACCCAAAGGATCGCGCGTCACGCTGCGGTTCTATGGTGATGTGGGCGATCTGACACTGGCCGAAACGGTTTCGGCCCGCACCGCAGATGTCGTGCCGCCCGCGTCTGACCAATCGCAAACCTTTGACATCATGCAAGACGGCGAAATTTCGATCCGTGGCGCAATGCCGCGCGCGTGGGATATTGCTGTGCGCCCCGATGCGATGCCCTTTGTGGAACTGACAGGGCCTGTGCAGGCAGATGCGATGGGCGTAATGACTCAGCCGTTTTACGCTAGCGACGATTATGGAATTACGGGCGGTCAGGTGGCGATTGCACTGGATTTAACAGGCGTTGACCGCCGCTATGGCCTGATGGTTGACCCTGATCCGATTGCGCCGCTGGTTGTTGATCTGCCCATCCCAATTTCCGGCAACCGCGCCGAATTTGACGAGGCTTTGATCGAAGATTTCAGCCAGCATATTCTGGCGAACATGCCCGTCACCATCGCGTTCGAAGTCACCGATGCAATGGGGCAGGTGGGTGCCGCTGAGCCCGAACAGATCGTTCTGCCGGGCCGCCGTTTTTTCCGCCCTGTGACCAAAGCTGTGATCGAACAGCGCCGCGATTTTATGTGGTCGAAATCGAACGCGCCGCGCGTGGCGTCGATGCTGCGGGCGATTGCCTATCGCCCCGAACAGGCGTTCCGTTCCCCGCAAATTGATCCGATTTTCCGCGGGATCATCGAAAAAATCGAACTGGCCGTGGCCGATGGATCGCTGGATGACGCAACGCAGGCCGACATCGCGCAGAACCTGTGGGACCTTGCCATCGAATTGGAAGACGGCGCTTTGGCTGACGCCCGCGAACGTCTGAACCGCGCCCAAGAACGTCTGGCCGAGGCAATGCGAAATGGTGCTTCGCCCGAAGAAATTCAGGAATTGATGCAAGAACTGCGCGATGCGACCGACGATTATATGGACCTGCTGGCCGAAGAAATGCCAGATGGCGACGGGTCGGATCAGCCTGACAACAGCCAGAATTCCAACGAAATCACGCAAGATGAAATCGATGCGTTGATGGACCGCATTCAGGAATTGATGAACGAAGGCCGCATGGCCGAAGCCGCCGAATTGATGGAACAGCTGAACCAGCTGCTGCAAAACCTACAGATGCAGCAATCGCAGTCTCAGAACGGCGAAGGTAGCCCAGGCCAGCAGTCGATGGAACAGTTGGGCGATACGCTGCGCGATCAGCAGGATCTGAACGACGACGCCTTTAACGACCTACAAGACCGCGCCTTTGGCGAAGACGGTGACGAAGGCGAAGAACAAGACGGTCAGGATTTGGCAGATCGCCAACGCGAATTGCGGGAATTGCTGGAACAACAGCGCCGTAACCTGCCCGTTCTACCCGATGGACAAGAGGACGCCGCGCGCCGTTCGTTAGAACAGGCCGAACGATCAATGGATCGCGCCGAACAAGCACTACGCGACGAAAACCTGCCCGAAGCCGTTGATCGACAGGCCGAAGCGATCGACGCGCTGCGCGATGGTATGCGCCAGTTGGGCGAAGCATTGGCCCAAAGCGAAAACCCCGACCCAGAGGCCGACGGCGATTCAACCGGTGCGCAGAGCGGGCAACGTCAGGCCAATATCGACCCGCTTGGCCGCCAGTCGGGCACCGAAGGGCCAGCAGGAACCGATCAGTCAATGATGCAAGAGGACGTTCAGCGTCGCGCGGGCGAGCTGATGGACGAAATTCGCCGCCGTGCGGGTGAATTGGACCGCGACGAACTAGAGCTGGATTACCTACGCAGGCTACTGGATCGGTTCTGATCAGCCATCGCTGGATTGGGACGACACGAACCCTTCGACGGCAGAATTCAGCGACACGCGCAGCCCATCAACCCACGTGCTATAGCTGTCCAACGGGGCCGCGACGGCAGGGACCATATCGCCTAAGGCTTCGCCGTAGATATAGGCAGCCGCTGCAATCCCTGCCGCAACGATTGTTCCCAGAAAACCAGTGCGGAAACCGCCGCGATTGTCCTGTTCCAGTTTATCACCGGCAGGAACAGTGCGGTCCGCCGCAGATCGCAGCGTCGAATTGATTTCTTCGATGTCGGGCAGCAAATCTTTGCGCGGGCCGTCGGCGGCGGGCTCTTCGCCTTTTAGTGTCGACAGGCGGCGTTGAACTTCTAATGCCTGCCGTTCTTCGGGGGCCAGCTCTGGCGTTTCGGATAGGTCATCCAGACCCAGATCGGGTTGGCTTTCTATTGGATCTGGTTCGTGGGTGCGGCGTGATGCAGCCAGATCGGCCTCTTCGCGCAGGATGCTGGCGATGGCTGGATCGATCGTGCGGGCGGGGCGCGTCGGGCGAATCCGTGCCGGCATAACGCCAATAGGTTCGTCATCCGCGTCGTCGTCTGAATCGTCGTCTTCGGAATAATCATGGAAATCGGCGGGGGCGACGTCGTCTTCTTCGTCATCCTCTTCTTCGATTTCGGGATCTTCGAATTCGTAATGTTCATCGCTGTCGTCTGCATCAATGGACAAAACGGATGCGATTACATCGTCTTCTTCCTCTGGCGCGGCATCAACCGTTTCTGGTTCGGGCTGAGGTTCGGGCGCTGGCTGTGGTTCGGGTTCCGGCGCGGGCGGCGCGGGTTGAATTTCAACGCCGCCGACGTCTTCGGCTGAATCATAGGGGTTTTCGAACCATGTATTGCCGCAGTTGGAACATTGTACATCACGTCCCGTTTCGGGGATGATGTCGTCAGGAACTTCGTATTGCGCGCCGCAATTTGGGCAAGTGAGCCGCATTAGCCATTCTCCAACGTCCAAGGAACGGACGAATATTCGGTGTCTTTCGAGTATTAACAATCACTTATTATTTGGGAAAGCGAAACAATGCCTCTCTCTTCCGAGGTGATTGAATTCTGACTGTGTTTTAGGCAGAACACAAACGGCATGGTGCATGAAAGGATTTTTCAGTGATCGAACTGGATCGGGTTGCGTATTCCTATGGTGGCGGGGAACTGTTTTCGGACGTTTCGCTCACTCTTGCGCCGGGGTCATTTCAGTTTCTGACGGGGCCGTCGGGGGCTGGTAAAACGACTTTGCTGAAATTGTGTTACGGCGAATTGGTGTCGACGGCGGGCTATGTGCGTCTGTTTGGCAAAAATACCCGTGAAATGGAACGCGATGATGTTGCGATGTCGCGCCGAAAGATCGGCGTTGTTCATCAGGACTGCCAGTTTCTGGATCACCTTTCGGTGGCGGAAAATATCGCTTTGCCACTGACTGTTTCGGGCCGCGCCCAAGAGGCTGGCGATTACCTAGAGGATTTGTTGCGCTGGGTCGGTTTGACCCATCAGGCATCCCAATTGCCACCGCAACTGTCGGGCGGTGAACGCCAGCGCGCAGCTTTGGCCCGCGCAGTTATCATTTCGCCTGATGTGATTATTGCGGATGAACCGACAGGCAACATCGATTGGGAAATGTCGCAGCGTTTGCTGCAGCTGTTGGTCGAGCTGAATAAAATGGGTAAAACCGTGTTGATTGCGACGCATGATCTGAATTTGATCCGCGCATCCAAATCGCAGGTGTCCACGCGGGTTCTGCGGCTTGCCAACCGCCGTCTGCATGTCGCGGGGGCAGAGCTATGAAGGTCGATTTGGGGCGATATATGTCGATGCTGGCGGGCGATCCGCTGGCGGACCGCGCTGTGCCGCCGACGGGATATACCGCAAACCTGACTGTGTTTACGGCGGGCGCGATGGCGTTTTTGGCGGTTTTTGCGCTGGCTTTGTCATTGGCAACGGGGCGGTTGGCGGATCGTTGGTCTGCGGAACTGGCGCGTACGTCAACGCTGCGTATTTCGGCGCCTGCAGATCAATTGGCCGCACAAGAGGCCGCAGCGGTCCGCGTTTTGGAAACGACCCCGGGTATCGCGTCGGCGCAACCGCTGACAACCGAAGAACAACAGGCATTGTTGGAACCGTGGTTCGGACCCGATCTGCCTGTTGATAGCCTGCCGATCCCCCGCCTGATCGAGATCGTAGAAGAAGGCGAAGGGTATGATCCCGCAGGGCTACGCGCCCGTTTACAAGCCGAAGTGCCCGGCGCGATTTTGGACGATCACACGCGTTGGCGCGAACCGCTGATCGCTGCGGCGAACCGGCTGCGTTTGCTGGCAACCGTGGCAATTTTGTTGATCGCTGCTGCGACCGGCGCGATGATTACACTAGCGGCACAAGCCGCGCTGGCGGCCAATGCCCAAGTCATCCGCGTGATGCGTCTGGTCGGTGCGCGTGATTTGTATATCGCAGGGGCCTTTGTGCGCCGCTTTACGCTGCGGTCGCTGACGGGTGCTGCGGCAGGCACAGTGGCGGGCATGTTGGCCGTTCTTTTGCTGCCAAAGACCGAAGTCGCGGGCGGATTTTTGACGGGGCTTGGATTCCAAGGTGCGGGATGGATCGCGCCATTGGTGATCCCGCCATTGGCTGCTATCGTGGCCTTTTTTGCAACCCGCGCGGCGGCGCTGCGTACACTTAGGGCCAATTCATGATTGTCATTCAATTTCTACGGTCGATGGTTTTCCATGTCGTTATCTACGTCGGCATGGTGATCGTCGCGATTGGGTTTTTGCCTTGGATGCTGATCGATAAACGCGGCGGGCACGCGGCGTGTCATGCGTGGTGCTATTTTGTGTTCTGGTGCGCGCGCTGGATAATTGGCCTGAAATGCGAAGTGCGCGGCACGCCCCCCACGGACGAGGTTTTGGTCGCTGCCAAACATCAGTCGTTTCTGGATATCATTATGATCTACGGCGCGATGCCGCGTGGTAAATTCATCATGAAAAAGGAAATCCTGTATACGCCCATCGTCGGGCAATACGGCATGCGGATCGGCTGTATCCCAGTGGACCGCGGCAAACGCGGCGTCGCTATCAAACAGATGGTCGCCGATGTCGCGGCAGGTCGGTCTGATCCGGGTCAGTTGATCATTTTCCCCCAAGGCACGCGTGTGCCTGTCGGTGAAAAACGCCCGTATAAAATCGGATCAGCGGTTTTGTATCGCGAATTGAATCAGGACTGCGTGCCTGTTGCTGTGAATGTGGGTGTTACATGGCCAAGCCACGGGTTGATCCGTCATAGCGGAACCGCTGTGGTCGAATTTTTGCCGCGCATCAAACCCGGTCTGACGACAGACGAATTCATGGAGCGTTTGGAAAACACCGTTGAAGCTGCCTCTGACAGATTGGCGGCAGAGGCGTTGGGGAAATGATCCGGTTGGTCCAGAATGCGCTGCATCCATATGCGGCCTATCTGGATGTGGATCGCCTGACCCAGCACGATGATCTGGGCGCGGTCGAATTGCCCGACGGGTACGACCGTCTGATCGCAACCCTGCCTGTCGATCACGAATATGATCTGTCAGACTGGACCGAAATGTCCCGATCTGGCGTGTTCAATCTGGCGGCGCGCGCGATGGATTGTCCGAATGCGCGGGTCGTTTCGGCATCGCAAATGGACCAATGGTTAAAGGCGCATTGGGATTATTATCGCGATTGCAATTCTGATAATCCGCCCGAAAAACCCGCCAATTTGCGCCATACCTTTGGGCAATCCATAGAAGACGGCACCGCCGCGTTTATCGGTGCGGGATTTGCGTCGTTACGCGGTATGCGCGGCGGCATTGCCGAGGCAGGGTGGATTGCAGGCAACCGCGCTGAAATCAACGAAGCGATAGATTGGTGCCTGTCCCAAGCTGACCGCATCGGGGCGCGTGTGGTCCAATTCGATGCCGAAGATACCGATCCGTTTTTGTGGTCGGCATTGATGGCGCGCGGGAAACCCGCAGAAACCTACGTCACGTATCAAAAAACAATCTAGCGTTTCGCCGCAAAGAAATCGCGCAACAGGTCTTCGGCGGCTTTGGCGTCGATGCCGTCATAAACCTCGGGCGTGTGATGGCATTGTTTATGGGTGTAGATCCGTGGGCCTACTTCGACGCCGCCCGATTTTGGATCGGATGCGCCGTAATATAGCCGGTTGATGCGGGCGAATGAAATCACCGACGCACACATAGGGCAGGGTTCTAGCGTGACGTATAGGTCATGACCCACCAGCCGTTCGGACCCGATTTGGGCGCATGCATCCCGGATTGCCAAAACTTCGGCATGGGCGGTGGGATCGGACAATTCGCGCGTCCTGTTGCCTGCGCGCGCTATGATGTCGCCAGACGGGGACACGATCACCGCGCCAACGGGCACTTCGCCCCGTGCGGCGGCGGCGTGGGCCTCTTTCATGGCTTCGGACATGTAGCTGCGGAATTTCATACCGTCTTGTGCGATGGGGCGTCTTTTCGCGCAACCCTTATCCGCTACCGATTGCGCAAACCGCCCCGCTGGGATTAAAGGGGTATATGACCAATGATACCCCAACAGGCGATCGCATCGCCAAAGTCTTATCCCGCGCTGGCGTCGCATCGCGCCGCGAAGCGGAACGCATGATCACCGAAGGCCGTGTTAAAGTGAATGGCAAGGTGATTGATAGCCCTGCGCTGAATGTGACCCTAAAGGATCGCATTCAAGTGGATGGGAAATGGGTATCCGAACCTGAACCCGCGCGTTTGTGGCTGTATCACAAACCCGTTGGTCTGGTGACCACCACCCGCGACGAAAAAGGCCGCGAAACCGTTTTCGACCAACTGCCCGAAGATATGCCGCGCGTCATGAGCGTAGGCCGTCTGGATTTGAATTCCGAAGGGTTGCTGTTGTTGACCAATGACGGCGAATTGAAACGGAATTTGGAATTGCCATCAACGGGTTGGCTGCGCCGCTATCGCGTGCGCGTCAAAGGAAACGGTGAAAAAATCGATATCGAAGCTTTGCGCAAAGGCGTCACCGTCGACGGTATGAAATACGCCCCGATGGAGGTGATCTTTGATCGTCAGCAGGGCGCGAATGCGTGGTTCACGATCGCCCTGCGCGAAGGTAAAAACCGCGAAATCCGCCGCGCTATGGAACATGTCGGTGCAACCGTGAACCGCTTGCTGCGTCTGTCTTATGGTCCGTTCCAGTTGGGCAACCTAAAGGCCGGCGAAGTCGAAGAGGTCAAACGCCGCGTTCTGCGTGATCAGATGGGGTGGGATGCAGAGATGAAACCGCTGACCAAACCCAAACCGAAACCTGCGCGCCGTCGTAAACCTTCGGCCACGGGGAAAAACAGCTAAATCTATCCCCTTGCGTGATATCTGTGCCAACGTCATGGTGTTGGCATGGATTGGGGACATTGTTGGATTTGAAACGAGCATGGCTCGGTCAATCCGCGCATACGGATTCCAATTCATAAAGATCGACCTTGGCGCATTGTCATGCGGCTGTTGTGCTGCGCGCCTAGGGTCACACGGAATGAAAATGGAATTTTGAATGCCCAAAGCCTTTCGCAATATTGCTTTTGCGCTGTTGATGGTCCTGATGTTTGGTGTCGTCACCGGCACGATTGGGGGTCTGTGATGGCTAAACGGTTTGGCGGAAAATACAGCCCCGACGGCAACGCGAACAGCGGTGCAACAACCAACGTTACGGTTTCCGATGATCGCCGTGTCGATCCGGCTGGTGGTAAATCCAATGTGATGTTTGTGCCGCCTGTTGTGCTGGCGTTTACGTCAATTCGGCAAGAACCGACCACGATGATCACTGGCCTGATTTGCGCCGCCCTGCTGGGGCTGGGTGCATGGCTATTGCGCGAAGGATTGCGCGCCGAGTCCGCCTATAACGCACGGTCGATTGCCCGCCGTCCGGCGCTGCCGCGAAAAATTCTGGCAGCCATATTGGTGGGCGTTGGTATTGCTGGCGCAGCGCTGTCCAAAGATGCGGGTGTGATCGGTGCGATTATCTATGGCATTGCGGCGGGCGGTTTGCATATCGCCGCGTTCGGCATTGACCCTCTGCAGAATAAACGGCTGGAAGGGATCGATGATTTCCAACAGGATCGCGTTGCCCGCGTGGTGGACGAGGCTGAAACCTATCTGTCCGCAATGTCCGATCACATCGGAACGCTGAATGACCGCAAACTGGATATTCGCGTCGCGTCATTCCAATCGGCAGCCCGCCAAATGATCCGCACAGTCGAAGAAGACCCGCGCGATCTAACAGGCGCCCGTAAATATCTGGGCGTTTACCTGATGGGCGCGCGCGATGCTGCGGTGAAATTTGCCGATCTGTATAAACGGACCAAAGACGCGGATGCGCGGGTCAGTTTCGAACAATTGCTGACCGATCTGGAATCCAATTTCGCCGCCAAAACCAACAAAATGCTGAATGACGACCGCAGTGACATGGACATCGAAATCAAAGTCCTGCGCGACCGACTGAAACGAGAGGGCGTTAAGCCCGAGTGATGGAGAACACCATGTCCCAAGATGTACGCACCAAAGCAGAAGCGACATTGGCCGAAGTAGAAAAAGTAACCGCAGTCGTTCTGCAAGAGCCGGGCACAGACATCGTGCCGCTGGAAACCGCAGACGAACCGACCGGCGCAGAAATCGCCAAACGCATGGGCGAACTGGATATGACCGACACGAATTCGATCGTGCGTTTCGGGTCGTCCGCTCAGGCTGAATTGCAGGAAATTTCGCAGTCCATGCTGTCGGGCGTCCGCAACAAAGACGTTGGCCCTGCAGGCGATTCTTTGCGTGAAATCGTAACGACCATCCGCGGTTTTTCGGTGTCCGAACTGGACGTGCGCCGCGAACGGACGTTCTGGGAAAAACTGCTGGGCCGCGCTGCGCCAATGGCGAAATTCGCCGCGCGTTTTGAAACGGTTCAGGGCCAGATCGACAAAATCACCGAAGACCTGCTGCGTCACGAACATGTCCTGCTGAAAGACATCGAAAGCCTGGACGTATTGTACGATAAAACGCTGACCTTCTATGACGAACTGGCACTGTACATTGCCGCTGGCGAAGCCAAGCTGAAAGAGCTGGACGACACCACCATCCCAGCAAAAGAAGCCGAAGTCGCCGCCGCCCCAGAAGAAGACGGCGTGATGAAGGCGCAAGAACTGCGCGATTTGCGTGCCGCCCGTGACGATCTGGAACGCCGTGTTCACGATCTGAAACTGACCCGTCAGGTGACGATGCAGTCGCTGCCGTCGATCCGTTTGGTTCAGGAAAACGACAAATCGCTGGTCACCAAAATCAACTCGACCATGGTGAACACCGTTCCGCTGTGGGAAACCCAGCTGGCACAGGCCGTCACCATCCAGCGTTCCGCCGAAGCCGCCAAAGCCGTCCGCGAAGCGAACGACCTGACCAACGAACTGCTGACCGCGAACGCAGACAACCTGCGCCAAGCGAACAAAGCGATCCGCACCGAAATGGAACGCGGCGTGTTCGACATCAATGCCGTGAAACAGGCGAACGAAACGCTGATCGCGACGATCAACGAAAGCCTAGCCATCGCAGACGAAGGCAAACGCAAACGCGCCGAAGCCGAAAAAGAACTGCAAAACATGGAAGCCGAACTCAAGGCAACCCTTGCAAGTGCCAAAGCACGCGGCGATGCTGCTGGCTATAACGTGGGCACTGCAACAGGCGAATAAATGATAAATGGGTGGCGGTCGTTTTTGATGGGTATAGCTGCGGTGTCTTTGACCGCATGCGACCTGTTTCCGGCCGCCCCCGTTGACATGCCTGCGCCCGAACCTCGTCCGGCTGAATTGGTGCCACCACAGCCAGAGCCGGTCGAAGTGTCAGATTACAGCCGCATGTTGGAACAGCGCTATGCGCGGTTGCAGCAGGATCTGTTGATCCAAGGCCTGATGCGCACCAATGGCGGCGGGATCGAAGCCCCGTTCGATGCCGATGATCTGGCGCGCAACTTTGTCCAAATCGCTTTGTTTGATGAATACAGCGCCCAGTCGGGGCGTTTGCGCGCCGAGCAAACGGAATCGACCCTGCGCCGATGGGAACAGCCCGTGCGCATGTCGGTCAAATTTGGCGACACGGTCGGTGCGGATCGCCGCGTGACAGATACCAATTATATCCGTGCCTATGGCAATCGGTTGTCCCGCCTGACGGGGGTGCCGTTCACCTACACCGATGACAACGCGAATTTCCACGTTTTGGTCCTGAACCACGATGATTTGCGCGCATCGGAACCTTTGTTGCGGTCGATCATGCCTGGGGTCGAAAATACCTCGATCGACTACGCGGTGAACCTACCGCGGGATCAACTGTGTTTGGTGATTGGCACGTTTGGCCCTGATGGTGTGCGCTATCGCCGTGCGGTGGCGATCATCCGCGCCGAACATCCCGATCTGATGCGCCAATCCTGCGTTCACGAAGAATTGGCCCAAGGCATGGGGCTGGCCAACGACAGTCCGCGCGCCCGTCCGTCGATTTTCAACGACGACGAAGAATACGCCTACCTGACAACGCATGACGAATTGCTGTTGAAAACTTTGTACGATGATCGCTTATCGGTTGGCATGACCGCCGAACAGGCGACCCCAATAGTCCGCCAAATCGCAAATGAATTGCTGGGCGGATCAAGCTAATAACGAAGGAGCCATAGTTATGGGCATTCTGGATTTTCTGTCGGGTCAGTTTATCGACGTCATTCATTGGACGGACGATACCCGCGATACGATGGTCTGGCGTTTTGAACGCGAAGGCCACGAAATCAAATACGGTGCGAAACTAACCGTCCGCGAAGGCCAAGCCGCCGTATTCGTGCACGAAGGCCAGTTGGCCGACGTATTCGCGCCGGGTCTGTACATGTTGGAAACCAACAACATGCCGATCATGACGTCGCTGCAGCATTGGGACCACGGTTTCAAATCGCCGTTCAAATCGGAAATCTACTACGTCAACACGACCCGTTTTTCGAACCTGAAATGGGGCACGAAAAACCCGATCATGATCCGCGACCCTGAATTCGGCCCAACCCGCATTCGTGCGTTCGGCACCTATACGATCAAAGTATCTGATCCCGCGTTGTTCATGACCGAAATCGTCGGCACGGACGGCGAATTCACGATGGACGAAATCAGTTTCCAGATCCGCAACATCATCGTTCAGGAATTCAGCCGCGCGATTGCGGCCAGCGGAATTCCTGTTCTGGATATGGCGGCGAATACGGGCGATGTGGCAGCATTGGTGAACAAAGCCATCGCGCCGACCATCGCGGCCTATGGTCTGGAAATCCCTGAATTCTATATCGAAAACATCAGCCTACCCGAAGCCGTCGAAAAGGCGCTGGATGCGCGCACCAGCCGCGGCATCGCGGGCAATCTGGACGATCACATGAAATGGCGCGCAGCCGAAGCGATGGGCAATCCCGCATCGGGCGCAGGCCAAGCCATGGCGACCGGCATGGGCGCGGGCATGGGCATGGCGATGGGCAATATGATGACCGGCCCTTGGGGCGCTGTGCCGCAACAACAGCCGCAATACGCGCCTGCTGCGGCCCCTGTTGCGCCTCCGCCTCCGCCTGTTGAACATGTTTGGCACATTGCAGAAAACGGCGCGACCAAAGGCCCGTTTTCCAAGGCCGCGATGGGCCGCATGGCTGCTGCGGGCGAACTGTCGCGTGAAACCTTGGTCTGGACCCAAGGTCAGGACGGGTGGAAAGCCGCAGCCGATACCGAACTGGCGCAGCTGTTCACCGTGGCGCCGCCGCCTCCGCCGCCAGCTATGTAATCTATGAACGGGGCGGCCACGGTCGCCCCACCCATTTTCAGACCGACCGAATTTCCATGACCGTAGAAGACCACCGATTTCCTTGTGAACAATGCGGCGCTGATATGCGCTTTGACCCAGGTGCGGATCAGCTGATTTGCGATTTCTGCGGCCACACCGAAGCCCTGCACCACGACACCCCCGCCGTGGTCGAAGCGGTCCGCGAACTGGATTTCCTTGCAGCCGTGAAAAACGAACTGCCGCAGGCGGATATGGAAACCACCCGCGTCACCCGCTGTGACAATTGCGGCGCAGAGGTCGAATTCGACGGCGTCACCCATGCGGACGAATGCCCATTCTGTGCCACCCCGATTGTCACCGACACAGGCACCCATCGGCACATCAAACCCAAAGGTTTGCTACCGTTTTCTATTGATGAAAAGTCGGCCAAGGATTCGATGAACAACTGGCTGGGCCGCCTATGGTTCGCGCCGAACGGGTTGCAGGAATACGCGCGCAAGGGCCGCAAAATGAACGGCATTTACGTGCCGTTCTGGACCTATGACGCAGACACCAAATCTGCCTATGTGGGCGAACGCGGCGATTATTATTACGAAACGCGCACCGTCGTGCGGAACGGAAAACGCGAAACGCAGCAGGTCCGCAAAACCCGTTGGCGGCGCAAAACGGGCCGTGTGGCACGGTTCTTTGACGATATTCTGGTGCTTGCGTCCAATTCGCTGCCGAAAAAATATACCGACAATTTGCAGCCGTGGAACCTGTCGGAACTGAAACCATACAGCCCTGATTTTCTGGCGGGTTTCCGCGCCGAAGGGTATCAAGTGCAGCTGGACAAAGGGTTCGATGAGGCGCGCGATTATATGGACCGCATGATCTTGCGCGACGTGCGGTTTGACATCGGCGGCGATACGCAGCGGGTGCACAATGTGGATACCAAAGTCAGCGATGTGACGTTCAAACACATCCTGCTGCCTGTCTGGTTGGCCGCCTATAAATATCGCGGCAAAACGTACCGTTTCGTTGTGAATGGCCAAACGGGCAAAGTGCAGGGCGAACGCCCGTATTCGGCGTGGAAAATCGCCTTTGCGGTTGTTTTGGGGCTGATTGTGGCCGCTGCGATCGGATATGTTGCTGCGCAAAGCCAGTGATGGGTTGACTGCGGGGCATTTTCGCGGCACCCAACTGCGCAACGTTATCGCTAACAATTGAGGCCCGAAATGATCCTGTGCTGTGGTGAAGCCCTAATCGACATGCTGCCGCGTACCTCTACCGAAGGCGAGGCATGTTACGCCCCCTACGCGGGCGGTGCGGTGTTCAACACGGCGATTGCGCTGGGTCGTTTGGGCGCGAATGTCGGCTTTTTCTCGGGCATTGCGGACGACATGATGGGCGAAGTTCTGATGAACAGCCTAAAAGAAAGCCAAGTCGACACGTCGCTGGTGAACCTATCGGACCGTCCATCCACCGTGGCGTTCGTCAAATTGGTCGATGGCCACGCGACCTATGCGTTCTACGACGAAGGCACCGCAGGCCGTATGCTGTCGCTGGATGATCTACCTGCAAACGTTGACGCGGATGCGATGTTCTTTGGCGGGATTTCACTGCCTGTTGAACCATGCGGTTCCACGTACGAAGCGTTGATGATGCGCGAATCCGCGACTCGCGTCACCATGATTGACCCGAATATCCGCCCGTCGTTCATCAAAGACGAATCCGCCTACCGCGCGCGGATTGACCGCATGATGGCCGCTGCGGATATCGTGAAACTATCTGACGAAGATCTGGCATGGCTGGTCGGCGAAGGCGACATCGTCACCGCAGCCCGCAAAATCATCGGTATGGGCGCAAAACTGGTCTGCATCACCGAAGGCGCAAAAGGCGCGCACGGCATCACCGCAGATCAGCACGTGTTTGTTGATGCAACGCGGGTCGAGGTTGTCGATACCGTCGGCGCAGGCGACACGTTCAACGCGGGCGTTCTGGCGTCGCTACAGGATGCTGGCCTGCTGACCAAAGACGCCGTTGCCAACCTGACCGAAACGCAAATCGCCAGCGCTTTGTCGTTGGGCACCCGTTCGGCGGCGGTGACCGTCAGCCGCGCAGGCGCAAACCCACCTTGGGCCAAAGAGCTATGAGAGCGTTAATTCAACGCGTGTCCGAAGCCGCCGTTCGCGTGGACGGCGAAGTCATCGGGCAGATCGGGCAGGGCATGCTGGTTCTGGTCTGTGCGATGGATGGCGACACCGATGACAAGGCGGCAAAACTGGCCGCCAAACTGTCCAAAGTCCGAATCTTTGCCGACGAAGACGGCCGCATGAACAAGTCGCTGATGGACATCGGCGGTAGCGCTTTGGTTGTCAGCCAGTTCACTTTGGCCGCTGATACCTCCCGCGGAAACCGCCCCGGATTTTCATCCGCAGCCCGCCCGGACGAAGGCGAACGCCTGTACGAATTGTTCAAATCCGAGGTTCAAAATCTAAATATTCCAATGGCTAGCGGTAAATTTGGTGCCGACATGAAAGTGTCGCTGATCAACGATGGCCCCGTGACCATTTGGATGGACGTGTAACGCGGGCTGCAAAAAAATCTTGCCAAACGCGAAAGCAGCCTGCTAACAACCGCCCCATGATGATCCTAGTGAACAAAACCATGAAGACCAAGATGACCACCGCTCTGGCGGGGGATGTTTTGGTATGGGCTACGATCTAAACCAAACCAACCCCGCCGGAACGGTCGGGGTTGCGCATCAAAATCACAGCATTCCCCGACGTTTCTGCCCGCAAAGCAAAGAGACCGACCATGAATGCCCCAGTTTCCCAATTTATCCCTGAACCGCCCGTCGTCGCCATCGTCGGCGCAACCGGTGTTGTTGGCCGCGAAGTGCTGCAGTGCCTAGAGGATCGCGGCACCCCCGTTGCGTCGATCCGTCTGCTCGCTTCGGCCCGTTCGGCAGGTCAGACCCTGTCGTTCAACGGCGCGCATCTACCCGTCGAAGAGGTTGCAGACCACCAGTTCGAAGGCGTGAACATTGTGTTTTTCTGCGCTGGCGCGACCGTGTCCCGCCGTTATGCCCCCGTTGCTGCAAAGGCGGGCGCGGTGGTTGTGGACAATTCGTCGGCGTTCCGTATGGACCCATCGGTGCCGCTGATCGTGCCCGAAGCGAACGGAAATCAGATCATCCCGCACGCGGGCATCATCGCGAACCCGAACTGCGTGGCCGCAATCGCGACCGTCGTTCTAGCCGCGCTACAGCGGTGCTGGTCGATTAGCCGTTTGAATCTGGTCACTTATCAATCCGCATCGGGCGGCGGTGCGGCGGCGATGGATGAACTGCGCGACGCGACCAATGCGAAACTGAACGGGCAAGACTACGCGCCAAACGCCATGCCGCATCCCTACGCGTTCAACCTGTTCAGCCACAATTCCGATGTGGACGGCGAAACGGGCTATAACGGAGAGGAACTGAAGGTGATCGAAGAAACACGCCGCATCCTGTCGCAGCCGAAACTACCCATTGGCGTGACTTGCGTGCGTGTGCCTGTGTTGCGTGCGCATTCGATCGCGCTGTCGGTGCGGTTCGATCATTTCGTGGACGTGGATCAAGTGCGTGCACGTCTGGAAAACGCGCCCGGTGTGCGTCTGGTTGACGACCGCGAGGCGAACCATTTCCCAATGCCGTCCGAAGCAACGGGCGAATATGACGTGCTGGTGGGCCGTATCCGCCGCGATCTGGGCGATCCAACGGGCCACACCATCGCGATGTTCATCTGCGGTGATCAGTTGCTAAAGGGCGCGGCGCTGAATGCGGTGCAAATCGCGGAAACCCTGCTGGCGCTAGGGGCCGCACAAGAGGCAGCCTAAGTCGCAGGATATCTGGCGGCCAGATCGGTCGCCAGCGCCATATCCCACGCATCCAGCGGCCCTGTCGCGCCTTGTCGGTGGCGCAGACGGAACGCGGATAGGCGGGTGTCTGCATCCGCTGCTGGATATCCAATCTGGGTCAGGGCCGTGTCAAAACGGGCCTGATCTGCGGCAATCGGGGCATGTGCCTGCGCGCGGATCGCCAAACCCTGCCGTGCCAAACGGGTCCAATCAAATCGCGCGCCGGGGTCGATTTTGCGGCCAGGCGCCATGTCGGAATGCCCGATCACCCGTTCGGGCGGTATCGACCAGCGATCCATGATTTCAGGCAGTAGCGTTTCCAGCGTGTCCATCAGTGGGGCGGAAAAGGGGGCGGTTCCGATGTTCGACATTTCGATCCCGATGGACCGCGAATTCACGTCCTTTACCGATCCCCAAGACCCTGCGCCCGCGTGCCACGCGCGCTGATCTTCGTCCACCAATTGGGTGACGGTGCCATTGGGTGCGATCAGATAATGGGCGGAAACTTCGCGTTCGGGGCTGCATAAAACGCGCTGCGCTGCATCGCAGTCGGCCATCGCGGTGTAGTGCAGCACGATGATATCAGGCACCGCGCCATCGCGGCGCGGCCCGAAATTAGGCGAAGGGAATTGAACGATCAGTTGCCCGAGGCCGCCGCGCGGGCCGCCTGAATGAACGGAGCAGGGTTCCAGTCGCATGCGAAACCGTCGCCGTCAGGGTCGATGCCTTTGGGGTCACGATCTGGGCCGCCACGCGATAGGAAATCGCGCTGCGCTTCGTCTGCGCTGGAATATTTGGCGCAGTTGCGTTCATAGCGGCCTTGGCCCGAATACATGAAACGGCTGTACCATTCCTGACCCAGACTGTTTGGCGCATTCAACGCGTAGGCAATGATGTTCGGGCCCGATGATCCGCGGGTTGGCAGATCGGTTGGCTGAACAACCTGATATTGCGATGCCAACGCGGCGCGGCGCTCTGCGTCGGATTCAATCGTTTCGCGCGACGCCACAGCGGCAAAGCTTTGTTCATCCGACAGGCCCGGGTGATTGTACAGCATTGGCGCAGCATTGGACGGCGATGCCTCTACGCCGCCTTCGCGGATGAAAATGGTCTGTCCGTCTGAACTGCTTTCTGGTGTGATGCCGCCGCTGTAGACAGGGGCGGGTGCCGCTGTCGACGTGGTGGTTGTCGGCGCAGCAGCAGGGGCCAAAGGCGCAGCGGACACAGGAACGCCCGTTAGCGCAGCTTCGCGTTGCGCGCGTTCCCATTCTGCATAATCAGAGAAACCGGGACCATTGCTGGCGGGCACATCATTGGCCCCACAAGCTGAAAGAACTGCAAAAGCTGCACTCACCAACAATAGACGTTTCACGCGGTCTCTCCGACACTTGGTTGTTTTGGAACCGTTACCACCACTTTTGCGGTTTTGCTACAAATCCTGCCGATTGTTCGACGGACTGCGCGATATTCAGCAAATCGGCTTCTTCCCACGGGCGCCCGATCAGCTGCAGGCCCAGCGGTAGACCGTTAGACGACATGCCTGTTGGAACAGCGATACCAGGCAGACCAGCCAGGTTCAGCGTAACGGTAAAGACGTCGTTTAGGTACATTTCTACTGGGTTGGCATCGGACACTTCGCCAATCCCGAACGCAGGGGTCGGGGTTGCTGGTGCCAAAATCGCGTCTACGCCGTCTGCAAACACATTTTCAAAGTCGCGTTTGATCAGCGTGCGGACCTTGCGGGCGCGGTTGTAATACGCGTCATAGAAACCAGCGGACAGAACGTAGGTGCCGACCATGATGCGGCGCTGCGTTTCTGGGCCGAAACCTGCGGCGCGGGTTTTTTCGTACATTTCGTTGATGCCGTCGCCAGCACCCAGCGCTGCACGTTCGCCAAAACGAACGCCGTCATAGCGGGCTAGGTTGGACGATGCTTCGGCGGATGCGATCACGTAATATGCTGGCAGCGCGTATTTGGAATGCGGCAGCGATACCTCGCGTACTTCGGCACCTGCGGCGCGCAGCATGTCGGCGCCTTCGTCCCAGAGTTTGGTGATTTCTTCGTTCAGGCCGTCCAGACGGTATTCACGTGGGATACCGATGACTTTGCCTTTGATGTCGCCTGTTAGGGCGGCTTCGAAATCGGGAACGGCCAGATCAGCGCTGGTCGAATCTTTCATGTCGTGACCTGCCATCGCCGACAGCATGATGGCGCTGTCGCGAACGGTTTTGGTCATTGGGCCCGCCTGATCCAGCGACGAAGCATAGGCGATGATGCCCCAACGCGAACAACGGCCATAGGTTGGTTTGATGCCAACGGTGCCGGTGAACGCGGCTGGCTGACGGATCGAACCGCCGGTGTCGGTGCCGGTTGCGCCCAGACATAGATCAGCCGCAACAGCCGCTGCCGATCCGCCCGAGGACCCACCCGGTGTCAGGTTGCGATCATCGACTTTCCACGGGTTCACCGAAGGGCCGTACACCGAAGATTCGTTCGACGAACCCATGGCGAATTCGTCCATGTTCAGTTTGCCCAGCATCACCGCGCCGTTGTCGAACAGTTTGGAGGTGACGGTCGATTCGTATTCTGGTTTGAAACCCTTGAGGATGCCAGAGGCCGCTTGGCTATCGACGCCTTTGGTGCAGAACAGATCCTTGATGCCCAGCGGGATACCGTTCAGGGCAGGGGCGTCGGCATAGCCGCGTGCGTCCGCAGCCGCAGCCTGTTCCAGCGCGATTTCTGGGGTTTTGTGAACGAACGCGTTCAGCGCGCCCGATGCATCAATCGCGTCGATGCAGGACTGGGTCAGTTCCACCGATGTTACGTCGCCTTTTTTTAGGGCGTCGCGTGCGTCGGCAATCGTCAGTTTGTTCAGATCGGTCATTATTCCACCACCTTCGGCACGGCAAAGAACCCTTCACGCGCGTCGGGCGCGTTTTTCAGAACGGCTTCTTGTTGGTTGCCATCGGTTACCACGTCTTCGCGGCGTTTCAGGCGCTGAGGCGTCACGGACGTCATTGGTTCGATGCCGTCTACGTCGACTTCCTCTAGCTGTTCGATAAAGCCAAGGATCGCGTTGAATTCATTTGCCAGTGCGGGCAGTGCGTCTTCTTCCACCTTGATGCGGGCCAAGCTGGCCACGCGGCGGGCGGTATCCGTGTCGATGGACATGGGCCTCTCCGATATATTGGGTCGGTCACGCGTTTACCGCCCCGCGCCCCGCCCTGCAAGGCTGGCCGGTAAAAACGGACCGATAATCGCTGTATTTTAGGGACGGTTGGCCGCGTTTGTTACGCAGCCAGACCTTTGTTACCCATAGCTAGGAATTTTTTGCGGCGGTTCGCGCGAATTTCGTCGCCCGATTGACCGTCCATTTCGCCCAGCATTTTTTCGATTTCTGCACCCACGGTGGAAATCGCGACCTGTGCGTCGCGATGTGCGCCGCCCAGTGGTTCAGGGATGATGCGGTCGATCACGCCCAGTTCGTTCAGGTTCTGCGCGGTCAGGCGCAGCGCTTCGGCGGCTTCGCGCATTTTTTCTGCGTCTTTCCATAGGATCGATGCGCAGCCTTCGGGCGAAATCACGGAATAAACCGAATGTTCCAGCATCGCGACACGGTTCGCGGTCGCAAAGGCAACAGCGCCGCCCGATCCACCTTCGCCGATGATAACGGACACCAGAGGGACCTTTAGCGACAGGCATTTTTCCGTCGAACGGGCAATCGCTTCGGATTGGCCGCGTTCTTCGGCGCCTTTGCCTGGGTATGCGCCTGGGGTGTCGACCAGCGTGATCACGGGCAGGCCGAAACGGTCAGCCAAATCCATCAGGCGGATGGCTTTGCGGTAACCTTCGGGGCGGGCCATGCCGAAATTGCGTTCGATACGGGTTTTGGTGTCGTTGCCTTTTTCGTGGCCGATCACAACAACGGCGCGGCCGTTGAAACGGGCCAGACCGCCCATGACGGCGTTATCTTCGGCAAAGTTACGGTCGCCGGCCAGCGGGGTGTAATCCGTGAACAGCGCCTCGATATAATCGCGGCAATGCGGACGGTCTGCGTGACGTGCAACCTGACATTTGCGCCAAGGTGTCAGCGATCCGTACATCTGTGTCAGCAGGTCTTGGGCCTTTTTGTCCAGGCCTTGTGCCTCTTTTTCGACGTCCATTTCTGGGTTCGAACGGGCCAGAGTGCGCAGCTCTTCTGCTTTGCCTTCAATCTCGGCGAGTGGTTTTTCGAATTCGAGGTAAATCGTCATGTCTCGCCTCTTTTGGGGCTATTGGTCTTTGCGGGATATAAGGCCGCAATGTGGGTGTTTGCAACTCGGCTATCAAAAAAGCTGACCTTGGGGCACAATTTCTTTGAAAATTGGGGTCGCGACAGGGCATGGTTTAGGCAGTTTTCAAATTTTGCACGTTGTCGGCTGCGGACCCAAGGGGGAAAATATGCGTCATTTGGTCAAACTGGTCTGTTTTTGTGTTGCAGCCGCACTGCCTGTTCATGCGCAAACGATCCAGTTTGGGGATGATGCCAGCCAGTGGTCGAATGACGGCGAATGCGATGATCCAAGGTTCCAAGGCGCCGGCATGACAACGACCCCGTTGCTAGATGACGATATCATGCATGACGCATCGGATTGCCGCGCGGCATTTGACGCAGGCACGATCACATTGCGCCGCGGGTCGACCAAAACCGATGGCAAGAAAGCGGTGGACCTTGTCATGGATAGCATCAATTTCGGCACGGATAGCGGTGAATGGGCCGCTGATGGTGAATGCGATGATCGCCGTTTCAGCGGGGTGGGGCGTTCGGTTTTGATGTCATGGGAATATCTGGGCACGGATGCGACCGATTGTGCTGCGGCCTATAATGCGGGTCTGGTTTATCTGTGGAATCCGGTCGATGCAGCCGCGGTAACCCAATGCAACATGATCGACTTTGGCGACGATTCAGGCGAGTTTCCAGATGATCTGGAATGCGACGATCCGCGCTTCGAAGGCCAAGGCGCATCGATGTTTTTGGGGATCGAAAATGCCTACGGTGACGCGACAGACTGTAAACGAATGTGCGATTACGGCATTGTTTTCCTGCGAGAATACCAATGATCGCTAAACCAAAGCTATATGTGATTTAAATCTTGTTTTTTTCACCCTGCTTTTAAACCCGAAATTAAATATCCCCCGTCAGCAACCGCGTGATGACGCGAACGTAATGTTGCTAATAAGGGTAAATCGAGTGTTCGACATTTCGTTAAAAGAGATGTTTCCCCGCCATTTGGCGTGTCTGAAACACGAAGAGGTAGACGGCCAATTGGATCGTGTTGCGGCGGCTGGGAAAGCCATTTCCGATCAGGATCTGTGGCACGTGTGCGGAATGATGGTGGCAACCTATGACCAGAATTCTGCCGAAAACCATGATCCGTCGGATCAGTCGAATGTCGGTTGGTTATTGCTGGACCGCGCCGCAGTGGACGATCCGCTGGATGTGGTGATGCTGCCTGGCGGACGCTATGCCGTGCTGCGCCATGTTGGCCCGTATGAAAATCTGGCGATTGCCTATGATTATCTGCACACCGAATGGCTAAAAGAAAGCGGCGAGACGCTGCGCAATGCTCCAACCTTTGAAATGTACCTGAATAGGCCAGAGCAGGTGGCTCCAGAGGAACTGATCACATTGATCTATGTCCCTCTGGAAAGTGCGTGATTTACGAACCTGCGATCATTTCAGCCTGACGCACGATGACTTCGGCCTGTTTGATGGACGCGATGTCGACCAAACGGCCTTTGTAAACGGTTGCGCCTTCGCCGCGGGCTTTGGCGTCTTCCATAGCGGCTAGGATTTCGCGGGCTTCGGTGACTTTCGCCTCGGATGGGGTGAACACTTCGTTCGCCAAAGCGATCTGTTTCGGGTGGATCGCCCATTTGCCGACCATGCCCAGCGTCGCCGAACGTTTGGACTGTGCGATGTACCCTTCGTCATCGGAAAAATCGCCGAACGGGCCATCGACGGGCAGCAGGCCGTGGGTACGGCAGGCCGCGACGATCGCGGTTTGTGCCCAGTGCCATGGGTCGGACCAGTATTTTTCGCCTTCGCGCAGCATATAATAGTCTTCTTGCGTGCCGCCGATGCCGGTGGTCTGCATGCCCATGGACGCGGCAAAGTCTGCGGCGCCTAGGCTGATCGCCTGCATGCGTGGGGATGATGCTGCGATTTCTTCGACGTGGGCGATGCCTGCGGCGGATTCGATGATGACTTCGAACGAAATCGGTTTTGTGCGGCCTTTGGCGCGTTCAATCGCGGTGACCAGCGCGTCCACGGCGTAGACGTCTTCGGCGCAGCCGACTTTGGGGATCATGATCTGATCCAGACGGTCGCCCGCCTGTTCCATCACGTCCACAACATCGCGGTACCAATATGGGGTATCCAGACCGTTGATGCGGATGGACACGTATTTGTTGCCCCAATCGACGGTGTTGATTGCCTCGATCGCGTTGGCGCGTGCCATGTCTTTGTCGGACGGGGCAACGGAATCTTCTAGATCGATGTTGATCACGTCAGCAGCCGATGCCGCCATTTTGGCGAACAGTTTGGTGTTGGATGCTGGGCCGAACAATTGGCAACGGTTCGGGCGGGCAGGGGCGGCGGGTTGGATACGGAACGACATGCGCGATTCCTTTCGGTAATGAAATTACGTTTCAGGTTGCTAATTGGTTAGGAAATTGCGCTGCGCCGCGCAAGGTAATTTTGCACATGCAGCAATTTTACGTAGCGGGCCAAATCGTCGCGGGCTTGACGGCGGGGCAGCATTGACCCAAAACCATCCCGTCATTTTGAGGAGAACCGCCATGACCCGTACCGTCTACGTTAACGGTGAATATGTACCCGAAACCGAAGCTAAGGTTTCCATTTTCGACCGTGCGTTCCTGATGGCGGACGGCGTATACGAGGTGACTTCGGTCATCGACGGCAAACTGGTTGATTTCGAAGGCCACGCAGTGCGTTTGGAACGGTCGTTGAACGAACTGGACATGCGCAACCCAGTGACTAAAGACGAACTGCTGCAAATCCACCGCGATCTGATCGAAAAGAACGACCTGACCGAAGGCGGCATCTATCTGCAGATCACCCGCGGCGCACCTGCAGACCGTGATTTCGCATGGCCGAACCCTGACGAAACGCCATCGGGCATCGTGCTGTTCACATTCGCAAAAAATCTGGTGGAAATGCCATCGGTTAAAACCGGTATCAAAGTCATTTCGATCGAAGATATCCGTTGGGGCCGTCGCGACATCAAAACGGTTCAGCTGCTGTACCCGTCGATGGGTAAAATGATGGCAAAGAAACAGGGCTGCGATGACGCATGGATGGTCGAAGACGGTTTCGTGACCGAAGGCACATCCAACAACGCCTATATCGTCAAAGGCAACAAAATCATCACCCGTGCCCTGTCGAACGACATCCTGCACGGCATCACCCGCGCAGCCGTTCTGCGTTTCGCAGCCGAATCGCAAATGGAAGTCGAAGAGCGCAACTTTACCATCGAAGAAGCGCAAGGCGCTGACGAGGCATTCATCACCTCGGCGACGACGTTTGTTCAGCCAGTTGTTGAAATCGATGGCGCACAGATCGGGGCAGGCGTTCCAGGCAAATTGGCCCTACGCCTGCGCGAAATCTATATCGAAGAAAGCATGAAAACCGCCGTCTAATCAGGCTGCGCGGTCAATAGCACCAAATCGTCCAGTGTCAGGGCCGAATAGCCTTGCACTGTGACGATCACGCTGCCGTCAAACAATACATGCGATCCTTCTTCGGTCACTTCGATCGTGATGTCGGGGGATTGCCCTGCCAGTAGGGTGATGGCGATTAGATCGTCCTCTGGCGTGAAATCGGTGATGGTGGTCGCACCTGCGGTTTCGCCTTCGGGAATTTCATCCTCTGAGTAGATCAGAATATTGAACAGGTCCTGACCTTCGCCGCCAGTGGCAACCGCCCCCTGTTTCATATGGATCAGATCGTTGCCATCGTCACCGTACAGGGTGCTTTCGCTGCCGCCACGCATCAGGTCGTCGCCTGCGCCGCCATATAGGGTGTTGGTCCCAAAGACGTCGATGACTTTGTCGTTGCCTTCGCCTGCGTAAATCAGGTCGATTCCTGCGCCGCCATAGATGACGTCATTGCCGTCATCGCCATGCAGAGTGTCCGCAGCATTGCCGCCGTGAATCAGGTCATCACCGTTTCCGCCATAGATGATGTCGCAGCCATCTTCGCCTTTTAGGTTGTCATTGCCGTCATCGCCCGTGATCCAGTCGGCGTTTTGGCCGCCCATGATGCGGTCATCGCCTTCGTTTCCGATCAGGATGTCATTGCCCGGACCGCCAATCAGCATGTCGTCGCCAAGGCCGCCCGTGGCTGTGTCGTCACCTTCGCCCAGAAACAGGCAATCGTCGCCTAACTCTCCGGTCAGGCTATCGTCGCCGCCCCACGAATAGGCAACATCATCACCGTCAGAGCCGACGGCGGTGTCATCGTCTGATGGCAATTCATCCATTGGGGACATAGCCCCGCTAATCAGGGCCACGCCAACAGATGCAAGAAGCAAGGCGAGCAGCATTTTAGGTCCCAGACATAGTTTGTCATGGTCCGTAACGGCGGCGGCCCGTTATATTTTAGAGTCTTTTGAAACTCTTAGCTGCCAAAGGGGCAAGGTTTAGCGTTCCTTGCCAACATTTTCATCAAAGGATGTCTGGAACGCCTTTTTTTGTTCGTCGGATGCTTCGGTCTGGAACTGATCGCGCCACTGGTCGTATGGCATGCCATAAAAAATTTCGCGCGCTTCGTCTTTGGTCATGTCGATGTCGCGGGCGTTTGCGGCCTCTTGGTACCAGCGGGATAAACAGTTGCGGCAAAAGCCAGCAAGGTTCATCATGTCGATGTTCTGAACGTCTGTCCGCTTTTCCATCAGGTGTTCACGCAAGGCGCGAAATGCGGCGGCTTCGATTTCGATGCGGGTTTGATCGTCCATTTTTGACCTCTGTTCATATTCTTGTGCAGTATGACGTGACATAGCGGTGATGACATCAAAAGCATGAATTTGACACTCTTTCTAATACCACCGTTGAGAATGTCGAGATTTTGCGCAATAAGGCATTTAACTGACCGTTAGCGGTATACGTTAGCGTTAACGGGTCAAAGTCAGATCTAGAGGATGAGGACTGTCATATGAAACGCCATCGCAACGTAAAAATCGTTGCCACGCTGGGGCCAGCCTCCAGCACGTACGAAGTTATCCGCGCATTGCACGAAGCCGGCGCAGATGTTTTCCGCCTAAACATGAGCCACGGCGAACACGGTGAAATCCGTGAACGTCACGCGATTATCCGTCAGGTGGAAAAAGACTGCGGTAGCCCGATCGGCATTCTGGCCGACCTTCAGGGGCCTAAACTGCGTTTGGGTAAATTCGCAAATGGCGAAGAAACCATCGAAGTCGGCCAAGATTTCCGTTTGGACCTATCTGATGCCGAAGGTGACGCAACCCGCGTTCAGCTGCCGCACAAAGAAATCTTTGACGCGCTGAAACCCGGTGCGTCCCTGCTGGTGAACGACGGTAAAATTCGTTTGAAAGTCAAAGACTGCGGCGGCGATTTCGCAAACTGCGAAGTGGTCGTTGGTGGCGTGATTTCCAACCGCAAAGGCGTGAACGTTCCTGACGTTGTGTTGCCGCTGGCGGCGTTGTCCGACAAAGACCGCAAGGATCTGGAATTCGTTTGTGATCTGGGCGTTGATTGGCTGGCACTGTCGTTCGTTCAACGCGCTGCCGACGTGAACGAAGCCCGCGATCTGG
The DNA here is from genome assembly GCF_056160585.1 of Marivivens sp. ABH4_498. NCBI lineage: Bacteria > Pseudomonadati > Pseudomonadota > Alphaproteobacteria > Rhodobacterales > Paracoccaceae > Marivivens > Marivivens sp. ABH4_498. The sequence goes on from NZ_JBSWXL010000003.1 coordinate 208,774, forward strand.
CCAAAGGCCGCGCTGCGGTTCTGGCGAAAATCGAAAAACCAGCTGCTGTCGAAGCGTTTGATTCGATCTTGGCAGTGTCCGACGGCATCATGGTCGCACGTGGCGATTTGGGTGTTGAACTGCCGGTATCGTCCGTGCCTCCGATCCAGAAACGTCTGATCCGCAAATGCCGCGCAGCAGCCAAACCTGTAATCGTGGCGACTCAGATGTTGGAATCGATGATCGAAAGCCCGATGCCAACCCGCGCCGAAGTGTCCGACGTCGCCAACGCGATCTACGAAGGCACCGATGCGATCATGCTGTCCGCAGAATCGGCTGCTGGTCAGTTCCCGATCGAAGCCGTGCGCACCATGGACAACGTTGCGAACGAAGTTGAAAACGACGCCAACTACGTCGAAATCATCGAAGCATCGCGCAAGGTTGACCATTCGACGGTTGCTGACGGTATCGTTGCTGCGGCCCGCGAAATCGCGGAAAAAACCGACGTCAAAGCGATCTGTTGCTATTCGCAGTCCGGCACCACCGCGCTGCGCGTGGCCCGCGAACGTCCGCGCGCACCGATCATCGCGTTGACCACGGTCGAAACGACAGCACGTCGTTTGTGCCTGTCATGGGGCATCAACACCGTCATGTCTGACAGCGTTGATCGTTTCAAAACCGCAGTGATCTATGCGATCCGCGCGGCCAAGGCCCAAGGCCTAGCCGAAGAAAAGGATTTGATCGTTGTGACCGCTGGTGTGCCGTTCAACACACCGGGTTCGACAAACATCTTGCGCGTGGCACCTTGCGAGGAACGTTTGATTCACAACGCAGATGCTGATTAAACTGCCCCGAACGTAATTAGTGAGGGGGCGTGCAATGGACGCTGATTTATTTTTAGTTGTCGGGCTGGTTTTGCTGGCTTTTGCGCTCCCTCCGATTCTCGGTGCTTTCTCCGAAGGCCGCGCCCCACGGGCTGCGGCCATCGTTGTTTTGGTGGGTGGCACCTTGGTTGTGCTGGCCGTCAATGAACGTCCCTACGATTTGGCCGATATTCCGCACGCTTTTACGCGTGTTGTGGGCAGATTCATTAACTAGCCTATTGCCAAAATCATGGCGCGGTCCTATACGGCGCGCTCTAACCGCGTGACCGGCCACATGTGGCATGCCGAGTCGCGTTAAAACCGCACCCCGCTCAAGGAGACGGAAATGCCCAAGATGAAGACCAAATCGAGCGCTAAAAAGCGCTTCAAAATCACAGCGTCCGGCAAAGTAAAAGCCGGTCAGGCCGGCAAACGCCACGGCATGATCAAACGCACTACCAAGTTCATCCGTGATGCACGTGGTACCACGACTCTTTCCGCGCCAGACGCGAAGATCGTGAAATCCTACATGCCATACGACCGCTAAGGAGGCCTGATCAATGTCGCGCACTAAAGGTGGTACCGTTACCCATCGTCGTCACAAGAAAGTCCTAGACGCTGCTAAAGGTTATTATGACCGCCGCAGCCGTACTTTCAAAGTTGCACGTCAGGCTGTTGATAAAGCCAACCAATACGCAACTCGTGACCGTAAAGTTCGTAAGCGGAATTTCCGTTCGTTGTGGATCCAGCGTATTAACGCTGCTGTTCGCGCGTTCGACGAAACCCTGACCTACTCGAAATTCATCAACGGCCTGTCCAAAGCTGGCATCGAAGTTGACCGCAAGGTTCTGGCTGATCTGGCCGTTCACGAACCAGAAGCATTCAACGCGATCGCTGAAAAGGCTCGCGCTGCACTGAACTAAGTTCACGCAGACTGAATTTTCCGAAAGGCCGTCCCGATTTGGGGCGGCCTTTTGTCTTTGGGTGTGTTGCTGCGCTTGCCCCTTTGCGCTGCACGGGGTAATCCCCTTGCGACCAGACTTTAAAGGGCGAAAACATGGACGACCTGAAAGCAAAATATCTGGACCAGATCGCCGCCGCCGCTGACGAAGCCGCGATCGAAGAGGTCCGCCTTGCCGCTGTTGGCAAAAAGGGTGAAATCAGCCTGAAAATGCGCGAACTGGGCAAAATGACCCCAGAAGAACGTCAGGTTGCAGGCCCCGCGCTGAACGCGCTGAAAGACGAAATTAATTCGGCCCTAGCCGCGAAAAAGGTCGCACTAGCCGACGCCGCGCTAGAGGCCCGTTTGGCAGGCGAATGGTTGGACGTCACCTTGCCGACCCGTCCGCGCCGCACAGGTACGATCCACCCGATTTCCCAAGTGACCGAAGAGGTTATGGCGATTTTCGCAGACATGGGTTTTTCGGTGGCCGAAGGCCCGCAGATCGAAACCGACTGGTATAACTTTGACGCGCTGAACATTCCGGGTCACCACCCTGCACGCGCCGAAATGGACACCTTTTACATGAAGTCCGAAGGCGACGAACGTCCGCCTGTTTTGCGTACTCACACCTCGCCAGTGCAGATCCGTGCGCTGGAAAAACTGGGCGCGCCGATCCGCGTCATCGCGCCTGGCCGCGTGTACCGTGCGGATTACGACCAGACCCACACCCCGATGTTCAATCAGGTCGAAGGTCTGGCGATTGGCAAAGACATCTCCATGGCGAACCTGAAATGGACGCTAGAGGAATTCCTGTCCGCCTATTTCGGTAAACGCGTGAAAACCCGTTTCCGCGCATCGCATTTCCCGTTCACTGAACCATCGGCCGAAGTCGACGTGCAGTGCAAATGGGAAGACGGCAAAGTCACCGTGGGCGAAGGCGACGATTGGCTGGAAATTTTGGGATCGGGCATGGTCCACCCGAAGGTTCTGCAAAATGCGGGCATCGACCCGAACGAATGGCAAGGTTTCGCATTCGGCATCGGCATCGACCGCATCGCCATGCTGAAATACGGCATCCCTGATTTGCGCGCGTTCTTTGACAGCGACCTGCGTTGGCTGCGCCATTACGGCTTTGCTTCGCTGGACGTTCCGACGCTGCACAGCGGCCTGAGCCGCTAAGGAGATAAGACAATGAAATTCACACTCTCTTGGCTCAAAGAGCATCTGGAAACAGACGCGACCGTTGACGAAATCACCGATACTCTGACCGATCTGGGTCTAGAGGTCGAAGGCGTAGAAAACCCTGCTGATCGCCTAAAAGCTTTCAAAATCGGCAAAGTTGTCAGCGCTGAACAGCACCCTGACGCCGACCGTCTGCGCCTGTGCAAAGTCGCAACGGATGAAGGCGAACTGCAGATCGTTTGCGGCGCACCGAACGCGCGCGAAGGCATCACCGTGGTTGTCGCAAAACCGGGCGATTACGTGCCGGGCATCGACGTGACCCTGTCGGTCGGCAAAATCCGCGGCGTTGAATCGCACGGCATGATGTGTTCCGAACGCGAATTGGAACTGTCGGACGAACACAACGGCATCATCGAACTGCCTGCGGGCGAAATCGGTCAGCCGTTCGTTGATTATCTGGCGGAAACCGATCCGTCCAAAGTCGACCCCGTGATCGAAATCGCGATTACGCCAAACCGTGGTGACGCATTGGGCGTTCACGGTATTGCACGCGATTTGGCGGCTCGTGGTTTGGGCAAACTGAAACCAGTGTCGGTCGATCCTGTCGATGCGGGCTTTGAATCGGAACTGACCGTTTCGATTGACGAAGACACCGCCGATGGTTGCCCTGTGTTCTTTGGTCGTTTGATCAAAGGCGTGAAAAACGGCCCATCGCCGCAGTGGTTGCAGGACCGCCTAACGGCCATTGGCCTGCGTCCGATTTCGTTCCTTGTCGATGTGACGAACTTCTTCTCGTACGACCTGAACCGCCCGCTGCACGTGTTCGACGCGGATAAGGTGGCTGGCAACCTGCGCGTTCACCGCGCTGCAGGCGGCGAAGAGATCGTTGCGCTGGACGAAAAAACCTACACCCTGCCTGCGGGCGCGATGGTGATTTCCGATGACAACGGCGTTCAGTCGATCGCGGGCATTATGGGCGGCGACCCAACGGGCTGCACCGACGAAACCGTCAACGTGTTCGTTGAATCGGCGTGGTGGGATCCGATCCAGATCGCAAATGCGGGCCGTGCGCTGAAAATCAATTCTGACGCGCGGTATCGTTTTGAACGCACCGTTGATCCTGAATTCACCGGTTTGGGTCTGGAACATGCCGTGCGCATGATCGTGGACGTGGCAGGCGGCGAAGCCTCCGAAGTTGTCGTTGCAGGCAAAATCCCGAATTTTAGCCGGTCCTACCGTCTGGACGCGAAACGCGTGTCGTCGTTGGTTGGCATGGACATTCCAGAAAGCGAACAGCGCCAGACGCTGACCGCGCTGGGGTTCCGTATGGAAGGCGATCAGGCCCACGTGCCATCGTGGCGTTCCGACGTTCAGGGCGAAGCCGATCTGGTCGAAGAAGTGGCCCGCATCGCGTCTCTGACGAAACTGGAGGGCAAACCGCTGCCGCGTCTGACCACAGGCGTGCCAAAGCCGATCCTGACGCCTTTGCAGGTTCGTTCGTCGACCGCGCGCCGCACCGCTGCGTCGCTGGGGTATAACGAATGCGTCACCTACACCTTTATCGATCAGCCTGCTGCGGCGTTGTTCGATGGCGGGACCGAGGCGACCGAGCTGGAAAACCCGATCTCCAGCGACATGAGCCACATGCGCCCTGATCTGCTGCCTGCGCTGCTGCGTGCGGCGGCCCGCAATCAGGCACGTGGTTTCAACGATCTGGCCCTGTTCGAGGTTGGCCACGCATTCCACGGCGGCAAACCAGAACAGCAGCACCTACAGGTGTCGGGCGTTCTGATCGGCGCAACTGGCCCCAAAGACGTGCACGGCGCATCCCGCCCTGTGGACGTCTATGACGCCAAAGCTGATGCGGAGGCGATTCTGGCCTCCATGGGCGCACCTGAGCGCGTGCAAATCCTGCGCGGCGGCCCATCGTGGTTCCACCCAGGTCGTCACGGCAAAATCTGCCTAGGCCCGAAAAAGGTTCTGGCGATCTTTGGTGAATTGCACCCGAAAATCCTGCGCGACATGGATATCAAAGGCCCAGCCGTTGCCTTTACCATCTTCCCCGAAGAAATCCCGCTGCCGAAAAACGCATCGGTGGCCCGCGCTGCGATGGATATTTCGGAACTGCAGGCGGTCGAACGTGACTTTGCATTCGTTGTCGATGCCGATGTCGAAGCCCTAACGCTGGTGAATGCCGCACAAGGCGCAGACAAGGCCCTGATCGAAGAGGTCCGCGTATTCGACGAATTCATCGGTGGCAGCTTGGGCGAAGGTAAAAAATCGCTGGCGATCACGGTGCGTTTGCAGCCCAAAGACGCAACGCTGAAAGACAAAGATATCGAAGCGGTCGGCGCGAAAATCGTCGAAAAAGTCACCAAAGCAACTGGTGGCACGCTTCGCGGATAAAACAAAAGGCGGCCCTAGTGGCCGCCTTTTTCGTTAGCTTTGTGGGCGTTCGGCCCAGCCTGCGAATATTTTTTCCAACGCTACAACGGCGTAGTACAAAACGATCCCCAATACGGCCAAGGCAATCAGCACCGCGAACATCAGCGGATAGTTCGCGTTGGTTTCGCCCGATTTGAACAGCGCGCCCAAACCGCGACCGTGGGGGGATACGATTTCAACCAGATTGGTGCCGATAAAGGCCAATGTGACAGCGACCTTTAACGCGCCAAAGAATTCAGGCAGCGTTTTGGGCAGTGCGATTTTCCAGAAAATTGTGACCTTTGACGCGCCTAATGCCCGCAGAATATCGCGGTATTCAGGCTCTAGCGTGGATAGGCCGATGCCCACGGATACGGCGATCGGGAAGAAACTGATTAGGAACGCCATCAGCACCGTGTTGAAATCGTGTTGACCGATGAACAATAGCGCGATGACGGGCACCAGCGTGGCCTTTGGGATCGCGTTAAATCCGACCAGCAGCGGATATAGCGCATCGCGGGCGATTTTGCTGAACCCCATGGCCATGCCCAACAACGTGCCGAATACGACGGCGATCAGCAGGCCCAGTACGGTCCGCCACAGCGTTTGCCAGCCCATGATCAGGAATAAATCCCAAAACCGGATATAGGCGGCGGGCAAATCGGATGGCGATGCCATGACATAGTTGGGCCAGCCATTCACCCAAACAATGAATTCCCAGAAACACCCGAATGCGACCAAGGCCAATATGGGCACGCCGATTTTTTGTAGCTTGTCCATCAATGAGCCTCGCGTCCTTGGGCGATGCGGATTTGGTCACGCAAAATGTGCAACATATCCACGGCCTGTTTTTCGTACAGAATTTCGATGGTGCGGTCGGCGGGTAAATCCACGTCCAGCACATACTGGGTGCGGGCAGGGCGGCCCGATAGCACGACCACTTGGTCCCCCAAAAACACGCTTTCGCGCAGATCGTGGGTGATCAGGATGCAGGTAAAGGGTTCTTTGGCGCGTAGATCGCGCATGGTCTGCCACAGGTCTTCGCGGGTGAAATTATCCAGCGCGCCGAACGGTTCATCCATGATCAACACGTCGGGTTTATGCACAATCGCGCGGCACAGTGACGCCCGTTGGCGCATGCCGCCTGACAATTCGCTAGGGCGTTTGTGTTCGAACCCTTTCAGGCCAACCAGTTCCAACAGCTCCATCGCGCGGGCGGTTTTATCGGCCTTGGACATGCCGTTTGCCACGATTTCCAGCGGCAACATCACGTTTTCAATGATCGACCGCCATTCCAGCATGACAGGGTTTTGAAACGCCATGCCAACCGTTTTGCGCGGGGATTTGACCAATTCGCCGTGCAGCCAGACTTCGCCTTCGTCGGGTTTCATCAGGCCGGCGACCAGACGGGTCAGGGTGGATTTTCCGCACCCCGAAGGCCCGACAACGGCGCAAAATTCACCTTTGGGAACGGATAGGTTCAGCCCGTCCAACACGGGCAAAGGCCCCGATTTAGTGGAATAGGCGTGCCGCACATCGCGGATGTCGATCAAATTTTCCATGGGAGCCTGCAGTATAAATGCCCCCGCCGATGGACCGGCAGGGGCGAAGGTTTTATTCGACGGCGAATGCGCCTGTTTCAGGCAAATAGCTGCTGTCGAAATACAGCGATGCATCTGGTTCGGATTGGAATTCATAGACCGATTTGGTCTGTTCAATCGCGTTTGCCATGCGTTCGGCATCAATGCCGCCCATGCCGTTTTCCATCACGTAATCGGTGAAAACGTTGTCTTCGACGGCCATCATCAGGCGCTCTTTTTCCAGATCGAAATCTGCTGCTGGGTTGCGTTCCAGCAGGGCGGTGACGGCGGCATCAGGATCGGCAACTGCGCCTTTCCAACCCATCGCAATCGATTCAAGGAAGCTGCTGATAACATCAGGATTTTCAGCGGCATAGTCGGTGTTCACGATGATCGCGTTGCCGTACAGGTCTACGCCGTAGTCGGTCATCAGTAGGACCGAAATGTCATCCTCTGGCACGCCCAGACGTTTCAGGTTCAGCGTGGACGAGAACGAGAAACCAGTGACCGACGCGACTTCGCCCGATGCCAGCATGGGTTCGCGGGTTGGGAAACCAACGGGTTCGACGGTGATCGAATCCATGTCCAAACCGGCCTCTGCGGCAAAGATCGGGAACTGTGCCCATGCGCCGTCAGGTGGCGGAGCGCCCAAGACGCTGCCGTTCAGGTCGGCAGGTTCCGAAATGCCCAGCGATTTGCGGCCAACCACGGCAAAGGGTGGCGCGTCGTAGATCATCATGATCGCGGTCACAGGCGCGCCCGGGTTTTGATCCAAGAACCGCATCAGCGAATTGATATCGGCAAAGCCAACAGGGAAGGCGCCAGTCGCGACCTTTGGAATCGCATCCAGCGATCCCGCGCCTTCGGTGATTTCTACGGACAGTTCGTTTTCGGCAAAATAACCAGCATCGATGGCAAGGAAATAAGGCGCAGACGGGCCTTCGAATTTCCAATCAAGAGCAAAGGCCAGATCCGTTTCGGCCAGTGCGGGCGCAGCAACACCTGCTAGGGCGGCGGCGGTAATTAGGGATTTATGAAACACCGTTTGACACTCCGTTTGTTCAGTCGCGGACTGTGACAGTGTGGTGAAACATCAGAACGGCGTCATGAATTGCAAAGGCCGTTCGCGTTGGAATTCGCGGCTATGCTGAAATTTTCAGCGATTTTTGTATACATGGTATAAAATTAACCATTTGATCTATAGTTGCATTCTGTATCTGTAAAATCCGTCTAGCGATGGCGCGACTGGCTGAATGTTTAATGGGCTATCGCTTAATAGATGTGCGGCGGCATTGGGCGATGTGTCGAAAACTACAGTCGCGCCCAATGGCACATATCCCCACACCTTTGGGCAGCGGCGGGGCAATGGTTCGGCCAAACGCGCAGCGATTTCCGCCTGAAGCGGCCCACCGGATGTCCAGATTTCTGTCGCCTCCGACAGCATGTCAAAGCCGCCACCGCCGTGCGCGCGGTAACTGTTGGTCAACACCACGAACTGGTCAGAATCTTGGACACTTTTGCCTTCGTGGCTAAGGTTTCGGACGCGGTCGCCCACGGGGCGCGACAAATCAAAGTCGTAGGTCACGCCGAACAACGTGTCCAAATTGTAAGACAGGGTCGTGTCGTCGAACAGTAGGGTATCCAACGCGTTCGGGGTGACTTGTTTGAAATGCGCTGCGGATTGTTCCAGCCATTTGCGCAGGATCGCGCCCGATGCCAGCAGCGCGACCGTTTGGTTTGGGAATGGATACAGCTGGGCGGCGTGTCGGTATGTGGCTGGCCCCGCATCGATGGCGATATAGGCATCTGGCCCACCGCGTCCACCACATCGAAACGGAGCCGTTGCTGACAGTCGGGGCAGGTCGGCAAAGTCCGATGCATCCAGCGCATCACGCGCCGCATCCAATTGGGCCTGAGCGGTGATAAACTGTGCCAAATCCGGCTGCACGCGGGCGAAATAGCTGTGCATCGGCACGGGGAAATTGCCCAACTGTTTTTGTGTGAACGCGACCGTTTTGTTGTGTCGATCTGCGACGATTTCTTTGATCTGGGTATCTGCATCGTCGGATGGGGTGATCAGGTCAGCCGTGCCGCCCTCGGTCGTCCAACGATCCTCGGTTCGGCGTAAATTCAGGACGATGCGCCCAATGTTTTTGCCATAGGCCGCGGGTAGGGCAATCGGCGTCCGTCCAATTTTCCCCGCAAAAGGTAGGTGAGTGTGTCCGGCAAAAACGGCATCAACGCCAGAAATGGCGGCAACCGCGCTGGCAAAATGTTCTTGGGTCGTCTCAATCTGCGTTTCGATCCCGCCATGACACAGCGCGACGATCACCTCTGCCCCTTTGGATTTGAGCGCTTGAACGGTTTTTTCTGCTGCACTGATCGGATCGGTCGCGTCGATTTTGCCTGCCGTGTGGTTTTGATCCCATATCAGGATCATCGCAGGCGTTAGCCCGATGACGCCGATTTTAATCGGAAATTTGCGCCCGAACGGTGCGGTGATAACGCGATCTAGAATGATCGAATCGTGACACGGCCAAACGCCGCCGTCGATCCGCGTGACATTGGATAGGACCACGGGGAACGTCGCATCGCTGTAGACGCTCGCCAACTGATCAATGCCAAAGTTGAATTCATGGTTTCCCAGCGTAGCACAATCGTAGTCCATCGCATTCAGGCAGGCGATGGCAGGATGCGGATGCGTTTCGTTTTCTAGCCACAGATCGGACAGCGGCGGGCCTTGGATCAGGTCGCCGTTGTCAAACACCACGGCGTTCGTCGCAGAGGACCGAATGTGCCGTATTGTTGATGCGATGTGTGCGAACCCGAACGGCGCGTCTGACTCTGTGTAGTAATCATAGCTGTTCAGATTCATGTGCAAATCCGAAGTCGCAATGAGGGTCAGTTTTGCCTGAGGTGTTCGTGAGAAAATTTTCATATAAGAATCAGCTACCGATAGGGCTCTTAATTAATCCACCGAAAGCTAATAAGTCGTAATCAGGTACACAATTTGCCAAAAGGGTCAGGTATTTCATGAATCGTTTTGCTTTCGCAGGTGTCGGATACGATCGCGCCGCCCATTTACGCAGCGACCTGGATACCCATTTGGCGGATCACGACAAATGTACCATTGTGTTGTGGAAGGGTAAAGTTTTGTACGGTAATGGCAGATTGTTTCGATTACCGCTATCACATCCCGCATTGAAACAGGGTCGGGCACCCGTTTTCATGGGGCTTGCGCCGAATGCTGTGTTCGCCACCGACATTTCGGATTGGGAACCAGAAACAGTCGAGGCGCCAGAAAATGACGATTTTTGGAATCCTGTCGCGCAAGAGCATCCATTGGTTCCAGATGCGGCTTTTGTTGAATTGCGTTCTGTTCTGACAGAGCTGTCGGCATTGGATGCTGAATTGGCTGCAACCGCGCGGTCCATTACGGGCTGGCACCAAAGCCACCGTTTCTGTTCGCGCTGCGGTGTTGCGTCGGAACCCGCGATGGGGGGCTGGCAACGGAATTGCCCTGAATGTGGCGGCCACCATTTTCCGCGTACCGATCCGGTGGTGATCATGTTGGTGACGCATGAAGACAAAGTTCTGCTGGGGCGTTCCCCACATTTTCCACAAGGCATGTATTCGACCTTGGCCGGTTTCATTGAACCGGGCGAAACCATCGAAGCCGCCGTTCGCCGCGAAGTGAAAGAAGAAGTGAATATTGAAATCGGCGAGGTGACTTATATGGCCAGCCAGCCGTGGCCATTCCCATCGTCTTTGATGATCGGATGCCATGCCATCGCGACCACGACCGAAATCACAAACGATCCCGAAGAAATCGAAGACGCCTTGTGGTTGACCCTAGACGAGATGCGTCAAGTGTTTGATGGCGAACATGATATTGTCTCTGCGCCACGCGAAGGCGCAATTGCAGCATGGATGTTATCAACTTGGGTTGCGCAATCTGATGAATAATTTAGGTTCGCCAAATATAACTTTTCAGACAAAGGGGACAGTCGGTGCGATTTAGCTCTCGGGAAGATATCGAAGCGCCAATCGAGCATGTTTATGGCAAGCTGACTGACTTCTATGGTTTTGAACGATCTGCAATGCGCCGCGGCGTCAAAGCCGAACGCGAAGATCCGTCTGCACCCATCGGCATTGGTACGATTTGGCACGTCCGTTTCAAATTTCGCGGCAAACCGCGCGCGGCAGATGTGGAATTGGTCAAATTAGACGAAAATGACGGATTTGAGGTGTCTTTCAAATCCGGTGGCATCGATGGTCTGACATCGTTGGAACTGGTCCCGCTGTCGCCGCACCGCACGCGGATGATTTTGCGTTTGGACCTGTCGGCCAAAACTTTGGCCGCGCGGTTGTTGCTGCAGTCGCTGAAATTGGCGAAATCCAACCTGACGCATCGGTTCAAAACACGTGTGGCAGATTTCGCCGAAGAAATCGAAACGTCCTATACGGGCGTTTAACGCAGAGTTTGGCGAATTGGGGCCGCTGGGAACACGCCCATCAGTTTCACATAATCGGTGAAATAATCCAATTCCTCCATCGCCAGTTTGACGTTTGCGTCGTCTGGGTGGCCTTCGATTTCGGAATAGAATTCGGTCGCGGTGAATTCGCTGCCGACCATATAGCTTTCTAGTTTGGTCATGTTGACGCCGTTGGTCGCGAATCCGCCCATCGCTTTGTACAAAGCGGCGGGGATGTTGCGGACGCGGAAAATGAAGCTGGTCATCATTTCACCCGATCCACGGCGGGTCAGATCCGTGTCGCGCGCCATGACTAAGAATCGGGTCGTGTTGTTGGAATGATCTTCGATCTGGCGGGCCAGAACCTCTAGGCCGTAAATATCGGCAGCCAATTCGCTGGCTAATGCGCCTTGGGTTTTGTCGCCGCCTTCGGCGACTTCACGGGCGGCGCGGGCATTATCGGAACTGACGCGGCCAGTGATTCCGTTTTGTTTCAGGAAACTGGAACACTGAGGCAGAATAACAGGGTGGCCGTGGGCATCTGTGACGTCGCCAACGGTCGCACCCGGAACGCCCAATAGGTTCACGTGAACACGGACAAAGGCTTCGTCTACGATATGCAGGCCTGATTTCGGCAGCAACGCGTGCACGTCGGCAACGCGGCCATAGGTCGAATTTTCGACCGCGATCATGCCCAAATCAGCGGCGCCAGACCGCACTGCCTCCATCGCGTCATCAAAGGTTGCACATGGAAATGGTTCGAAATCGGGGCGTGTTTCTGCACATGCCTGATGCCCATAAGCGCCCAGTTCACCCTGAAATGCGATTTTCTTTGTCATTTCCACCCCTCCAAAAAGGTCTTTTATGCCCTTTGGGCAATAAGTCGCGGTTCTACAGCTTGCAAGACCGTACAAGAAACTAGTAGATAGCCGCGAAACTGTGAACGGAATGGAACGCGACATGTTCGACACAATGACAATGACCAAAGTGCTGGGCGGCGTTTGCGGCACTTTTCTTGTATTCTTGCTAGGTGGCTGGGCTGCCGACATCGTTTATTCGGCTGGCGAAGGTGGCCACGGCGACGAAGGCCCTGCCTACGTCATCGCATCGGAAGATTCCGGTGAAGTGGTCGTCGAAGAAGGCCCAAGCTTTATGGAAGTATACGCAACCGCTGATGCAGGTGCTGGCGAACGCGTATTCCGCAAATGTGCGGCGTGTCACGCTGTAGAAGACGGCGCAAACGGCACCGGCCCACACCTGTACGGTGTTGTTGACCGCGCTGTTGGTGCGGTTGACGGCTACGCCTATTCGGGCGCGCTGGTTGCTGTTGCACAACAGTGGGACCCAGAAACCCTAAGCGGTTTCTTGGAAAACCCAAAAGGTTACGCACCAGGCACCGCGATGTCGTTCTCGGGTCTGTCGAAAATTCAGGACCGTGCAGACGTAATTGCATACCTGAATTCGATCGGCGGCTAATCTAGCGGCATAGAATTTGAAAGGCCGTCCCACTGGGGCGGCCTTTTTCGTTGTGATGACGCGTGTTCACGGAAACTCAACTTGAATCCTTTGCTGGCCCCGTTAGCTTGTTTCTGACACTGGGTTATCAGGAGAACGCCATGAACAACCGCCGCTTTGCGCCCGCCGCCGTCCGCGCGAAAAAACACAGTAATGTCATGGGGATGTTAGTCGGCGGATCGGTATTGGCGATTGGTGCGTTCTGGGCAGGGTCCGCAATGGCCCAAGATGCGATAATCCAAAGCCACGCGATTTCCACCTTTGGATCCCCAGTTTACGACGATCCTGATTTCCCGCATTTGAATTACGTGAACCCAGACGCGCCAAAGGGCGGCGAAATTGCGGTTTGGAATACGGGCGGGTTCGACAACCTAAACCCCTATGCCACCCAAGAAGGTAAACCCGCCTATCTATCGTCGTCCATGTACGAATCGGTCCTAACCAACACGGCTGACGATCCTGATGCGGCCTACTGTTATATGTGCACAACGATGGAATATCCCGAATCCAAAGATTGGGTGATTTTCCATCTGCGCGACGACGTGGTGTTTTCCGACGGGACGCCAATGACGGCGTCTGACATGGAATTCAGCCATAAATTGCTGATCGAACAGGGGACCGAATCTTATCGATATGCCGCGGCGCAAATGGTCGATAGCGTCGAGGTGATCGACGATTACACGATCAAATTCAATTTTGCCGCCGATTATCCAAAGAATTCCGTGATCGAAACGGTCGGTTCGACCCCGATTTTTTCCCAGAAATGGTACGAAGAAACCGGCGCGCGTCTGGACGAAAGCCGCATGGAAACGGGGATCGGTACGGGGGCCTATTACCTGTCCGACTATTCTATCAATCAGCAACTGATCTATAGCCGTAACCCGAGTTTCTGGGGCGATGATCATCCGCTGAACATCGGCCGCAATAACTTTGACACGATCCGCGTTGAATATTTCGACGACACCACCGCCGCATTCGAAGGGTTCAAAGCAGGCGAATTTACATTCCGTCAGGAAAATTCGTCGCTGTCGTGGGCCACGGCCTATGATTTCCCTTCGCTGAACAACGGCTGGGTCGTGAAAGAGGAATTGCCAGACGGCAGCGTGCCCAACGCGCTGGGGTTCATGTTCAACATGAAAAACCCGAAATTCAGCGACCTGCGCGTCCGTCAGGCGATTGCGCTGATGTATAATTTCACATGGACGAACACCGAACTGCAGTACGGGTTGTTCCAACAACGCGAAAGTTTCTGGCAAAATTCGGATTTGGCCGCTGTGGGCGTACCTACGGGCCGCGAATTGGAAATTCTGGAAACCGTTGCGGACCTGATCGATCCGTCCATCCTAACGGACGAAGTCACCATGCCGCATACCTCGGGCGATCGTCAGTTGGACCGTGGTAACCTGCGTCAGGCCTTGGCCCTGATGGAGGACGCAGGCTGGACCCCCGGTGATGACGGGATGCTGCGCGATGCGGATGGCAACACCTTTGATCTGGAATTTTTGGGCTATAGCCCGACGTTCGACCGCATCATGCTGCCCTATGTCGATAACCTAAAACGGTTGGGCGTGAATGCGGAATGGAACCGAGTTGACCCACCGCAATATACCGAACGGACCCGCAATTTTGATTATGACATGGTCTATTCTGGCTATTCGTCCGGCCCAATCGAAGGCGAAGGCATCATTCAGAAATACGGCAGCGAAGGTTTGGGCGATGTATTCAACCCAGCCTACTATTCGAACCCTGCGGTGGATCAGATCATTGAATTCGTGCGCAATGCCGAAACATACGACGAAATGACGGCCTCGGTTCGGGCGATTGACCGCATCATGCGCCGCGATTTGTTCATCGTACCATCGTGGTATCTGGGCAAACATCTGGTCGCGTATTACGACATGTTTGAATACCCCGAAAACCTGCCGCCTTATGCACTGGGGCAGTTGGATTTCTGGTGGTACAATCAAGAAAAAGCAGACGCTTTGGTCGCCGCTGGCGCCTTGCGTCAATAAAAGGCAGATAAATGGGCGCGTATATTATCAGGCGGCTGCTGTTGGTGATCCCAACGCTGCTGGGCATTATGATCCTGAACTTTGCGATCACGCAGTTCATGCCGGGGGGACCGGTCGAACAGATGATCGCGCGCGCCCAAGGCCACGGTGATGTGTTTGAAAACATCACCGGCGGGGTGGGCGACATTGAAACGGAAATGTCGAACGCGAATTCCAACTACCCCGGCGCCCAAGGTCTGGACCCACGATACATTGCAGAGCTGGAAAAACGGTTCGGTTTCGACAAACCGCCGCTGGAACGGTTCTTGAATATGATGTGGAACTACATCCGTTTCGATTTCGGAGAGAGCTATTTCCGTAAAATTTCCGTGGTCGATCTGGTGCTGGAAAAGATGCCTGTGTCGATCACTTTGGGACTGTGGTCCACACTGATCGCCTATATGATTTCGATCCCATTGGGCATTCGCAAAGCCGTGCGGGACGGGTCCAAATTTGATACTTGGACATCGGGCGCGATTATTGTCGCCTATGCGGTCCCTGGGTTTTTGTTCGCGATTTTTCTGGTCATCATGTTCGCGGGCGGCAGTTATTTCCGCATTTTCCCGCTGCGCGGATTGGTCAGTCCCAATTTCGAAGAATTGTCCATGTGGGGCAAGGTTTTGGACTACCTGTGGCACATCACGCTGCCCGTTCTGGCAACCACGATTTCATCATTCGCTGTACTAACCTTGCTGACGAAAAACAGTTTTCTGGACGAGATCAAAAAACACTATGTTATCACCGCTCGCGCCAAAGGTTTGGCCGAAAACCGCGTGATGTACGGCCATGTGTTCCGCAACGCGATGCTGATCGTGATCTCTGGTTTTCCTGCGCTGTTCATTTCCGTGTTCTTTTCTGGGTCGGTGATTATCGAATACCTGTTCAGCTTGGACGGGTTGGGCCGATTGGGGTACGAGGCCGCGCTGCAACGTGACTACCCTGTGGTGTTTGGCACGCTTTATACGTTCTCTCTTATGGGGTTGATCGTGGGCATTATCACCGACATCACCTATGTGTTCGTCGATCCGCGCATCGATTTCGAAAGCAGGGGGTAGGCTATGAAACTGTCCCCACTGAACCAGCGCCGCTGGACGAATTTCAAACGCAACAAACGCGCGATGTGGTCGTTGATCGTGCTGGGAACCCTGTTTTTCCTTAGCCTGTTTGCGGAATTCATCGCCAATGACAAACCGATTTTGGTCAGCTACCGCGGCGAACTGCGTAGCCCTGTCATGGCGTTCTATTCCGAACAGGATTTCGGCGGCGATTTCCGGACCGAGGCGATTTATTCGTCGATCGAGGTGAAATGCCTGATCGTCACTGGCGGATCGCTGGACTGCTGGGACGATCCCGAAGGCATTTATGAAACCGTCGAAAATGGCGGCACGCCCGAGATCGCAGATTTTCAGCGCGGCTGGATGATTTGGCCCGTCATTCCGTATTCCTATGACACGATTGTGGACATTCCGGGCGTCGCGCCGGGTGCGCCGAATGACACCAACTGGCTGGGCACGGATGACACCAAACGCGATGTTGCGGCACGCGTGATCTATGGTTTCCGCCTGTCGATTTTCTTTGCCATGGTCGTCGTGTCGATTAGCTCGGTCATCGGGATCATCGCGGGTGCCATTCAGGGGTATTTCGGCGGCTGGATCGATCTGGTGTTCCAGCGATTTATCGAAATCTGGGGATCGATGCCGTCGCTGTATATGATGATCATCCTGATCGCGATTTTGGGAAAATCATTCTGGCTATTGGTGTTTATGACCGTACTGTTCGGATGGACGGCTTTGGTCGGGTTGGTGCGCGCTGAATTCCTGCGCGCCCGCAATTTCGAATACGTCCGCGCGGCCAAGGCGCTGGGCGTGTCCGACCGCGTGATCATGTTCCGTCACGTATTGCCGAACGCGATGATCGCAACGCTGACCATGCTGCCGTTCCTGATCACGGGCGCGATTGGCACGCTGGCTTCGCTGGATTTTCTGGGCTTTGGTCTGCCGTCGTCCGCGCCGTCATTGGGCGATCTGACCATTCAGGCGAAACGCAATCCCGCCGCGCCGTGGCTGGGCCTGACCGCGTTCTTTACCTTTGCATTCATGCTGACGCTGCTTGTTTTCATTTTCGAAGGCGTGCGCGATGCATTTGATCCAAGAAAGACTTTCAAATGACGCTTTTGAACGTGTCGAACCTGACCGTTGATTTTCGTCAGGACAGTGTCACCACCCACGCCGTACGCGGTGTGTCGTTCACAGTGGAAAAAGGCGAAACCGTCGCGCTGGTTGGCGAATCGGGGTCGGGCAAATCCATCACGGCGCTATCTACGGTGAACCTGTTGCCCGATAGCGCGAAACTGGCGGGATCGATCACCTATAACGGCCAAGAATTGGTTGGCGCATCGGACAAAGTTCTGCGCGGGGTGCGCGGCAACGACATCAGTTTCATTTTTCAGGAACCGATGACATCGCTGAACCCGCTGCACACCATTGAAAAACAGTTGGCGGAATCGATTGAACTGCATCAGGGCCTGCGCGGCGCGGCGGTGCGCGAACGGATTGTCGATCTGCTGGACCGCGTGGGTATTCGCGACGCGGAATCGCGGCTGACCAGCTATCCGCACGAATTGTCAGGCGGGCAACGGCAGCGCGTGATGATCGCGATGGCTCTGGCGAATGGGCCTGAAATGTTGATCGCGGACGAGCCGACGACTGCGTTGGATGTGACCATTCAGGCGCAGATTTTGGACCTGCTAGAGGATTTGAAACGCGACAGCGCCATGTCGATGCTGTTCATCACGCATGACCTGACCATCGTGCGCAAAATCGCGGATCGTGTTTGCGTGATGAAAGACGGCGAGATCGTCGAAACCGGACCAACCGAACAGATTTTCGCAAACCCTCAGCATCCTTATACTCAGATGTTAATCGCGGCCGAGGCATCGGGGCAGGCTGCGCCGGTGCCTGATGATGCGCCTGTGATGGCCGAAACGGAAAACCTGCGGATTTGGTTCCCGATCAAACGCGGGCTGCTGCGCCGCACGGCAGGGTATGTAAAGGCCGTGAACGACGCCACCCTGACCGTTAGGGCAGGGGAAACGCTGGGCATTGTCGGCGAATCTGGGTCGGGCAAAACAACGCTGGCCATGGCGATTATGCGGTTGATCCAGTCCACGGGCCGCATCGCATTTGTGGGCAACGACATTCACAAACTGAACCAGAAACAGATGCGCCCGCTGCGCAGCGATATGCAGATCGTGTTTCAGGACCCGTTTGGGTCGCTGTCGCCGCGTATGACCGTCGAACAGATCGTGACCGAAGGTTTGAACATTCACCGCGCGGGCGAAAAGATCGACAAGAAACAGTTGGTTGCTGATATCCTGACCGAGGTCGGATTGGACCCTGCACTGATGTCGCGCTATCCGCATGAATTTTCTGGCGGGCAACGTCAGCGGATCGCGATCGCGCGGGCGATGATTTTGCGCCCCAAACTGGTGGTGTTGGATGAACCGACCTCGGCATTGGATATGACCGTACAGGCGCAGATCGTTGATCTACTGCGCGATCTGCAACAGAAATACGGGCTGGCCTATATCTTTATCTCGCACGACCTAAAGGTCGTTCGCGCGCTAAGCCATAAGATCATGGTGATGCGGGCAGGGGACGTGGTCGAATCGGGCAACGTCGCGGACGTGTTTGATAACCCGCAAACCGATTATACCCGAGAATTGCTTGCTGCGGCGTTCGAAGGCCGCAGCATCGCATAATATCAGCTGTCTTGGCCGATCATGAAACAGGTCATGTCGCGCGCCTGTAGGCGGCGGCAGGCCAGATCGGCCATTTCGCGGGTCATGCCCATGAAATTCGCATCATACCCGCGCGACCCTTCGACGACGCGGCGCAGGGATCCGTCCAGCGTGGCCATTTCGTTCAGCGCGATACGAACCAGAATGCGTTCGGCTTCGTAACGGGACCCATAGCGGCCCACGTTGATACCCCAATGACGGCCGCCAGATGTGGACACGCGCGTCACGACCTCTGGTTGGGCTTCGGTGGCGGCGGCAACGGCCAGCGCAACGTCGTCTGCGTCGGTGGATGGGATGGCGACGGCGGTGACCTCTGCGATGACAGCAGGGGGGCGGGCGACAGGGCGGCTGGCAGAGGCCAGAACGACCTGATCGGTCGTGGCGACAGCGACGGCCTGATCGGTCGCGTTTGCAACCTCCATCGCGGTTTCCAGCGCCTGTTCGATATTTTCAGCATCGGCCACGATCAGCGCGGGCGCTTCGGCCGCTGGGCGCGACGTGGGGCGCGGCGATTGCGTGACCGCACCAGTCACACGGATGGTGCGCCCTGCGGCGCCGCTGTAGGTGGTCGTATTGGCGGACAGCATCAGCGGTTCTTCGGCTGTGGCGCTGCCTGGTTGATAGGCGGGCAAAGGCGGACGTTGAATGCGCGCGTTACGCGGGGCGCGGGAAAAACCCATGTCCAACAGTTCGGCTGCGCGGTTGTTGCGTGCTGTCACCGACGATTCGCCAAAGATGGTGGCGATGATGCGCACACCGCCCCGTTCGGCCGAGGCAACAAGGTTATACCCAGCTGCGGATGTGAAACCGGTTTTGATGCCATCCGCACCGCGATACGCGGCCAGAAAACGGCGGTTTGTGTTGTACACTTCGGCCATGCCTGCATCGGTCGAACGGCGCGAAAAGATGTTATAATATTCTGGGAAATCATAGATCATATGACGTCCCAAAATCGTCATGTCGCGGGCCGTCGACATATGGCCCGATTCGGTCAGGCCATTTGCGTTGCGGAACGTTGTGCGTGTCATGCCCATCGACTGGGCCATGCGGTTCATACGGCGGGCAAAGGCGGCTTCGGAACCTTCTAGCGCGATACCAATGGCCGTGGCTGCATCATTGGCGGATTTTACGGCAGCGGCACGGATCAGATACCGCAGGCGGATTTCTTGACCTGTGCGCAGACCCAATTTGCTGGGTGGTTCTGCGGCGGCTTCGCGTGTGATGGTCACCATCGTATCGGCGCTGATTTCACCACGTTCGATGGCCTGAAACGCGATGTATAGCGTCATCATCTTGGTCAGCGATGCGGGGTGCAACGGTGTGTTCGCGTTGTAGGAATCGATGATTTCGCCCGTTCGGGCGTCCATCACCATAGTTGCACCCGGCCCTGCCAGTGCAGACTGGGGAACAACGAAAGTTAGCCACAATACTGCGCTTACGAATAGCCCAATAGGGCCCCGAAATTTCGGACGACCTGCCACGGTTTGCCTCGTTCTGCCTCATGGCCCCGATCTATGCCGAGTGCCTATTGATTTTGTACAACCGTAACACGCGTTGTGGATTGCGAAAATACCTTATTTTTCAGGCAGGATTGGGCGTGGCTTAAAGGCATAACCACATGTTGTGGTGCTATGGCGCGGCGGCGCAACATCCGCGAAATGCCAGATTTTGCAAAGGCGGATTAGTGTAAACTGGCTACCAAATCGGGTAGCTGTCCAAGGCTTTCGATTTTGTAGAATCGGGGGTGGTCGGGCTCTTTCGCCATTTCGTGGGCCCATGTCGTTTCAAACGGAACATGCACGCCCCACGCGCCCGCGTCGATCGCGGGGATCACATCCGACCGCAAAGAATTGCCCACCATCATGACGCGCGCCGTGTCGAATTGCGCAAAAATACGCTGGTAAACAGCGGCGGTTTTGTCTGACACGATTTCGACGACGTCAAAGAAATCGCCCAATCCGGATTGAGCCAGTTTGTTTTCCTGATGCAGCAAATCGCCCTTGGTAATCAGCGCGATCTGGGCCTGTTCGGACAAGGTTTTGATGACATCGCGCACGTGCGGCAACAATTCCACCGGATGGTCCAGCATATCACGGCCCATATCCACCAATTCGCGTATAACTGTCTGAGGAACCTTGTTATTTGTGACCTCTAACGCGGTTTCAATCATCGACAAAGTGAACCCTTTGACCCCGTAGCCGTAGAATTTGATGTTGCGTTCTTCGGCGGCGAACAGCTGTGCCTCTAGCGTTTTGGGATCGGCGTGATCGACCAGCAATTCAAAGAAACGATCCTGCGTTAACTGGAAAAAAGTTTCATTATGCCAAAGCGTATCGTCGGCATCAAAAGCGATGGTCCAGCGCTGCGGCATAACGTGCTCCGGCTATGTGGGGGTTTTCTTATAGGTCGTACCGACTATATAACGTGGTCAGACACAGTGACCAATGGTTCAGATGACAAAAGCTCCGCTACATATGATGGCAGATGATGCCGACGGTGATGATGGTGACATCGGCGTTAAATTAGACACGCGCCCGAAAACCAAACGTCCGCCGATGTACAAAGTCCTGATTCTGAATGACGACTACACTCCGATGGAGTTTGTGGTTCAGGTGTTGGAACGTTTCTTTGGCATGACACACGCGCAGGCATTTGAAATTATGCTGACGGTCCACAAAAAAGGCGTCGCCGTTGTGGGTGTCTATTCCTATGAAATCGCAGAAACCAAGGTGGCTCAGGTGATGGATTTTTCACAGCGCCACCAGCATCCGTTGCAATGCACGATGGAGAAAGAGTGACGCGTCCCGTCACCTGATTGATATGTCGAAATCTCGTCTTACCACGGCGCTGAACGAAGGCCTGTTGGACCTTCCGTCTGGCGCCATTCGCGTTATGCGCCCCGCCGCGGGCTATGATTTGTCCGCACTGCCCCGCGATGATGTGCGCGTTGATACCGGTTTCAAACCCGACGCGACCGTTTGGGAAAATGCAGGCTATACGCTGTCGTCCGAACCTGCGCCCGTAACCGTTGTTATTCTGCCGCGTGCCAAAAAACTTGCGCGGGCCATGGTGGCAGAGGCTGCGAAAAAGGGTCTGGTCATCATCGACGGCCAGAAAACCGATGGCGTCGACAGTATTTACAAAGACTGCCGCAAGGTACTGGGCGATCTGCCATGTGTCACCAAATCGCATGGTCGTTTGTTCTGGTTCGATGGCGCAAACCAATTTGCCGATTGGGCAGTTGGTGATCCGGCAAAGGGTGCGCATGGGTATTTCACCACAGCGGGCGTTTTTTCTGACGGCGAAATCGACCGCGGGTCAAAGCTGTTGGTGGATTGCCTGCCCGACAAATTGCCCAAACGCATGGCTGATTTCGGCGCTGGCTGGGGGTATTTGTCGGCTGCGGTTTTGCAAAATGCTGCCGTCCAATCCATCGACCTGATCGAAGCAGAACACGCCGCACTGGATTGCGCGCGCCTGAACGTTGCCGATGAACGTGCATCGTTCCATTGGGCGGATGCGACGACGTGGAAATCAGATGGCTACGCGGGCATCGTGATGAACCCACCGTTCCACACCGGACGCGATGCGACCCCTGCGTTGGGCCGTGCATTCATCGCGAATGCTGCGAAAAATCTCTTAGCTTCGGGGCAGTTGTGGATGGTGGCGAACCGACACTTGCCTTATGAGGCGGCACTTCGCGAATATTTTCGCAATGTTGATGAAATTGGTGGCGATGGAGCATTCAAAGTTTTCCACGCGACTAGGCCGATCCGCTAGCCGTCGATACGGTCAAGCTGGGCAATAGGGGATAAGACATGTCTTTTTCTATCGAAGGTAAAACCGCCATCGTAACCGGCGCTGCGAACGGCGTAGGTTTGGCGATTGGTCGGCATTTCGTCGAACAAGGTGCAAACGTCATGTTCGCTGACATGGACGAAGCCGCCTTGGCCCGAGAGGTCGTTTGCGAAATGACCGATGAAGGCCCGATGCGTATCTTTGCAGGGGACTTGCGCAAAAAACTGGCCGTCAAAAATTTGCTATCCGCGACCGTCGATGCGTTTGAACGTGTTGATATTCTGGTCAACGCGGCCCGTCAGGTGCAGATGACTGATCCGTTGGACCCTGATGACGACACGGTGTCGACGCTGTTGGAACAAAATATGTTTGCAGCATTGCGCCTTAGCCAGGCAACGGCCCGCCGCATGATCAAACAGGCCGAAGCAAACACCAAAGGCCCCGTTGGGACGATCATCAACCTGTCGTCCATCGCCGCCCGCCGCACGCACCCGGATCTGATGGCCTACTCCATTGCAACCGCTGCTGCGGATCAGGCGACACGTTCGTTGGCCGTTGCGTTGGCACCCCAAGGTATCCGCGTGAATTCGGTCGCGTTTGGCAGCGTCATGAGCGCGA
Organism: Marivivens sp. ABH4_498; assembly: GCF_056160585.1. Classification (NCBI taxonomy): domain Bacteria; kingdom Pseudomonadati; phylum Pseudomonadota; class Alphaproteobacteria; order Rhodobacterales; family Paracoccaceae; genus Marivivens; species Marivivens sp. ABH4_498. The sequence goes on from NZ_JBSWXL010000003.1 coordinate 232,001, forward strand.
GCCTGAAAGGTGCATTGAAAGAACATGACGAATATCGCGAAGATATCCTAAGCCATACACCCCTACAGCGTATCGCAAGCCCAAGCGAAGTCTGCGATGCCGTTCAGTATCTGGCGTCTGATGCGTCCAATTTTGTGACCGGACAGGTCATCACCGTGGATGGTGGCCGGACCTTGATCGATCCGGCCGGTTGTGCGGCGCACTGATTATTCTGGGTTTGCAGCGATACACTGCTGAATATTCGCCTGAAGGTTTTCATCAATCGCAGCGCGGCGTTCTAGCAGCGACTGTAGTTTTGCCTCTTCGGCGTTCAGGTCGATGGCGACAGGGGTCCGCACGGTATGCGTGACCACCTCGTCACAGGGGAAACGGATGGTTTCGCCGCTTTCTAGCTTGCGTTCACAGCGTTTGTTGATGACGTCGACCTCTTCGTGTTCGGCAATGCCATATCCACGCGCGATATTAATACGGGTTTCAGCGATGAGTGCGTCAATCGTGCGGGCGTTTGCTGAAACTTGGGAAATGCAGCGTTCCTGTGGCGTTGCACATGCAGCTAAAGCAATGAATGGTAGAAATAAAATGGCGCGGTTCATCGTAACTCCGTCAATTGGTCACAGCGGTTGCTGTGGTTTTGCCGGCCATTCAATGCTAAGGGGCGTTGATATTCAATAACAGCCCGTAAACGAGGTTCAGATGTCCGATACGATGGTTCACGAAAAGGCGACGGCCTCTGATTGGTTCCGCAGTTTGCGCGATGAAATCGTGGCAGCCTTTGAGGCATTAGAGGACAGTCAGACCACAGGCCCATTTGCCGATCAACCTGCGGGCCGTTTCGAAGTGACCGAAACCAAGCGCCACAGCGACGACGGCAGCGATGCAGGCGGCGGTTTGATGAGCGTGATGCGCGGCGGCCGCGTGTTCGAAAAGGTCGGGGTGAATGTGTCCACCGTTTACGGCACACTGGGCGCGGCTGCGCAAAAATCCATGGCGGCGCGCGGCGTTGCCGGAGTCGAGGAAGACCCGCGTTTTTGGGCATCTGGCATTTCGCTGGTCGCCCATATGCAAAACCCACATTGCCCTGCGGTGCATATGAACACGCGCATGTTCTGGACCCCTGCGGCGTGGTGGTTCGGCGGCGGGTCCGATTTGAACCCATGCATCGAATACGACGAAGACACCGCGCATTTCCACCACGTCCAAAAGGCGCATTTGGACCCGCACGGCGAAGAGCTGTATCCAGAGCTAAAGGCGTGGGCGGATGAATATTTCTACATCCCGCACCGCCATCGCGCGCGCGGTGTTGGCGGCGTGTTTATGGATGACCGTAACACGGGTGATTGGGCTGCGGATTTTGCACTGACCCAGAATATCGGCCGTGCGTTTTTGCCAGCGTACCTGCCATTGATCGAAAAACGCCGCGTTCAGGATTGGACCGATGCCGACAAAGAGGCGCAGTTGGTGCACCGTGGTTTGTATGCCGAATATAACCTTGTTTATGACCGCGGTACGAAATTTGGCCTAGCCACGGGCCATGATGCCAATGCGGTCCTGATGAGCCTGCCGCCGCTGGCGAAATGGACCTGACAACAGCGATACTGGAATTTGCGCTGGCGTCGTTTCTGATCGAACTGACGCCGGGGCCGAACATGGCCTATTTGGCGATTGTGGCCGCGACCGAAGGCCGCCGCTATGGCTTTGCGGCTGTGGCGGGCGTGGCGTTGGGATTGTCGATTGTTGGCGTGATCGCAGCGCTGGGCGTGGGGGCGATGATCACAGCGTCGCCGTTTTTGTATCAGGCCCTGCGCTGGGGCGGGGTGCTGTATCTGTTGTGGCTGGCCTATGACGGATGGCGCGATGCGGACGAAGAGATTGAACATGCCGCATTGGGATCGCCGATGGCGCTGTTTTTTCGGCGCGGGTTGATTACGAATTTGCTGAACCCGAAGGCGGCGGTGTTCTATATCGCTGTTTTGCCGGGGTTTGTTGTTCAAGGATCGGCCGTGTTGCCGCAAACGATCACTCTGTCAGTGGTCTATGTCGCGGTTGCGACCGCGATCCATGCGACGATTGTCGGGTTGGCTGGCACGGCCCAAACGTTGCTGGAAGATCAGAAAAAACGGTTGGGTTTACGGCGGTTGTTATCAATCGCTTTGGCGTTGATAGCGGTTTGGTTCGCGTGGAAAACCCGCTGATAAAAGGAACGGGGGCCGATGGCCCCCGCGTTGTTTTTGCCTCGCGCCTTTGGGGCGCTCAGGCGCCAGAACGCACCGTGTCGATCATCAGTTGAACGTTGTCGGGGCTGGCATCGGGTGTGATGCCGTGGCCAAGGTTAAAGATGTGGGGGCCGCCTTTGAACGCGTCGACAACGGCGCGGGTTTCGCGGATCAGATCGTCGCCGCCTGTGACCATATGCGACGATTTCAGGTTGCCCTGAACGCAGCCGCCCGTTTGGACGTGGGCCGCAGCCCATTCAGGCGTCACGCCGTCATCCAGCGCGATGCAGTCTGCGCCGATCGCAGCGTGCAGGCCGACGTATTTTTCGCCAGCACCGCGTGGGAACGCGATAACAGGAATGTTCGGGTGGCGCTGTTTTAGGGCAGCGGTGATTTTGCGGGCGGGTTCAACGGCGAAATCGATGAAATCTTGGCCCTGTAGGCTGCCTGCCCAGCTGTCAAAGATTTTGACGACTTCGGCGCCGGCCTGAATTTGTTTCGACAGGTATTCGACCGTCGCGTCGGTCAGCAGGTCGATCAGCGCCGAAAATGTCGCGCGGTCGGTGTTTTTCAGTGCATGCGCAGGGCCCTGATCGGGTGTGCCGCGACCAGCGATCATATAGGTTGCCACGGTCCATGGTGCACCAGCGAAACCGATCAGCGTGGTTTCTGACGGCAATTCGCGCGACAGAATGCGGACGGTTTCGTAGACGGGGTTTAGCACTTCGTCGATTTCATCAATCGGTTTCAGCGCGTCCAGCCCCGATTTGTCGGTGATTGTGGACAGGCGTGGGCCTTCGCCTGTGACGAACCACAGATCAGCGCCCAAGGCCTGAGGCAGCAGCAGGATGTCTGCAAAAAGAATCGCCGCATCAAACCCGTAGCGGCGGATCGGTTGCAATGTGACCTCGGCCGCGAGTTCGGGGTTGTAGCACAAGGACAGGAAATCGCCTGCTTGGGCGCGGGTTGCACGGTATTCAGGCAGATAGCGGCCCGCCTGACGCATCATCCAGATCGGAGGCGTCGGAAGTGTTTCACCAGCAAGGGCGCGCAGGATCGTTTTTGTCATTGGCTTTCCTTTTTGTGTGCAAAAGGGTGGTCGCTAATGACGCAGCCCAAGTCAAGCCATTGCCCGAACGAAATACCGCGACTAGAAAGCGCATATGACAGTGAATTTGCCCACACCCGCCCAACCGCTGAAAATCGGCACTCGGGGATCGCCCCTAGCGCTGGCGCAGGCCAATGAAACCCGCGACCGTCTGGCGACCGCGTTTAACCTCCCGTTCGAGGCGTTCCAGATCGTTGTGATCCGCACCACGGGCGACAATCGCGCGATGATTGATGCCGACCGCCCGCTAAAGGAAATCGGCAACAAGGGCCTGTTCACCAAAGAGATCGAAGAGCAGCTGATTGCGGGCGACATCGATATCGCGGTGCATTCGTCGAAAGACATGCCAACGGTGCAGCCTGACGGGCTGATTCTGGATTGTTACCTGCCACGCGAAGACGTGCGCGATGCGTTTGTTTCGCTGAAGGGGCAGGGGATCGCGGATTTGCCGCAGGGCGCTGTGGTGGGCACGTCGTCTTTGCGGCGCAAGGCGCAGTTGCTGTACCGCCGTCCTGACCTGCAGGTGGTGGAATTCCGCGGTAACGTGCAGACAAGGTTGCAGAAATTGGCGAATGGCGTGGCAGAGGCGACGTTTTTGGCGATGGCTGGTCTGAACCGTTTGGGCATGGATGACGTGCCGTATACGCCGATTTCGGTGGACGACATGCTGCCTGCGGTCGCGCAGGGCGCCATCGGGATCGAACGCCGCGAAGACGATACAAACGTGGCCGAAATGTTGGCGGCATTGCACCACGAAGAAACCGGCCTGCGGATTAAATGCGAACGTGCGTTCATGGCGCGTCTGGATGGGTCGTGCGAAACGCCCATCGGCGGTCTGGCCGAAATTCAGGACGACATGATCCGTCTACGCGGAGAGATTCTGGCAACCGATGGATCGGCCGCATTCAGCGACGAAGGCACCGCCCCAATCGCTGACGGTGAAAAACTGGGTCGCGAATTGGCGGAACGGTTATTGGCCGCGGCGGGGCCTGATTTCCTGAAACACTAATAAACAAAGGGGCCGCCAGATATCTGAGCGGCCCCATTTTTTCGGATGGATAAAAAAATGTGCAGGTTGATGAAAAAAACCTGTTCGGACCCTCTTGACCCTGCGCGCTACACGGAATATTTCGCCCTCACTTTCGGCGGTATAGCTCAGTTGGTTAGAGCAGAGGAATCATAATCCTTGTGTCCGGGGTTCGAGTCCCTGTACCGCCACCACTTCCCTTCATTAGTGATTACAATGCCTTAGGCTGAATAGCCTGTGCTAGGTAATTCCTGTGGTTTGTTTCGAACCGTTCGCGTTCCCTGACCCATGCGAATAACGCGGTCAGATGACCGCGTTATCAAATCCGATTGCATCCAACGCGGCCTGAACGGCTTCTGCCGGTTTGCCTGTGTCGATGGTGATTTGTTTTGCATCCATGTCAAAATCAACTTTTGCTGTGCTGTCCAATGTCTCGATCGCGTTGGTAATAGACGTTTTGCAGTGACCACAGGACATTTCGGGAACGGAAAGTTTCATCTGGATCTCCTTTGTTTGCACGAACAGATAGTGGTTCCACCTACTGGAAGGTCAATAGGGTCTTGACGTTCCAGTAGCTGGAATACCTATGTAGGGTCTAGACAGAATAATTGGGCAGCAAATAGCCATGGAAAAAACAGTTCGTTTCGATGTCGAAGGGATGTCATGTGCCGCCTGCGTTGCGCGGGTCGAAAAGATCCTGAACAACAACGCAGGCATTGAAAATGCGGCGGTGAACCTTGCGACTCAGACGGCGCAGTTCGAAACGGACCTAAGAGACCTAGAGCCGGTCATGGCCCAACTGGGGGCCGCAGGATACCCCGCCAAATTCGCCGCCGCGAACCGCCCTATGCAATCCGAAGTCCGAGAGGCAGAAGCCGCCGAGGTTTGGCACCGTATCGTCTTTGCTGCGTCATTAACGATTCCTGTTTTTCTGGCCGAAATGGGCGGGCATTTGTTCCCTGTGATTCACGAATGGCTGCATGGTTTGCTGACGATGCGTGGCCTGTGGGTGGTCGAATTTTTGCTGGCGACCGTTTTGTTGGCCATGCCCGGACGGGAATTTTTCCAAAAAGGCATTCCAGCATTGATTGCCGGTGCGCCAAATATGAATTCGCTGGTGGCTTTGGGTGCGGGTTCGGCATGGCTGTATTCGACCTTGGCGACCTTTGTGCCCGTCGTGTTTCCTGATGGCGCATTGGCTGTCTATTTCGAAGCCGCGATGATGATTGTCACGCTGATCCTATTGGGTCGCTATTTCGAAGCCCGCGCCAAAGGCAGAACAGGCGCAGCGATCGAAGCGTTGATAAAATTGCGGCCTGAAACGGCGAACCAGATTGTCGATGGTGACGAAAGAACCGTTCCCATTTCGACAATCGGGGTCGGTGATGTTTTGCGCATCCGCCCTGGCGAACGGGTCGCGGTGGACGGCGTGGTCATTGATGGAAATTCGCTCGTGGATGAGTCGATGTTGACGGGTGAACCTGTCCCAGTTGCCAAAGATATCGGTGACGAAGTCATTGGCGGCACAATCAACGCGGACGGCACATTCTGTATCGAAGTTCGCGCAACGGGAACGGATACGGTTTTGGCGCGTATCGTGCGCATGGTCGAAAATGCGCAGGCCGAAAAATTACCGATCCAAGCCACCGTTGATCGGGTCGTTGGCGTATTTGTGCCCGTGATTATGGCTATTTCGGCCCTGACAGGGGTGACGTGGTTGATGCTGGGCGGTGGCCTGTCCCATGCGATGGTGGCAGCCGTATCTGTTTTGATTATCGCTTGCCCGTGTGCCATGGGGCTGGCAACACCCACATCGATTTTGGTGGGCACGGGCCGCGCGGCATCGCTGGGCGTTCTATTTCGCAAAGGCGATGCCCTGCAAAAACTGAACGAAGTCACGACCGTTGCCTTTGATAAAACGGGCACCCTGACCGAAGGCCAGCCGCGTGTTGTCACCATCTACAGCCAAGACCGCCGCGAAGCGTTGCGATTTGCTGCCGCCGTCGAAGCGATGTCAGAACACCCGATGGCCCGCAGCATCCTGCGCGAAGCATCAGAGCAGGGGATCGATATCGAACCTGTGACCGATTTCAAATCCCACGCAGGTATGGGCGTCGAAGGCGTCGTTGCCAGCCGCCGCGTTTTGATTGGTGCGGACCGTTTTATGCAAAGCCGCAGCGTCTCTATCGCGAATTACGAAGCCCGCGCAGCATCCTTGGCTCAGGATGGGCAAACGCCGTTCTTTGTGGCCGTGGACGGTGAAATGTTCGCGCTGATCGGTGTCGCGGACCCGATCAAATCCGGCGCACGAGAGGTCGTAGATCAGCTGCAAAATCGCGGCATGCGCGTTGCGATGATTACAGGCGATAACGCAGCCACCGCGGATAGTATTGCACGACGTTTGGGCATTGATCTGGTCGAAAGCGAAGTTATGCCAGAGGGCAAGGTTGATGCCGTGATCGCGTTGCGCGGAGAAGGCAGCATCGCGTTCTTTGGCGACGGTGTGAATGACGCGCCTGCGTTGGCTGCTGCCGATGTCGGTATCGCGATGGGTACCGGCACCGATGTTGCGATCGAAACCGCCGATGTGGTGTTGATGCGTGGGGATTTGAACGGCGCTGTGGCCGCGATCCGCCTAAGCCGCGCGGTAATGCGCAATATTCGGCAAAACCTGTTCTGGGCCTTTGCGTATAACGCGGCGCTGGTGCCTGTGGCGGCTGGTATATTGTACCCAGGCCTGGGGGTGCTGTTGTCGCCGGTTTTGGCCGCCGCTGCGATGGCGTTTAGTTCGGTATTTGTGGTGACGAACGCGCTGCGGCTGCGCAATTACACTGCGGGGCGTTCGGCATGAATATCAAAGATGCATCCAAACACACGGGCCTGCCTTCGAAAACGATCCGTTATTACGAAGACATCGGATTGGTCGAACCTGCCCGATTGGCGAATGGTTATCGTGATTTTTCCGATAATGATCTGGAAAAACTGGCGTTCATTGGACGTGGTCGGGCGCTGGGGTTTTCGATCGACGAATGCCGTAGTCTGTTGGCCCTATACGAAGATCGCACGCATACACATTCCGAAGTGCGATCAATCGCGCGGGACCATTTGAAACGGATCGACCAAAAAATCAAAGAAATGCAGCAGATGCGCGCGACTTTGAACGATCTGGTCAAACGGTGTAACAATGACGACCGTCCTGATTGTCCGATCCTGCTGGGGTTGGCTGGCGATTAAACCGTGATCGTGACGGGGGGGATATCCACCTCTTCTAGGTTCGGTGTGTCGCCAATTCGGTCGATCACGGCAAACAGTCCCGGTTCGTGCAGCGGCGTTAGAACGCCATGCCACGTGCCGCGGTGGAAATTGATCGCCTGACCCGCCGAACTGACAAAGGCCACAGGATCGGCGGGTTTGCCGCCCGCGTCAGGCGCGACGATGACCAAAAACGGGTCCATGGACATCGGGACAAAGGCTTGGGACCCATCGGGGTGGCGTTCCAATAGATCGCAAACATACGGGATGTCGCGCGGAATGGCGCGGAACAGGCTAATGCCTGCCCGACCGTCTGGGCCGAAATCCAGTTTCGCGCGGTCATGAAACCTCCCGCACATGCCGCGATTGATGATTTTATCGGGATCGCCAGCGGTTTCTAAAACATCGCCATAGGGCGCGAAATTTTCGGCCGTCAGAGGCTGCGCTTTGATCTGCATTTACAGGGTCAGGTCCACGTGTCTGTTGACGTCTTTGTACAATAGATAACGGAAATTCGTATCACCTGTGGCAATGCAGGCCTGCGGGCAAAACGCACGGAGCCACATGAAATCACCGGGCCCGACATCGACCCAGCGTTCGTTCAGCAGGTATTTTGCGGTGCCTTCCAGCACGTATAGCCCGTGTTCCATCACATGGGTTTCGGCAAACGGAATGCGCCCACCCGGTTTAAAGGTGACGATATTCACATGCATGTCGTGGCGCATGTCGTCTGGCGATACAAAACGGGTGGTGCCCCAGTTTTGATCGTCGTTCATCCAGTTAATGGGGACTTCTTGATCCGCTGTGACAAACGGTGACGGATCGTCATAGGGGTCCGCGTGTACGTATTTGCGGCGGATCCAGTGAAATTTCAGCGGGACAGTCCCTGCATTGCGCAGCGTCCAGCGGCTGCGCGGTGGGATATAGGCATAGCCACCTTCGCGCAGAATGTGGGTTTGTCCTGCCACGATCAGTTCCATTGATCCGTTGGCGATGAACAACACGCCTTCGGCATCGCGGTCGGGTTCGGGGTTATCTGACCCGCCGTTGGGCGCGACCTCGACCGCGTATTGCGCGAACGTTTCGGCAAAGCCCGTCATGGGCCGCGCGATGATCCAAGCGCGGGTTTCAAACCAACGCGGCAACATCGATGCCGTAATATCGCGCATCGTACTGGCGGGAATAAAGGCATAGGTGTCTGTGAAATGCGCCCCGTTCGATGCGGGGTCATCGGTCATTTCTGGCATGCCACCAGGCGGAAAAGCATAAGTCGTCATGGGAGCAAAGCCTTTAATCTATGGTACGCGATCCGCTCGACCTGTTGGCAAGCAGTGCCGAATTCGACATCAGTGTCATTGTTCAGCCTATCTTTGAAAGCGGCTAAAATCCCAGATTTGTTATGGTCGCGCACCGCGATTATGAATGGAAAGCCGTGTTTTTCCGTATATTTATCGTTCAATTCGGTGAATTCAGCGCGTTCTGAATCCGTTAGGGCGTCCAATCCGGCGCTGGCCTGTTCGGATGTGCTGTCGGCGGTCAGGCGTTTGGCTGCTGCCAGTTTCCCCGCCAAATCAGGGTGCGCGGTCAACACGCCCATGCGTTCATCGGCTGTGGCCGAACGGAACATACGGCACAGCGCATTGTGCAGACCCACGGCGGTGTCATGCGCGGGCCCCAGTTCCAGATCAAATGCGCGGTCGGCAATCCATGGCGAATGTTCGAAAATCCCGCCGTAAGTGCCGACAAAGGTTTCGCGGTCCATAGCTGTCGGGCGGTCGTAATGTACGGGCGGATGCGTTTCGGCCCAATGACGCGCGATATCCACGCGGCGCGGGAACCAGACGTCATCAAATTGGGCGACGTAATCCAGAAATTTGATCAGCCCCGCCATTTTCCCCGGACGCCCGATCAGGCGGCAGTGCAGACCAACCGACATCATCTTGGCTTTGCCTGCCGTGCCTTCGGCGTACAGCACGTCAAACGCGTCTTTCAGGTAGGTGTAGAACTGTTCGCCCGTGATGTAACCGGGCGCGGTGGCGAACCGCATGTCGTTCGCCTCTAGCGTATAGGGGATGACCAACTGATCGCGGCCACCTGCGTCGACCCAATAGGGCAGGTCGTCGTCATAAGTGTCGCTGACCCAATCAAACCCAGCCTCGGCCGTAAGGCGCACGGTGTTTTCGCTGCATCGGCCTGTGTACCATCCTGTCGGGCGGGTGCCTGTGACTTCGGTATGTAGACGGATGGCTTCGGCGATTTGGGCGCGCTCTTCGTCTTCGGGCATGTCTTTGTGTTCGACCCATTTCAGGCCGTGGGATGCGATTTCCCAATCCGCGTCGATCATCGCGGCAACCTGTTCGGGGCTGCGCGCTAACGCGGTGGCGACGCCATAGATCGTGACGGGAATGTCGCGCGACGTGAACAGATCGTGCAAACGCCAGAACCCTGCACGCGCGCCGTATTCGTAAATGGATTCCATGTTCCAATGGCGTTTGTTCGGCCACTGGGCCGCGCCTGCGATGTCGGACAGGAACGCTTCGGACTGGGCATCGCCGTGCAAGGTGCAGTTTTCACCGCCTTCTTCGTAGTTCAGAACCATGGAAATTGCGACTTTGGCGCCGTTCGGCCATGCGGCATTTGGGGCACGGGGGCCATAGCCAATCATGTTGCGCGGATATCTATTCATGCTTGCCTCTTGAGCATTTGGTCAAAACTATGGTGTTGTGAAAGGCAAGGAAGTGCAAGGCGTCCCCGTATCTTTGGTGCGCACTGGATTATTTTCGTCCGTGCGTTCAGACCTTGAGTAATCAAAACGCTTGGAGACTAGGCATGACTGGCGGTTTTTTGACCACCCATGTGTTGGATACAGCCCTTGGCACCCCAGCCGCGGGTATGAAAATCGAACTTTATGATCTGTCGGGGGATACGCCCGCGTTGATCGCAACCAAAATTACAAACGCAGATGGCCGTACGGACGGGCCTATCCTGCCCACTGAAGATTTCAAAACGGGCCAATACGAATTGGTGTTCCACGCAGGCGATTATCTGCGCGGGCAGGGCGGCGATTTGCCCGAACCGCTGTTTCTGGACCTGATCCCGATCCGCTTCGGCATGGCGCAAGATGATCATTACCATGTGCCGCTGCTGCTATCGCCCTTTGGCTTTTCGACGTATCGGGGCAGCTGATGGTGTATTTGTTTCTAGACTGGATCGAATTTGCGGTTCGGTGGCTGCATGTCATCACGGCCATCGCGTGGATCGGATCGTCGTTTTATTTCATCGCATTGGATTTGGGCCTGCACCGCGACCGCAATTTGGCATCGGGCGCGGACGGCGAAGAATGGCAAGTGCACGGGGGCGGGTTCTACCACATACAGAAATATCTGGTCGCGCCCGACTCGATGCCTTCGGACCTGATTTGGCACAAATGGCAAAGCTATTCGACGTGGCTGTCAGGCTTTGCCCTGTTGTTCGTGGTCTATTATCTGGGCGGCGATCTGTATCTGGTGGACCCGTCCAAATTGGACATCCCCGTTTGGCAGGCGGCAGGCATTTCGGTGGCGTCACTGGCCGTGGGCTGGGTTCTGTATGACACGATCTGCAAATCGAAATTCGGTGACAACAACACGCGGCTGATGTTGCTGCTGTATGTCATTCTGGTCGTGATGGCGTGGGGCTATACCCAAATATTCACGAACCGCGCCGCATTGCTGCATCTGGGCGCGTTCACGGCGACGATCATGTCGGCGAACGTGTTTTTCATCATCATCCCAAACCAGAAAATCGTGGTCGCGGATTTGATTGCAGGCCGCACGCCTGATGCGAAATACGGTAAAATCGCAAAACAGCGGTCGACGCATAACAACTATCTGACGTTGCCCGTGATTTTCCTGATGCTGTCGAACCACTATCCGCTGGCATTCGGCACGGAATACGCGTGGGTGATTGCGTCGCTGGTGTTCCTGATGGGCGTCACGATCCGCCATTATTTCAATTCGATCCACGCGCGCAAAGGCAACCCGCATTGGACGTGGGCCATCACGGTGATCCTGTTCATCTGCATCATGTGGTTGTCGACATCCGCCCGCTGGGATTACGAAACCGAAAGCGCGATGTCAGACACGGCTCATGATTACGCCATGGCGGCAGAGTTCGAAGACGTGACCAACATTGTTTTGGGCAACTGTTCCATGTGCCACGCGTCCGAACCCAGCTGGCCGGGGATCAATGTGCCGCCCAAAGGTGTCATTTTGGAAAACCCGCAGCAGATCGCGAACCACGCCAAACAGATCTATATGCAGGCAGGGGTCAGCCACGCGATGCCGCCGCCCTCGGCCAGTTTTATCTACCCCGAGGACCGCGCAACCCTAATCCGCTGGTACGAAAACGTCAGCGGCTAAACCGCCATTCGACCTCTTGGGTCCAAACGCCCCCTGCGGGCACGTTGATTTTAGGAAAGCGTGCTTCGTGCGGGGCGTTTGGCCAGAACTGCGGTTCAAACGCCAGACCCGCGTAATCCGCACGGCCCGTTTTTGACGATCCACGCGCGTCATAGACCTGAATGCCGGGCATATCGGTGGCCATGGTCATGGTCAGATCGCCGCCTTTGAACGTCAGCACATCACGCAGATCGGTGCGCCCGCGGGACAGACAGAAATTGTGGTCTAGATCAGGTTCGCCCGGGATCACGTCGCGCAAGGCGCGGAAATCATAGGGCGTATCTTCGACGGGTTCTATATGGGTGGGGATGCAATCTTCGTCCGTTGGCAAATATTCATCCGCACGGATTTGCAGCTGATGCCCCACGATATTTGGCGCGCCTGTCAGGTTCCAATAGCTGTGGTTGCAGATATTGATGATGCTGTCCTCATCGGTTTTCGCGGTGACCTCTAGGCGCAGCACGTTGTCTGCCAGAATGGCGAAATGCACCATGACATCCTGATTGCCGGGGAAACCTGCCTCTCCATCCGGTAGGCGCACGGACAGGGTCACGGTGTCTTCGGTCTGATCCTCGATCGTCCATAGCTTGCGCTGGCTGCCTGCTTCGGCGGAATGCAGAATATGGCGGCCTTGGTTCGGGGTCAGCATATGTTCGATGCCCGAAATTCGCGCGCGGGCGCCAGCGATGCGGTTCGCAACGGGCGCAACGATCGGGCCGAAATGCGCCATGGTGGTTAGGTAATCGTCCAGATTTTCCGACCCAATCGTCAGGCTATGAGCCACCCCGTTCAGGCGCACCTCCTGCAGGATCGCGCCATAGGTCAGGATGCTGGCTGACAGATCGCCGTTTGTGATTGTGACGCGTTCAACGTTGCGGCCATCGGGCAAAGTGCCAAAGATCATTTGTTCATTCCTTTAAACACAGCCGTCAAACCGGCCAAAGTCGTATCTGTGGTGGTAGACACAGGCGCGGACTGCGCGGCCAGCGCCTGCGCATAGGCATCCGCAATCGGGCCGCTGCCCACAACGGTCACCTGCTGGCCCAGCCAATAGGCGCGGGCGGATTTTAGATCGGTGCCTGTCAAAATGCCCAAAGCATATCCCGCGCGCTGCGCCGCGTTCAGGCCCATCGCGTCCAGCGCCGCCAAATGCGCCATCATTCGTTCGGGGCGATCCAGTCCCATCGATAATCCTGCGCCGAACGCATCCGCATCGGGTGCATCAACGGCATAGGGCGCGTACATCTGCGGCAGGGCCGAGGATTGGAAACTGATGATTTCGCCCGCGCTGACGTGGATCCAATGCACCTGATCCGTGACCCAAATCATCACCCCATCCCAACGGTCATCCATCGCGACCAAACCGGCGACAGCGGCTGAGTGTGGCAATTGCGCCTGCGGGTTGGTCTGGCGGACGCGGGGGAATGCCCCGTTTTCGGGCGTGGCTTTGCACGGCACATTCAGAACGGGCGCATCGGGCAGGCCTGCGATGACTTGCGGGCCGGTCCAGTCGCCGATCAGCTCTGCTGGGGTTGACCCTGTACGGGTCTCAATCGGGCTATGCCCGTCCATTTTCCACGCGCGCTGCGTGGTCAAATCGATTGCGATCCATTGCATGTGTCACCTCTTTGGGCCTTTTCAATCACGAAAGACCCAAAGAGGCAAAGCACAGTTTACGCCATCACTCGCGTCAGGGCCTGATCAACCGCATCTGTGATCGCATCAATATCATCCGCTCCGGCAATCAGGGCAGGGGCGAACAGCAGCGTGTTGTTGAATCCGGGCATAGACCGGTTCGACGCGCCGATGATCACGCCCTGTTTCAAACAGTCGGCGACAACCGCCATCACGCGTTTTTCGTCCATAGGTTCGCGGGTTTCACGCGACTGGACCAGTTCGGCACCTTGGAACAGGCCCATGCCGCGGACTTCGCCGATGCAGGCGTGTTTATCCATCAGCGCCTTTAGGTTGTCGTTCATGCGCTGACCCATCGCGGTCGAATTATCGCACAGGTTTTCGTCCTCGATGATTTTCATGTTCTCCAGCGCCGCCACAGGGCCAGAGGTACAGCCGCCGAACGTCGAAATATCGCGGAAATAGCCCATTTTGTCGGTGTCATCTTTGAACATGTCAAAGACGCGTTCGGTGGTGACGCAGCACGAAATCGCGGCGTATCCCGATGCCACACCTTTGGCCATGGTCACGATGTCGGGCTGGATGCCGAACTGTTGATACCCGAACCAAGTGCCCGTACGGCCCAGACCGCAAACGACTTCGTCGATGTGCAGCAGGATATCGTATTTGCGGCAAATTTCCTGAACGCGTTCCCAGTACCCTTTGGGAGGCACGATGATGCCGCCGCCTGCGGTGATCGGTTCCAGACACAGCGCACCGATGGTGTCGGGGCCTTCGCGTAGGATCACATCTTCGATCGCTTGGGCGGCGCGTTCGCCGTAGCCCTCGCCGGGATTGTCGGCCTGATATTCCAGACAATGGGGCACTTCGACGAAACCGGGGGCAAAGGGGCCGTATTGTGCGTTGCGTTCCTGTTGCCCGCCCGCAGACAGACAGGCGATGGTGGTGCCGTGATAGTCGCGGTCGCGGTACAGGATTTTATGTTTCTTGCCGCCGTAATGTTTGTGCGAAATCTGGCGAACCATTTTGAACGCTTTCTCGTTCGCTTCGGACCCAGAGTTTGCATAGTAAACGCGCGACAGACCCGGCATTTTGCCGATCAAACGTTCGGCGAATTGCGCGCCCGGAATGGTGCCTTTGGCGCCCGCGAAATAGCACATTTTTACCAGCTGATCGCGCACGGCGTCTGCAATTTCGGTGCGGCCATAGCCGACGTTCACCGTCCAAACACCGCCTGATACGGCGTCCAGATGTTCCTTGCCCGTGATGTCCCAAACGCGCATGCCTTTGCCTTCGACAATGATCTGCGGATCAATGGTTTCAAAGGGTTTGTGCTGCACCAGATGGTGCCAAACATGGGCGCGGTCAGCCTCGATAATGGTGGCTGGGTCGTTCATTGCTGCGGACATTGGGGACCTCGGCGGGATTTGATCATATTTCGGTCAGTTGAGACAAAATAGACCACTTGGTCAAGCAAAGAGTTGGATTATTCTTCCGCCAACATGTCTTCGACCAGCTCTGTCAGCTCGGCCCGTGTTGCATCCCACAATTCGCGCATTTCAGGCGCTTTATCGCGCATTTTTTCGGCGCTTTCTGTTTTGCCGATCGTTTCCAATGATCGCAGCAGGCTGCTGAAACCAACCGTGCCGAACATTGACGAAGATCCCGCCAGTTTGTGGATTTCTGCGATCATTTGCACGTCATCGTCGGGCGGGGTTTCGACCAGATTTTCCACCATCGCATCCGTTTCGGTCACGAACGTTGAAATGAGGTTCGACGCCATCTGCGGCCCCAAATCTTCGATCAGGTCCGCCAACATTTCATTATCCACGGTTTCGACAGGGACGATTTGACCGGGTTGCGGGATTGGCGCAGCGATTGGCGTCGCGGTTTGCGTGCTAGGTTCCGCAGGCGTCACGGACACTGTTCGGGCCAGTTTCGAACGAGAAATCGGTTTGATCAGGACGTCGTTCATGCCGGCTTCTTTGAACCGTTCGATATCTTCGGGCAGGGCGTTGGCGGTCAGCGCGATAATGCGTGAATTTCTGTTGGGTCCGTCGCCGTTGCGGATCGCGACACAGGCGGTGATGCCGTCCATACGAGGCATCGAAATGTCCATCAGGATCAGGTCGAAATACTGCTGTGCCGCTTTGTCCACGCCTTCGCGTCCATCGTTTGCCAATGTGACGCGATGGCCGTCTTTGGTCAGCATTTCTTCGACAACCAGTTGGTTAATCTGGTTATCTTCGACAACCAGAATATCCATCGAATTCGACACTGCTAGGTCTTTGCCAGCATCAGCGGACTGTAGCGCGGTGGATTTTGATTTGGACAGGATGGGCAGTGGAATGCGGAACCAGAATAGGCTGCCGTCACCGGGTTCGCTTTCGGCGCCAATGGTGCCATCCATCGATTCAACCAATCGTTTTGCAATGCCCAGACCCAATCCAGTGCCGCCGAATTCGCGGGCGTAAGAACTGTCCAACGTCACGAAATCATCGAATATGCGGTTCAGGTCGTCATCATGAATGCCGATACCGGTGTCTGTAATACGGAATTCAACGATGTCGCTGTCACTGATTTGTTCGGCTTCGATCGATACTGTGCCGTCGCGGGTGAATTTGATCGCGTTGGACAGCAGGTTCATGATCACTTGGCGTAGGCGTTTTTCATCACCCAAAACGGTGGGCGATCCCAGATCGGTTAGATTACACAGAACTTCGGTTCTGTTCGTCGCGGAAATACCGTGCTGGCTGTCGATGATTTCTGCGACCAACTGTGACAAATCGAACGGATTGCGTTCGGCAATGACTTTGTTGGAATCCAGTCGGGCGATGTCCAGAACGTCATTGACATGGTGCAGCAACAATCGGCCCGACGTTTCCATGATCTTTAGGAAATTCTGCTGTCTTTCAGTCAGGTCAGTGTCGTTCAACAATTCAATTGTGCCCAGCATCCCGTTTAGGGGGGTGCGCATTTCATGGCTCATGACGGCCATGAAATCGGCTTTGGCTTTTTCGCCTGCCAACGCTTCGTCGCGGGCGGCCAACAGCTCGCGTTCGGCCGCAACTTGTGCAGAATTGTCGCGCAAAAAGGCAACGAACAGGACACCGGTTTTGGTATTCGCGCGGGCGATTGAAAATTCACACGGGAACATTTCCCCATTTTTGCGCAGCGCGTCCATCTGTACGCGGCCGCGACCTACGACGTGATAGGTGCCATCGCGCAGGTGTCTTTTCATACCCTCTAGGTGGGCCTTGCGATGCTTGAGCGGGATAATCATATCGACCAGCGGCGCGCCGATCGCTTCGGCCCTGCTGTAGCCAAAGATGGATTCAGCCGATCCGTTGAATTCAACGATCCTGCCCGCTTCGTTAATCACGATCACAGCATCAAGAGTGGACGAAACCATTGCCTCTAATCGGGCAGAGGCCGCGCTGATTTCATCGGCGTTTCGCTGGGCCACGCGGTAAAGTTGGAACAGCACCACCGACAAGATTGCCAATGCCAAAACCAAAGCCATGGTTAGCGCGGCGACCCGCATCAGCGTCAGCCAAACGATATGTCGGCTGCTGTCAGCCACATTAGCGAAAAATTCTATACCGATTAGTGCCATTTGGCGGATCGGCGTCGCCAGCGTTTCCAGATCACGACGCAGCGCGGGCAGCGATTGCGCCAGATTTTCGTCAGAGGAATCGATAACCGGAATGAGGCTATCTAGGGTCGATGAAATGCCGCCCAACCGCGCGGCAAAATCGATATCATTGCGCAGGTTTGCATAGGCTTTGCCCGTTTCAAAGGTCACGAGGCGGCTGTACAAAATGTCGAACCGTAGCCTGACATTTGAAATGTCACCGGTGGTGCCGTGGTTGTCTATGGCGGATATTAGGCCAAGGTATTCAACCTCTAGTTGGGACAACACCCATTGGATGTTGTCCGAATTCGCCGCAGCTTGTTCATCAATTTTTCGGTTAACTTCTAGGGCCAGAATAGCAATCGCGCCAAAACATATGACCAGCACGGCACCCAAGATGCCAAGCTTAGCCCACCCTAGGGGCCGCTTTTCTGAATCCAATGTTTGCACGACTATTCCTGTTATACAGGCCTATGACGCCTTAGAGGTTCAATCAAGAACCTCAATTCTGTCAAGTTGCCAGATGCTACGAGAGTAGACGACTTCTTTCTGAAAATCAGTTGAACTATCGTATGGGAATACTACCCAAAGAGGGCCTTTGTCGCGCACGCTCATTGGGGATCCGTTATTTTCATATGCAACCAATGCCCCGCCGGGGAAAACTTCGGCTAGTGGGATTTCGATGGCGTAATCATTGATCGCCGTCGCGCGCAGCGATTCGCCGTTCGCACCGACAGTTTCCAGCAATGTATGAAGCTCGACGCCGGTAAAGGTTTGTACCCCTTCGGTCCAAATGGTCGTCGTCTCAAACGTGGTGGCGGGCAGGGCGCGCAGCATCTCCAGATCGAAATTGGCGGTGCCGTCAGCGTTCGTGTTGGTAATGTCACCCGAAACGGTCAGGATTGTAACGCCCTGAGGAACATTCATTTCTTGGGCTTGGGCGTTGGTGCCAACGGTGATCGCGATGACGGCTGCTGCGGCGGCAAGGGACCGAAGTCCAAAATTTTGCGTGTTCATGGAATCAATCCCTTGGTCAATTATTCACTCGTTATTTTTTGGCACCAATCAGTCTAGGATGCGACATCGCAAAGGCATACGATTTTATACGAAAGTATAGTACACTGACCCGTGTGATTACCCAGTTATACGTTCGTTAGGGTACGTCATCGCAAGGTTGTGCGGTATCCATTCAAAGGTAGCGTTAGGCGAACGCAAATTTGAATGGTGAGATAAAATGTATAACCATAATGTACAGGGCACTGGTCAAGGTGCCAGCTCGATTGGAACGGGTACTTTCGGACAGACCGGTCCAATCCGAAGAGAGACGGAGCCGACAATGCGAGTATTGATTGCAGACGACCACGATTTGGTCAGGGAAACGGTAGCGGCTTTCCTATTGGCCGAAGGCGTGGTCGAAGTGAAAACGGCAGCTTCGCTGGACGAAGCGCTGTCGATCACCGACGAAACAGGCAGTTTTGATGTTGTTTTGCTGGATTACAACATGCCGGGCATGAATGGTCTGGACGGACTTACAAAAATGAAAGACGCCAACGATGGGCGCCCCGTTGCGATCCTGTCGGGTACGGCAACGCGCGACGTGGCTGATGCGGCGCTAAAAGCAGGCGCTGCGGGGTTTGTTCCCAAAACTCTGGCGTCGAAATCGATGGTCACCGCGATCCGTTTCATGGCGGCGGGTGAAACTTATGCGCCATTCGGGTTCATGCAAGAAGCTCCAGCAGCAGGCGACGGCCTGTTGACCAAACGGGAAACCGATGTGCTGCGCGGCATCTGCGAAGGTAAATCGAACAAAGAAATCGCGCGTGATCTGGACCTGCAAGAGGTCACAGTGAAACTGCACGTTAAGACATTGAGCCGCAAACTGGATGCACGTAACCGCACCCAAGCGGCAATGATCGCACGGGATCGCAACCTCGTCTGATTTAGACCATCACCATTCACGCCACTTATGAACAAAGGCGGGCCCAGCGGCCCGCCTTTTTTAATCGTCCATATCGCCGAAACTGCCGCCCAATTGGTCAAACAGCGCCGAGTCCGCCGACAAAGAATCCAAATCGGCGACTTGCGGTTTGCCTTTCTTGGGCTTCTCTGGCTCGGGTTCCGCCTTGGGTTCTGGTTCGGGTGTCGGTTCGGATTCTGGCTCTGGCGCGGTGTCGGCCTTTGGTGTGTCATCCTCCGCAAACGGATCCCAATCATCCAATGCCGTGGGCACTGCAGAGGCGTCTGTTGGTTCTGGATCCGGTGTTGCCGCGGGTTCATCATCGGCGAACGGATCCCAGTCATCTGACAGAACATCACTCTTGGCCGTTTCCGGCTCTGCAGGTGTATCGGCGACATCGGTATCGGTCGGCGCAGGCGTGTCCGTCGCCGCATCAGCGGGCGCGTCGCCAGCGCTGTCTTCCATTTCGGCAAACGGATCCCAGTCATCATTGGACACATCTGCGACCGTCGATGGGGTCGCAGGCGCGAATGCCGCAGGGTCGGGCGCAGGCGCATCGCCGGTATCTTCGGCCAATGCGTTGGTGACTTCTGCTGTGACCTCTTCGTCGGTTGGCGCGTCCAAATCGGCCAGACCGCCCAGATCGATCGCGGCGGGTTCTTCGGCCTCTGGTTCTGGATCGTTTTCCGGATATACGGGTTCTTCCTCTTCGTCGCCGCCGAACTGCAGCATCATCGTGGCATCGCTTAGGTCTAGCGACATCATCGACGTTTCCTTTTTAGGCTTGTCGGGCTTGGGCGGCGGTGCGGGTTCTTCGGCGGGTTCCGGTTCTGGAACGGGTTCTGGTTCGGGTTCGGGCAGTTTGGTGGGTTTAAAGGCGGGTTCTTTGGGCGGTTCAGTGACCAACAGCTCCATCAAGATCGACCGCAGCAAACGGCGATCAGATCCGGGATCGGTCATTGCATATTCGTTTTGCAAAAGTTCCAATTCGGCTGGCGTAATCGGGTTCGACGCTTTGCGAACGACAGTTCGAGCCGCTTTTTTGCGTGTCGCGTTTCGCGGCAAATATTGGTCTTTCGGCATCTCGACTCCGGTTTCAGCGAAACTTGGCACAGGCTTTGCATGAGTTGGCCCGAAGAACGGTTTCCCCGTCGAAGGACCAGACAATGACAATGACGACAGGTTTAAGAGAAGGTTTAGGTATCCACACAGAGGCGTTAGTCCTGCGTGGCAAGCGCAATGATTTGCTAGCATCGAACATCGCGAACGCCGCGACCCCTGGGTACAAGGCGCGCGACATCGATTTTGACTCTGTCCTTGCGTCGCAAACCCAGATGGGCGGCAACCTGCGTACGTCCGCAGATCGTCACATGCCCATCGCGACCGTCCATGGGACAGATCAGGCGGGATACCGCGTTCCAACCCAACCGTCATTGGATGGCAACACGGTGGATATGGCCGTCGAACAGATGGAATTTTCCGAAAACACCGTTCGCTATCAAACCAGCCTAGAGCTGTTGAACCGCCGTATCAGCGGCCTGATGAACGTGATCCGAGGTGAATGATGACCAATAGTCTGAACAATATCTTTGATGTCGGTGCGCGGTCTATGTCTGCGCAGATGGTGCGCATGAACACTTTGGCGTCGAACATCGCCAACGCGCACAGTGTCGCATCCACCCCCGAAGAGGCCTATCAGGCGCGCCGCGCGGTGTTTGAAACCCAGTATTCGGGTGCCGTGCGCGACATCAACACTCTGGCCACAACGCAGGCGACCGAAATTGTTGATCTGGCCCGTGATCCCGAAGCGAGATATCGCCCCGATCATCCCAAAGCCGATGAAAACGGGTTCATCTATCAATCCACCGTCAACGTCGAAGAAGAGATGGTCGAGATGATGGAGGCCAGCCGCCAATACCAGAACGTTCTGGAAACAGTGTCCACCATGCGCACGCTGATGTCGCGCACGGTCACAATGGGCAAATGAGGTAAACAATGACCGAAGTAACAGCCACCACCGGTAACCCGTTTTACCTGAATCGCGTCGGAGAGGTCACAAATTCCGAAGCCAGCAACGGTATGCTGGCCCAAGAGGATTTTCTGACCCTTTTGACCACTCAGCTACAGAACCAAGACCCCCTGTCGCCAATGGATAACGCCGAATTCTTGGGCCAGATGGCGCAGTTTTCCACCGTCGAAGGCATCGAGGACGTCAACGCCGGCATCGAGGCCCTGACCGAAGCCGTGTCCAACAATCAGGTCCAGACAGCGGCCGGATTTTTGGGCCGTTCGGTTTTGGCATCGGGCAATATCGCGCGTCCGGGCAATGATGGCGCCGTACGCGGTATGGCCGAATTGCAGGCCGCGGTGTCAGACGTCACCGTGACCTACACCGACCCAACCACCGGAAACATTCTGCATACCCAAGAATTGGGTGCCCATTCCGATGGTTGGATGTCCTTTGATTGGGAAGATGTTCCAACACAAATCGCAGACAGCCGCAGCCCCGTGATGGTGACCGTCACCGGCACATCCGAAACTGGCACGATTAGTGCACCAGTATCCGTATTCGCCCGTGTCGAAAGCGCATTGGGCGGCCCTGCAACGCCAAATATCACATTGCTGGTCGAGGACTATGGCGCTCTCGACAGCTTAGAAGTCAGCGCCTTCCGTTAAATATCAGCCTCGGAGAAGATAAAGATGAGTATGACCACTGCCCTGTCCGGGCTGATTGCCGCACAGCAGGACATTTCGACCACTTCGCACAACATCGCAAACGTGGGCACAAACGCATTCCGCAAAAGCCGCGCGGAATTCCAAGACGATTACTACACCACGCCGATGGACAGTTTCCGCACCGTCGTGGGTTCCGGTACCCACATGAGCCGCGTTGCGGTTCAGTTCGAACAAGGCAACTTTGTCGCGACGGGCCAGACATTGGATATGGCGATCCAAGGCGCAGGTTTCTTTGCGGTCGCGCCGCAGCTGGATTTGCAAGGCAAGCCAACGGAAATTCAATACACTCGAAACGGGGCGTTCAGTTTGGATGCCAATGGTCAGATCGCAGACAGCGCAGGCCGTCCGCTGATGACATGGCCAGTTGCCCAAGACGGGTCTATGCTGGACAGCAATACCTCTGCCCTAAGCCCTGTGCAGATCCCGTTGACCCGCGGTGAATTTACGGCAACGTCGGAAATGACGCTGGACCTGAATTTCCCTGTCGATGACGCGATGCTGAACAATCAGGATGCGATCCCGCCAACCAATGCGTTTGATCCTGCGGATTCCACGACATACGCATTTTCGACACCAATCCCCGTTATGGATGGAAACGGTGAATCGGTAGAGGCGCGCGCCTATTTCATCAAAACCAAATCGCCTGATCCTTTGGATGACACGACCGTTTATGAAATGCGGATGACCGTCGACGGTCTAGAGGTCCCATCGGCGAATGCGCCAGCCACTGAAACGGTTACTTTTGACACGCTGGGCCGCGTAACGGCCGCGTCGGGTACAATGGAATTTGGTGATGGTGCGGTCGAATATACGATTGACCCCAGCGCATCGAACCTGTCCGAAGACCCGTTTGCGGTGATGGCTGCAAATCATAACGGTGAAAACCCGATCGGTCTGTCGAACCTAGAGGTCGACCAGATGGGCGTTATCTGGGCGAATTACGGATCTGATGAACGTATCGCGCTGGCCCGTGTTGCTGTGGCGAATTTCTCGAACCCTCAGGGGTTGCGTCAGGCGGGCAACGCCAGTTTCGAAGCTGCCGCTGAATCGGGGGAACCCATGCACACCGCCCCAGGCGAAGACGGTTTGGGCCAATTGCAGTCGGGCATGCTGGAACGGTCCAACGTCGACCTGACCGAAGAATTGGTAAACCTGATCACCGCACAGCGGAACTATCAGGCAAACGCCAAGGCGATGGAAACATCGTCGTCCCTGATGCAGACCATTATGAACATCCGCAACTAATCGGATTTTCTAGGATAAAGGAGACGCAGAAATGGATCGTATGATTTACACGATGATGAACACGATAGATTCATCGCGAAACTTGCATACCATTTCTGCGAACAACCTTGCCAATATGAACGTGCCGGGGTTCCGGCGCGACATGCCGACCTATGAAGGGTCGGCGCAGCTGACAGATCGACAGACGTTCGAAAGCCGGTTGTTCCAATTGGAATCGGAACGCGCATCGTTTTCCAATGACACGGGTTTCATGGATCAAACGGGCGATCCGTTTGACGTCGCCATTATGGAGGACGGTTTCTTTTACGCCCGCGAAGGCAACGGAGAGGTCGGTCTAACCCGCCGCGGCGATCTGGCCACTGATGCGCAGGGACGGTTGGTCAATGGCGCCAATGAATTGATGCTGAACGCGGGATTCGAACCTATTGTGGTCCCGCCCTATCGATCGATCCAGATCACCGAAGTCGGTCAGGTCGTTATCGAACCCATCGGCGGTGCTGAGGGCGAAAAGATCGAAGTCGGCCTGTTGGCAACGGTCATCCCAGAGGGCGAAGCGCTGACCAAAGGCGAAGACGCCTTGATCCGTCGCGTCGATGGAACCGTGCCCGAACCCAACCAGATGGCGATTGTGCGGCAGGGCGTATTAGAAGGATCGAACGTCAATGCCACCGAAGAATTGCTGGCGACGATTGATATTCAGCGCGGGTTCGAGATGAACATGAAAATGATCACCACTGCCAAAGAACTGGACGAAGCAGGCGCATCATTAATGCGTCCCCCAGGCGAATAATTTCCTAAACAATTGACGCCCCGTGCCGTACGGTTGGCACGCCCTTTGCAGCATAGACATCAACAGAGCCACCGATGATGGAGCCTTACGATGTCTACCGATGCAATGCACGTCGCGAAAACCGGCCTGAACGCGCAGCAAACCCGCCTTCAGGTGATCGCCAACAACTTGGCGAACGTGAATACCACCGGTTTCAAACGCGACCGCGCCAATTTTGAATCCCTGCTGTATCAGGTCGAACGCCCCGGCGGCGACCAAACGTCAGAGGCAACAAACCTGACATCGGCACTGGCCATTGGTACGGGCGTGCGTGTTGTCAGCACCGACAAATTGTATAGCCAAGGCGCATTGACCGACACGGGCAACGCGCTGGACGTGGCGATCAACGGGCAAGGTTTCTTTCAGGTTCTGATGCCTGATGGCCGCATCGGCTATACCCGCGATGGTTCGTTTTCCATGAACCAAGACGGCACGCTGACCACCGCATCGGGTTATGTCGTACAGCCTGAAATGCAGATCCCCGCTGGGGCGTCGCAAATCAGCATTTCCAACGACGGCATCGTCAGCGTCATCATGCCCGGTCAGACCCAACCCGAAGAGGTCGGTCAGATCACACTGGCCAATTTTGCCAACCCGCGCGGTTTGGAACCCATCGGTGAAAACTTTCTGGTGGAAACCTTGGCCAGCGGCGAACCTGTTGTGTCCGCCCCCCAAGCCGAAGGCGCGGGGCAGTTGACCCAAGGCATGCTCGAGGCATCGAACGTCAACGTGGTGCAGGAATTGGTCGATATGATCGAAACCCAGCGCGCCTATGAAATCAATTCAAAATCAATCTCGGCTGCGGACGAAATGCTTCGCTACATGTCGAATAAAATGGGTTAATCGTCATGCGTATTTTGTCCATAATTGCCGGTCTTTCGTTGGTCGCTGGATGCACATCCACCTACGTCCAAGAGGTTACTTCCGCCAGCTACGAACCAGTTTATCCGGTCGAAGCATCCTATCAGCCAGAGCGCAATCCGACGGGCGGTATCTATTCCGCCGCGGCGCAGGGTTTGTTTGTTCAGGATCGCCGCGCATCCCAAGTTGGCGATGTTCTGACCGTCGAATTGTCCGAACGTTTTTCGGCCTCGAAATCGCAAAGCGCCAGCAATGGCCGTTCGTCGTCCTATAGCGCGGATTTGCCGGGTTTTCTGGGGGCGCTGGATGATAGCGCGCTGACCACCAGTTCGTCGCAGTCGTTCGCCGGCAGCGGTGCCGCCGCGCAATCGAATTCGCTGCGGGGCCGCATGACGGTACAGGTCGCGCGGGTTTTGCCGGGTGGATTGCTGGAAATCATGGGCGAAAAACGCCTGACCCTGAACACAGGCAACGAATACATCCGCGTCACCGGTATTATCCGCCAAGAGGACATTACCGCAGAAAACACCGTCGATAGTGACCGTATCGCCAACGCTGATATCCAATATGTCGGTGCAGGCCAAACCGCAGATACCGCGCGCCCGGGTTGGCTGGGTCGCGCCATGACAGTGGCGGCGCCGCTATGATCCGCGTTTTTGTCATGATCGCCGCGCTGGTCCTGAGCGCGGGGGCCGCGCAGGCGGATCGTCTAAAGGATATGACCACCATTTCCGGCGTACGGTCGAACCCGCTGGTTGGGTACGGCATCGTTGTTGGCCTGTCTGGCACCGGTGATGGTAACTCTGGCCTGACCTTGCAATCCATGCAGTCGATGCTGTCGCGCATGGGGCTGGCGGTCGAAGTTGGCGACATCAACGCCAAAAACGCCGCCGCCGTTATGGTCACCGCTGAATTGGGCCCGTTCTTGAAAGAAGGCCAAGAAATCGACGTCACCGTTGCGACCGTTGGTCAGGCGAAATCGCTGCAAGGCGGTACGCTGTTGATGACCCCGCTCATGGGGGCGGATGGTGAAATCTATGCCATCGCCCAAGGCAACTTGATTGTCGGTGGTTTGGGCGTTCAGGGCGCGGACGGCAGTTCGGTCACTGTGAACATCCCCACCGTTGGCCGCATCCCGAATGGTGCGTCGGTCGAACGTATGGTCGATAGCCCGTTTCAAGATGGCGACTATCTGATGATCAACCTGAACCGCGGCGATTTTTCGACCGCCGCTGCGACCGCCGAAGCCATTAACGAAGTGTTTGGCCCAGACGTGGCCGTGGCGCTGGACGGCACGACGATCCGTGTCCGTGCACCTGCCGATCCCGATCAGCGCGTGTCGTTCATGGGGTTGTTGGAAAACATCGAAGTCACCCCAGATCCACCCGCTGCCAAAGTGGTCGTGAATTCCCGCACCGGCACCGTTGTCATCGGCGGCGAAGTTCTAGTCACCCCCGCAGCCGTCACCCACGGCGGTCTGACAGTCACCGTGAACGAAGACTACGATGTGCAGCAACAGGCCACCATTGCGATGAACGGCGACACCACTGTCATTCAGCCCGATGAACCCATCGTGACGCCTGACAGCCAACTGTACATCAACGAAGACCCCGCAAAGGCATTTTTGTTCGATCCAGGCGTATCACTTGCGTCGCTGGTCGATGCCATCAACGCGGTCGGCGCATCCCCTGGTGATCTGGTCGCCATCCTAGAAGCCTTGCGCGAAGCAGGCGCTCTGCGTGCCGAACTGGTCGTGATCTAAGGAACAGCCCAATGGATATCAACGCACCCGCATCATTGTATTCCGTCAATCAAACACAGGCCCCCAGCCTGAACAACAACGGCCGCGCAACCGAGCAGGACCTACGCGACGCGGCAGACGGATTTGAATCGCTCTTTGTGACGATGATGCTCAAGGCGGGGCGCGCAGCCAGTTTCGGCGACGAACTGACAGGCGGCAAAGGCGTTGAAATGGCCCAAGGCCTGTTTGACAGCAAAGTCGCCGAAGTCACCGCAAACCGCACAAATCTGGGCATTTCAGATGCCATTTTCCGTCAATTCGGCGGACACACATACAGGTAACAGATAGATGCCCAACCTTCTTGATATCGGCACATCGGCCCTGATGGCCTATCGCACGGCGCTGACGACGACAGGCGAAAACATCGCCAACGCAGCGACCGATGGGTACAGCCGCCGTGATACGGTCGTCAAAGAAATCGCTGGCGGCCAGATGACCGTGACCAGCCAGAATTCAGGCGGGCAGGGCGTCATCGTTGATCAGGTGCGCCGCGCCTTTGACGGGTTTTTGGCCGAACGGGTGCGCACGACTGCGGGCGAATATACCTCTGCCGAAACATTTCAGACGATCAGCAGTGCGATCGAAGACCTATTTTTGCCGTCGGTTGGCGGGATTGCGACGGGTTTGGACCGTTTCTTTAGCGGTTTGTCCACGCTGTCGGGGAACCCTGCCGATACTGCGCTGCGTCAGGCGGCGATGGAATCTGCGAATTCTTTGGCCACCTCCATCGCAGATGTCGCCGTGGGCCTACAGTCGCTGCGCGCTGATGTGGTGACCCAAGCGAACACGGCAAATGATTTGCTGAACGAAAAAATGTCCGCTTTGGCCGAATTGCAGGACGGAATGACCGGCGCATCCAATGACAATGGCGGTTTGAACCCGTTGATGGATGAACGCGACCGCCTGCTGCGCGATATATCCGAAATCGTTGGCAATAAGGTCAAATTGGATGAATTCGGACGCGCCAAGGTTTATCTGGGCGACAACGAAGGTGGCCCGATCCTGGTCGATATCGGCGAAGCTGTGCGCAGCGAATTGGACACCGACGAAGACCTGCGCATGGTTCTGACCCGCGATGGTGTGTCCAAAGAAAGCACTCAAATTACGGGCGGCCTGATCGAAGGTTACCGCGCAGCGATGGCTGCCATCGATGAAGCGGCGGTGCAGCTGGACGCTTTTGCGCGCCGTATCGCGACCGATGTGAACACGCTGCATTCGACGGGTTTGGACAAAAACGGCGATTTCGGTGGCGAACTGTTTTCCATGGACGGTTGGAACGTCAAACCCGATTTGGTCAATCAGGGCTCTGCCTTTGTGGAATTCACGGTCACTGACGATGAACTGGCCGATGATCTACAAACCTTTACCCTGACCCGTGATGACGCTGCAGGCGAATGGATTGCCAAAGATCAGGCAGGCACCGAAATCGGGCGCGGCGCGACCGTTCTGACATTGTCAGGTGTGACGCTGACCCTGACCGGAACCTTTGCCGATGGTGACCGGCTGACGATTTCGCCGCGCACGGGCAAGGCGATCGATATGAAAATGGCGCTGAACGATCCGGCAGAATTCGCCGCATCCGCCGCCAATCTGGTTGCGCCATTGGCCAGCAATTCGGGCACCGCCGATGCGGTTATGGCGCTGGTTCCCGCATCTGAACCTGCGGTTCCTGACCTGTCGACCATTCTGCCTGTGTCTGGGTCGGGTGCCGATGCGGCGAATTTGTTGTCGTCGGGTGTTGTGGGGTATGTGCCTGCCTCTGCGTCGTCTTTGTCATTGGCGGCTATGGGTCAGCAATCGACGCAGGATTTCGTCGTATCGGATGCGCAGGCGGCATCGGCGACGGCGTTGACGTTTTCGATTTCGGGTACGTCGTATAGTTTTGATCTATCCGCAGTTGGCGCGGCAGACGCATCCGAATTAGCCGCTGCGCTGAATGCGGGAACGGTCCAAACGATAGCGGGCGAAACGCTGTCGGATCTGGGTGTTCATGCTGCGGGCACCTCTGGGTCGTTGTCGTTGGCGCTGGGCGTCGGCGATTTTGATGCGGCTGCCACGCTGTCATCGGGGGCAGGGGCGTCTGCGGGCGCGTTGATCCCCGCACAGTCGGGCGGCGGGCAGATCCAGATTTTCACCCGCAACGGCGTACAGCTGGCAGGACCGGCGTTGGATGCAACGGCCGCTGCGGCCCTTTTGACCGAAGACAACGGTTTCTTTGACGGGGCCACCTATATCCGTGATTACCTGTATGGAAATGACGCGGACGGCTATCGCGGTTTGTCCCGTAGTGAACAAATCATTCCAGGGGCTGAAACGGTCAACCTAACATTAGCTGCGCCAATCACATGGACATCGCCCGCTCAGCGTCCGCTGTCGGATGCACAAACGTTGTCGATCGGTTACATTCTGGGCGAAGATCAGGAAATTAATTTGCCGCAAGGCGCTTCGGCGGCGCGCGCGGCGGCGATGATCGCGCCCAACATCACCGGCATGTCGGTTGATGCCGATACCAGCGCGGGCCTGACGATCAGTGCCGATGGTAATGTGTCGTTTGTGATCGAAGGTACCAACGTCGAACCGTTGTCGATCAATGGTCTGGTGTCAGGCGGGCGGATGGATAGCATCGCGGCGGCGATCAATGCGCGTACCGCGGCAACGGGCATCACCGCCAGTCTGGCCCAAGACGGGTCGCGGATTGTCCTGAACCACCCTGACGGCGAAAACATCGCGATTTCGGCCTTTAGCCATTCGGCGGGCGGTACGATGGACATATCGCCTGCGGGCGCATATGGATTGCCCAGCGGCACGGCGACGACGATTGGGGCGGGCGTCGACAGCATTTCTGTGACGGGAACGCTGACGTTCAATGCGCCGTCGGCATTCGGATTGGGCTATGATTCCGTGATGTATAGCTCTGCCATAGATACAAATGGCGGCGGGCTGGTGTCGCAATCCTATGGGCAGGCCGGTGCCGTGCAGACCTTTGCCTTTAGCCCGATGGATGATTTTGACGCTGGCGCAGCGTCGGTGGACGGCCTAACGGCCCAAGCGCCCAGCACGCAATATACCCTGAATATCGCAGGCCAAACGGTCACCTATGCCGGGGCCGATCCAGCGGCTGGACTTGCGGCATCTTTGCGCAGCCAAGCCCCCCAAGCCGCGATGACAGGCGCGGCATTGGCCAGCCTGCCGCCTGCTGGCGCGGCGACGTCGGTGAAACTGGGCGAAGACACCTATGTTTTGCGCATGACGACCAGCGGTATCACTGTGACGGGCCCAGAACAGGATCGTCTGACCGCCAGCTTTGATGCATCGAACCGCCTGACGATTTCGGTCAATGACGGCACGTTGGATGGTGCGGCCTTGTATGTTCCGTTGGGCACATCCGGCGCGGGCGATTTCGGCATCGCGCAGTCGCAATCGCCGGCGTCAACCCTGACAGGTCAAACGATGGACCCCGCAGGATTGCCATCGTCGATGGATATTGACGTGAACGGCACAATTTACACGGTGCCTGTTTCCACGGGTGGTGCCGCAGTTCCAACGGGGTTTCCGGGGTCGGCGGCGCTGGTCGGTGGTCAGATCGAATTCACCTTTGATCCGGGCACAGGCCCTGTCAGCATTGAACCATCCGCAGGTGCAACCGCCGCAGGGTTCGGTGTGTTGGGCATGACGATGCAAGTGTCGGGCGACGATCTAACGTTCACATCGTCGACGGGCGCATCGATTGACGCTGATATCACTGTCACATCTGCCGCAAGTCAGCGGATCACTCTGGATAACCTACCCGAAGAAGATCTGATTATCGTCATGAAAGGTGCCACCCCCATGCGATTGGGCGGCGGGTACGAGGCAGGCGAGCTGAGCGGATATTCTCCGTCCGTGCGTGTGGACGTTGCAGATGCCGCAGCAGGCGTGGTGCGTTTGGTCGACAATGACACAGGTCACACTATCGCGGAACGCACGCTGGATGACAGCAATGCCGCTGAATTCGGCACCGTGCAATTTGCGCTGTCTGGATCGGCTCAGGACGGCGATGGGTTTGTCATGATGGCGAATGATGGGTTCATTAACGACAGCCGCAACATCAACGCGATGGCTGCGCTGCGAAACGCGGACCCGACATCGGGCGAAGGCGGCTTTGGCCGTATCCTTGCTGCGCTACAGGCCCAAAAGGGCGCGATGGTGTCTGCCGCCAAAGCGCGCGTCGAAGTCACCGATGCCAACCGCGAAAGCGCCGAACGCGTTTATGCCGACCGCACCGCCGTTGATCTGGACGAAGAAGCCGCCCGCCTGATCGACCAACAGCAGGCCTATCAGGCCTCTGCCCGTATCCTGACCGTGGCGAACGAATTGTTCGACACCTTGCTAAATTCACTCTGAGGGTCCCATGAGTATCGGTAACGTCCTATTTACAGAATTCGCAACGCGCGGTTTCGCCCGCGTGCAGGATGATATTTCAGAACTACAGGGGCTGATTTCATCGGGCAAAAATGATCCGCGATCTTCGGCGGATCAGATGCGGGCGGCGCAGCTTTCTGCGTTCAAAGAACAACAAGCAGCCGTTGCCCATTTTGCCAATGCCGCTGAACAGGCGTCCAGCCGTGTCGCGCTGTCGGATCAGGCCATCGGGGATGCTGCAGTGATCATGCGCCGTATGCAGGAACTGGCGATCACGGCGGGCAACGACACGTTAACCGGCGCTGGGCTTGCTGGTTTGCGGGCCGAAGCAGAAACGCTGCGGTCGTCGTTGGTGGAAATTGCAAACCGCGTCGATGGTCTGGGGCAGCCGCTGTTTTCTGGCTATTCGCCCAGCCCTGCGTTCACCGAAACCAAAGAGGGCGTGATTTACAACGGTGACGAAGGTCGGCCTTCGCAACGGTTGTCGGAAACTTTGACATTGCCCGTTGGCGTGAATGGCAGCGAATTGTTTGGTGCTGTCGATGGCGGCACCGAAGGCATGTTTGACATGATCGACGGGCTTATCGCGAGCTTTGGTCAGGCCATGTATAACGCCCGTCCGAAGCTAGAGGTCGCCGAAAAAGCCGAATTGAAACTGAATGCAGATCGGACCGAAAAAACGGTGACGATGACGATCGAAGGGCCGACAGGGTCTGTCGAAGTATCCGCAGCTGTTGTCGCGGGGCTGCATGGCCCGATGATCGATGCCATCAATGCGGAAACCGCAAACACAGGCATTACCGCATCATTGGCCGATGATGGCGAAGGCATCATCCTGGAAGCCGCCGGTTATATGACTATTTCCCAAATGTCGCGTAGCGACGAACCCAAGGCGCCAATTGGGTCGCTACAGCAGCTTCAGACCAACAGCGCAAACCTACAGGATCCGATTTTGATACGTACTCAGGACAAATCGCAGTCCGCTATGATCGCCAATGTGGATCGTGCGCTAAATCACCTTGCTGAAAAACGGGCAGAGGTGGGCGCGATGGGCGCGACCGTGGATTCCCAGAAAGAGGCGCTGGATACCCGCAGCCTGAACATTGCCGAAGCGATTTCCGGATTGGAAGATTTGGATATCGCTGCGGCAGTGACGCGGTTGCAGTCGCTGTTGCTGACGCGCGATGCATCCCAGCAGACCTTTGTGAAAATCACGCAGAC
Source organism: Marivivens sp. ABH4_498 (assembly GCF_056160585.1). Lineage (NCBI taxonomy): Bacteria > Pseudomonadati > Pseudomonadota > Alphaproteobacteria > Rhodobacterales > Paracoccaceae > Marivivens > Marivivens sp. ABH4_498. Next base: position 264,360 of record NZ_JBSWXL010000003.1, read on the forward strand.
ATCGTTGTTCGATTACCTGCGCTAAGTGGCGCGATGATTGCAGGGTAGGGGCATGATTAAATATGTCCTTCCCATAGTCATTGCATGCGCCGCGCCTGCTGCAGCATCCGTGCCCGATTGCGAACGGATCGCCCGTGAACATGCGTCGCGTGTGGGGGCTCCGCCTGATTTGGTTGTTGCGATTGCCCGTCATGAATCTGGCTATGATCCAAACGGCGTGGATAAACGCGCGTGGCCGTGGGCCGTCAATTTCAACGGCGAAGGCCATTATTTCGACACCCGCCAAGAAGCGTTGGCCTTTATCACCCGCATATCCGCAGCGGGGGCCGTCAATTTCGATGTCGGGTGTATGCAGATCAATTACCGTTGGCACGGCGATCAGTTCACTGACTTGAACCAGATGTTGGACCCAGATCATAACGTCGCCTATGGTGCCGATTATCTGGCGACATTGGCGTCTGAAACGGGCGATTGGGAAACGGCGGTCGGTCGATATCACAGCAGGGATGATACCCGCGCGACCCAATACGCGGCGGCCGTTGCGACCATCACGGAATTTGGCCCCACGGGGCCTGCGTTTTCAGACCCTGGCCCATTGATAGGGTTTGATGTGTCACAGACCGACATGGCGGGCCCGCAACAAGTGCCGCCACGTTTGCGCGTCCAATGGGACAAGGTCGAATATTTCAGGACGCTGTTGGCGCAGCGTTAAACCGTGTGCAGCTGTAGCCTTTTGTCGGGAACGGCGACCTGAATTTCCACCAGACACAATGGTTCATCACCCACATTTGTGATCGAATATTCGTGCGATTTGGGGATCAGCATGCGGTCGTTTGGCCCCAAAGATCGCGGTAATCCGTCAATTTGTGCGCGGGCCGCGCCTTTGACCACGATCAAGGTGCCCGTCTGTTCGCGGTGGACCCGCGGCGGCGTGCTGCAATCAGGCAGCAACGTGATCCAGCGGACACGCGCGCCATCTTCGCTGCGTAAAACATCCACGGTGCCCCAGTTCTGGTTGGCACTTGCCAATGATGGCGCGGCTGTCTGTGCGGCGTCCGCAGGCAATGGCGGTGGCGCAGGCAGGTTGACCACATGGCCAGTTGTCAAAGGCCACAGCTGGGTTTCAAAATCCATCACGTCCGCATTGGCGTAGTCGGCACCGGGAACCGTAATGTTTTGGCGCGTGCGCGAATTTTTGATGGACCGCCGCACGGCCGCCCGCATAGGCGCAGCAAAACGGCCGAAAAAGCCGCGCAAAGTTTTCGCCGTCGTCAGCATCAAACCTGCGGAATACTGAAAACGCTGCGTTGCTAGCGCGTCTTTGACCTGTGCTGGCGTCAATCCTTGGATGATCTGTTTGATGGGTTGCGCCGAGGTCGATGCGACGGTGCCTTGGGCCATTTCGATCAATGTGTCGCCGTCGCCGGAGGTCGTGCCCAATGTCACCATTTCACCAGACTGCACCAGCGGCAGGGTAGCCGCGATAGATTTGATCAGGGATTTGTTCATCGCGGGCAGCTGGCCCTTCAATACAATGACCAGCACCGCATCGGGATCAATCAGGCACACATGTTCGACAACAGCGCAGATCGCAGCAGCTGACCCACGATCCGAAGGCAGCTGTATCAATTCGGCGTCTGGTTCCGCAAAGGGCGTCGCGTGGGCGACAATGGGTGCATCAAACCCATCTGGCCAAGGCGTGTTTGTGGCCACATGTGGATGCAGGATGACAGGACGTAATGATAGATCGAGCATGTTAATTTCAGTCGTTCGTTTTCTGCCCCCGCGTACCCTAGATGGGTCTTTCTATGTAAAAAGTCGATTATTCATAGGCATAGGGTTCATATCCTCGCTGATTGAACCACCCTGTCTGTCCGATTCGGAAATTCATCCAGAAAGCTGATAAAAGCCGGATAAACCTAAGGATGATCTAATCCCACATATTGTGGATAGGTTTAGTTTGGCCCATAGAGTGTACCGCCTTTGGGCAAGATGGGCGCACCCATCGTGCAGGGTGACCTATCCTTTCGCGTTATAAACTAACCCTGATCACATCTCTCTAACGGCGGCGTGAGCGGGTAGTTTAGTCAATAAGTTGACATGACTAGTGACGGTTACACGGAAGGGTAAAATTATGACAACACACTGGACACCTATGGTTGATGTGATGGATTCCGTTTCCGTTGGGAAATCAAAGGTTTGCGACATCATTGTTGGCGAAACGCCGATCATGCGCCATGTCAAAAAACATATCGAATTAATCGGACGTTCGGATGCTCCGGTTCTGGTGCAGGGCGAAACGGGCACGGGCAAAGAATTGGTCGCCGAAGCACTGCACGCGGTTTCGGGGCGCTCTGGTGCGCTGGTTGCTGTGAACTGTGCGGCTATTCCTGCGGACCTTTTGGAATCCGAATTGTTCGGCCACGAAAAGGGTGCGTTTACGGGCGCTGACAGCCGCAAGATTGGTCGTTTTGAACAAGCGCACGGCGGCACGCTGTTTCTGGATGAAATCGGCGATATGCCTGCGGCGCTACAGGTGAAACTGCTGCGCGTTTTGGAAACCCGCAAGGTTCGCCGCATTGGGTCGATGGAAGAAATCGACGTCGATTTCCGTCTGGTCACCGCAACACACCGAGATCTGATTTCCGGAACCGAAGTCGATTTCCGCGAGGACCTGTTTTTCCGCGTCGCTGTTTTCCAGCTAGAGCTGCCACCGTTGTCGCAGCGGACATCGGATATCCCGCTGATTTTGGAACGGATGCTAGAGGACGTTTCGAAAAAGGACCCTGACATTGCGCTTCCGCATTTTGATCCGACCGCTGTACGTGCGCTGGCGGCGCATCCATGGCGCGGGAACGTGCGCGAACTGCGCAACACGCTGATCCGTGCGACCGTGTTGTTCCCAGGGCAGATGGTCAACGGCGAAATGGTCAAAGTCTATCTGCTAAACGCCGCTATGCCTGATTTGGCCGATGGAGTGCGCGTGACCGATGCGACGCTGCCAGAGGCGCAGGGCCTGCCAGATCCCGAAGATTTCCGCAAACTGGGCGAAGATGCCGCTGATCTGGATGTACGCCGTTACCTGCGCGACATCGAAATCGCATTGATCGAGGCCGCATTGGATCGCACGGCGGGCTGTGTCAGCCGTGCCGCAGATGCCCTGCGTCTGCGCCGCACGACGTTGATTGAAAAGATCAAAAAATACGGTCTTCAGCGCGATTAATCAGTCGCTGTTCCAGCTTTCTACCATGTTGGTTAGGTAATCTCCGGTGCTGTTCAGTTCGGAGATTGCCTGCTCCATCGCTGCGAATTTTGCCGTATAGCGGGCTTCTAGGATTGCGGCTTTTTCATCCAGAATTTCCATTTCCGCATCCTGTTCGGCAACGATTCCGCTGAAATACAATTCGCGTGAATCAATGGTGCCGTTGGTTTGCAATGCGCTGTCCAGAAACAGCTGGATTTTCGAAACCATCGACCGCCCAAATCCAACGTCCGCCGATTGCAACGTCGCAGCCGAGGTTAGTTTGGCCCCAGCCATGTTCCCTGTGATTGCGACAAAGCTCATGGATCCATCACTTTGCGCGGAGGCAAGCAGCGGCGTGCCGTCCAATGTCGCGGTCGCCGTGTCTGGATCGAATTCAAACCGGTAGGTGCCCGGCATTGTGGAATTATTGGGTGTACCGCTGATTTTCACCGCAGGATCATCCGATCGGAAAGTGTTTTGAAAAACAGCTTCGAACGCGGCGGGGTTTTTGTCGAACGATTGTTCGAATAGCGGTTTGTTGATGTAAAGCGACCCGTTGCGCGATGTCTGGATTCCCAAATCGGACAGATAAACGGGTTTGTCGGAATGCCCTGCAATCGGTTCGTTTAGGATTTTCTGGAAATCCGTGATCATGCGCTGAACCGTGCGATCGTTGTATAATTCGCCTGCTTCGCTGTCTTCGGTCGCATAGGCGGTCATGCTTTTCAAATTGGTCAGCGTTTCGTTGACCGAATTCACAAAGGCATCCAGCACCTCTTGGGCCAGTTCGGCATCGCGCGACACAGAAACGGTGGTTGCGTATTCTGTCGGGCTATTCAACGTCAGAGTCAGCCCGTCAATCGCGTCATCAATCGTGTTGGTTGGACGAAAAATGGTCACGCCGTCCACCGTCAGCATGGCATCTGCTGCGGCCTGAACCTGTTTGGCGGCGTTCGTGGTGGTGTTGTCAAAATTTTCCAAACCACCCGCTGCGTCCGCGCTGGCGGTTAGGCGAATGGCATTTCCTGCGCCCTCTTCGCTGACAACGCCCAAGGTAAAGGTGCCGTCACCACGATCCAGAACGCGGGCCGTTACGCCATCCAAAGACGACAACGCTTGGGCCAGTTCGTCTAGGGTCGCGCCTTCGCCGATATTGATCGAATTCGTCGTCGCATTCGGGTTCACAGCAAATGTCGTATCGTCGGCCCAGACGCCGATTTCGATGGTCAGTTCGCCGGTGCCAATAACATCGTCAGGGCTGGTGAAACCGGTAAATTCCAACACCTGACGCTGTGCGATGTTGATCACATCGACAGAAGAATTTTGTTCCTGAACTGCGGCGCGATCCGTCACTTCGACCGACACGCCACTGTTCGCGCTGTTCGCGGACAAAACCGATGTGCCGGACAAAATGTCCAACGCGCCGTCCAGATCTTCGAACATGGACCGCAAGGTGCCATAGGCGGAAATCGAAGTTTCAGCGCTGGTTTTTGCGCGCTCTGCGGTGCGCAATTTCGGTGCAATATCGGCCTGCACCAGACTGGTTGTCAGGTCTGAAATATTCAGGCCCGATCCATTTTTATTCAATGCGCTTAGATAATCCACGGCACTCACACCTTACAGTTGTTATCTAATGGAACGACAGGTTTCGAGAATTGTTTACTCGCCACTGTAGTTGATTTCGATTTCGATACGGCGGTTTTCCTCGCGGCCTGCGGCGGTGTTGTTGTCGGCGACAGGTTCGCTTTCGCCTTTGGATACGGCCAGCAACCGCGAAGGGTCGATCAAACCAGAGGCGCCCAGTTCGCGCACGACAGACGACGCACGCCCCGCGGCAAGGCCCCAGTTATCGGTGAATTGGCCGCCAGATAGGGGCACGTTGTCGGTGTGACCCGTCACGGTAATCTGGCTGTCGCCACCTGCGGCGCCCAATGCCAATCCCGCCATGATTTCGCGGGCCTGACCCGTTAGGTCAGCCGACCCGGACGAAAATGCCCCGCCTGCGCCAACGGTGATGAACACCTTGTCGTCTTCGCGCTGAACATCGACCAGACCTTGATCAATCTGTTCCTGCAAAGCGACGCGCATTTTGGCTTCGGCGATTTCTGCGCGGCGGTTTGCGGCTGCTTGGTCGCCGCCCGATTGCCCGTCACTGTTTGCGCCGATGGCTTCGGCCAGATCGCCCATCACATCGGACAGGCCAGACACCTGCACGTCGTTACCTGTTGCGCCTGCTTGTTCCATCGCTTGGGCCGCCTGCGCCATTTTTTCGGCAACCTCTTCGATTGGTTCATCTGCGGTGCCTTCGGGGAATTTGATCGTGACCTGATCGCCTTCCATTTCGACCGTTAGATCGCTGCCCATTTCGTCCAGCGCCTCTTGCAGGTCTTCCATCATTTCCTGTTGTTCAGGCGTCGGATCCGGCTGATTGTTTTCGGACACCTCTTGGGGTTCAGTGACGTCGGTATCTTCGCGGTCGCGGTCGGTTGTCTGCTGAGTCATCTCTTGCGTCACCGACGGCTGCGGCGACGGCGAGAAATTCATTTCGATGATTTGCTGACCTTCTGGCGCTTCCATCACGGGCACCAGACGCTGCACGCCGAATGCTTCGCGCAGGGAACCGGCGATCATTTTGAAACGTGGCTGGTTAAATTCCGCAAAGGACAAAATCAGAACAAAGAACGCCATCAGCAGGGTCGCCATGTCCGCAAAGGTGGCCATCCATGCGGGCGCACCAACAGGCGGACATTTCGGGCATTCCTGTTCTTCTTCCTCTGGCGGGGGCGGCGGAGGAGGGGGAGCTGGTTTCTTTGCCATGGTTTATGCCGCTGCCGCTGCCAGTTTCGCCTGCTCTTTGGGGGGCAGGGCTGTCATCATGACGTCTTGGATGTTACGGCTGCTTTCGCCTTTGGCGATGCCGCTTAGGCCTTCGATCACCAGTTCGCGATATTGGATTTCTTCGGCTGTATAGCCTTCCAGTTTGGTCAGCATCGGCGCAAACAGCACGTTCGCAAGGAACGCGCCGTATAGCGTGGTCAACAGCGCAACCGCCATCGCGGGGCCGATCGCCTTTGGGTCGGCCATGTTGCCTAGCATTAGAACCAGACCGACCAGCGTCCCGATCATGCCCATCGCAGGGCCGATGTCGATCCAGGCTTTCACAACGCCGTGGTTTGCCTCGTGGCGGGATTTCATCGCCTTGATTTCTTTTTTCATGGCGTTGGACATTTTTTCTTCGTCCGCGCCATCGACCAGCATCTGCAGACCTTTTTCGAAAAATTTGTCGGGGACGTCCTGACCCTCTAGGGCCATCATGCCGTCTTTGCGGGCAAGGTTCGCCAGTTCGACCATTTTTTCGATCAATGCCGTTTGGCTTTTGACGGGCGGCAAGAACGCTTTGGACATCGCGCCAAAGCTGCCCAGAAACGTGCCCATCGGCGCGGTGTACATCACAGCGAAAAATGTGCCGCCGAAAACGATCAGGATGGATGGCACGTCAATAAAGGGCGCAAGCCCCCCGCCCGAGATCATAGCCCCGACAATAAATCCAATCGCGCCAATTAGGCCGACGAGTGATGCGATATCCATTGCGTTCTCCGCAGTTGTTCAACTGGGTTAACGGCAAGGTTTGTGCCAGTTTAGGAAAAAAATGAAACTGCTGCACAACCCCGAGTATCGGAACGAAAAAAAGAATTAGAAAAATATCACTATATATATGGGGGCGAAAAAACGGGGGTCCGAACGAAAGAAAATTCACATCGATGCTAAACAAATTCCTGAGAGGCCGTTGAGGAGGACAAGCGCTGCACAGCGCACCCCACAAACTGCCCAGTTTTCTAGGAGGCAACGATGACTACAATTAACACCAACATTGGCGCCCTAAACGCACAAGCGAACATGTCGCGCGTTAATGACGAATTCAACACTGCAATGACCCGCCTATCGACCGGTCTGCGCGTAAACGCTGCAAAAGACGACGCAGCGGGCATGGCGATCGGCGAAAAAATGACCGCACAGGTCATGGGTCTGAACCAAGCGATCCGTAACGCATCGGACGGTAAAAACCTGGTAGACACCACCGAAGGCGCACACGTCGAAGTTTCGAACATGCTGCAGCGTCTGCGCGAACTGTCTGTTCAGTCTGCAAACGACACCAACACCGCATCTGACCGTGGTTCGCTGATGGCAGAAGCCAAACAGCTGGTTTCGGAAATCGACCGCGTTGCAGAAACCACCACCTTCAACGGCATGAACATCCTGGACGGTACCTTCAAAGGCAAGCAGCTGCAGATCGGCGCTGATGCTGGCACCACCATGGAAATCAACGTTGACTCGGCAAAAGCAACCGACATCGGCGCACACTCGGTCAAATCCGAAGCCGACATCGCGAACTTCTCGTCGGAAACTGTGACCATCTCGGGTCACCGTGGTTCGGAAAGCATCACAACTGCTGCAACCGACTCGGCCAAGGATATCGCTGCGCGCATCAACGGCGTCACCGCAGGCACCGGCGTATCGGCAACCGCGGAAACCAAAGCGGTTCTGGAAGGCCCAGAAGTTGGCGGTACCGCAGCAGCATCGACCGTTCAGTTCTCGATCAATGGTGTATCGACCAAAGCGGTTGCTGTTCCTGCAGCTGACCCAGCTGGCGGCGAACGTCTGGCATCGCTGCGTGACGCGATCAACGACCTGTCTTCGCAGACTGGTGTTTCAGCAGCGATCAACGACGATGGCAACATCGAACTGACCGACGTAGACGGCGACGATATCGCAATCACCGGTTTCTCGTCCTCGACCGCAACATCGTCGATGACCATCACCACCGGTGACGGCGCAGCGACTGATGATCTGGACGGCACCACCACTTCGGTGACCATGAAAGGTCAGGTTGAAATGTCTTCGACCCAGACGTTCTCGGTAGCGACTGACGCAACTGGTGCGGCAGCAACCGAAACATCCTTCATGGCGGTAGACACCGGCGTCGAACACTTCTCGTCCTCGCTGGACGCAGTGTCGGACATCGACATCACCACCGCTGAAGGCGCAGAGAGCGCGATCAAAGTGATCGACTCGGCTCTGTCGAAAATCTCGGACAGCCGTTCGGATCTGGGTGCGGTTTCCAACCGTCTGGACTCGGTTATCTCGAACCTGACTAACATCTCGACTTCGGTTCAGGCTGCTAAATCGCAGGTGATGGACGCAGACTTTGCTCAGGAATCGACAAACCTGGCCCGCGGCCAGATCCTAAGCCAGGCAGCGACAGCGATGCTGGCACAGGCGAACTCCTCGAAACAGGGTGTCCTGCAGCTGCTACGTGGCTAATAGGCCGTCGGTTTTTCGACAATATACGAAAGTATCTCTGCCGTCTCGGATGGCAGAGATTTTTTGTTTTCAATGGCTTAAAAGGTGTACGCCTTATTTCCGACACGGCGTTTCCGTCATTTTAGGCCTGTCAAATTGATTTTTTTCATTTTCTGCAGAATCGCGTCACCTTGAATGCAAGGAGAACGTGAACCATGCAGCTTTCTACATCTCAAATACTCAGTCAGCGCCAGTCGCTTGTCGTAACCGCCCAGCTTCAGCAGGCGATCCAATTGCTCCAGATGGGCAACCATGATCTGCTGTCGTTCATCGAAGAACAGGCCGAACAAAACCCGTTCGTCGAAGTCAAGGTTCCGGCTCAAGCGCCATTGCCAACAGGCGTGGCCGGTGCGCGCGGCGGAGATGATTGGGATCGTATCGCTGCATTGGCAGAAGAGGGTCCATCCCTGTACGCCCACGCAACAGCCGAAGTTGACCGTTTGGGCCTGTCACCTGAACATCGCCAAGCTGCCGAAGCGTTTCTGGACGCCCTAGAGCCATCGGGCTGGTTGGGCCAACCATTGGACCTGATCGCCATGGCCGGCGGCATTGATCTGGACACCGCAGAGGATATTCTGGCGCAGCTGCATAGCGTCGAACCTGCTGGTCTGTTCGCCCGTGATCTGGCCGAATGCTTACGTTTGCAAGCCATCGAAAACGAAATTCTGACGCCTCTTTTTGATGCGGTTCTGAAAAACCTGCCTTTGTTGGCGGCCGCGGATTTGAAAGGTCTGGCGCGCGCCTGTGATACAGACATGGACGCATTGCGCCCAGTTCTGCGCCAGCTGCGCAGCCTGAACCCGAAACCAGGTGCGATTTTCGAAGGTTCGACATCGGGCCAACGTCCGCCGGATTTGATCGTGACCAAAGGCGAAGACGACTGGAATGTTGACCTGAACCGTTCGACGCTGCCCACAGTGCACGTCCGTCGCAACGACACGATCAAACAGCTGCGCACCACCGAAGAAGGCAAAACCTATACCGAGGACCGTATCAACGTGGCCCGTTGGTTGCAGCGCGCGGTCGAACACCGCAACATGACCACGCTAAAGGTCGGCGCCGAAGTCGTGAAACGCCAGTCCGCGTTTTTGGAACACGGCGCATCGCATTTGCGCCCGATGATCCTGCGCGAAATCGCGGATGCGATCGGCGTACACGAAAGCACCGTAAGCCGCGTCACCACTGGCATGTTGATCCAGACCCCTCAGGGCACGTTGCCGTTGAAAGCGTTCTTTAACGCCGCCTTGGGCAACAAAGGCGAAGAAGCCAATTCCGCAGCCGCCGTGCGCCACAAAATCAAACAGATGGTCGCAGCCGAAGACCCGAACCGTCCATTGTCTGACGATACAATCGTTAAGATGATGAAAGAGGACGGTATCGATCTGGCCCGCCGTACGGTCGCGAAATATCGCGAAATGCTGAATATCCCGTCCTCGGTCCAGCGTCGTCGTCAGGCTGTTGTGTCTGGCGCGGCTTAATCCGCGACTTCTAGTTCTTCCTCTGAAATCGGCTCTTGGGCGGCGGCATACACAAACCGCCCCCGAGGGTCGATTTTTCCGTATGCGGCATGTGCGCCTGCTTCGGTTGTGGCGGCAACGATCGCGTAGGGTTGCATGCCCTGATTGATGCGGTCCAGACGGAACAGCGTTGTACCTGAACGCTGAACGATGACGCCGCAGGCCACGTAGATGAACGGAAATAGCACCCACCAAATAGCAGTTGAAATGGCGATAACAGCCGTGATTGCCGCCGTTGGCACCCACAACCGGTTCTGAAGCAGCCAGAAGGGCGCACAGAACAGGGCCATCATGCCAACGTCAAGCGGCTGGATGTCATACGCGCCGTCAGCGCGCCGCAGGATTTCCCAATTGCGCATCATGTCCGGGTCGGTCCGGTCGCCCGACCAGTCGGTGATCGCAGGGACCAATTCCCATTTGCCCAAATCAGGGTGCAGGGCCAAAACAGTTATGTCCACCTCGCCGCGGCGAAAGGTCAGTGCCACAGGGCGTCCGCCCGCATGCGCGAACCGTTCGTTCAACGCGGCCGCATTTCCGGCAAAGGCTTTGCCGTTGATCGCGGCCAGCGTATCGCCGATTTTTAACCCCAGCGCCGTGCCGGCTTCCGTTAATTTACGGCCCGTCAGGCGCAGAGTTTGCGGGGTGTTTGGTGTTTGATCTGTTTCGACGTCTGCCATGGGCGTTTACGGAAAGCTGAATGGGTTTGGTTCGGGGGCAGGTCGGGTTGCCGCAGGTCGCGCCGCAGGGCGCGATGATCCAGAGGACGACGACGTTGACCGCGATGCGTTCGATGATGTGCTGCTGGACTGCGTCGCATTGCGCGTGGCCATTGCTGCGGCGGTTTGGGCTTCGGCCATTGCAACACGCAATTCGCCGACCAAAGTCGTCAGTTCGGCCATGGTTTCGGGCGGCATACCTGATGCAGATGCCTGCACCATTCCGGTCAGCGTCAATTCGAGATCCGCAATCGCGCCCATGATATCGTCGCGCATCGTGCCGATCTGACCCGACATTTCGTCGTTCATGCCAGACGCCATTTGCGGCTGGAACCCTGCCATTTCCGCAGCATATCCGGCGACATCCGTTGCCACAGTAGCGATTTCAGTCGACAGGCGGTCGCGCACTTCGCGGACCTCTGCGTTGATTTCGCGGACGATTGTGCCTTGTTGGTTGCCGGCTTGGACAACGACCTCTTCCAATGCGGCGGTTTGCGATAGCAGTTCGGCCAGCAATTGCGCCTGCAGTTCTGCGTTTTCGCGCAGATCGCCGACGGATCGGAAATAGACCAACCCCGACAGGGTCATCGCAACGGCAGCACCTGCAAACGCACCCAACGAAAGAGCGGTCAGTTTTTTGCTGGTCGATTGGACCTTTTCAACGACTTTTTCGTTTTCTGTGCGGATCGCTTCGATGTCGTCGGCGGCATCATCCGCCAGTCGCGCAGCATCCAGCGCCTTGGTCATTGCGTCAGACAATGCGTCTGTTTCGCTGGTTTCTGGCTCTTCGGCTTTGGTGGCGCGTTTGCCTTTGCGGGTTGTCATGTCAATCTCCGGATATCCTTTGTATCCACTACGGCAAAAACCGTGCCATCCTTAGCGGCGCAACCAGTCCGCGAACTGCTGCAATGGGAACCGAATGGCCCCCAAAGCCGACAGAAATGCGCAGATAAACAGCGTGATTTTAGCCAAGGTTGATCCTTGCCAGATCAGGGCCTCGGAGGCGATCCAGACGGCCATGCCAGCGTAAACAAAGGTCGAGATCATTTCCCCCGTTGAACGGGTGCGATATTTGCGGTTGGACATCATTCATCATCTCCTTCCAATGGGCGGCCAAATTCGTTGAAACGCAGTTCGTCCGGCAGATCGACGTCGGGTACGTCGTCGGAATACCCGCCGCGATCTAGGTGGTAGACATAGCCCAACAGGGTCGCGACTGCGGTAAACAGGCGTTCGTCAATTTCCATGCCAATTTGCGTGGTGAAATACAGCGCACGCGCCAACACAGGGATGCGGACGTTCTGGATGCCCGAACTGGCTGCGATGCGGATAATTTCGTGGGCCATGTGGCCTTTGCCCGATGCGATGACCACAGGGGCGGACATTTCGCCCGGAACATAACGCAGCGCCACGGCAAAGTGGGTCGGGTTGGTAACGATTGCAGTGGCTTTGGGAACATCGGCCAAGGCGGCACGTTCGCGGGCGCCACGGCGGGACATTTCCATTTGTTTCTGACGCATTTTGCCTTTGACCTCGGGGTTGCCGTTGGTCTCTTTGGCTTCGTCTTTGACCTCTTTCAGGGTCATCATCAGGCTTTCGCGCATCGAATACATCTGCCAACCCAGATCCAGTGCGCCGATGATCGCCAGAACGACCGAAAGGCCCGCCAGCAAAAGGGTAATGTCCTGCAAAATGACGGACATGGCCGATCCCGCATCGGCCGACGCCAGTTTGTCGATCCGCGGCAACATTCCATACAAAAGGCCAAACGCCACAGCGGCAAGGAACGCGACCTTTAGGATGCTTTTGACCAATTCCACGACGGACTGTTTGGAAAACATCCGTTTGAACCCTGCGATCGGGTTGATTTTGTCAGGTTTGAAACCCAACGCTTTGGGGGCGAACTGAATGCCGCCAATTCCGGCTTGCAGCAGCAAAACAGTCACGCCGACGGGTATGGCCACGATCAGCGAAGCAATCAGAAAATGCCGCCATGCCGTGCCAAGCTGGATCAATACATAGCTGTCCAAATCGGCCCCAGCAGGCACCGCCAGATAGCTGGCCCAAATGCCGCCGATTGTAGATATGCTGTTTTGCAGCAATCCGATCATCAGCGTGCCCATGGCAAGGCTGGCAAAAACGAACATCTCTTTGGATGTGACGACTTTGCCTTCTTCTCGGGCTTTTTCGCGTTTTCGCGCGGTTGGTTCTTCGGTCTTTTCTTGGCCGTCTTCGTTCTCAGCCATTTGCGGCCTCCGTGTATATATCGACCAGCATGTTCAGCCCGTCTTGCAACAGGCGGTCGAACGCATCGGCCGTGCCTGGGACGGTCAGGAACAACAGCACCAGCGTTGCGCTGATGGTGATCGGAAAACCAAAGGAAAATACGTTCAGCTGTGGCGCGGATCGGGTAAAGACACCGACCATCACGTTTAGCAGCAATAGGGTCGCCACCACGGGCAACATGATTTTCATGCCCAGCGTGAACATCTGCATGCCAGCGGTCAGACCGCCCGCGATCAGTGCGGCAGGGTTGGGAATATCCCCCGGTGGCAGATACAGATAGCTGTCCAGAACAATACGAAACGCGACCAGATGGCTGTCGGTTGATACAAAGATCATCAACAGGAACATACCGAAAATCTGTGCGATGACGGGGACTTGGGCGCCAGCGGACGGGTCCATTTGCGCGGCAAAGCCCAAACCGGCGGTGTTTGCGATACGGTCGCCCGCGATTGCGGCAGCGGCAAACAGGATCGTCAGGGTCAAGCCACCAGACAGGCCAATGATCAGTTCGTTCAGGATCAAATGAAATGCGGCCAGTTGCGCGATTTGTTCGGCGGGCGGCACGTCAACGCGGCCCATCAGGGGCAGGGTCAAAACCATGGTCGCCACAATACGGATCGGCAGAGGCACATAGCGGCCGCCAAATCCTGGGCCGGCCAGCAAAAACGCTCCGATCCGTAGGGACAGGAAAAAGAACTGAGTCATCCAGTCGATGATCAGTGTCAGTTCCAAACCTGGGAGGACGGGCGTTTCCATGTCTATCAGTCCATCGATGCGATAGATTCAAAGACAAAGGTGAAATAGTCGGCCATGGTGCTAAGCATGAACCCCGACGACACCGCCATGGTCAGCATGACGATCACCAGTTTGGGCACGAACGACAGGGTCTGTTCGTTGATCGATGTTGCGGCTTGCAGCACACCGATCACCAAACCCACGGCCAATGCGACAGCCAGAACAGGGCCGCCGGTCATCAGCATGTTCCAATAGGCGATGCGCAGGTGTTCGACGTTGGCGTCAAAGTCCATGTTAGCCTCCTAGGCTGTAGGTGGATGCAAGGGATGCGATGGTCAGGGCCCAGCCATCGACCAAAACAAACAGCAATAGTTTGAATGGCAGCGACACCAGAACGGGCGACAGCATCATCATACCAAGGCTCATCAGGATCGACGCGATCACAAGGTCGATCACCAGAAACGGCAGGAAAATCAGGAACCCGATTTGGAACGCCGATTTCAATTCGGACGTCATGTAGGACGGCAGCAGAACCGACCATGGCACGTCTTGGGGGTCTTCGAAGGGGCCGGCGCCGACCATATCGGAAAACATCAGCAGGTCATTCTGGCGGGTGTTTTCGACCAGAAAACCTTTCATAATATCGCCGCCGATCTGGATCGCAGATTCAGGGTCCAGCGCGCCGTCCAGATAGGGGGACAGGGCGGAAGTGTACACTTCGGACAGTATCGGGTTCATGATGTAGAACGTCAAAAATAACGCAAGCGCGATCAAAACCTGATTGGGCGGAGTCTGCTGCGTTCCCATCGCCTGTCGAAGAATTGACAAAACGATGATGATCCGTGTGAAAGCCGTCATTCCCAATACCAAAGACGGCAGAACCGTCAGGGCTGTCATCAGGATCAGGATCTGGAACGACAGCGAATAGGTGGTGCCATCCGCGCCTTCGGTCAGGGATAGGGCTGGCAAACCTTGGGGTAGGGCGGGCGATGCGATCAGGATCAGGAAAAGGGCAGGCAGAATGCGTTTCACGCTGCGTCCTCCGGTTTGGTGATTTCGGTCAGGACGGGCGCTACGCCTTTGGATTTGATGACGAAAAATTCGCGATCATCGACGCGCATGATCATGGCGCGGTCTTGGGGGGAAATCGCTGTCACTTCTTGGACGGTGATGCGTTTGCCTGCGCGGACTTTGGCGCCCAAACCGTGACGGTTTACGCGTACAAACACCCACGCAAGCGCGAGCAGTCCTAAAAACAGGACGATTGTCAGTATCTGATCTGGGCGTATGAAATCCATCGGCAGTCCTTTGGGTTGGTCTGCCGATATTCGTGCAAAAGATGTGCCAGTCTGAACGCGTGCGCGTCAAACGCTTTCGGCACGTTTTTCCGGATCGATGATTTCGCCAACGCGAATGCCGAAACGTTCGCCGACCACCACGACTTCACCTTTGGCGATTGCGGTGCCATTGACCAGAACATCCAGCGGATCACCCGCCAAACGGTCCAGTTCAATGATCGACCCTTCGGACAGGCGCAGCAGGTCGCGAATGGTCAATTCGGTGCGGCCAACTTCGACCGTCAGTTTGACTTCGATTGTTTCAAGTAGTTTCAGACTTTCGGCCGTTTCGACCGTTGCTTCATCCGTCATGGGTGCGGCCTTTCTGTAATTTGGTGGGGTCCAGTTTTTTGGTCAGGTGCAGGGCCGATTTGCCGGTCAGTTCGCCTGCTTGGGCTTCGAACAGGGGCATGCCTTCGATGCGGACCTGTACGCGGTCATCTAGATGCGTTGGGACGATATCCCCGTCTTTGAGCGATTTGAGTTTGCGCAGCGACATGGTGGGTTCAGCCAGCTGGGCGGTGACCTCTAGCGGGATCGACAGGATCGCGCGGGTCAGGCGTTCGCGCCAGGATTTGTCATCCGCCACATAGTCCGATTGCATCCGGCTGCGCAGTTGGCTGGAAATGGGTTTCAGCGTTTGCAGCGGATACAGAATATCGAAACTGGCCGGTTCCAGATCGGGCAACTGCACCATGAACGAACAGTTCACAATCATTTCGTCGCCATCCACAAAGGCGGCGAATTGTAAATTTTCTTCGCGGCTGACCAGATTAAAGGTCAGGGGCATCAGGTCGCGCCACGCAAGCCGCAGCGCCTGAATAAGGTTATCCGACACGATTTCGATCACGCGCTGTTCCGTCGCGGTGAATTCGTTGCGCGTCTGTTTCAGCGACCGGATCGCGCCACCGTAATAGGCGTCCGTCAGCAGCGAAATGAACGACGGAGGAATGACCATCAACTGGTTACCGCGCAGTTCTTCGATGCGGTTGGTCGTCATGGACAGAAATGGGTCTTGGCTGTCGCGATAGTCGTCAAAGTTGCGGATTTCGGGCGGGAACGATGAAATCCGAGGCTGAAACCGCAGCATCGGCATGAAAACCGAACGGGCGATGCGGCAAAAGCGGTCATTGATCATCCGCAGGGCGTGGAATTCGCCCAGCAGCGACAGATCGTCCGATCCAAATTGATAAGATCGATAGGATACGCCATCTTCACCATCTGGCGCATCCAGATCCATCAGGCCGCCGACAAGAGCGGCGACTTCGTTTGATGAAAGTTTACGCGGTGATTTCACTTGTGTGACCCTTATTGCAACACGAACGAGGTAAAGAATACGTCTTCGACGCCGCCGAACCCTTCGAGCCCTTCGAGGCGGGCATTGACGACATTTTTGATAGCCAGCGCCAATTCATCACGGCCTGCGGCTTGGGATACGGTTTCTTCGCTGAAATCGCCCATTAGGTTCAGAATATCGGACCGGATGGCGACCTTGTGGGTTTCGACGTTGGTCATGACCTGTTCGCCGTATTGCGTGGACATACCAATGCCGACCTGCATGTACCGGCGCGATCCCATCAGGTTGGTCGTGAGCGGTTCTTCCATCTGGTAATAGGATGTTTCGAACATCGCGGTTTCTGGCAATTCGCGCGGGATGCGTTCGGGCAGGCCGTCACCTTCGCCCTCTCCTTCGCCTTCGGCGGCTTCGCCTTCGGTTTCGGGTTCAGGGGCAAGCAGCGACAGCGCGTTCTGCGCAGGCGACATCGGGTTGGCGAAATAGAACCATCCGCCAGCAAACCCAACACCAACCAGAATGGCGGCGATAACCAGCCGCACGATCAGTTTGATGATCTTGCTGACAATACCGGGTTCTTTTGGTGCGTCTTCGGTTGCGTCGGCCATTTTGGTCCTCAGGCGATCAGATTAACAAGGCTACTAGATAGTTTTACGGGGCGGGCAGGGGCATCGTTGCTGTCGCCCGATTGGCCATTGGCGAACCCATGACCGTTCTGGCCCTGACCTTGGCCACCATTGCCATCACGGCGTTGGCCGGTGCTGGCATCTTGGCTGGATAGGGTCAGGCCGTTTTTAGACATCATTTCGCTTAGCCGCTGTTCGTTTTGGTTAAACAGCTTTGCGGCTTCTGATGTGTCGGTCACGATCGTGACTTGCGCCACGCCATCGCGGACCTCCATTCGGATGCGCAACCCGCCCAAAGTTTCGGGCGTCAGCGCGATATCAATATCACCGCCGTTTTCGGTAAAGCTGGCTTCGATCTGGTTTGTCAGATCCTCCATCCAGGTTTCCTGAGTCGTGTCGATCGGCGCAGTTTCGGTCTGCGTTTCATTGATCGGTTCACCTGTTGCTTCGGTCAGCTCGATAGGTTGGCCCGATGCGTCAACGGTTTGTGGCTGGGCTGGCTGGGCGGCCTGAACTTTGGTCGCTTCGGCCAGCATGTTTTCGAATTTTGCCGTCGGTATGGCCGTGTTCGTCATGGCCGCGCCCATTTGGGACGGACGCAGGGCGCCCCGACGTTTGGTTGGGGACACGTCGATTGCGTCACCGCCATCACTATCCGCCGAACTGTCGGCGTCTGAATTTATTTGCGATGCAGGTCCAATCTGTGGTTGGGGGGTCTCAGATGGATTTGATTGGGCCTGCATCGCGCCCACCGGCGTTTTTGCCACACCCGAAGGTGCCGCAGAACGCACTGCAACCGGTTTCGACGCTTTGCCAGATGTCTGGGGCGCTGTTGCCTCTGCTTGCGCATAGGCTGCGACAATCTGGGCTGGTTGCTGTTGGGATTCGATAGGTTGTTTTTGCTGGGCCAGCGGGATCTGGGCCGCGTTGGTTGCCGCGGTTGGGTCTGTCGCTGCGTCGGCCACGACGTCGTCGCCGTTTTCTGTCGCCACATCGGCCTGCGCGGCGGCCATCGCAACAGGGGCCGCAACCACCGCAGCAACGGCAATTTCAGGATTTTCGACGCTGGCTGTGATTTCGGTGGTTTCGGTCAGGTCCGTTCCGTCCGCAACGGGTTCGGCGCTATCGGGTGCCTGTCCGGGAATGACTTGCGGCTGGTCCATGGTTTGGCCGACGATTTTGACGGGCAGATTCACATTGGCCGCCGAGCGATTGAAAAGAGCGGGGTCAAAGTCTGCCTCGGCCTCTTGGGATTCCAAAAGGGCCAGAATTTCGGGCATCTCGGTTGGTAATGCATCGCCATCTGTCAAAGGCGACCCATTGGCCAAATCGAATTCGGTCAGACCTTCGGCCAGCGTGGGGATACCGAACAGATCGGCGGATTCACCCGTGTCCCCCACAGGTGCGACGGTCGCCATCAGGCGATCAAACAGGGCTGTTTGGCTGCTTGCTTTGCCAGCTTTGCCAGCGGCGGCAGGTACAAGGCTGTTTGTTTTTGACTCAGCTATGTTGATCGGTTCCATGGTAAGCCTTTTTTCAATCGCTTCACGGCAGTGATTGCAAAGTTTGTGCCAACTATCGGCGCGGGACGGGGCGCGATGCCATTTCGCGTGCTTCGCGTTCGTCGGCTTCTTCTGCGCGGGCCTTTGCGGCAGCGTTTACAAGGTACTGCGCCTTGTAATCTTGCCGTGCGAATTCCGTACGGGACTGTTCCAGTTTTTTGGAAAGTTCGACCTTGCGTTCGGATTGCACGGCGGCTTCGGCTGCGATTTTGGTATTCAGTGATGACGCACTGCGCAATTGCGCCGCTAGAACGGGGCCTTTGACCTGACGTTCATCCAAAATGCTGCGCAAACGTTCAGACAGCATTTCGGCCTGACTATGCGCCGTCGTGATCTGACGCAGTTCGCGCATTTTTTCGGCTTTTACGGCGGCCTCTTTTTTGGCCATCAGCGTGTATAGGTCACTACGGTTGCGCATTTGCGGTTCCTGCTGGTGTGGTTAGAGCGATCGCGGCTTCGACGCTTTGTGCGTAGGGCGATGGGTCGTGCGGGTCTTGGCGGATCAGGGCTTGCATTGCGGGCCATAGGCGGACGGCTTCGTCCAGATCGGGGTCTTGGCCCGGGGTGTAGCCGCCCATCAGCATCAGGTCGCGGTTGTCCATGTATAGCGAAATCAGCTGGCGAATACGTGCGCCGGCGGTTCGATGTTCCGGGGTGACAACATCGTTCATCACGCGGCTGATCGACTGCGGAATATCAACAGCAGGATACAGACCCATCTGAGTCTGGCGACGGGACAGCACGATGTGACCGTCCAAAATTGCGCGGGCGGTATCGACCACGGGGTCGTTCGTTGTGTCGTCGCCATCGGCCAGAACAGTATAGATCGCGGTAATCGCCCCTTGTCCCGGTAACCCAGGGCCGGTGCGTTCGATCAAATTCGGGATCATCGATACGACCGAAGGCGGGTACCCTTTGGCGGTGGGCTGTTCGCCCAATGCCAGACCGATTTCGCGCTGCGCGTGGGCAACACGGGTCAGGCTGTCCATAATCAGCAGAACCTGTTTGCCCTTTGAGCGAAAATATTCGGCAATCGCAGTTGCGCGGCGCGCGGCGCGTAGGCGCAGCAACGGGGAACGGTCAGCGGGCACAGCGACCATGCACAGTTTATTGGCAGCTTCGCCACCCATTAGACTGCGGGCAAAAGCGCCGACTTCGCGCGCGCGTTCCCCGATCAGGCCGACAACAACAACGTCGGCTTCGGTAAAGCGGGTCATCATTTCGATCAGCACGGATTTACCCACGCCAGATCCCGCGACAATGCCGACACGCTGGCCTTGGCCGACGGTGAGGCATGCATTCAGAATGCGCACGCCCACGTCCAACGGTTTGGTCACGCCTGTGCGGGCCAGCGGGTTCATCACTTTGCCCGCTAGGGGCCATTCGTCGGTGCAAAACGGTTCGGGGCGATCGTCTAAGGGGTTACCTTCGGCGTCAATCACGCGGCCCAATAACGCATCGCCGACGGCCACCATACGTCCGCCATTGCGCAACCGCACAGACGCCCCCGCGATAATCGCAGCACCGGGCGTGTCGAGAAACACAAGGTTACGGCCATCGGCGAAACCAATGATTTCGCCCTGCACGGTGTCACCTGTTTCAGCGTCAATTTCGCACAGCGCACCCGGCGTTGCAGGAAAGCCAGATGTTTCCACGATCAGGCCGTCATATTTCAGAACGCGGCCCGTGATGTGGGTCGACATCGCATCAGCGTTCGCAACGCGACCCGCGATTTGTTGGATCAGAGGGTTCATGTGTCCGACCCCGATGATTTTTTCGCAGAGGGTTTCGCCGTTGGCGCGCGACTGCTGTTTTCCGCAGCGGATTTTTCATTCGCAGGCTGAGCGGTCAGATCGTTTGGCGCGATCACATCCTCTAGCCGTACAGCGTCTGACCGCACGATCACATCGCCGCGCCCCAAAGCCAGATCAATCGACAGCATGTCGGGATCAATGGTTTCGCTGGTGCCGATGTAGGGTTCGATTGCCGCAAAATCGCCGGGGTTCAGGCGGATTTTAACGGAACGGATACCTTGGGACACGCGGTCTGCGATGGATTCGATCCGCGTTAGAAAGGGCAGAGGCATGATGTCGATTTCCATGCCCGCGCGTTCGCTGGCCAAACGGCGGATCGCAATGTCCAGCGTGCTGACAATCTGGGCGCTGTCTTCGGGGTGTAGTTCGGACAGACGCGCAATGGCGCGTTCGAACGCGGCTTTGGCTTCGTTTAGCTGGGCGCGTTCATCATTGATTTCGCCTTCTAGCCGCGCACGTTCTTCGGCGATGCCTTCGGCCTTTGCGGCGGCGCGGGCAGCGGCGATGCGGTGTTCAACCTCGGCCTCTGGGATGCCGGGTGCCAGCGCTTCGGTGACGGGGGCGATGTTGTCCGCGTCTTCGATAACTGTCGCGCTGTCGGCGATGGTTTTGGCCGCGAATTTGGACGCATCGGCCGGTTCGCGAAAATTGCGTTCGACAAATCCCTGTTCCGCGTTCGAGCGGATCATTTCCAAAATATCGGCAGGGCGGATTTTGCGTGGTTCTGGCTGGGTCATGGGTTACACCATCTGTTCGCCGCCACGGCCTGCCAGCACGATTGTGCCTTCGTCGGCCATGCGCCGCGCAACAGCGACGATTTGTTTCTGTGCTTCTTGCACTTCGGTCAGGCGCACTGGGCCCATTGCCTCCATTTCGTCGCGGATGTTCGCGGCGGCGCGGGTGGACATACAGGACAGCAATTTCGCTTGCAGTTCTTCGTCGGCACCTTTCAGCGCCAGAACCAGCAGTTCGGCATCGACCGAACGCATCAGAGTCTGCATCGAACGGTCGTCGGATTTGATCAGGTTGTCGAAGACGAACATGTTGTCTTCGATCGACTGCATCAGTGTTTTGTCTTCTTTGCGCAGGTTGCCCAGAATACGCTGTTCCATGTCCGAACGGGTAAAGTTCAGGATGCGAGCCGCCGCTTTGACGCCGCCGATTTGGCTGGCGCGCATGGTGGACGACTGTTTGAATTTGCGCTGCATGACCTGTTCCAGATCTTTTAGCGGTTCAGGCTGGACTGTGTTCAGGGCTGCGATGCGGTGGACCAGATCGCCCTGCAATTCGTCGGGCAGCAGGCCCAAAACTTCGGCCGCTAGACCATAATCCAGACAGGCAATAACCAGCGCCATAATCTGCGGGTGTTCATCCGCGATCAGTTCGGCGATGGCGCGGGCGTCCATCCAATCCAGAATTTCAATCGGTTTGTTGGTGTCCAGCGGGTTGATCCGCGACAGAACGGACTGGGCTTTGTCGTCGCCCAACGCTTCGGTCATGATGTTCTGGATATAATTGGGCGCACCCAGACCAATGCCGGATTCCTTGCGCAGGGCGATCAGGAATTCTTCGATGATTTCGTCCAGCGTATCATTGTCGATATCATTGACCTGATACATGGCCGAACCCAGATGCTGCACTTCGCGCGGGGCAAGGTTGCGTAGGATGTCTGCGGCGGCTTTTTCGCCGAACAGCATCATCAGAACAGCGGCCTTTTGGGTTTTGGTGACTGAAGGTGTTGCCATGTTACGATACCTGGTCGATTTCGTCGGACATCATACGGTGCAGAACCGATGCGATACGTGCGGGGTCTTCGGCAGCGAGCTGTCGCATGACTTCGAATTTTTCGTCACGGCTCACATCGTTGCCAATGGCGGCTTCGGCCAATTCCATGCGGCGGCTGTTCAGGCGTTTCTGGACGTCTGTCAGGCTTTCGCCTTCGCCGACTTCGATTGCGGTGGAGCCCATTGGTTGGGCCGCTTCGATTGCGGTGTTGGCAGGCACTAGGACGCGATCCAGAATTGGACGGACCACACCCAGACCGATCACAGCCAGCGCAACGACAATGGCGACTTGGCGCAGAACATCTGGCAACCACGTGACGCTTTTGATCGGGGAACCAGAGGCGATTTCCATTGGCTGGAACGATTGCGCCATGACGGTCACGCTGTCACCGCGTTCTGCGTTGAACCCAATCGCGCTGCGGGCCAGTTGTTCTAGGCTGGTCAGATCGGGGCCGGATGCGCCTTCTTCGCCTTCGGCAGCGGGTTCGGCATGGACCAGCACGGCGGCGCTGATGCGAACGACACGTGCGCCGGGGGCTTGGGTTGCGGTGACGGTGCGGCTGACTTCGTAGTTGCGAGTGGTCGAGGTCGAACGATTGGTCGGACCTGTTGTTTCTGTCGCTGCGGTCGCTTCTTCATCGGTCAAGGTTTGCAATGCTGCTTCGGGTGGCGGGGCGTTGGATACCGCACCCGGAATGCCGCGCGCTTGTCCCTCTGAACTTTCGGACAGGGATTCTTGTTCCGACAGAACGACCGAACCGTTTGGATCCAGCATTTCCGATGTGGTTTCCATGCGGGTGAAATCCATTTCAACGGTGACCTGCACAGACATGTTGTCAGGGCCGACAACAGGGGCCAGCAGCGATTCAATGCGATTGCGGTACAGGCCTTCTAATTGGACGCGGTGTTCCAATTCACGGTCCGACAGCATCAGACCGGTTTCATCTGCGCCGCGCGACAACAGGCGGCCCATTTGGTCAACGACGGTCACATCCTGACGGGCCATGCCCGGAACAGAGGACGACACCAGATTGACGATGGCATCAACCTGACCACGGTCCAGCGAACGGCCAGCAGCCAGTTGCAGGAAAACCGACGCGCGGGGCGGGGCGGTGTCGCGCAGAAACGCAGAACGTTCAGGCAAAGCCAAATGAACGCGGGCGCCTTGCACGATGCCGATTTCGGAAATGGAACGGGCCAGATCGTATTCTTGGGCCTGACGCAGACGCGCGCCTTCGACGCTGCGGGATGCGCCCATCGGCAGGTCGGTGATCATGTCGCCGCCTGTTGGCACGCTTTGTGGCAGGCCAGCGGATGCCAGTGCCATACGGGCCGAATAATAATCTTTGGACGCGACCATTACATCGCCGGTGCCGTTGTCGATGGTGACGTCAATGCCGGTGGCGCGCAGGGTTTCGACGACCTGGGATTTGTCGTTTTCGGCCATGCCCGGATACAGCGCAGTACGCGATGGTTCGGACAACAGCGCCCAAGCCAGAAACCCGACAACCAGCATGGCAACGATCATGATCGCAGGCATGGCGCGTTGGATGGCTGGTTGCCGCATCATGACTGCGACGTTCGACAGCGCACCGCTGGCCGTTGCCGCGAGTGAACGGTTCTGATCGGTTGGGTTGGTATTTGCCACAGACATTTATGTTCGCCTTAAACGGGGGCGGTCGTTAGACCGGCATGTTCATGATGTCGCGATACGCGGACAAAGCTTTGTTGCGGACCTGAAGCGTCAGCTGCATCGACAGTGATGAAACCTGTTGGTCGACCATCACGGATGCCAGATCATTTTCAGTTCCCAATTCGAACGCGGTTGCGCTGGCGCGCGCTTGGGCTTGGGCTTCGTTCAGGTCATCGACTGCGCCTTTGATCCGTTCGCCGAAATCGGGACCGTTCGATGCAGGCGTTTGGGCTTCGGCTTTGGCCGATTGCAGCGCCTGTAGCGGGGATGGGACGGAATTGATGCCAGAGATGCTCATTGGTCAGTCCTTAGACAGCGTGTGCCATTTCGGGCAGAACCAGCGTTTCGCCTGCGTCGATGATCAGA
This sequence comes from Marivivens sp. ABH4_498, assembly GCF_056160585.1. Lineage (NCBI taxonomy): Bacteria > Pseudomonadati > Pseudomonadota > Alphaproteobacteria > Rhodobacterales > Paracoccaceae > Marivivens > Marivivens sp. ABH4_498. Next base: position 288,695 of record NZ_JBSWXL010000003.1, read on the forward strand.
TCGTCTGCGGTGATACGGCTGTCTTCGCACAGGACCAGCGCGCGCTGGATCACGTTTTCCAATTCGCGAACGTTGCCCGGCCATGCGTGCGCCTGCAGCGCAGCCATTGCGTCAGGGGTAATCATTGGCAGCGCCATATCCGACGGGCAGTGGCGCGCAGCCAGAACCATCGCCAGAACGGGCACGTCTTCGGTGCGCATGTTCAGCGCTTGGGTTGCCAGTGGGAATACGTTTAGACGGTAGTACAGGTCTTCGCGGAAGTTACCCAGTTTCACCTCTTGCGGCATGTTGCGGTTCGATGTGGCAACAACGCGGATGTCTACTGGGACTTCTTTTTGCGAACCGATCGGGGTGACGGACCGTTCTTGCAACACGCGCAGCAGTTTCGATTGCAGGCCCATCGGCATTTCCGACACTTCGTCCAGCAGCAAGGTGCCGCCGTCGGCTGCGCGAATGATACCTTTGTTGCCGGTCGATGCGCCGGTAAAGGCACCTTTTTCGTGACCGAACAAAATGGCTTCTAGCATGTTTTCAGGGATCGCTGCGCAGTTAATGGCAACGAATGGCGCGTCCGCGCGGCGGGACGATGCGTGGATCTGGCGGGCCAGAACCTCTTTGCCGGAACCGGTTGGACCGTTGATAAAGACTGTTACGTCTGTTTTCGCAACGCGGCGGGCCAGATCAATCAGTTTGCCGGTGGATGCGGTTGCCAGCGCCATTGCGCCAACGGTGCCGCCAACAACATTCGCCAGCGTCAGCAGCGGCGCATTATGTAGTGTCGGCGCGTCCGAGGCAGGCAGAGCGATACGGATCAGACGACCACCCATTTCCTGTGTCTCGGTGTAAAAGCCTGCATTCTCTGCCACGATGATGACGGTCTTGGCGCCGCATTTACGTACAGTGTCGATTAGCCCGCGGGTGCCGCCCAGTTTCGCTTCGGTCGCGGCAGAGGCAACAACAACCTCGGCTTCGGCGCCTTCGATTGGGCCACATACAGAAGTCACGCGTCGACGCAGCAGCAGATCATTTAGGGCGGGGCCTGCGGTGAAATCGTCTGCGATGATGTGGATCTGCGTCATTTGCTGTCTCCTTGTTTCGGGTTCGAAACTGGAAAAGCAGGGACCGTGCCAACTTGATTCAAAAAAATGAAAAAAAATTTAAAACCCCACTAAAATGGGGAAATTAACTGCCGTTGATGGGGGTGCAGGACCAAGATGTCGGGAATCCGTCTGTTGTCAAAGACAGGATTCAGGCGGTCGGTCTTTTTCTGACACTTCTTTTGGGCAGGTACGGAATTCCAACCGTATGGTTTGGTATTCCGATTGGTGAAAAACCACGGTTTTTCAACGTTTTTTACAAATACATACTTTAGGATACATCACATTTCGGCAGTTTGCTCCGTTCACAATCCCGAGACACTCGAAGGACCAGGGGCCGACATGCTTTCTAAAACATACCACCTAAAGTTCCCTAATCTTGATGCAGCACAAGTGGCAGCGCCATTTGTGATCGAGGCAATGGGTAATGCCATTCCTAGCTGCAACTTGAATGGGCTGAATGTTGTCATTTCGAAAGAAGGTGACGTCGCTATCAACGTATTCTTTGGAAACGTCGGTGATTTGAAATCGTTCGAGAAACAGCACGGCGGTTTCTTAGACTCTATGAAAAAGACGTTCTTGTTCAAATCCACCGGATTTGACGGCGTCTGTATCTACAACTTTGAACGCGGAGACGACGAGGCCGCGTAAAACCCTGTTCGGGTTGGCCCGCCTTTTGCAAGAGGCGGGGCGGATATGCCTCGGGTTCCTAGCGGGATCATTGTTAAGTTGTAATCAAGGACACGACGAATGAGCGCACAAGCAGAGACGACGAATGATACCGGACTGGTCCGGGTGTCGTCCGAAAAAATTGGTCGGCTTATGGATCTGGTCGGGGAATTGTCCCTATCGGTTTCCGAAACAGTGCATTCCCCTGATCTACAGGGGTTGGATCTGGCGTCGTTTGACGCAGCCGTACACCGATTGACGATGATCGTGCGCGAAGTTCAGGACGTGGCGACCGAATTGCGTCTGGTTCCGATGGACGACGTGTTCAAACGTTTGCGCCGTATGATCCGCGAATTGGAACGTCAGACCGGCAAAAAAATCGATCTGGTGATCGAAGGTGGCGATACCGCGATCGATAAAATGGTTGCCGACAAACTGTACGATCCATTGCTTCACGTCATTCGTAACTCTGCTGACCACGGTCTAGAGGGCCAAGAGGAACGCGTTGAAAACGGCAAAGACGCCAAAGGCCGTATCCTTCTGTCTGCATCGCAAATCGGATCAGAGGTCCGTATCGTTGTCGAAGATGACGGTCGGGGTTTGAACCGAAACAAAATCCTTGGCAAAGCGCGCGAGCGTGGGTTCTTTGGTCCCGAGGAAGAGCCAGAACCCTCGATGCTGTGGCGCGTGATTTTCGAACCTGGTTTTTCGACCGCCGATACCGTCAGCAATCTGTCGGGCCGCGGCGTAGGTATGGACGTTCTGAACAGCACCATGACGTCGCTGCGCGGCCGTATCACGGTAGACAGCTGGGAAAACAAAGGCACGCGGGTTGCTCTGTTTATCCCTGTGTCGCTGGCTTTCTTGGATTGTATCATCCTGCGTCTGGGCAAAACACTGTTCGCTGTTCCTATCGACGTGGTGTCCGAAATTGCACGCCCCGAAGGCGACGAGCTGATGAATGTATCGGCTGACAGCAAACGCGAGCTGCTGAAATTGCGTGGGTCGATGATCCCGATTGTGCGGCTGGATCAATTTTTCAACGAAGTGGATGCGGACGCTGAACGCAAACCCGTGCCGCCCATCTTGGTTGTGTTCAACACGGCGACAGGATCGATCGCGATCCCCGTCGACGAAGTTTTGGACCGTCAGCAGGTGGTTATGAAACCTCTGGTCGGACGGCTTGCTTCGGTCCGCGCCAGCTGGGGCTGCGCATTGCTGGGAACAGGCGAAGTCGCGCTGGTTCTTGATTGTGAACGTCTGGCATCCGGAGCAGCAAAATGATGCACGAAGAAGTCGGTTTCGAACAAATCCGTACATGGCTGAACCAGCGATGTGGGATCAATTACACGGACCAGAAAAAAGATTTGTTGCTACAGCGTCTGGGGCGCGTTCAGCGGTCATTCGGCATCGACCGTCTGGCAGATATGTCGCGTCGGCTGAACGACAGCCAAGAACACGATCTGCAATTGGCCGTCATGCACGCCGCATCGACCAACCACACATATTTTTTCCGCGAACAGGACGTTCTGGATAAATTCCGCGACACCATTTTGCCGACCATCGCGAACCGCAACGAAATTCGCATTTGGTCTGCGGCCTGTTCGTCGGGCGACGAAGCGTACACTCTGGCTATCATCATCGCCGAAGCGTTGGGCATGGATGCGCTGCGCCGCGTGTCGATTTTGGGCACAGATATTTCCGCGCCGGTTGTTGAACGCGCCGAGGAAGGCATCTTTGGTGCGCGGCAGCTGGAACAGGTGCCGCACGAATACCTGCAGAAATATTTCAAACCCATCGGCATGGGCCAGTATCAGGTGATCGACGCAATTCGGAACCGTTGCACGTTCCGTCGTCTGAACCTTATGACGCGGCCTTATCCGTTCAAAAATGACTTCCAAGTCGTTTTTTGCCGCAACATTCTGTACTATTTTGACATCAAAGATCAGTCGGCAACGGTCGATGCGATCTATGATGTAACCGAACCGAACGGTTGGTTGATCACATCCGTGACCGAAAGCGTACGCGATTTGTCCACCCGTTGGACCCCCGTCGGCACAAGCATGAGCCGCCGCCCCGGGAGCGCGGCATGAGTGTGAAACGTAAAATCCGCGTTTTGATTGTCGACGACAGTGCGATGATCCGCCGTGTTTTGGCGATGGGCATCGAACGCGATCCGGAACTAGAGGTGGTTGGTTTTGCGTCAAATGGGGAACAAGCGTTCGACATGATGACCCGCCTGCGCCCTGACGTGATTACGCTGGATCTGGAAATGCCGAACATGGACGGTCTGACGTTCATGCGCAGCTACATGAAAACGCGCCCCGTCCCGACGGTCGTTATTTCGTCGGCAACGACCGAAAACCGCAGTATCGCGTTTCAGGCGGTCGAAGCGGGCGCGGTTGATATCATCAGCAAACCTAAAATGGGCACCAACGCGGGCCTTGCGGGGATGATGGTCGATGTTTGTAGCCGCCTGAAAGAGGCCGCAACGTCGCGCCCCGGTGTAGACCGCGCAAAGATCCTGAACAAAGCTGTCAGTGGCAACGCCGCATTCGAAGTGCCGCGCGGCCGCGCCAGCGGCTGGATACACGCAATTGGCGCGTCAACGGGCGGCATTCAGGCGCTAAGTTCGATGTTGCCTTTGTTCCCTGCGGAATCCCCCGGCATTGTGATCGTTCAGCACATGCCAGAAGGTTTCACAGCATCGTTTGCCGGTCGTCTGGATACCATCTGCCCGATGGAAGTCCGCGAAGCGCGCGATGGCGATGTGGTGCAGCCGGGCCGTATTTTGCTGGCTCCGGGCGGCAACAAACACATGATTTTGCTGAAACACGGCGTAGGCTACCGCGTTGCGCTGATTGACGGCGAACCTGTGTGTTATTCGCGCCCAGCGGTAGACGTGTTGTTCAAATCCGTTGCGAAACTGGCGGGCCGCCGGTGTTCTGCTGCGATCCTGACCGGCATGGGCCGCGACGGCGCCGAAGGCATGTTGGAAATCCGCAAAGCAGGCGGCGCGACATTCGCCCAGAACGAAGAATCCTGTGTTGTCTACGGCATGCCGCAGGCCGCGCATAACATGGGGGCGACTGATACGCTCCTGCCTCTTGAAACCATTCCGTCGAAAATGACCGAAGCCATGGCGCCGTCCGATACCCGGTCGCGCGCACCAAAGTTGTAACCGCGAGGACTTCACCATGAACCAAGCTGCAGAAGTAACCGAAGACGCCATGACCGCGGCAGCCGCCCGTGGTGAGGCCGCATTCAACGACGCCGATAACGTCGATGATATGTACCTTACGTTTGCCCTAGCCGACGAAGAATACGGCGTAGGCATCGGCGTTGTGACCGAAATTGTTGGCATGCAACGGATTATGTCCGTGCCTGATATGCCCCACTACATCAAAGGCGTGATCAACCTGCGTGGTAAAGTGATCCCCCTGATGGATGCGCGCCTGCGCTTTGGCATGTCGGAACGCCCTTATGACGACCGCACGGTTGTTATCGTTATGGATGTGGACGACGCCCTGATCGGTCTGATCGTGGATGGCGTGTCCGAAGTTCTGGAAATTCCACCAACGCAGGTGGATGCACACGGCCAATTCGGCAAAGGCGGCAAATCCGTCATTTCCGGCATCGGCAAAGTTGGCGACCGCGTTTCGATCCTGCTGGATACCGGTGTTCTGGTGTCTGACAGCGACGTGACCCTGCCGCCAGACCTGCTGTGAGGCTGAACCCATGAATGCAAAAAAGAACAACAAGACCGCAAAGGCGGACACTCCTGAGGCAAGCGCCAACACTCCTGAAAGGACCAATGAAATGGTTACGACTACGATGAACAAAGACGCCCAGGCAGTGATCGGTGGCCTGGACTCCGCTCAAATGCTGGACATGATGGGCACGCCCGTCACGATCGCCGACAAAGACTTTGTCGTTCGCTATGCAAACGAAGCAGCGATCGACATGTTCAAAAAAATGGAAGGCGATATTCGCAACGATCTGCCGAATTTCCGCGCAAGCAAAATCGTCGGCACCTGCATCGATGATTTCCACAAAGACCCATCGCACCAGCGTAGCATGGCTGCCGGTTTGGACGGCCGTTACGACGGGTCGCTGTCGGTTGGCGGTCACCACTTTGATTTCATCGCGGTGCCTCGTTTCGACGAAAACGGCGACCTGCAGGCTGTGATCGTGGAATGGAGCGACCAGACGGATTCGAAAAACGCAACCTCCGAAGCGCTGCGTATGGTCGAAGAAATCGAAAAAATGTCGAACGCCCATGACGAAGGTGACATCGACGTTGTTTGCGACGATTCCGCCTTTACCGGCGAATTCGCCAAGGCGCTGAATGCCGTGAATTACATGGTCAACCAGCACATCGAAACCAAGAAAAAAGCGATCGGTTTCGCGGTTGAGCTGGGCAAAGGCAACTATGACGCTGAACTGGAAACCTTCCCTCGTAAGAAAGCGTTCATCAATGACGCGATGGAAGGCATGCGCACTATTTTGCGTGATAACGCGCATAACGTTGACACCCTGTTGGCGGAAATCCGTCAGATGGCCGAAGCGCACGATCTGGGCGATATCGACCACATCGTAGACACCAGCAAATTGTCGGGCACCCTGGCCGATGTGGGTGGCCGCGTGAACGACATGGTCAACCAGCACATTGAAACCAAGAAAAAAGCGATTGGTTTCGCGGTTGAACTGGGCAAAGGCAACTTTGACGCTGAACTGGAACGTTTCCCACGCAAGAAAGCGTTCATCAACGATGCAATGGACGGTGTTAAGGCGGTTCTGCAGGACAACGCGAAAAACGTTGATGCGCTACTGGGCGAAATCCGCAACATGGCCAAATCGCATGATCTGGGCGACATCGACGTTGTGGTTGATACCGAAAAACTGACCGGCACATTCGAAGATGTGGGTCGCCGCGTGAATGACATGGTGAACCAGCACATCGACACCAAGAAAAAGGCGATCGCCTTTGTTCTGGAGCTGGCGAACGGTAACTTTGATGCCGAGCTGGAACAGTTCCCACGTCAAAAAGCGTTCATCAACAACGCGATGGAACAGGTTCGCGGCAACTTTAAAAACGTTGTTTCGTCGGTCGAAGGCATCGCACAAAGCCTTGTTGACGGTAACTTTGACATCGATGTGAACCCAGCCGACTTTAGCGGTTCGTTCCGTGACGTGATCAATACGATGATGTCGATCAGCACCAACTTTAACGAAGTGATCGCAGAAATCGAACGTCTGTCGAACGGCATCGTTCAGGGCAAACTGGACACCACCGTGAACACTGCAGAATTCCGCGGTTCGTACGGTTCGATCATGCGCGCATTCGAGGCAGCATTTACCAGCCTGAACGCAGCATTCGGCACCATCACCAGCCAGGTCAAACAGATCACGACCACTGTCGAACAAATGTCGCAGTCGTCGCAGGCATTGGCAACCAACAGCCAGATCCAGTCGTCTTCGGTGGATGAAGTATCGTCCTCGACCGAAGAAACTGAATCGCAGGTGAAATCGAACGCAACTGCGGCATCTTCGGCCCGTGATCTGGTTGTCGGCGCATCGACTGTTGCCGCTGACGGTAAGATCAAGATCGGCGAAATGGTCACCGCAATGGACGGCATTCGCGCATCTAGCCAAGATATCGCCAAGATCATCAAGGTCATCGACGAAATCGCATTCCAGACCAACCTGCTGGCACTAAACGCCGCTGTCGAGGCAGCACGTGCAGGCCAACACGGTCGCGGTTTCGCAGTCGTTGCCCAAGAGGTTCGCAACCTGGCAGGACGTTCCGCCAAAGCGGCACGCGAAACCAGCGAACTGATCGAAAGCGCATCGACCCGCGTTCAGGATGGTGTACGCATCGCAGACGAAACATCCAGCGCGTTCACATCGATCGTCGAAGACATCGAAAAGGTCCGCACTCTGGTCGGCGATATCGCAACGGCTTCGGATGAACAGTCCCGCGGTGTGGCACAGATCAACGTGGCTGTTTCGGAAATCGCGAAATCGGCTTTGGCAACCAGCCAGCAAGCTGACGAACTGGCCGCATCCGCCGCGCAGATGCAGTCCGCGACCGAAAGCATGCGTAGCGAAGTAGGCCGCTTTAACCTGCGCAGCACGGTTTCTGCCATGCCTTCGATGCCGGGCCTAGACGGCGTATCGCCTGAAATGATGGCGCAGATCCAGCAGATGCTGGCGGCCCAAGGTAACGCCAACATGGCACCGATGGCGCCTGCACGCACCGGCACGATGAACCGCAACAGCGATCGTGACGAACGCGGATTTGGCAACTTTTAATCGAGTATTTGGGTCGGTGACGACGTTATCGACCCAACCTTTTCTACAGGAGAAAACGAAATGACACACAACGTAATGATCGTCGATGATGCTGCGATGATGCGCTTGTATATCGCCAGCTTTATCAAGACCCTACCTGACTTCAAAGTCGCAGCACAGGCATCCAACGGCCAAGAGGCGCTGGATAAACTGTCCGAAGTTCCGAACATCGACCTGATCCTGCTGGATATCGAGATGCCGGTGATGGACGGTCTGGAATTCCTGCGTCACGCGAAACTGAAAACCCGCGCAAAAATCGTCATGCTGTCGTCGGTTGCTGTATCGGGTTCGGCCCACGCTGCCAAAGCCCGCGAACTGGGTGCGGATGGCGTTGTTGCAAAACCATCGGGCACCGTTTCGCACGACCTAGAAGAAAAAGCAGGCGATGAACTGGCGCGCGTGATGCGCGAACAATTCGCCAACGCGTGATTTAGGCACGCTTATTGCTCTTTCTTTGCTGCCAACTACAACCTTGAAGTGAGATAGCTATGTCTGACGAAATGGACGAAATTTGGGCTCTCTATCTGGACGACGGTGCGCAATCGCTCGACCAGATGGAAAACGCTCTGCTTGCCCTACAAGAAGGGGATGAAGCATCTGCTGGCGAACACGTCAGTGCCCTATTCCGAGCTGTGCACACCTTCAAGGGCAACAGCCGCGTTCTGGGTCTGGCGACCGTCGAAAGCCGCGCACACCTGTCCGAAGATTTGATCGGTCTGGTCCGCGACGATGGCGTTCCGCTGGACGAAGAAATCATCGATATCCTGCTATATGCGGGCGATGTTTTGCGCGAAATGTTGGAACAGACGTCCGCAAACCGCGCAGACGTTGATGGCAGTAGTTCCGAAGAGCTGATGGACCAGTTGCGCGATAAAATCGCGCGCTGCAAAGGAGAAGACCCTGCAGCGGCGGCTGGCGGTGATGCGGCCCCAGCCGAGGTAGAGGACGCAGCAGAACCTGTTACCGAACCTGAACCTGAACCTGAACCCGAAGCAGACCCCGAACCTGCCGAAGACCCTGTAGCAGAGGCAGAGCCGGAAGAACCGACAGAGCCGGCGGCCGAAGAGGCCGCCGCGCCCGAAGCCGCCGCGCAAGAAGAGCCATCCGAGCCAGAAGCGGCCCCAGAAGAGGTCACCGCTGACGCATCTGGCGATGCCGACATGCCGGTTCAGGCTGCATCGAAACGTCTGATCGACGACCCAAGCTACCGCGATATTTTCAGCGGTATGTCCGAAGGCGCCATTGCGAAATTCCGCCAGTATATGACCGATTATGCCGGTGACGCATCGGCGACCTATACGGCTGCGAAACGCGAGGCAGATAACCTGCATCACGCAGCCGGACAGATGGGTCTGACAGAATGGGCCGAAACGCTGGCTGCGTTTATGGAACACCCCGAATCCGATGCCGATACCGGTGTCGAATTGTTGGCGGCTTTGGTTCTGCGCCTAGAAGAATTGACCCGTCTGGATTTGACAGACGAAGTGATCAGCGAAAACACCTCTGACGCGACATTCTTTGACGCGATCAAGGAGGCTTTGGCCGTATTGTCCGACATTGGCACGAACTGGAGCGTTGGCGAAGAGCCAAATCCAGAACGCGTGGCCACGGCCGCTGGGCATATCCGCGAGGTCAGCGATGGCCGCGGCCTGATCCGTGTCGGCGATGCAACCAAACGCATCGAAGAAGCGTCGAATACCAAAGAATATCGCGCTGCCGAACTGTACCTGTACGAAGAATTGGCCGCCGTCGAAGGCGTGTTGAAAGACGAAGCAGCCGCATCTTCGATCAGCCCGTCCGAATTGCTGCGTGCATGGTGTGCCGAACATGCCTTTGACACGCTGGCAGCGGTCGACGGTGCATTGATTGGCCTGAAAAAAGGCGGCGAAGTCGATAAACATTACAGCGCATTTTCGCGCAACATGCGTCTGATTTTCCACGCTTGTATCTATCATAAACTGGATACAGCTGGTCAGCTGGCTATGTCCCTGATCGATTTGTTTGGCCGTGTTCAAACATCGCATTCGGCGCCAGACAGCATTCTGATGCACATCGCGCGCGGGTTCACCGACACGATCGAATTGGTATTCGACGCGTTGGAACAGGGCGAAATTCCGGACACCGAAAATCTGGATATCCTGTTTGAACAGGCGTCGAACGCGGCATTCGCCCAAGAAGGCACCATGACCGCCACGGCCATTGAACGCCGTCTGCGCCTGCCGGATCGTTTCCACCGCGTTCTATCGCCAGAAAGCGTGCGAGCGGCGTCTGCGTCGATCGAAGCGAACCACCATTTCGTGATCATCCGCACCGACATCAACAGCGATGTTGAACTGGCGGAAAAATTCCTGGAATGGATCAGCGCTCCGACCATTCATTCGATCACGAACGTTACCGTTTTCCGTGACGAAGAAACGCTGTTCGATTTCTTGATCGCATCGCCTTTGGACGAAACCGAAGTTCTGTCGGCGCTGACGGAAATGGACCCGTCCGGCAAACTGCTGAGCATCGACGAAGTTCTGGAAGATCATTCAGCCGAAGAATCCGAAGACGCAGGTGCGTTGGCGGGCGACGTTGATCAGCCCATCAGTCAGGGCCCTGGTTTGACCTCTGAAATGTTGGAAAGCATTTCCGAAGTCGCCGCCAGCCAAGCGATGGTAAATCATATGTTGTCCGATCTGGCGGAAACCGGTCTGGCAGAAAGCGTCGATGCCGCCTTGCGTATGGCGGACAAAGATCTGGAAGGCAGCAGTTCGACCATCCGCAAGGTGGTGTCGGAATTCACGTCCCGTCTGCAAGAGGCCGCACAGGTCGAAGCGCAGCTGGTCAGCCAGATGGCGCATTTGCAAGAACAGACCGTTGCGATCCGTTCGCGTCCGCTGGACATGCTGATCCGCCCGCTAGAGGCTTTGGTCGGCACCCTGTCGCGTAAAAACAAGACAGAGGCGAAAATGACCAGCGCGGGCGGCCAAATGTCGATCGACGTCACGTTGATGGAACATTTGCGCAAAATGCTGCGCGTGTTGCTGACCGAACGTCTAAGCGGTGAAAAGGCGCCGCAGAACATTCATATGTCGTTCCACCGCGATGATGAACGCGTTCTGGTGACGATCGAAGACGACGGTCAGGCAATGGACGAAGCGGGCCTTCGCTCTCAGCTGGATCTACATTTGAAATCGACATCCAGCGATTTGCGCCTGATCGAACTACCCGGCCAAAAAGGCATGCGGTTCCATATTTCGATGCCTCTGGCGATGGTCGTTCTAGAGGGCATGGTCGTAGGCATCGGTGGTATCCGTTATGTGATCCCTGTGGATACGATCCAGTCGATTGTTCAACCGCGCGAAACCGCTCTGCGTCCGATTTCAGCCGCGAATGGCCGTATGGTCCTGCGTATGGAAGACGGCACAATGATCAGCGTGCATTGTATGGACGACCGCAAAGCGACAAGCCTGCGGGACGCTGATGCCAACGGAAACCGCCGTGTGTTCGTTGTATTGGGTGTCGGTGATAAAACACTGGCTGTGCCTGTCGATGAACTGCTGGGGCAGCAGCTGGTGCTGTTGCGGCCATTGCGCGGGGTGCTGCGGCAGATGCGGAACCTGACCGGTATCGCGCTTTTGGCAGGGGGCGAGGTCGGAATGGTGCTTTCGACCAACTCTTTAATGTCCGATGCGGTCGAAGCGGCATGACATTTGCAAACGGCGTCCTAGGGGCGCCGTTTTTCGTTGGCGTTCCAGACTAACATTTTTCTGGATCTGACGTTCTTTAATTTAACCACGAGGAAACGCGGACCCATGTCAGGAGAGGTGTCGAGATGACATTTGCAAACGCCAGATCGTCCTATCGAAAGGCCGAAACGATCAAACCGGTCGAACCTACCGATCCGCACGAAATCATTGGCGTGACACTACGCGAACTGGAAAAATCCCTGCGGGTTATGGCGGCGTCCAAAGCCAACGGCGGGGCCTATCCATCGCAGCACGTCAACCGCGCGTTTACAGCGATCTACATTCTGCAAAGCAGTCTGGATTTCGACAAAGGCGGAGAGATCGCCACCAACCTGTTCCGCGTCTACGAATTCTGCCGTCTACAGGTCGCCGAGGCATTCGCAAAGAACCCCGAGGCGCAGCTGGAACAAGGCGCAGAGCATATCGCTGGTATCCTGTCCGCATGGGATGAAATCGGCGGTCAGGCCAAGGCGCCGGAGTGATCCATATGGACCTGAAACGCGCTCATGTCGAACGCCCGGCCATGTTGGCCATCCTGATGGGTGGTTTGGGGCACGACGTGTTGGATGCCGCGAAAAAAGGCGAAAATGAACTGGTCATCGAACTCAGCAATCGCCTGCGTTACATGGCCGACCGTATGCAAGGCTGCGCCATGACCGAAGGCGACAAAGCAACGCTGAGGCAGGCTCTGCTAGCCGCAGAGCGCACGGTCCGCACCGCCGAGGATATCCTAAAAGACAAACTACGTGGCCAGCGTCTGGGCGATAAAAACCGCCCCGCGTATCGCCGTATTGAATCGGCACGCCCAGTGCCTGGTGGGCGGTCATGACCGCCTGCCGTCTATGCCTGTTTCTGCGGGTGTTTTTGCCGTCTGCTGCGGCTTTGATTTTCTTGATCGGGTTTATGCCCGACATTGCCACACCATTTGGTGCAATAACGCCGACACCGATGACGATCGCGATGATCGTACCGATTGTCGGCGTTCCAGGATTCGTTGTGAAATATTGGATGTGGCGGAAAACCCGGCACTAGGCCGGGTTATTTCGGGTCTTTCAAATAATCTGACAAAGACGCGTGCCGCGTTGTTGCACGGCCGTGATCGTCAAACGATGTGATTTCGATCATGACGGTATCAGCATGCGGGGCAGGGGCCGGCGCAGGCTTAACAGGGACAGCGCGGGTTAAGGTGCGTGGTTGGGTATTCATGGCAGGCTCCTTTACTGGGTTGCAGTATCAGAGCAAGTTTCATGCCATCATTGCATCGCGTAAGAGGTAATCAACACTTCGCGGACGGGGCTGGGGTCATCGTCGGTGCCGACCTGTAGGTTGACCGCATGGCGCACCATGGTCGGGATCAGACGGCGCAATCCTTGGGTGTCACGCGCCTGAAGGCCGGCTTCTTCGATGGCTTGTGTCACAACAGCATCCAGACGGCCATCGCGGTTGCCAACGGATTCCCACAGGCCTTCGGCGACTGGGGTGCCTTGATCGACCATAAACGACAGGCCCACAGCGACCTTGCGATCGAATTGCGGGATGCTGACGGTCATCTGCGGATAGGCGATGTAGTCGGGTTTGCCCGGCGGTGCAGGTTCGTTGGACACGGCGACCTCGGGTTCTTCGGCGGTAATTTCCGGCGCACCGGACAACGTGCCCGATAGCCCCATGCCAAAAGGCACCATGACCATGATAAAGCCGACAAAGCTGATGATTTTGTTGCTGTCCATGATGGGTCCGAAATTGAAAGCCTGTATATTCAATTACGGGCGGAAGTCTGATTTTGTTGCTGTACCAAAGCCGAAATGTGGAAAATCAAAAGGATAGCTTTTTTAGCAAAAACTATGCCTTCGGAACTAACATTGCGGGACATTCTGCCGTTTTGATTTCTAACAGGTTCACCCTTTTTGGATCACGACCCAATGAATAATCCCACCAGCCGTGCATTAGTGCCGTTCAACAACACGTTGCCCGCCCGCACGTCACAAAATCAACACACCGCTCAGTCGGTTTCAAACCAGCCCGAACCCGCGCCGGTTGATTTTGCGTTGGTGCGTCGGGAAACTCATCTAAAAGACAAAGCAGATGTTGAAAAATATTTGCCTGATATCTTGGGCCGAGCTTTGGCGCGGATCTGGATCGATAACCAATTCCGTGACCGTTTCGCGGCAGGGCCTGTGGAAACTTTGGCTGCGTATGGCGTGTATCTGCCGCGCACAATTTCGATCGATTTTGTGACCGTTGGCACGCCCCGTCCGCAGATCGTTGTTTACGAACAGCGGTTCCCCGGCGCGCCGCGTCGCAAACTGCTGTATCTACGCCTGTCGATGGTTGCGGGGCGATAATGAAACGTCTGTTCGTCATATCATCCGTTGTGGCCTGTCTGGCCGCGCCCGCCCCAGCATCCAGTTTGCAAGAGGCGATGGATATGTATGCCGCTGGCGATCCAGCAGGCGCAGCTGCGGCCTATAGTGAATTGGCCCATGACGGAAACGCGCGCGCCCAATTCAACTTGGCCCTGATGTTCTACGCCGGCCAAGGCGTGCCGCAAAACTACAGCGATGCCTTTGTTTGGGCCTGGCGCGCGAAATTGCAGGGCGTCCAGCAGGCCGAAGTGTTGATTGGCCGCGTCGCGGATTCCATTTCGCGCGACGAACGCACGGCATTGGCCGATGTTTTGTCGGCCGAATTGGCCCCTAAAATCGCCCAAGGCGATGCCAAAGCAATGTTGGCGCAGTCCATCATCCAATCGGATCTATTGCCGCGCCCTGATCTGGTGCAGACCTATGTGTGGCAATCATTGTCGGTTGTGGCGGGGCTGGATGCGGCGGCAACGCTGCGTGATGAAACGTTTCGCGGTCTATCGGCGCGCGATCAGATCAAAGCCCAGACCGAAGCGCGTATGGCCTTTGATAGCTGGTGTGACACTGCAACCGTTCCCCAACCCGCCTGCAATGTAATCCGCTAACCCACAAAATGCGAAACCCTGTCAAATGACAGGGCCGCATTTAGATGGTCGATTTATCGTGTCTTAATGTTTGCGAAACCGTGCGATGGTTTCTGCGTCTTCTACGCTTAGCCCCAGTTCGGTGCTGATATGGGATGCGCTTTGGCCTGTGCGGGCCATTGCGATGGCTTCTTCGATCATGCGTTCACCGGCCAGCCAGTCCATATCGGATTGCAGGCCGCGAATGTCGTCATGTACGCGGTGGATCAGGTCCGCTTGATGTGCTTCGATCCGGTTGGCGACGCCCGACAGGCGTTCATCGATCTGTGCGATCAGATCCACGTTTTCTGTTTGGCTGCATACGGCAGCCCGTGCTTTGCGAACACGCAGGGTGTAGAACGCAATCACGAAAGCCCCGAGCAGGGCAGCGGCGGCGTATAGTACCGTCGGCGTCATCAATCCAGGCAAAGTCATGCCGTGCTCTCCGGTGTAGTCAAGAATTCAGTTCGAGATAGCTTTCAAACAGGCTATCCGTGATCGCATCCAGATCGATCGGATAATCTCCATTCGCAATCTGTTCCTGCAACTTGGTCACCAAAGCCAATTCGATCGGCGGCTGCTTGAGTTCCTGCGGAACGCTAACGATCGCTGATTTGATTTCCATAGTGTCACCCGCCGGCGCGCCAGCAACTGGCGACGCTGGAACAGCCGTTCCGGCGGATTTATTACCTTTTAGACGTGCCGCGCTCGCGGCGTCGTCTGCAGCGCGCTTTAACTGCGGGGCGCCACCCGAGTTAATTGAGTCAACCATCTGAGACCTCCATTCGTGGCCAGTAACGGCAGGTATTTAAGGAATGTTAGGCCGTAAAATGACAGAGTTCTCGCCATTTACGATTCCGTTCACAATTTCCCCGGACGATAGATTTCGAAGCTCGATAACATCGCCCAACCTTCCATTTTCTAGTGCTTCACCAGGGGCGACGACTGAAATCGCCCCAACTGATACTTGTAGTGCAAGAGGCGTGCCGCTTTGGACCAGCCAGTCGGGTTCTAGGTGGCGCAGGTGCAAAATTTGTTCGGCACCCAGCGTTGATTTCAGGCGGCGACCGATAACCAATTGTGGATCAACAAAAATATCCGCTGCAGACCGTGTGGAACGGGGTACCAGAGTCACATCCGCAGGGCCGATCATTTCGCCGATTTGCATCGAACGTTTCAACGCAACGACCATCATCTGGTCCACGTCCGGCGCTACCGCGCGGTTTGGGCGTTCGGTCGGCTGAAACTGCGGCGCGGGCAAATTTGTACGCATCGCGCGGGTCCAGCGCGGGCTGGAGCACGAAATTTCTGCCGTCGCCCATCCGCCATTCAGCGGGCTAACGGTTGGCGTTGCGTTACACGCGGGAAAAGGGCGGATTGGCGCATTCGGGCGCGGGTTTTGAATACCCGTTGCGCGCATGGCATCTGCAACCAATTCTGCTGCCTGAACGCCAGATACGCCGCGACTGTAATCCGCCTGCGCTAGGGCAGGGGACGCAAACAGGGCGATGATCCATAGCGCCCGCATCCGTTACAGACCTGTTTCCAAAAACCGTACTGGACGGCCAACCAGTTGTGATGCGGATACGGTTGGGTCCATCGGGCGCAAAGTGGCCGTACGGTTCGCGATCGACACGATTTCCAACATTTGGACGCTGTGGCCGTGGTCTGCCGTGAATGCCACGGCGCCGCGCGTCAGGCCCTGACGGGATCCGACATCGACCGACAGATAATCGCCAGAGGCAGCCAGAACAGACGTGAGTGGCGAACAGGATTGAATGCTGAGCAAATCATCAAATTCCTGCGCCAAACCTTGGGACAGGTCATTGATCATCTGACCGCGCGTGCGCTGGGTTATGGCCGCAGCGTTGCCCAAAACATTCGGGCCGGGGATTGGCGTCTGGCGGATGACATCGTGGCGGGTCACGTTGCCGTCGGAATGAACCAATGCCAGCGCCATGGTCAGTTGTGCGAAATTGCGGCGGCCTTGGGCCACGACATCAACACGGATATCCGGGGCAAAGCCGAAATCGCCCGAGGTAAGGCGCACGTCGCCTTGGGTCAGAACGGTGTAGTCACGGGCGGCGCGGGCATCGGACAGGCCTACAGGCATAGCGCGGTCGGTGATGCGCAGGCTTTCGACCGCGCGGTGGCGATCCAGCACCGCATACAGCTGTTGAACCACGTCATAGGCCACCTGTTCCGTCCAGAACGGAGCGTTCGGCGACACCGATATGCGCGGCTGATAGGTGATGATGTGCAACCTGTTCGCGGCCTGACAGGATGTCAGCGCGTCATTGCCCACCATTGCCTGAATGCGCACGGTCCAGACGTGACCGTTCAGCGATTGATGAATGATATTGTGCTGCATCACGCGGCCCGTCGGGCGCACGATCAACAGGTCGCGTTCTATGCGGCCCATGTTGACGACGTTGTGCGCTTTGATCGCGGCTCCGCCTGCTAGGGATGCGTTTAGTAGCGCGTCCATCAGCGCGCGACGGCGTGCGGACTCTGTATCGTTGCTGCCGGTGACAAATCCGAAACCTTCGGCTTCGACGCGAATGGCGTCTTGGGCCGTGGCCGTCTGGGCCAGCACCAATAGCGAAGTGATCAGGATCAGAAACCGGCGCAGCATCACAGGGCTCCCTGGGCGGCGCGAACGATGTAGGCGACAGTGTCGGCGTCCAACGCGAGTTTCACTTCGTAACCGTCAGCACCTTTGGGGTTGATCGAAACGGTGCGGGCGCCGCGAATGGTGCCGTCGACCGATGCGGACAGGGTATCGCTGATGACGCGGGCCTGACCCACGGTGGTTGACGCGTTGATGTGGATGCCATGCACCTGTTCGGTCAGGTCACGCAGCGCATCCAAACGGGCGGCGCGTAGGGCCATCAGACGTTTCTGGTTCGTCGTCGCGCCGGGCTGATTGGCGATTTGGGCGAAGCCCAGACCTTCGATCATGAATGGCATCGCAACGGTTGCATCTGGCGCGGCAGCGGTCGGCTGGCCGTCGGCGGTATGGACCACGACAGGGGCCGTAACGCGGGTTGGTTCTGCGATTGTTGTGCCCGCAGTTTCCAAGGTTTGCAGATCGTCACGCAGCTGCGCGATTTCGGCGCTATAGGCGCTGGGGTCTTCGGGCAGGGCGTCTTGGGCTGTCATGTTGGTGTCCATGCAGGCCGCCAACAAAGGCGCAACGGCAAGGCCGATCAGCGCAGGGCGTTTGTACTGTCTTAGTGTCACGGGTTCGGCTCCTAAAGGGCGGGTTCGAATTGCCCCAATGTCTGCAAACCCCGTGCCAAGTTTTCAGCACGCGCAACCGTACAAACTGGCACGGCCTTTGCAGATCAACGTCCGAATGAAACCGACAATCGGACCTGACACCACATGCGATCCCAGATCCTGCACACATCCAAAGGTTTATCATAATGGCGACAGTTGCGCGTACATCTATGTTGGGCCGTTTGGGCGACATGACATTGCCGATCGGCATTTTGGCGATTATGGCGATGATGGTTTTGCCGTTGCCTGTGGTGCTATTGGATACGTTTTTCGTGTCCAATATTGTGTTGTCGCTCCTGGTTCTGATGGTCGCGCTACACAGCTATAGACCACTGGATTTTTCCAGCTTTCCCAGCATCTTGCTGATCGCGACGGTTCTGCGTCTGGCGCTGAACGTTGCATCGACCCGCATCGTTCTAAGCGAAGGCCACACCGGCAGCGCGGCCGCGGGCAAAGTGATCCAAGCCTTTGGCGAATTTGTGATCGCGGGTAATTTTTTGGTCGGTCTGTTGGTGTTTGCGATCCTTGTGATTATCAACCTTGTGGTGATTACCAAAGGTGCGGGCCGCGTGTCCGAAGTGTCCGCGCGTTTCACTTTGGACGCGATGCCGGGCAAACAGATGGCGATTGATGCGGACCTGAATGCCGGACTTTTGACACCCGAAGACGCCAAAGTGCGTCGGGCTGACGTCGCTGCCGAGGCAGATTTCTACGGTGCGATGGACGGTGCGTCGAAATTTGTCAAAGGCGACGCGATTGCCGGTATCCTGATTTTGGTCATCAACGTGCTGGGCGGTATCCTGATCGGCACCATCCAGCATGGCCTGTCGGCGGGGGACGCTGCGCAAACCTATATCCTGCTGTCCATCGGTGACGGTCTGGTCGCGCAGATCCCGTCGCTGCTGTTGTCGATTGCGACCGCAGTGATCGTGACCCGCGTATCGTCCAGCCACGACATGGCCGAACTGATCGGTAAACAAATGAGCCTGCGCCGCGCGTGGGTGCCTGTGGCGGGCGTAATGGCGTTGCTGGGCATGGTGCCTGGGATGCCGAACATTCTGTTCCTGCTGGCTGCGGCTGGTGCTGGCGCGATGGCGTATTTTTCCCGCGAAGACGGCGAAGATGCCGTCGATGGCGAAGTCATGCCGGGCGCTGGGCCTCAGGCAGGTGGCGGCGGTGGTGGTGCGGCCCCAGCAGACAGCGAAGAATCCGAAGGCATCGTTCCCGAAGACGTCACCGACAACGCTCCGATTTCGTTGCAGATCGGCTATGGCCTGATCCAGATGGCGGGCGGGGAAAACGGCGCGCTGGTGTCGCGTATCACTGGCATCCGCAAAGATTTGTCCAAAGCGATGGGTTTCGTTGTGCCTGGCGTGCGTATCCGCGATGACCTAAGCCTTCCGCCTAATTCCTATCGCATCCGTATAGGCCACCGCATCGTGGGCGAAGATCAGGTGTACCCTGACCGCAAACTGGCGTTGCCCGGTGGCGCGTCGGTCCGCAAACTGCGTGGCATCGAAGTCAAAGACCCATCATTCGGCATGGATGCGATCTGGATTCTGCCGCAACAAGTCACCGAAGCGGAATCCGACGACTATGTGGTTGTCGAACCTGAATCCGTGATCGCAACGCACCTAAGCCAAGTTGTGACATCCAACGCGGCGGACCTGATTGGCCCTGATGATGTTCAGGCGCTGTTGGATAACCTGTCCAAAGTAACGCCTACGCTTGTGACTTCGGTCGTGCCGAAACTGGTGCCTTTGCACACGCTGACGGCGGTTCTGCGTCACCTGTTGGCAGGCCGTATCCCGATTTCGGACCTGCGCCGCATTCTGGAAGGTTTGGCCGAACTGTCGGGCCGCAACCTGCCGCCTATCGAAATGGCCGAGGCGTTGCGCCCTTCGTTGACGCCGCTGTTGTTGCAGCAATTGGGGTCGATCACGCAGCCTTTGCCGCTGATCACGCTGGACCCTGAATTGGAACAAATCCTGATCCGCGCTCGTCAGGCGGGTGATCTGGATGGCGGTCTGGTCGTCGACAACGGTTTGGCCGCCACGGTGATCACTTCGATTTCCGAAGCCGCCGACAAAGCCGCAGGCGAAGGCCGCACCCCTGTGATCGTGGTCGCCAGCCCGCTGCGCCGTTCGTTCGCTGCGTTCCTGCGCCCGCATATGCCCGATGCCATCGTGATCGGCATCAATGAACTGCCCGATACCCGCCGAGTCGAGGTCGTCGCCGTTATCGGCGGTCAGGCCGGCATTCCCGCCCCTAATGGCGCCCGTTGAGTGAGGTAAACCATGTCTACGATTGTTGTACGCGCATCTGATACTGCCCTTGCCATGGACGAGGTCGTCAAACGACTGGGGCAAGACGCCTATATCCTGTCGACCAAACAAAAGAATGGTCAGGTCGAGGTTCGCGCCACGACCGAAGCACCCAAACGCCGCAAGCCGCCGCGCATGACGCCAATGAACAAAACCTTTGGCGAAGTATTGGCCGAACGGTCGGGTCAACCTGTTGGTCCTGATCCGCGCGACATCCGCGATAATAATCCGCATCAGCCCGCATTTCGCCCAACAATGGCGAAACAGTCTGGTGGATGGCCTGGATTGGCGCCTGGGTTTGTGGCGGACCTGTGGGTCGAATTGGGCCAGCCTGCGGGCCAAGAGGACGGGTTCCTTAGCGACCTATGCGGCGCTGTTCTGGATGAAAATTACCTTGCTGGCCGCGCAGCGCGGACGCTGATCGTTGGGCCGCAAGGCGCTGGTAAATCCACGTTGGCGGCGCGCATGGCGACGTTGATGATGACCGAACGCACCAATGTGGTGCCGCGCCTGATCGCCCCCCGCAAAGCACGCCTGATGTCCGAGGATCGTTTGACAGGGCAGGCGCGTTTGCTGGGCTTGAATGTCGAACGTCCGTTGGTGAATGAAATCCGCCTGCGCCCCGATTGGGGGCTGATCGATCAGGCCGCTCCGCAGATTTTTGATCTGGATGTCACTTGTGCGGGATTGGCCGAAACTTTGGTGATCGAAGGCCAAACCGAAATCATTCTGTGCCTGCCAACGGGGATGCATCCCGCGCTGTTGGCACGCCATTTGAAAGAGTGGTCCCATCTGAACCCGCGCGTTTGTTTTACGCGCGTCGATGAATGGGCCCCCATGCCCGAAGAATTCTGCGCCATCGCGGCGGTTGGTCTGAAACTGTCCCTGTGGGGGCAGGGTGCAGGACTGGTTGACGCTTTGCAGCGGCCTTGCCGCGCGGACATCCGCGCCATCGCCAATGGATGGCTGACCCCAGTGTCAGGAGGCCGCTAATGACCAAACCACGTACCCAACCCGCCCAAAAGGGAGTACGCAAATGCTGCTAACCAAAGGTTATTCCGAACAGACCATTTCGCCTGATAAACTGGTCGCGGATCACATGCATATCGTGCGCAAAATCGCGTGGCACATGTATGGTCGCGTTGGCCGCATGGTCGAAGTCGATGATCTACTGCAGGTCGGCTATATGGGCCTGATCGATGCAAGCCGCCGTTACAAACCAAAGGCGGGCGCGTCATTCGGGTCATATGCTGCGATCCGCGTGCGGGGATCGATCGTGGATTTCTTGCGCGATAACGCCAGCGTTTGCCGCAGCACCATTGTGATGCAGCAAAAGGTACGCGCCGCAACGGCCAAGCTGGAACAGGCGCTGATGCGTGCCCCCGAAAAAGAAGAAGTCGCCGAAGAGTTAGGGATCGAGGTTGGCCAGCTAGAGGAATGGGAAACCCGTTTCGCAGCCAGCCAAGTGAAGTCTTTGGATGAGTTGTACACCGACCAGTCCAAATTGTTTTCAGACGGTGCGCATACCGTCGAAGACAAACTGCAAAACCAGCAGATGAAGGGCATGTTGCGCCGCGCGCTGGGACAATTGCCCGAACGCGAGGCCCTGTTGTTACAGCTGTACTACGTCGAAGAATTGAACGTCTACGAGATCGCAAAAGTGTTGGGCGTCACGACGGGCCGCGTCAGCCAAATCAAAAAAGCAGCAGTCGAACGCCTGCGCAAATTCATCGCAGAAATGGAAGAGGGCGGGTAATCAACCCGCCCCCCTGATATCTGATAGGTTATATCAGCGATCAGATGTTGAACGCTGGCATGACCATTGCGCCAGCCGCCAGCCGCAGCGACCATTCTTTGATATCGTCGGCAAAGCGTTCGGATGCGTTTGGAACAGCTGTCAGCAATGCTTTGACAGCGATTTTTGACATGTCCTCTTCGCGGTCTAGGCCTTCGATATCCAGTTCGGTCCAGTCAATGCCGCCGACGCGGGTTTCGCATTTGTTTTCGCCGAAACGGATGAACCATTCGAACCCGAACAATTCAAACAGAACGGTGTTTTCACCCACCTGCGCATTGCGGCGATGGATCATGTGCATCCGGATGTAGTCATGTGTGGTGTCACGGGTCGCCGCGATGATTTCAGCAGCGATTTCGGACCAGCCTTCTTCGACTGTGTTTTTCAGGTGTGTCCATTCCAGATCGGTGTCCAGACGATACGCCAGCATGTTCAGGTCGGACAATTCGCCGATCAGGTAATTGGTGCCGCCGATGTTCAGACGGGCCAGCGGCTCAGGTTCGCCGCCAGCTTGTAGATAATCGGTCGTGTCTTCTGGTTCTGCAACGGCAGGACGCTGTTCATTACGGTCCGCCATTTCGCCGCTGAATTCGCCGGTGCTGAAACAATGTAGCAGGTCGGTTGCTTCGTCAGTCAGGTTAAATTCGGTGCCGTTCAGATCGGCTAGGCCCGCGATGCGCAGGGCCGTCTGTTCGACGGGGGATGCCGTGCCGCGGGTTGCCATGCGCAACAGGCCCATCAAAGTATGGGATGCGGCGCCTGGGTCGTAACCTCGCAGGGCGTTGATCAGGTCTAGAAAATCGCCCGTGGTATAATACCGATGGGGAACGTGCGGCTTTTTCGCGGCCGTTTCGGTCGAGGTTTGCATGGCGTCCCTTGCTAGTTGAGTTGCTATCAAAAACCTAAACGTAGCGGGGCAGATATTGTTTAGATGCCTGCGGGGTTTTCACGCATCGACTAGCCGTTTGGAACCAAACCCGTCCAAAAGAAAAGCGGCCCCGAAGGGCCGCCCGTTTGATTAAACCGAGTCTTTGTAGTTGACCGATTTGATATCGTCGCCCGGCGCCGATTTTTCGCGGCGCACGATCAGGCGGTTAATCGCGTTGATATACGCCTTGGCCGAAGCGACCACAGTGTCGGTGTCTGCCGATTGACCCGTTGCGATGCGGCCGTCTTCCTCTAGCTTTACGGAAACGGTGGCTTGGGCATCGGTGCCTTTGGTCACGGCGTGCACCTGATACAGGTCCAAACGTCCGCCATGAGGGTAGATTTCTTTGACCGCGTTGAATGTCGCATCA
Organism: Marivivens sp. ABH4_498; assembly: GCF_056160585.1. Taxonomy (NCBI): domain Bacteria; kingdom Pseudomonadati; phylum Pseudomonadota; class Alphaproteobacteria; order Rhodobacterales; family Paracoccaceae; genus Marivivens; species Marivivens sp. ABH4_498. The sequence goes on from NZ_JBSWXL010000003.1 coordinate 312,228, forward strand.
ACAGGGCCGTCGCCTGTCGCGGTGACCGATTTTTCAACGCCATCAACGGTCATCACCAGATCAGCGGTTTGCGGGCCATCGGTGCCGCAGACAACGCGCAGGGATTTCAGTTTCAGCACGTCTTCGACCGTGTCGTTCTGACGGATCAGCGCAACGATGTCGTCGTCGAACACTTCTTTCTTGCGGTCGGCCAGATCTTTGAAACGGACGAACAGGTCGTTCAACTGGTTGTCCGCCATGGTGTAACCCAGCGTGTCCAGTTTCGCGCGCAGTGCCGCACGGCCCGAATGTTTGCCCAGCGGCAACGAAGTGCCCGCCAAACCCACGTCTTCGGGGCGCATGATTTCGAACGTTTCCGCGTTTTTCAGCATACCGTCTTGGTGAATGCCGGATTCATGCGCAAATGCGTTTTTACCAACGATCGCTTTGTTGAACTGCACAGGGAAACCCGAAGCAGTCGCAACGCGGCGCGAGATGTTCATGATCTTGGTCGTGTCGATGCCGGTGGTGAACGGCATGATGTCGTTGCGCACTTTCAGTGCCATTACGACCTCTTCCAACGCGGTGTTGCCCGCGCGTTCGCCCAGACCATTGACGGTACATTCAATCTGACGCGCACCGCCAGCCACAGCAGCCAGCGCGTTCGCCGTCGCCATGCCCAAATCGTTGTGGCAGTGGGTTGCAAAAATAACGTCGTCCGCACCCGGCACGGTGTCGATCAGGCGTTTGATCAGGTCCGCAGATTCCGCAGGGGCGGTGTAGCCAACGGTGTCAGGGATGTTGATCGTGGTTGCGCCTGCTTTGATCGCAATTTCGATCACGCGGCACAGGTAATCCCATTCGGTGCGCGTCGCATCCATTGGCGACCACTGAACGTTGTCACACAGGTTGCGCGCATGGCTGACGGTTTCGTGGATTTTGTCCGCCATTTCGTCCATGGTCAGGTTCGGGATCGCACGGTGCAGCGGCGATGTGCCGATGAACGTGTGGATACGGCCGGACCCGGCTTGTTTGATGGCTTCGGCGCAGCGATCGATATCTTTGAAATTGGCGCGGGCCAGACCACAGATCGTCGAATTTTTCGAACGCTGGGCAATTTCGGATACGGCGCGGAAATCGCCTTCGGACGCGATGGGGAAACCGGCTTCGATGACGTCGACGCCCATGTCGTCCAGCATCTCTGCGATTTCCAGTTTTTCGTCGTGGGTCATTGTTGCGCCTGGCGACTGTTCGCCGTCACGCAAGGTTGTGTCGAAAATCAACACGCGGTCTTTGGTCATGTCTGTATTCCTTGTCTTTTCTTAGCTTTGCCCGACGCTAGAACACCCCTGAGCGGTCGCGCCGGAAGGCACGCTCAGAGGCTGCTAAGAAGTAGAAGGCCGCGCGAAGGCACAGCACGGCAGGAGCCGGCATCAATGGTGATATGTGTCAAGCGCGTCATGGCGTCGGACTATAGCCATGATTCCCATGATGAAAAGGCCGAATTGACCCTGCCATGGTGATTTTCCATCTGGAATGGGGCGGGGCGGGCTCTATTTCCCGATCATGAAACGAAATTTGGTGATAGGCGCATCGGGCGGCATCGGCACGGCCATGGTGCAGGTGATGGATGGCGACACGGTTGGTCTGTCGCGGTCGGGCGATGGGTTGGACGTCTGCGATGACGCCAGCGTGGCGCGTTTGATCGGCGATCTGGACGGCCCGTTTGACCGTATTTTCGTGGCGATCGGCATTCTGGCCCCCAATGGCGCGGCCCCCGAAAAATCACTGTCAGCCATTGATGCGGATGTGATGGCGCGGGTTTTTGCGGTGAACACCATTGGCGTGGCGACTGTGCTGAAACATGCAGCACCGAAACTGGCCACGAACGGGCGTCTGGGCGTTTTGACCGCGCGGGTCGGGTCGATTGGCGACAACAATTTGGGCGGCTGGCACAGCTATCGCGCCTCCAAGGCCGCCGCGAACCAGATCATCCGCGGCGCGGCGCTGGAAATGAAACGCACCCACCGCGATGCTGTCGTTTTGGCCCTGCACCCCGGCACGGTCGAGACGTCATTCACCGCCAATTACAAAGCCAAGAAACTGCAACCAACCGAATCCGCACGGATGTTGTTGGACGTTTTGGACGGCGCCACCGAAACGGGTGGTTTCTATGACTACGCTGGAAAACCGATCCCATGGTGAAACTGGTTTTGGTGCTGGGCGATCAACTGTCGCCCAATCTGTCCGCCTTGCGCGAAGCGGACACCGATACAGACATTGTCGTCATGGCCGAGGTCATGGGCGAGGCGACCTATGTCAAACACCACCCCAAAAAGATCGCTTTGATCCTGTCAGCGATGCGGAAATTCGCGGGTCGTCTGCGCGATGACGGGTGGACGGTGGCCTATTCCGAATTGGACGATCCTGAAAATTCGGGAACGATCACGGGCGAATTGCTGCGCTATGCGTCGCAGCACAGCGCGGATGAAATTATCGCTACCGAACCAGGGGAATGGCGACTGATTTCCGCGTTAGAGGATATGCCAATCCCCGTGCATCAATTCGGCGATGACCGTTTCGTGGCGACCCATTCCGATTTTGAATCTTGGGCAGACGGGCGCAAAGCGCTGCGGATGGAATATTTCTACCGCGACATGCGCCGCAAAACGGGGCTGCTCATGGACGGTGACCAGCCCGAGGGCGGCAAATGGAACTATGACCACGACAATCGCAAACCCGCGCCCGGTCAGGTGGATTTCAACGGCCCGATGAATTTCACCCCCGATGACACGGTGAACGCCGTGCTGGATATGGTCGAGGCGCAATTTGATGACCATTTCGGCGACCTGCGTCCGTTCTGGTTTGCGACCGACACCGAACAGGCGCGGCGGCAACTGACCCATTGGGTCAAAGGCGGGTTGCCGAAATTTGGCGATTTTCAGGACGCCATGCTGACGGGGCAGCGGTTCCTGTGGCATTCGATCATTTCGATGTACATCAACATCGGCCTGCTATCCCCGTTAGAGGCGTGTCAGGCCGCCGAAGATGCCTATCGCAACGGCGATGCCCCGTTAAACGCAGTCGAAGGGTTCATTCGCCAGATCATCGGTTGGCGTGAATATGTGCGCGGCATCTATTTTCTGCACGGGCCCGAATATGTGGGGCGCAACGCGCTGGGCCATGACCGCGATTTGCCTTGGTTTTACTGGGGCGGCGACACGAAAATGCACTGCATTTTGCAGGCCGTCGAACAGACCCGCACGGATGCCTATGCGCACCATATCCAACGCCTGATGGTCACGGGCAACTTCGGGCTATTGGCGGGGATCGATCCGCATCAGATGCATGAATGGTATTTGTCGGTCTACGCAGATGCCTTTGAATGGGCCGAGGCGCCGAACACCATAGGCATGAGCCAATTTGCCGACGGCGGTGTGATCGCGTCCAAACCCTATGTCAGCAGCGGCAATTACATCGACAAAATGTCGGATTACTGCAAATCCTGCGCCTATAAGGTCAAAGATAAAACAGGCCCCGATGCGTGCCCGTTTAACCTGTTGTATTGGCATTTTCTGGATCGTCATCGCGACAGGTTCAAAGATAACCACCGCATGGGCAATATCTATCGCACGTGGGACCGCATGAACGAAGACCGCCAAAAGGCGGTCCTGTCTGATGCGGAAAACTGGTTGTCGAAACTGGACGCCGGCGATGTGGTCTAAGGCCGATTAGCCTTAGTTCGCTGTCGTGTCTTCGGTCGCCGTTTCGTCGGTTGTGGCCTTGTCGGTGGTGTCTTCGGCGACGTATAGATCATCGCTCCATTCACCTGTCTCAACCTCGCCCGACGCATAGGTCATCGTGCCCGCGCCCTGACGGCGGCCGGATACGAACATGCCTTCGTATTTGTCGCCGTTGGAATAGGTCGCCACGCCAAAGCCCGCGATTTCGCCGTTTTGCCAATCACCTGTGTAGGTAAAGGTTTCATCGGTTTCGGTCGCCGGATTGTCGGGGATGGTGATCGTGCCGGTGCCCGACCGCTGACCATCCGCGAATTCGCCGTCATAAACGGACCCGTCGGCATAAGTGGCAACACCTTTGCCTTCGCGTTGGCCGTCGGCCCATTCGCCTTCGTAGGTGTAGCCATCGCCGTAGCGCATGATGCCAAAGCCGTGGTTTTTCGCGGCTTTGAATTCGCCTTCGTAGACCAGACCATTGGTGTAGGTGGCGATGCCTTGGCCTTCGATGACGCCGTTTGCCCATTCGCCTTCGTAAGTCGAACCGTCTGGATAGGTGATTTTGCCCGTGCCGTTCGGCAGGTCGTCCGCAAATTCGCCAACGTAAACGGACCCGTCGGGATAGGTGACCTGACCCTGACCCGACATCGCGCCGTTGTCCCATGCGCCGACATAGACATAGCCGTCGGTGCCGCGGAATGTGCCCTGACCGTGGCGGCGGTCGTCGGCAAATCCGCCCTGATAAATATCGCCGTTGGAATAGGTGACGGTGCCTGTGCCTTCGCGGCGGCCAGCGACCAGATCGCCTTCGTAGATGTCACCATTGGGTTGGACCAAACGGCCGGTGCCTTCGATTTGGCCAGCAACCCAAGTGCCTTCGTAAACGGTGCCGTCGGGCATGGTCAGTTTGCCCGCGCCTTCGCGGTCGTCGCGGGCCAATTCGCCTTCGTAAACGGTGCCGTCTGGGTAGGTGATCGTGCCGCTGCCGTCTTTGACGCCGTTGACCCACGTGCCGACGTAGGAATAGCCGTTCGTCGCGGTCATCGTGCCTGTGCCGTGGTGCATGGCGTTGCGAAATTCGCCTTCGTAGGTCACGCCGTTGGCGTATTGGGCGATGCCCGACCCTGTAATATTGCCGTCAACCCAGTCACCTTCGTAGGTGCCGCCGTCAGCAAAGGTGATTTTGCCGGTTCCGCTGGGTTTGCCTTCGGTGAATTGGCCTTCGTAGACCGATCCATTGGGGAAACGCGCGGTTCCCATGCCTTGGATGCGGCCATCGACCCATTCACCTGTGTATTCATAACCATTGGGCAGGCGATACGTGCCGATACCCTGCTGTTTACCATCGACGAATTCGCCTTCGTAGACGCCGCCGTCCTCGTACTGTTTTGTTTGGATGTCCTGTGCCATGGACGCCCCTGCCATCAAGGCAAATGCAACCCCGCCTACCAGCGCAACGTTCCGAGTCATTGTGGTCTTCCCTGTTTCAGCACCGCAGACGTTAATCGACATGGGCATATCTTACAACGCTTTAGCTGGCTGTTGGCGTCAAACGGCTTTCCCTTGCCTGTGGTTCTGTTAAATCTAGGCCCAACTGATTGATAGGCTGCACATGACCGACACTTTCCGCATCACCATGGCCCAGTTGAATCCGACCGTGGGCGACATCGAAGGCAACGCCGCCAAAGCGCGCGCCGCATGGGAAACCGCACGTGATGCGGGCAGCGACATGATCGCGTTTCCTGAAATGTTCATCGCGGGTTATTCGACCCAAGATCTGGTGATGAAACCCGCATTCCACGATGCCTGCCTAAAACGGATCGAGGCGTTGGCCGCCGAATGCGCGGACGGCCCCATTTTGGCAATCGGCGGGCCGCTGAAACGGGATGACCGGCTTTATAACGCCTATTTCATCTGCAAAAAGGGCCAGATCGCGGCCGTGCAGCTGAAACATTTCCTGCCGAACTACAATGTGTTCGACGAAGTGCGCCAGTTTAATCGCGGCGCTATTCAGGGCCCATATGATGCGGGCCCGCTGCGGATCGGATCGCCCATCTGCGAAGACGCATGGTTCCGCGATGTAGCCGAAACCATGTGCGAAAGCGGCGCGGAAATGTTGGTCGTACCGAATGGGTCGCCCTATTACCGCGGTAAATTCGATCGCCGCATGTCCCATATGGTGGCGCGTGTTGTCGAAAACGATGTGCCAATGGTCTATGTGAACACCGTCGGTGGTCAGGACGATCAGGCGTTTGACGGCGGGTCGTTCGTGTTGAACCGTGGCGGTAAATTGGCCGTTCAGCTGCCTTTGTTCGAAGAATGCATCGAACACGTCGATTTCACCCGCACCGCCGATGGGTGGGAAGCAACGCCCGGCCAAATGGCTATCTATGGCGATGACTGGGAACGCGATTACCATGCGATGGTGATCACCCTGCGCGACTACATGCGTAAAACGGGTTTCAAAAAGGTGCTGCTGGGCCTGTCGGGCGGTATCGATTCCGCGCTGGTTGCGACCATTGCCGTGGATGCGTTGGGTGCGGAAAACGTGCGCTGCGTGATGCTGCCGTCTGAATACACGTCCCAAGGGTCGTTGGATGATGCCGAAGATATCGCAAAGCGTCTGAGCGTTCACTACGACTATGTCCCGATCAAAGAAGGCCGCGACGCGATCACCAACACCTTGGCCCCATTGTTTGCGGGCCGCGATGCCGATCTGACCGAAGAAAACATCCAATCCCGTTTGCGCGGTCTGCTGCTGATGGCGATGTCGAACAAATTCGGTGAAATGCTGCTGACCACGGGCAATAAATCCGAAGTCGCGGTGGGCTATTGCACCATCTATGGCGATATGAACGGCGGCTATAACCCGATCAAAGACCTGTACAAAACGCGCGTCTTTGAAACGTGCCGCTGGCGCAACGCGCATCACCGTCCGTGGATGGACGGCCCCGCGGGCGAAGTGATCCCTGTGTCGATCATCGACAAACCGCCCAGCGCCGAACTACGCCCCGACCAAAAAGACGAAGACAGCCTGCCGCCCTACGACATTCTGGACGCGATCCTAGAAGGTTTGGTTGATCAAGAATCCAGCGTCGCCGATCTGGTTGCGCGTGGGTACGACCACGATACGGTCAAACGGGTGGAACACCTGATTTACATCAGCGAATACAAACGGTTCCAATCGGCTCCGGGTACGCGCCTGACAAAACGGGCGTTCTGGATGGACCGCCGTTATCCGATTGTGAACCGTTTCCGCGATAGTTCCATGTGATCACGGTTTCGTGAATATCCATCACGGCTAAGTCAGGGCGCGGAACGGTTTCGCGCCCTTTTATGTTGTCCTTTCAAATCAGCGGCACTGACGTCGCTTTGAAAGGAGTTCGAAATGAAACCGATCAAAACTGCTCTTATGGGGTCTGCAATCGCACTGATGGCTGCGGCACCTGCAATGGCCCAATCGCTGTCCGCAACCGCAGCAACCGACTTGAACGTGCGTTCGGGTCCAGGTGCATGGTATGAACCTGTCGCTGTCATTCCGGGTGGCGAAATGGCAATGGTCGACGGCTGTCTGGCAAATGCCGAATGGTGCGAAGTCACCTATGACGGCGTCCAAGGTTGGTCCTACGCCCCATACCTGACCATCACCGAAGGCGAAGAATTTGTAACGCTGCCTCAGGCAACAATCACAACTGTTGAAACCGTTGAAATGGTCGACGTTGAAGCAACCGAAGCCGAAGAAACCGGTGCTGGCCTAGCTGGCGGTGCGGTTGGCGCGCTGATCGCATACGGTCTGGGTGGCCCTGTTGGCGTGATCGCCGCAACGGGCATGATGGGTGCGGCGGCTGGTGCTGCAACCGTGGAACCAACCACAGAAACCATCACGTTCATCGAAACCAACCCGGTTGAGGCTGTCTGGCTGAACGGTGAAGTCGTCGTGGGTGCGGGCATTCCTGAAACCGTAACCACCTATGACACTCCCGAGGTCGCCTTTGACTATCTGAACGTAAACGGCCAGACCGTTGTGGTGGATGCTGAAACCAACGTTATTGTTGACGTTATCGGCTAATATCACCTGACTAATTGACGAAACGGCGCGGGTTTTCCTGCGCCGTTTTTTGTTGTGAACGATTTGGTTTTGGATCAGACATCATGGGTGCATAACGAAAGACACGCCATGACCACGCACCGCGCCCCAATTGCCGAAGCCGAAGCATTCCTAGACGCTCATCCTGATGTGTCGGCCATCGACATTGTGTTGACCGACCTGAACGGGATCGGGCGGGGCAAAATCATCCGCCGTCACGAATTGGTGCCTTTGTTCAAATCGGGCAGGGGAATGCCTGCGACCCTGTTCGCACAGGACGTATCGGGCCACGACGTGGATGATGCGATTGATTGCGTGACAGGCGGCACGGGCGATAGCCGCTGTTGGCCTGTTGCGGGAACGCTAGGGTTTATGCCGGCCACCGGACGCGGGCAGGTTTTGTTGCAGATGGAGGCCGAAAGCGGCGCGCCGCATCCTATCGATCCGCGCGGGGCGCTGCTGCGTCAGGTCGCGCGGGCTGGGGCCTCAGGTTTCACCCCCATGGGCGCGATGGAGCTGGAATTTTACCTGATAGACCGCGCACGCGATGATCAGGGCCGCGTTCAACCCGCGCGCGCCGCAATGACGGGGCGGCGGCTGTCTGGCACCAACTGCATGTCGGTTGATGAACTGGACGAAATGGCGCCGTTCTTTGATGATGTTTATGCGGGCGCTGCGGCGATGGACCTGCCGCTGGAAACGGTGATTTCCGAATATGCGGTGGGGCAGTTCGAATTGACCTTGCGCTATCGCGACCTGATGTCGGCGGCGGATGATATTATCCGCGCCAAACGCCTGATCCGCATGACCGCGCGGCGGTACGATATGGACGCTTGTTTTATGTCGAAACCGTTTGGTGACAGTTCGGGATCGGGGATGCATTTGCATCTATCGCTGGCCGATGAAAACGGGGCGAACCTGTTTGCGGATCAGGGCGATGATCTATCCCCGCTGATGCTGTCGGCTATCGGGGGTATCCGTGCATCCATGGCGGATAGCATGCTGGTTTTCGCGCCCGTCCTGAATTCGTGGCGCCGTTTCGCGCGCAAAGTTTATTCGCCAGCCACGAATACTTGGGCCGTCGAAGATCGCGGCGTTGCCCTGCGCGTGCCTGCAGGCAGCCCCAAATCCCGCCATTTCGAACACCGTATCGGCGGCGTCGATGCAAACCCTTATTTGGTGGCGGCTGTGACCTTGGGCGCGGCGCTGGACGGGATCGAACAACGCATGGGCGCAGGGGCCGAAGGGCCCGACGGCGGCGCAGCATATCCCGCACTGCCAACCAGCTGGGATACGGCGATTGATCTGTTCGCGGCATCGGATGCCATGACATCCATCTTGGGCGCGGATTTACACGCCACCTATTCGGCAGTGAAAAAGGGCGAATGGGAAACACTCGCCCTATGGGTCACTGATGCCGAATGGCAGCTATACGGGCCGAATTTATAACAGCTGATAGCTGTGCGGCACGAAATGGAACCCGTTTTCGGATCGTGTGTCGATGTACCCCAGTCCGGGGAACGGCATGTGATAACCAACAACCGCAAAACGGTCAGCCGCAGCCATGCCCAAAATACGTTTGCGCGTTTCTGCAGCAGCGGTTTTGTCCATGTCAAATCGGACTTCCCATTCGGGGTGCTGTAGCGACCAAACATAGTGGTTGGTCGTATCGGCCATGAGCAGCAACTGGCTACCGTTCGATTCCAGCATGTACCCCATGTGGCCCGGCGTGTGACCATGGGCTGCAACGGCGGTAATGCCAGAACGCACCGCATCGCCATCACCCAAGAACGTCATCTTTTCCGCCAGTGGACGCACCTTTGCGTCGAAACCATCGTTTCCTGCCGCGGCCCAGTGATCGTATTCCACCTGTCCCGTGACATACGCTGCATTGGCAAAGGTCACACCGTTGTCACCCGACAAACCACCAATGTGGTCGCCGTGCATGTGGGTCAGCACAACATGCGTGATGTCATCCGCCGCATAGCCAGCCCCAGCCAAAGCCGACGTGATGCCGTCAGCAGATAGGCCTGTATCAAACAGAATAACTTCGGACCCTGTGTTCACGATCGTTGGGGTAAAGAAATTCACGCTGCGGTCAGCTGGGATAAAGTTTTCGGCAGAGGCGGCTTCGAATTCTTCGGCGCTTGCGTTCATGCCAAAGGTGCCTTGGGGATTGTCCATCGGGCGGCTGCCCGCCAGTAGGGTCGTTACCTCGAATTCGCCCAGGTGAAACGTGCGGTGGGTAATCGGTGTGGGTTCAGGCGCAGCGGAATGCCCAGCTGCAGAGGCGGTCATAGCAAAACTCGCGATTGGTAGAGTTGCACCCGATAATAGAGCCTGACGGCGTGTAATGGTCATTAGTAGTCTCCCTATTTATATAAATTGAAAAAATAGGGCGGGCTGGATGATAGACTGTTCAAACTATCGTGAGTGGATTATTCCCACCAGCGATCAATCGTAGCGATCTGATCGTCGGTCCAGCCGAAATGATGCGCAAATTCATGGGTCGTCACATGCGCGACCAATTCGGCCAATGTCACGTCCCCCCGTTCGGCCCATTCATCGATGATAGGACGGCGGAACAGCCAGACGATGTCATCGACGCTTTCGGCGAACCCTTTTTGTGTTAGCGGCACGCCGACATATAGCCCCGTTAGGGTATAGGGGTCGTCTTCGTCGTCATCCTCGGGCCAGTCATCGACGCAAATCGCAACGGCGCGGGCGTGTTCGTTGAACGGCGCAGGGAAATGATCGGCCGTTTTGCGGGCCAATTCGGCGATTTCGTCGTTGGTCGGTGCGGTATAGTCCATAACCCCGATATGGACATTTATAGCCCAATATGAAAGAGGCAGAACGAACAGGAGATGCACATGACAACAACCCGTTTTGCCCCGTCCCCAACTGGCTGGATGCACATTGGTAACCTGCGCGCTGCGCTGATGAACTTTTGCATTGCAAAGCAACAGGGTGGTACGTTCATCCTGCGGATCGACGACACCGATCAAGAACGTTCCAAACAGGAATATGTTGACGGGATTATGGATGCGCTGGACTGGCTGGGCATCACCTATGATCGCGTAGAATATCAATCCAAACGTCTGGATCGTTACACCGCAGCCAAAGACAAATTGATCGAAATGGGTCGTTTGTACGAATGCTTTGAAACGCCGACCGAATTGGACCTGAAACGCAAGAAACAGCTGAACATGGGCAAACCGCCTGTGTACGACCGTTCCGCGCTGAACCTGTCCGACGCCGAAAAGAACCGCCTACGCGAAGAACGCGGTGGATCGCACTGGCGTTTCAAACTGGATTGGGAACGCATCGAATGGACCGACGGCATTCTGGGCGACATTTCGATCGACGCATCGTCTGTGTCCGACCCTGTTCTGATCAAAGATTCGGGTCAGTTCCTGTACACGCTGGCGTCCGTTGTCGATGACACCGAAATGGGCATCACCAACGTTGTGCGCGGGTCCGACCACGTGACCAACACCGCAACCCAAATCCAGATGATCAAGGCGCTGGGCGGCACCGTTCCGACCTTTGCCCACCATTCGCTGCTGACCGGCCCGCAAGGCGAGGCGCTGTCGAAACGTCTGGGCACCTTGTCCCTGAAAGACATGAAGGGCGAAGGCATCGAACCTATGGCGATCATGTCGCTGATGGCGCGTTTGGGCACCTCTGACCCTGTTGAACTGCGCGACACCGTACAAGAGGTGATCGACGGCTTCGACGTGTCGAAATTCGGCGTGGCTCCGACCAAATTCGATGTCGAGGATCTGAAACCTCTGACCGCGCGCATTAACGCCGCGAAACCGTTCGAGGCCGTGAAATCCGACGTTCTGGCGCTGGGCGTGCCTGAACATCTGGCCGAAACTTTCTGGTCGGTCGTGCGCGAAAACATCACGTTCCTGTCCGACATGCAGGACTGGTGGACCCTGTTCCGCGATGGCGCCCCTGCGCTGGTTGCGGACGAAGATCGCGAAATGATCGAAACATCGCTGGGCCTGCTGGGCGAACCGCCATACACCGCAGACACTTGGGGTGAATGGACATCGGCCGTGAAAGAGGCAACAGGCCGCAAAGGTAAGGGCCTGTTCATGCCGCTGCGCAAGGCCGTCACAGGCCGCGAACGCGGCCCTGACATGGGCGATGTGATGCAGCTGATGCAGGTAAAACCGCGCCTGTAATCAGTCCTGCGGCTGACCCAGTTTTGCTAAATATTCATTGACCGTCGCCGTCTGTGCGGCGGTCAATTTTCTTGCGCGGGGGTAACGCGGATCGGCGCGGTCATTCAGGATCGGACCCCAATTGTGCGTCGTGTCAAAGAAATGCTGCGCCCCGTCATCGCCAAACATATCCATGTATCCCTGCACAACGACATCCAGATAGGACAGCAGGATCGGATTGACCGAAGGCGCCGCGTAATGCCGTGCTTCGACTTCGTAAACCGCAGTCGGCATCTGGGCGCCGTCGATCAGATGGGTCACATCTTTGCGCTGATATCCCGACTCCCGTTCGTCTAAAGCGACCCAATCTCCATGCGGTACCTGCGCTGTGACACCCAGCAACACGGTGTCGTCGCATGGTTCCACCGATAGAAATGCGGGCTCTTGGATGGACGTGTGCCGCCAAACGCGGCGCCAGCCCTTTAGCGTGGCGGTCTGCGGGTCGGGGTATTCATGGGTGGTAAGGTTAACGAGGCTGCCATAGCCGAAAAAACGGGGGTGGGTCATTGGTGTCTCTTACTTGGGTACCCGTCATATAGGATGGTCGTGACCAATAATCGACCGTCAGTAACCTTCGCCTTTCAGAATGGCGCGGTAACTGTAGTAGGGTTTTATGTTTTCACCTGGTTCTTCGATGTAATTGGGGTCTTGGGGCACGCAGTGGTGGCCGCAAATCTGATACGCCACCATTTCCGACGAATCCACGTACCACAGCCGTCCGCCCGGGGTCGCAATCCATCCATCAATGCCTGACGCCTCATCCGATTCCATATCGGTCGATGATGGCACTTCGGAATTATATTCGGGGCTATAGGTGCTATGCGTGTGGAACGACGCGATGACTTCGAATTTTGTGGGCCAGAGTGGTAGGGTGCATCCGGCTTCGGAACCGGTGCTTAGGCGGCTGCTGACCAAACGGCCCGCGTCGTTGCGCCCGATGTAACCGCAAATCTCGCGGTTCAGCGCAAAGGATCGCGGCTGAATTTTTTCGAAAATTTTGACGATATAGGCCTGTTCTTCGGCCACGGGGCTGACCGTCTGCCCAATTGCAGGGCTGACAAACGCGGTCAGTAAGAAACAGATGGACGTAAAAAACTTCATGGGCACAGCATTCCTGCGCCCATGAAATAAATCAACCTAAATCAGATCAGCTGTAGATCAATTGCAGATTCGCGACCGTCGCGGCCGGACTGCAGTTCAAAGCTGACTTTCTGGTTTTCGTTCAAACCCTGCAGACCCGAACGCTCGACTGCGGAAATGTGAACGAAAATGTCTTTTGCGCCGCCATCAGGCGCAATAAAGCCGTAGCCTTTGGTGGTGTTGAACCATTTCACGGTGCCAGTGGCCATCGTGAGACTCCTTTTAGTAACGTCCGCTCGCGGTATTGCAGCGGCTCGGCTTGTCAGTACTGGATCGAAGAACTGGGCCGAAAAAGGAGACAGTGTCGAAATAGGTCGTAACTCGCACCTACTAGCATGGCAGGAAGTTGGAATTAATCAAGTAAAGCTTTTGACACTGCGGGTTGTGTCGGGCTCTGACACATCTTATATCCCTTATGTGTCGCAAGCAGGAGAGCGCAAATGGCTGGAATGAAAATCACATGTCTGGACTGTGGTCAGGTCAATCGCGTACCCGGCGAAAAACTGGACGCTGGCCCAAAATGCGCGACCTGCGGCAGCAAACTGATGAATTCCAAACCTGTCGAAGTCGATTTGACGACCCTACAAAAGGCAGCGCGCAACGATGATGTGCCGCTGATTGTTGATTTTTGGGCCCCTTGGTGCGGGCCATGCCGCGCGATGGCGCCAGAGTTTTCAAAAACCGCCGCTGCCATGGCCGGCAAGGTGCGTTTGGCCAAGTTGAATACCGACCAACACCGCGCAGCTAATACAAAATATCGGATCAGTGGCATTCCAACGATGATCTATTTTGCCAAAGGCAAAGAGGTCAAACGCCAACCCGGCGCCATGCGCGGGCCTGACATTATGCGCTGGATCAACGGATAATCAGAACGGCGCGTGTTCGGCGATCGCTTTGGCACGGTTTGGTTTCATCTGATTGACGATGGACCATAGCGGCAGGGCGATGCCCAGACCCAAATACAGCGCGAACGCGGGCAGGATGGGTAGGTGCAGAAACGTCATTGCGCCGATTGCCACCATAAGGCCCAGAAAGCTGCTGGTCAGAAATAGAATGATCATTTGGCCTTATCCTCTTGTTCGTGGTGTACTCGTTAAACGCGATAAATATTGATAATCCGTTTTCAGGTTGCAGAGTCGGTCCCGTATTCCTCTGGCGTGTGATCTATCCCTTTGGATCGCCTGAAATCGGATTTTGTGGATAATTTTTCGCATCAGTTTGGTTTGTGGGCGGCTGAAATGATCGAATCGCCCGAATTTTGATAGAAATTCCCTATCGTTTGACGGTTCTTTGATATTGATTGGGCAGGTGATTGCGCGCATCTTGCGCCAAATTACCGGAGCTCCAGATGTCGCAGACAGTCCAGACCGTTTCCGAAATCATTGCTCGGCACGCCCATCTAGAGGGGCCATTGCTGCCGATGCTGCATGATATTCAGGCCGAATTGGGTCACATTCCTGAAATCGCCGTGCCTGAACTGGCCGCAGCATTGAATATCGGCCGCGCCGAAGTGCACGGCGTCATCAGTTTCTACCATGATTTCCGCAAAACCCCTGCGGGCAAACATGTGGTCAAAGTCTGCCGCGCAGAAGCCTGTCAGGCCGTAGGCGCAAATGCGCTGTCGGATCGGGCTTTGTCGTTGTTGGGCGGTGATTGGCATGGCACCACATCGGGCGGCGTGACGATCGAACCTGTCTATTGTTTGGGCCTATGCGCCTGCGGGCCCGCCGTGATGGTGGATGGCCAATTAGAAGGGCGCGTCGATACGGCCCGTTTCGATGAAATCCTGAAAGAGGTCGGCGCATGAAAATTTACATCCCCCGTGACGCCGCCGCCAAAGCGTTAGGCGCAGACCGCGTGGCCGCTGCTATTCAGGCTGAAATCGCCGAACGCGGTATCGATGCGACGATCATCCGCAACGGCACGCGCGGCATGATCTGGTTGGAGCCTTTGGTCGAAATTGAAACGTCGCAGGGTCGCATTGGGTATGGTCCCGTGACCGTTGCCGACGTCAAAGCGATCTTTGAAGGCGACAGCGACAAAGCCTTGGGCAATGTCGAAGACCTGCCGTTTTTCGCCGCGCAAACCCGCCTGACATTTGCGCGTGTGGGCAAAATCGACCCGCTGTCGTTGGACGATTATCAGGCGCACGGTGGTTTGGCGGGCCTGCGCCGCGCCATTGGAATGACGCCCGAAACCATTGTGGACGAGGTGAAAACGTCTGGCCTGCGCGGTCGCGGCGGTGCGGGTTTCCCGACGGGCATCAAATGGGACACGGTGCGTTTGGCCCATGCCCCGCAGAAATACATCGTTTGTAATGCGGACGAAGGCGACAGCGGCACCTTTGCCGACCGCATGATCATGGAGGGCGATCCCTTTACCCTGATCGAAGGCATGGCCATCGCGGGCATCGGTGTCGGCGCGACCAAAGGGTTCGTTTACATACGTTCCGAATATCCTGACGCCATCGAACAGATGAACGCCGCCTGCGATATCGCCCTTGCCAATGGCGTTTTGGGTGACGTTTTGGGATCGGGCCATCAGTTCGACATCGAAATCCGCGTTGGCGCTGGGGCCTATGTCTGCGGCGAAGAAACATCGCTGTTGAACAGCTTAGAGGGTAAACGCGGCACCGTGCGCGCCAAGCCGCCTTTGCCCGCGCTCGAGGGATTCTTGGGCCGCCCCACGGTTGTGAACAACGTCATTTCTCTGGCGACCGTTCCTGTGATTTTCGAAAAAGGCGCACAGCATTACGCAGATTTCGGGCTGGGCCGATCCAAAGGCACCATGCCGATCCAGATTGCGGGCAACGTGAAATTCGGGGGGCTGTTTGAAACAGCCTTTGGGATGCCTTTGGGTGATCTTGTGAACAAAATCGGCGGCGGCACGGCATCGGGCCGCACGGTCAAGGCCGTGCAGGTTGGCGGCCCGCTGGGGGCCTATATGCCTGTGTCCAAATTCGACACGCCCTTTGGATACGAAGAATTCGACGGCCAAGGCGGATTGATTGGTCACGCAGGCATCGTGGTGTTTGATGATACCGCCGATATGCTGGGCATGGCGCGGTTCGCGATGGAATTCTGCGCCGTGGAAAGTTGTGGCAAATGCACGCCGTGCCGTATCGGGGCGGTGCGCGGGGTGGAAACCATCGACCGAATTGCGCAGGGCGATACAGACGCGATCGAACTGCTGACCGACCTATGTGATACCATGAAAGACGGATCGCTATGCGCGCTGGGTGGGTTCACGCCGTATCCTGTGATGTCCGCGCTGCAAAACTTTCCCGATGAATTTCAATCCGCAAAGGAGGCAGCGGAATGAAGGACTTTATCATCCCATGGGGCGATGACCGCGATCTGGGCACCCCTGCGTCGAAATCCGATAAAACCGTCACCCTGAAAATCGACGGGTTTGATGTGACCGTTCCTGCGGGCACGTCTGTCATGCGGGCCTCTGCGCTGGCGGGGATCGATATCCCGAAACTCTGCGCGTCTGATAACCTAGAGGCGTTCGGATCCTGCCGTCTATGCGTCGTCGAAATCGAAGGCCGCCGCGGCACGCCTGCGTCCTGCACCACGCCCGTGGCCGAAGGTATGGTTGTCAAAACCCAATCTCCAAAGGTGCAAAAACTGCGCAAAGGCGTGATGGAATTATACATTTCCGATCACCCGCTGGATTGTTTGACCTGTGCGGCGAACGGCGATTGTGAATTGCAGGATCAGGCGGGCATCGTTGGTCTGCGCGATGTGCGGTATCAGCCGAAACAAACCCATTTCAACGTGCGCCAAAACGGCGAAGCGAACCCTCAGTTCATTCCCAAAGACGACAGCAACCCGTATTTCACCTATGATCCCGCGAAATGCATTGTCTGTTCCCGCTGCGTCCGCGCCTGCGAAGAGGTGCAGGGAACATTCGCCCTAACCATCGAAGGTCGAGGGTTCGACAGCCGCGTGTCGGCAGGGGCAGCTGGCGACGATTTCCTGACGTCCGATTGCGTGTCGTGCGGCGCCTGCGTTCAGGCTTGTCCAACGGCGACGCTGCAAGAAAAATCCGTGATCGAAATGGGCACGCCGACAAAATCGGTCGTAACGACCTGCGCCTATTGCGGTGTCGGCTGTTCGTTCAAGGCCGAAATGCGCGGCGACGAATTGGTGCGCATGACGCCTTATAAACACGGCAAAGCGAACCGCGGGCATTCCTGCGTCAAAGGCCGCTTTGCCTATGGGTATGCCAAACACAAAGACCGCATTCTAAACCCGATGATCCGCGACAGCGTCGATCAACCGTGGAAAGAAGTGTCATGGGACGAAGCGCTGAGCTTTGCCGCGACGCGTATGCGTGGATTACAGGAAAAATACGGTCAGAAATCGATTGGCGTGATCACGTCGTCGCGCTGCACCAACGAAGAAACCTATCTGGTTCAAAAACTGACCCGTGCGGTGTTTGGCAATAACAACACCGATACCTGCGCGCGCGTGTGCCATTCGCCAACGGGCTATGGTTTGGGGCAGACGTTCGGCACCTCGGCCGGAACGCAAGATTTCGACAGTGTCGAAGAAACCGATTGCGCGATGATTATTGGCGCGAACCCGACCGATGGGCACCCCGTTTTTGCCAGCCGGTTGAAAAAACGCATCCGTCAGGGCGCAAAACTGATCGTCGTCGATCCGCGCCGCACGGATATGGTGAAATCGAACCATATTCAGGCGGATCACCATCTGCCTTTGCGTCCGGGCACAAACGTGGCCGTTGTCAGCGCGATGGCGCATGTGATCGTCACCGAAAACCTGATTGATCAATCCTATGTGCGGACCCGCTGCGATTGGGATGAATATCTGGCCTATGCCGATTTCGTCAGTGATCCACGCCATTCGCCCGAAGCCACCGAACTGCTCACCGGCGTTCCCGCAGAGGATCTGCGGGCCGCCGCGCGGCTATATGCGACAGCGGGGAAATCTTCGATCTACTACGGTTTGGGCGTGACCGAGCATTCCCAAGGATCGACCACCGTGATCGCGATTGCGAACCTTGCGATGTTGACGGGGAACGTCGGGATCAACGGGGCGGGCGTGAACCCGCTGCGCGGTCAGAACAACGTGCAGGGATCGTGCGATATGGGATCTTTCCCGCATGAATTGCCCGGCTATCGCCATGTGAAAAACGCCGACGTGCGCGAGATTTTCGAAAACGCGTGGGGCGTGCCGATTGATCCTGAACCGGGTCTGCGCATTCCCAATATGCTGGATGCAGCCGTCGATGGCACGTTCAAGGGCCTATATTGTCAGGGCGAAGACATCCTGCAATCCGATCCAGACACCAAACATGTGGCCGCTGGTTTGGCGGCGATGGAATGCGTGATCGTCCACGACCTGTTCCTGAATGAAACCGCGAATTACGCGCATGTGTTCCTGCCCGGATCGTCGTTTTTGGAAAAGGACGGCACATTTACCAACGCCGAACGCCGCATCAACCGCGTGCGCAAGGTGATGGCCCCGTCAAACGGCTATGCGGATTGGGAAATTACTCAGATGTTGGCCAATGCGATGGGCGCGAATTGGACCTATACGCACCCCAGCCAGATCATGGACGAAATCGCGGCCACGACGCCAAGTTTCGCCAATGTCAGCTATGAAGCGTTAGAGGAAAAAGGATCGATCCAGTGGCCGTGCAATGACGCGAACCCAGAGGGCACGCCGCTGATGCACGTCGACGGATTCGTGCGCGGCAAGGGTCGTTTGATCGTCACCGAATATGTGGCGACAGATGAAAAAACGGGGCCGCGTTTCCCACTGCTGCTGACCACGGGGCGTATTCTGTCGCAGTACAATGTGGGTGCGCAGACGCGCCGCACGGAAAATACCGTCTGGCATGATCAGGACGTGCTGGAAATTCATCCGCATGACGCCGAACTGCGCGGTATCAAAGATGGCGACTGGATCAAACTGGCGTCCCGTTCGGGCGAAACATCGCTGCGGGCGCAGATCACGGATCGGGTCAGCACGGGCGTTGTGTATACGACGTTCCACCACCCAGATACGCAGGCCAATGTGATCACGACCGATTTCAGCGACTGGGCCACCAATTGCCCTGAATACAAGGTCACAGCGGTGCAGGTCAGCCTGTCCAACGGCCCGACCGATTGGCAAGAAGACTATAATGCCCAAGCCGCCGCCTCGCGCCGTATTTTGCCCGCTGCCGAATGACACGGGTGTTGCCACAGGAAATCCCCGTTGCGATCGTGTTTAACGGCACGACGCAGGCGGTGATGATGGCAACGCCTGATAATCTGGAAGCCTTTGGGATCGGGTTCGCCCTGACCGAAGGCACCGTGACGCGCGGCGACGAAATTGAAACGCTAGAGGTTATCAAACACCCCAAAGGGTTCGAGGTCCGCATGTGGGTGTCCGATACTGCTGCGGATCGTATGGCCGAACGACGCCGTTCTATGCTGGGGCCTGTGGGCTGCGGGCTGTGCGGGATCGACAGTCTGGATCAGGCCACGCGCGATGTGCCGCGCGTGGCATCGGATTTCACCATGACCGCCGATCAGGTGCGCGCCGCCACAGCGGATTTGCGGAACCACCAACCGCTGCATGACCAAACCCGCGCGGTGCACGGCGCAGCATTCTGGCAGGGCGACATCATCGCAGCCTGCGAAGACGTAGGCCGCCACAACGCGTTGGACAAACTGATTGGCACCCTGATGCAGCGGGGCATCGACCCTGCTCAGGGCGCGATTGTCCTGACCAGCCGTGTGTCCATCGATATGGTGCAAAAGGTCGCCATTTTGGGCGCGCCCATCCTGATCGCGGTGTCTGCCCCCACGGCCCAAGCCATTGAAATCGCGGAAAATGCAAACCTGACCGTCGCCGCATTATCGCGCGGGGATCATTTCGAAACTTTTACCCACCCTGAACGGATACACCCATGAAAACGGAAAAGATGGTTTATATGGTCAACCAGATCGCAACCTTTTTCGAAACCCAACCGGGGGATGATCAGGCGGATCGCGTGGCGGATCATCTGCATGATTTTTGGGAACCGCGGATGCGCGACCAACTGGCGGCGCATTTGGATGCGGGCGGCGAAGGATTGTCGCCCTTGGCCCACAAAGGTGCAAAGCTGCTATTCCAAAAAGCGTAAGCTGTCGCCGTTGCGGGAAATTGCATACATTCGTATACCAGAGGCAACTTGACGTAACCCAACGGATTTATCGTGCCACTGAACCAGCCCAGCTCTGTTTTTCTGAACGCTAGCTGGAAACGTATCCTGATTTCCCACGTGATTGGCGCATCGGGCGGCGCGGTGTTTTACTATTTCAGCCTGCCGCTACCGTGGATGTTGGGGGCGATGCTGTTCACGTTTACGGCCGTTATGCTGGGCCTACCTGCCCAAACAATCCATAAACTGCGCACCCCTGTGATTGCCGTAATTGGCGTTATGCTGGGGTCTGGTTTCACCGCTGAAATCTTGGCCAGTGCGGGCGGCTGGATCGTATCGCTGGCGTTTTTGGCGTTTTACATGGCGGTGGCTGCGGCGTTGTTGGTGCCGATCTACACGCGCGTGGGCGGCTATGACCGCACGACGGCCTATTTCGCCGCAATGCCGGGCGGCGTGAACGATATGGTCATCATAGGCGAAGCGATGGGCGCAGACGGTCGCCGCATCGCATTGGCCCATGCCGCGCGGATCGTTATCACCATTGCGGTCGTGGCATTCTGGTTCCGCGTTGTTCTGGGGTTAGAGGTTTCGGGCAACCTGTCGAACGGCAATTACGACCCGATGGGGCTGCGCGATTTTCTGTTGATGCTCGGCTGCGCTGTGTTCGGCACGATTATGGGCAAGAAACTGAAATTCCCTGCGCACGCGTTGTTGGGGCCGATGGTTTTGTCGGCTTTGGTGCATGTGACCGACATGACCCATTCGGTGCCGCCGTCGTTGTTGGTGAACATCTGCCAAGTCTTTTTGGGCACAGCATTGGGCGTGCGGTTCGTGGGCACCCCCAAAGGCATGGTCGCGCGGTCGATGCGTTTGTCATTCGTTGCCACGTTGATCACGCTGGCGCTGACCCTGATTTTCGCGGTGGCATTCCACACGTTGTTTGATCAGACCACCGAACAGGTCATACTGGCCTATGCGCCGGGTGGTTTGACGGAAATGAGCCTTGTCGCGCTGTCGATGGGCGCGGATGTGGCCTATATTTCAGTGCATCATTTGGCGCGAATAACGATGGTGATCGCCTTCGCGCCAATCATTTTGAAACTGATGCTGCGCCGCGGGATTTAACAGATCCGCGGCAGCTGTTCGCCCACCAGCATATCCACAATACGGCTGCCACCAAATGCGGTTTTCATGGTGACCATGGGCGCGCCAGCCTTGGCCCGCCCGATGATCGCAGCATCGCGGCCCGTATCGACCGACCGCATGGCCGCCAGCGCCGCATCCGCGTGTTCAGGCGCCACGAACAGAACCAAAGTCCCTTCGTTCGCCAGATACAGCGGATCAAGCCCTAGGATTTCGCAGGTGCCTTTGACCTCGGCCCGTAGGGGCAGGGTGGTTTCGTCCAGTTCGATGGACAGACCTGCGGCTTCGGCCATTTCGTTTAGCGAACTGGCAATGCCGCCGCGAGTTGCGTCACGGCAGGCGCGGACGGGCACGGCGGTGCATACGGCCTCCATCAGATGGCCCAGTGCGGCGCAATCGGATTGCAGGTCGGACATCAGCATCATATCGCCGCGCGCCGCCAGAATGGTCGCGCCGTGATCGCCTAAGACGCCGTTCACGATGGCCACGTCGCCGTCCTGAATGCTATCGGCGCGGATGTCACGATCGGCAGGGATCACGCCAACGCCCGACGTGGTAATGAACACCTGATCGGCGCTGCCGCGGCCAACGACTTTGGTGTCGCCCGTCACGATTTTCACGCCTGCTTTGTCCGCCTCGGCCTTCATCGATGCCACGATACGGCGCAGCAGCGCGATTTCGGTGCCTTCTTCGATGATGAACGCCGCAGACAGCCACAGCGGTTTCGCTCCGCCCACGGCCAGATCGTTGACCGTGCCGCAAACCGCGATTTTGCCGATGTCACCGCCCGGAAATTCAACCGGAGTCACAACGTAGCTGTCAGTCGTAAACGCCAGTTTCGCGCCCTTTTCCAACAGGGCGTCCGACATCAAACGCGCCTGATCTTCGCCGCTTTCGGGTTCGAAAACATCCGTGAAAACCGATTGGATCAGATCGCGCATCGCTTTGCCGCCACCGCCGTGGGACAGGGTAACACGTTCGTCGCGTAGCATTTTGTTCATTCCGCTGCCTCCACCGCGCGGCGTCCGCCGTATTGCCAATAGGCGGCACAGGCGCCTTCGGAACTAACCATCAGCGCGCCCAGCGGCATTTCAGGCGTGCAGCCATTGCCGAATTTCGGGCAAGCGGTGGGTTTGATGCGGCCCGTCATCACGGCCCCGCATTCGCAGCCGTCAGGTTCCTGAACGCTGCGCTGACCCGTTGCATATCCGATGCCAAATTTTTCTTCGGCGTCAAAGGCTTTGTACTGGTCGCGGATGCGCAGGCCCGAACTGTCTATTTCGCCCAAACCGCGCCATTCAAACGATGGGCGGCGTTCGTAAACATCGGCCATCGCGGTGATGGATACGGGGTTACCATGTTCAGGCACGATGCGTGCGTATTGGTTTTCAACCTCGGCCCGTCCGTCGCGAATTTGTTCCAGAACCATCAACACCGATTGCAACAGGTCCAGCGGTTCGAAACCCGCGACGACAATCGGTTTGCCGTAATCTTGTGCGATGAAATCATAAGGATGAATACCAATGACCATCGACACGTGACCCGGCCCAACGAAACCGTCCAGCACCATATAGGGATCGTCCAGCAGCACCTTGATCGGTTCGGGGACGGTGATGTGATTGCAGAACACGCTGAAATTGGTCAGACTTTCGCGGGCAGCCTGTTGGATGGACAGCGCTGTGGACGGCGTGGTGGTTTCGAACCCAAGGCCAAAGAATACGACCTCTTTTTCGGGATTGCGGCGGGCCAGTTCCAGCGCGTCCAGCGGGGAATAGACCATGCGGATATCAGCGCCGTCGGCTTTGGCCTGTAGCAGGGATTTACGGGTGCCCGGTACGCGCATCGCATCGCCAAAGGTGGTGAAAATCACGTTGTCTTTTTCAGCGATTTCAACGCATTCATCGACGCGCGACATGGGCAGCACACAGACAGGGCAACCGGGGCCGTGGATGAATTCGATGCCTTCGGGCGTCAGGCGATCCAGACCGTAGCGGAAAATAGCGTGGGTGTGCCCACCGCAGATTTCCATGATGTGGACCGGTTTTTCTTTGGTCGCGCCGATTTCGGCGGTGACTTTTTCGATTTTCGACAGAAGAGCTTTGGCTGCCTGCGGGTCGCGGAATTCTTCTACGTATCTCATGCGAGCGCTTTCGCCCCCTCTGCCATGTTTTCCAATTCCTCTTGGGCCTCGCCCAGATCGCGCAAGGCCTCTAGCGTTGCAGCGGCTTCGACTTCGTCGATGATGGCCATGGCGAAACCCACGTGGATCAGCGCCCATTTGCCCACCAGATCGGCAGGATCGCCCGTCAAAACAGGGGCATAGGACACTTCGCGTTTGACGCCTGACACATCGGCCATGGCCATCATGCGCGTTTCATCGGTGATGGCCACAAGCTGGCCGGGGATACCTAAACACATGACCTATTCCTCCTCTTGCTGCGACTGCCGCGCCTGCGGGCTGATGCCGTAGCGATCCAATTTCGCCCGAAGACCAACGCGCGACAGGCCCAGTTCGGCAGCGGCGCGGCTTTTGTTCCATTTCAGGCGGGTCAGAGTTTCGCGCAGAATGCGCATTTCGATCAGTTCGACCCGATCTTTTAACGTGCCTTCGGCGGTCAGAACTTCTTCGGCTCGGCGATCGTCGCCGTCACCCGATGGGTCCGCCTGCAGGATGTTCCGCGAAATCAGTTCAGGGCCCAAAATGCGACCTTGGGCAAAGATCAGCATGCGGGTGACTTCGTTTTCCAATTCTTTTAGGTTGCCGGGCCAGTCGTAGTTTTCCAAAAACTCTAGCGCTTGGTCAGACAGCCCATGCACCGGTTTGCCGTGACGCTGCGCGGATTCGAACAGCAGGTGCTGGGCCAGAACGGCAATGTCACCAGGGCGTCCGCGCAGGGGCGGTATGTTCAGTTCGGTGACCGACAGCGCATAGTACAGATCGGCGCGGAACAGCCCGTCAGCGACGCGGGCGCGCAGGTCCATATGGCTGCCCGTCAGCAGGCGCATGTTCGTGGTCATGGTTTCATGCCCGCCCAGCGGCTGAAACGCGCCTTCGGTTACAACGCGCAGCAGGGCCAGTTGCAGTTCGGGCGATAGGGTTTCAATCCCGTTCAGGAACAGAGTGCCGCGATCCGCCTTTTGCAGCAGGCCGATTTTGTTCGACTGAATACCCGCGATCGCGCCGCGTTTGGCACCGAACAATTCCAGTTCGATCATCTCGGGCGTCATGCCTGCGCAGTTCAGTTCGAAAAACGACCGATCAGACCGCAGCGACGTGTAATGCATCGCGCGGGCAATCTGGGTTTTGCCGCTGCCTGCTTCGCCGATTAGCAAAACAGGCACATCAAATGATGCGTATTGGCGTGCTGCCGTCAAAACAGGATTTAATGGCGAATTCGGCGCACGCAGCACGTTTTCGAAACCCAGACCTTCGCGCAAGGCTTTGCGCTGTTGTTCTAGGCGGCCCTCCATCGTTTGGCCCAGATATTTCTGTTCCAGCGACATCCGTTCGTTTTCGCGGGCCAGTTCGAACAGATGCGACGCGTTTTTTGCGGCCATGAGCAGCTGATCGGGGTGCCACGGTTTGGTGACGAACTGATAGATCCCAGCGTCATTGATCGCGGCGATCATGTCGTTGGTTTCGGTATAGCCCGTGATGATGATCCGCACGGTTTCAGGCCAACGGTCGCGTACATCCGTTAGGAATTCGACGCCCGATTTGCCCGGCATGCGCTGGTCACAGAAAATGACCTGCACATAGTTGTCTTCCATCAGGGCAGCGGCCTCTTCGGCGTTGTTGGCGGTCAGACAATCGAAATCATCCTCTAGCGCCATACGCATCGCCGAAAGGCTGTGCGGTTCGTCATCAACCAATAGGACCGTGGGTAGGGTCATTCGGCGGCCCTCGGGTGGGATTTTTCAGCGCGGCGCGCGTTCAGCCAACTGATCCATTGATCCATGCCTTCGCCTGTGCGGGCGGACACCTGAATGATTTCGATGTTCGGGTTCACGCGGCGCAGGTTTTCGACATACAGGTCCATGTTCACATCACAATGCGGCGCCAGATCGACCTTGTTCAAAATCGCAACGCGGGCGGCGGTGAACATATCGGGGTATTTCAGTGGTTTATCTTCGCCTTCGGTCACCGACAGGATCGCGACCTTGCAATCTTCGCCCAGATCAAATGATGCAGGGCACACAAGGTTGCCGACGTTTTCGATGAACAGGAACGACCCGTTCGCAAGGTTCAGGTGTTCCATCGCGTGGCCAACCATGTGGCCGTCCAAATGGCACCCTTTGCCCGTGTTGACCTGAATGGCGGCGGCACCTGTTGCGCGGATGCGGTCGGCGTCATTGGCGGTTTGCTGGTCGCCTTCGATCACGGCCAATGGCGCATCGCCCAAAGCTTCGATCGTTTTGCACAGCAGGGTGGTTTTGCCCGATCCGGGCGAGGACACAAGGTTGATCGCAAACGCCTCTAGCCCCGCCAGAACGGCGCGGTTTGCATCGGCGTAGCGGTCGTTTTTGGCCAGAATATCGGTTTCAATTTCGATCAACCGTTCTTGGCTCATGCCTGGCACTTCGACGCCGGCGGGGCCGTGGCCGAAATGGATATCGCCGTGGTGATGACCGTGGCTATGGTCATGAAGGTGGTGGTCTTCGATTTTGGCGTCACCGCATCCACAAACTGTACACATCACTTAACCTCCAGGTCTTTAATTCGCATTTCGTCCCCACCTTGGGGCATGAGTTTCCCGCCGCCGCAGTCGGGGCAGGGGTCTAAACGGTGGTCGATTTCGACCTCTTTCATACAGTCATAGCACAGGGCGCGGCCGGGTAGATCGATCATGATCAATTCCGCGCCTTCGGCCACGGATCCGCGCATCACCACGTCAAAGGCAAAGGACAGCGCGTCCTTTTCAACGCCCGCGAATTTGCCGATTTCAACGCGGACCTTGGTCACGGGGCGGTCTGTTGCGCCTTCGATCACGGTGCGGATGCCTTCGCATAAGGACATTTCATGCATGATCGGCCTCTTTCACTGTGATTGGGGTGCAGGGGTCCAGAATATCCATCAAAAGCGACAGTTTGGACGGGTCGGGCAGGCTGTGCAGCGACCGTTCCAGAATGCCGTCCGGCGTGGTCAGGTGATCCGTCGGGGTGATCCGTTCAATGTCCGTAATTTGATCGTTTTCGCATGAAATGCGCAATCCATAAATGCCACGCGGCGCCGTGACAATCGCGCCAAAGGGCGTATCGCGGTAGTCGGGTTCGTGGTGCAGGTCCAGCAGGCGGGCAGCCGTGCGCCACAGTGGACCGTGCCCGTAGTGGTCCGCGATGGCCTGCATCAACGGGTGATCTGCATGGCGGCCAGCGACCGAATTTTCCATCGGCGCGCGGCTGAACAGCATGTCGTCCGTTGCAGGATGCAGCAGCCCAGTATCACACGTGCGGTTTGGAAATGCCGCGTCGATGGCGGCAAAAACAGGGGCGATGCCATGGCCCGATCGCATCCAATCCTGAAAATCGGTCAGAGTCGTCGGGATCGCGCCAATCGCATGGGACAGGATGACATCGGGTTTGCCTGTCCAATGGGTTGGCATATCGACCGACACGCCCAACCGCTGAGGCAACGCAACGTATAGGCGCAACACGTGATCGCGCAACGCTTCGTCCGCGGCGGTTTTTATTAGGGTCGGGGGGATGTCCGTGCCTGTTGCCAAACGCGCCGCGATATCTTGTGCGCCGCGGCATAGGTTGAACAGGCGCGGCAGAACGGTCACCGCATCATGACATGATTTGCCCGCGAACAACCGCTGCAAAGGCAACGGTTGCGGCGCGGTCACGTGATATGTGATGCGGTGATCCAGCATTTATTCAGCCTCTGCCGACATGCCCGCCGTGATTACCTGACGGCGCGACGGGGTTGGATCGATTTCGGGCTCTTCGGCTTCGGGAGCTTCGGCAGCAGCGATTTCGGCCTCGCGGGCGGCGCGGATGTCTTCGCGGCGGTCGGTTTCCGCGCGGTTTTCATCCTTGAACAGTTCAACCATCACAGCGCGGGCGACATCAACGGCCTGCGCCTGAGTGTTGAAATCCCCCATCGGCGAAAACAGCGAACAGGCTTTGTACCCGCCCGATTGTTCGCGAACGTTATGGATGAATTCGTAATCGCCCGACGGGAACCCGATGGTTTCTTTTTCGCCAGCAACCAGATTGGACCAATCTTCGCCCTCTTTCGGTAGCATGAACAGGTTCATGAACCACGGCGTGATAACGATGCCCAGCGGGCGTTCGTTCCAGTATTGAAACCCCAGGGCCTGCACGTGCAGCACTTTGTTCACCAATGGAACGTCGCGCATTTTCGCGTGCCAAACTTCGCGGAAATCGGATTCCAAACGTTTCGCCAATTCGTCCAATTCCCGGGCCTGAACCATGGATTCTGCGCCTGGGTCCTCTAGCACCATGAACTGTTCTTTGGGTGCCGAACAGTTCGGGCAGGACCAGTCGTCGGGCAGCGCGGTGAACGCTGTGCCCGGTTCGACCTGACGGTAATCATCGCCATCTGCAGGATCGTAAGGCGTCCAGCAGATTTTGCATTCCATGATGGCCAGCGGGCTGATTTTGTCAGTCGCGCCTAGAAAAGATCCCTCGAACCCGCTCATTTAATTGTCTCCATCACGTCGCGGATGCGCGCGTCGCTGTCGCGCAGGTCTTCGTCTGCGGCCAATGCGACCTCTGGCATGTCGGTGACTTCGAACGTGTCCAAAATCAGCGTGTCCATCGAGTTAAAGAACTGAACCCGCCAGACATTCGCCAGCGCGGTCGAGGTCACGCGGCAGTTGCCGTAACCGCGCGACAGAACGGTGACCGATCCTTCGCCCAATGCGGCGTCCAGCCATTCCAGATCCGGTTCGGTATGGGGCAGCAGGGTCAGGTTGATGACGTGCGGCACCATGCCTTTTTGATAGCTGGCGGATTTGTCGATCAGTTCGGCCAGCAGCGCAGGCGCGTTCGCGATGCCCGCAGGTTTCGGCGCAGCGGTCAACAGAGCAGGGCGGTGCGCGTCGTGGGCGCGGGTCAGGGCCAGCGCAGGGATGGGGGCGACTTCGACGCGGTTCACGCCTTCGCCTTTTAGCAGCCAAACGCCGGCAAAGAACGATTCTTGCGCGCGGACGGCAGGGATGCCGCGTAGACGCAGGGAAACTTCGCCTTCGCCCAAGGTGTCGGCTATGAACGCGCGGTTGGTGTCGTCAAAGCCCGACAAATCAAAGCTGTAGGACTGCATATCGACCGCGCATTTCGCACAGGCCGCTGCAACGTCGTGCATGAATTGCGTGCCAGCCGCGACGTCTGATGCGTCTTCGAATTCAGGGGTATGCGGCGCATAGGTGCGCATGTCCTGCGGCATGATGGTGTACTGCAGTTCGTCGTCTTCTGCCAAAGGCTGCGATCCGGGGCCAAAGCCGGTCGGGGGCATTACAAAGTTCGACATATCAGACTCCTTCAGGCTTTAGCGCTAGGATTTGGGGGATGCGGGTCATGTATTCGCTCCAGTCGCGGACCTTTGGGATGGACCCGATGACCTGACCATCGCGGTAGAAAACCAGCGCTGGGGTTTTGAACACGCCCGTCGCGGTTTTCGCATCGGTTTCAAAAGCGTCAGCGGTCACGCCGCAGTCGAATTTGCCCTGAAACGTCATTTTCAGTTCAGGCAGAACAACCGCCACATCGGGGGTTTCCAGATTGCGGGTCGCGTCGCCCGGGATGAACACGCAGTGCGCGCCGTCGCGGGATGTGAATTCGGTTAGGTCGTTTGCGTTCGACAAAACGGGATAGCCGAATTCGGTCGTCAGTCGATCAATTAGCGGATGGGTCATTGCAGCCTCATGCGGTGGTTTTGCCAGCGGCTGCGGCAGCCGCGAGATGTGGTGGGAGCTGTGGACCGCGCGATTCCAGATCGGCGAAGGCATCGCCCAGATCGCCGCCCGCCATAAGCGAACGTAGGCCGTCCAGCGCGGCGGTGATTTTATGTGCTTCGTCTTCGGTGATGATTTCGCGGGCCGCGCCCAGAAACGTCAGCAACCAAGTGCCGTCAGGCACAGGGCCGACCAGCGATAGATCAACGATTTCATGCAGATCGCCCGATTGGCACTGAGCCACGATACCGGTCGATCCGATGACCTGCATAGGAACGCCGACGCACATTATTTCGCGCTCAGCGTTAGGAAACGGTCATCACCTTTGCGATAGGCTTCTTCTTCGGATGGGCGGCCATCCTCATACGCGCTGCGCAGGATCGATGGATCGGCAAGGTTGGATTTGTCGCCTTCGCCGCGGGTTGGCGTGATCTGTAGTTCGGCCAAACGATCCAGTGCGATTTCGATCGCCGCTGGGATTTGCGCCGCCACGATGTCACGCAGGCCGCCGCCGTAATCCTCGATTTCCTCGGGTTGGCAGCCGATCAGCAACATTTCGTCCGGGCAGTAGCCCATCAGCTGTGCAGTCGCGATGACGTCCTGAAACCCTGTCTGGTGCAGCGACATTTTCTTGGCGCCCATGAATGCGGGCACATCTTCGTTTTTGACGATTTTCATCGTGCCTGGGGCCAGACCGTAGTCCACCGCGTCGAACACGATCAGAACATCGGATTCTTCTAGAAACGGGAGCAGGTACAGGCCCTGCGTGCCGCCATCCAGCAGTTTCACATTGTCAGGAAAGGACCATTGGTCCGCCAAAGTTTCCACGCAGCGTACACCGAAACCTTCGTCGGCCCACAGCACGTTGCCAATGCCCAAGATAAGCACCTGTTGTGCCATATGTCCCCCCTAGTCTTTGCCTGTGACGGAATTTGCGTTTCCGACCCTTGGTTTAAGTGACAATAAAGTTGTCGGTTTTACGGTGGCAAAAAAACGTACAGTCGTGAGAAAATTCGCTAACCCCCTGTCCAAATGGTGTTTTTTTGTATGCAATGGGATGCCGCAAGGCAGCGTAGTGGATGATTGATATTCATTTTGTGTCTAAATTGATAATTTAGTTTCCACATCGACAGCCGCGCAACAAAAAACGGGCACCGAAGTGCCCGTTTGAATCGTCCGTAACCTGATGGGAGGGTTATTCGGGGCGATCGTCTTTGAATGTCCGTGTGCCGGAGATCATGGTCGACACCATGGACTGGCGGGACATGATGTCTTCGCGGATGGCGACGTAGATGTGGATGATCATAAAGATGATGATGAACCACATGCCCAGATGGTGAACACTGTGCAGGATCTGCGTGTTGCCCACCCAGCCGATCAGCCAACCCATGACGTTATGGGACAGTGAACCTGCCTGCGCGCCTTCGGCGTATAGGGCCCAGCCGGTGATGATCATGAACGACAGGCCCAAGGTCATGAAAAAGAACATGGCGACCTGTGCCAGCGGGTTGTGGCCCACATATTTCTTTGGCTCTTTTTCAAGGAAAAGATACCAACGAATTTCGAACGCGATCTCTTTCCACCATTCTTTGTTGGTCAGCGGTAAATAGAACAGCTGTTTGGAATGGTGGTTGCCGACGATGGCCCAATAAATCCGGCCAAAGAACGCCACGGTCATGATCTGCGCAGCGGCGAAATGGCCGAAACGCATGTAGCCCATGACGAACTGATGCGTGGCTTCGGCGAAATTCATCGACGGCAGCGGTGATGCGATGAACCAACCCGTAAAGATCAGCACCATGATGCACAGCGCGTTCAGCCAATGCCACAGACGCACGGGCCATTCGTAAACGAAAACGGATGTGCGAACGCGGATGCTTTCGATGTCTTCGGCAGTTGCGTCACCGGTCAGCTGCGACGTGCGCAGCGGTTCGACGTCGCGGTTGGGTGTGTGAATGGACTGGTCTGACATGGATCACTCCTTTTGGAAAAAGGTGCGGATACCAAACAGAACAGCGGCCAATGCGATCACGCCCAGCCCGTGCAGCGGCGATAGGGTCCAGTGTGCAACGCCCGAAAGCGCTGCATCATGGCCCGAGTGTGCTGCCGCGGACGTCGCGGACAGCATCAGGATCGAGGTTGCGATTTTTTTCATGAGTACGGTCTCCTCTTACCGGACTTTGACTGTGGTCAGCTCTTCGCCGTCTGGCGACATCACGTGGGTCGAACACGCAAGGCATGGGTCAAAGCTGTGCAGGGTGCGCAGGATTTCGACGGGTTCTTCTGGACGTTCCATTTGGGTGTCCAGCAGCGACGCTTCGAATGCGCCGATGTTGCCTTGGGTGTCGCGTGGCGAACCGTTCCAAGTTGTTGGAACAACACACTGGTAGTTTTCGATGCGACCGTCTTTGATTTTGATCCAGTGACCCAATGCGCCGCGTGGCGCTTCGGTCATGCCAACACCGATTGCCTCTTTGGGCCAAGTGCTTGGGTCCCATTTCGCAACGTTTGCAGTGCTTTCGTCACCGTTCTTGATATTTGTGACCAGCTTATCAAAGAAATGTTTCTGCAAACGGCCACAGTATTCGGATTCCAACGCACGCGCGGCGGTACGACCCAGGGTCGAGAACAGCGCGTCAAACGGCAGATCCATGGTGCGTAGCAGGCCGTCGACCTGATCTTTGATGTCTTCGTGGCCTTTGGCGTAACCGATGACGTAGCGCGCCAACGGGCCAACCTCCATCGCGTGACCGCGCCAACGAGGTGCCTTGATCCACGAATATTTCGCAGCTTCATCCAGCTCTTGGATGTTGGTGCGGGTGCCTTTGGTGTTCGGGCCCAGTTCGTATTTCGCCTGTGTCACACCATCCCATGGGTGCAGACCTTTGCCCGGTTCGTCGTATTCGTACCACGAATGGTCAACGAATTCCTGAACCTGTTCTGGGTCGCGCACGTCAACGTCATGAACTTCGTTCAGGTTGCCGTTGATGATAGCGCCGCGTGGCAGGTGCAGCTGATCCGGAGAGAAATCGTTCGGATTTTCAGGAATATCGCCGTAGGCCAGACAGGCTTTGGACGACAGACCGCCACCGTACAGCCAGTTTTTGTAGAAACCGCCGATGGCGATCACGTCTGGCAGATATACGTTTTTGTTGAATTCGATACATTTGTCGATGATCGAAGACACAAGGTTCAGGCGTTCCATGTTGATCGCGCCAACCGCACCGGTCGAATGGACGTTGATCGGGCAAGGTACGCCGCCAACCAGCCAGTTCGGGTGAGGGTTCTTACCACCAAAGATGGTGTGAACTTTCACGATCTCTTTTTGTAGGTCCAGCGCCTCTAGGTAGTGGGTGGTTGCCATCAGGTCTGCCTCGGGCGGCAGTTTGTAGGCAGGGTTGTCCCAGTAACCGTTTTTGAAAATGCCCAGCTGACCCGATTCAACGAATTGTTTCAGGCGGTTCTGAACGTCGCGGAAATAGCCCGGGCTGGACAGCGGGTGGTTTGGACCAACCATCTGCTGCAGTTCGGACGTCGCTTTGGGGTCGGCGCGCAATGCGTTGACAGGGTTAACCCAGTCCAGCGCGTGCAGGTGATAGAAATGCACAACGTGGTCGTGGATTTCCAGGTTCAGCTGCATGATGTTACGGATCGAGTTCGCGTTGTCAGGGATTTCGATCCCCAGCGCGTCCTCTACCGCGCGAACAGACGTCAGCGCGTGGGTGCCGGTGCAAACGCCGCAGATCCGTTCGGTGAACGCCCACGCATCGCGTGGGTCGCGGCCCTTTAGGATCACTTCCAGCCCGCGCCACATGGTGCCGGTGGACACTGCGTTACGGATAACGCCGTTTTCGTCAACGTTCACTTCGCAACGCATGTGACCTTCGATACGGGTCACAGGGTCAACGACGATACGTTGGCCCGTGTTGTCGATGTTGAAACCGTTAGGAGTCGTGACCATGCCTTATGCCTCCTCTTTCTTGTCTTGAGTTTTTCGTTGGGCGGCTTTCAGCGCGGAAATCGCGGCATGTGCGGCAACACCTGCACCAACAACACCCGCAGCAGCGGTGCCGATTTGGTCGGCGTTCTTTTCAATGCCGAATTGGGTCAGGTCGGTCACGCGGTCATAGAAAGACCCTTGGTCCCAGAACCCGTCTTCGGAACAGCCGATACAGCCGTGACCCGATTGGATCGGGAACGACACGCCTTCGTTCCAGCGAACGGTCGAACATGCGTTGTAGGTGGTTGGCCCTTTGCAGCCCATTTTGTACAGGCAGTACCCTTTGCGGGCGTTTTCATCGTCCCACGTTTCGACGAACTGGCCCGCGTCAAAGTGCGGACGGCGGTAGCATTTGTCGTGGATACGCTGACCGTAGAACATCGCAGGGCGGCCCTGACGGTCTAGTTCAGGCAGACGGTCGAACGTCAGCATGTAGGTGATAACACCGGTCATAACTTCGGCGATTGGCGGGCAGCCTGGAACTTTGATGATCGGTTTGTCGGTGATCACTTTATGAACTGGGGTTGCCTGTGTCGGGTTCGGTTTAGCAGCCTGAACACAGCCATACGACGCACATGCGCCCCACGAAATCACGGCTTTTGCGTGTTTCGCAGCGTGTTTCAGCTGTTCCACGAACGGTTTGCCACCAACGATACAGAACATGCCGTCTTCGTTCAGAGGCGGGTTGCCTTCGACCGCTAGGATGTAGTTGCCTTTGTATTTTTCGATGGTTTCTTCCAGCGCGGCTTCGGCGTGGTGACCAGCGGCGGCCATCAGCGTTTCCGAATAGTCCAAGCTGATCATCGACAGAACCACGTCTTTGGCCAACGGGTGTGCGCCGCGGATGAACGATTCCGAACAGCACGTACATTCCAGACCGTTCACCCAGATCACAGGCGTACGTGGTTTGGTTTCCATTGCATGCGCGATTTGCGGTACAAAGCTTGGGCCCAATCCCAATGCCGAGGCCGTCAACGAGCAGTATTTCATGAAGGAGCGGCGGGTAATCCCCTGCTTACGCATCACTTCGTAGAACGTTTCAATTTGCGACAATTGTCCCTCCCGTTTCATTCAGGGCCCCGTGGCGTGGACGCACTAAGGGCATTGTGTTTCAAAGAATGCGGGGGGAGCGGTTGCAATAATACTGCATAGTGACGGTTATCGCATACAATGGGATACCGTATTTAATTCAATGAGTTATGGGGGGATCGCTGCGGTTGCGAGCGGTCGCTTGCTAACCGACTTTCCGTCTGGCTGGTTAGATGGTTTTCGCCGCCGCGATCAGCGCCTGACCAAAGGCCAACCCGCCGTCATTGGCCGGAGTCGTTTTGTGAACCAGAACCGGCGCGTCGATCTTTAGCGCGGTCAACCAGTCGCAGGTTAACCTATGGAGCAGCGCGTTTTGAAAGCATCCACCAGACAGGACAATCGCGCGTGCCTGATTGTTTGCCACCGCTTCTGCGGCCGATTGGGCAAAGGCCCGCGCAAGCGCCGAATGGAACCGAAGCGCGATGGTTTCCACCGCCACACCCAGCGCCAAATCGTAACGGATCATCGCCCACATGTCGGCGGGGTCGATGCGCGACCCCGTTGTCGTGATGTCGTAATAAAACGCCATGTCATCTGGCGATGCCTTTTGTGCCAATGCCTCTAGGCGCATCGCGGCTTCGCCTTCGAACGTTTGTTTGTCGGCGCAAATGCCCAAAACGGCCGCGACCGCGTCAAACAATCGGCCAGCGCTGGACGACACCGGCGCGTTCAATCCCGCAGCCACAGCGCGCCGCAGGATGTCGCGTGGCGCATGGGCAAACAGCGCGTCCGCCCAATCGCCCATTCCGCATTGGTCCAAACGGGCCAGCGCATTGCGCCACGGTTCGCGGGCCGCCATATCACCACCCGCCAAAGGCGCTGGAGTCAATCCGCCGACCCGTTCGAAACCGGCGTAGTCGCCCAGTAAAACCTCACCGCCCCACAACGTGCCATCGGGCCCTAGTCCTGTGCCGTCCAGAATGATCCCAACGACGGGCCCGCCGTTCAAAGGCCACCCGTTTTCCCCCATGCAGGCCGCCATATGCGCGTGATGGTGCCAGACGTCGATCAGGGGCAGGTCGGACTGTTTGCCGAACTGCGTCGATCGGTATCCGTCATGCGCGTCAACCGCCGCCGCTTTGGGTGTGTGGTCAAACAGGTCGGAATAATCCCGAACGGCTTTTTCGAATTCGCGGGCGCACAGCGCGTCGTCCAGATCGCCCATGTGGTGCCCCAACAGAGCCTGCCCGTTTTTCGTCAAACAGATCGCCGACTTCATCTGTCCGCCATAGGCAATGACGGGCGCAGCCGTTTCAAACCCCGCGGGCATCGGGATCGTGCCTGGCACACGCCCCCGCGCGCGGCGCAGAACCATCGGCGGATCGGCCCGTTCGACGCTATCATCCAGCCGCCGCTGAATATCACGGTCGTGCATAAGGAACGCATCGGCAAAATGCGTCAGCTTTTCGCGGGCTTCGTCATTGGCGATCACTTGCGGTTCGCCAGATAGGTTGCCCGACGTCATCACCAGCGGTCGCTGAACCGCGTCCAAAATCAGGTGGTGCAGCGGCGTATAGGGAACCATCCATCCCAGCTGTATTTGATCAGGGGCCAGTTCGTCAGGCAAAGGCGCCGCTTTGTCCAACAAAACAATCGGCGCGGCAGGATCGGTGATCAACGCGCGGTCGGCATCGCTGATTTGCGCATAGGTTTCGATCATGTCGATTGGGGCCATCAGGGCCAGCGGTTTTGTCGGGCGATGCTTGCGGCGGCGCAATTCGGCTATGGCCGCTGGATTTGTGGCATCACAGCATAGGTGAAACCCGCCCAACCCTTTGATCGCGATGATTTGCCCGTCCTGTAGCCGTCGCGCGGCATTCGCAATAGGGTCATCTGCTGCGGGTTCGATCCAGACATGCGGCCCGCAATCGGGGCAGGCAATGGGCTGCGCGTGAAACCGCCTGTCTGCGGGATCGGCATATTCCGCCGCACAGGCCGCACACATGTCGAAAACCGCCATTGATGTCTGCGCGCGATCATATGGCAGCTGTTTCAGGATCGTGAAACGCGGCCCGCAATGGGTGCAATTGGTAAACGCATACCCCTGCCTGCGGCCCGAACTGCGGATTTCGGTGACGCAGTCAGGGCACGTCGCGGCATCAGGTGTCACGCGTGTTTCCGCGCCCTTGGCCCCGCTTTGGGCAATGGTGAACCCTTTGCCCAATGCGGCGTCGATTTCCGACACCTCGATCGCGTCGATCCGCGCTAATTGAGGAGTTTCCCCCCGTATCGCATTCAGAAACCCATCATCGACGCAGACGCAACGGATCAACACGCCTTCGGCATCGTTGCGCACGTCCCCTTCAACGCCAAATCGCTGGGCAAGCTGCCAGATAAAGGGGCGAAACCCGACGCCTTGGACTTGGCCCCGAATGCGGATTTGAAAAGCCATCAGTGGACCGTGCACACCATACAAGGATCAAAGCTGCGCACGATATGCTGCACCGCGATGGGCGTTTCTTCGTCGTCACCAACAGGGGCGCCAACCAGCGCGGCCTCTAACGGGCCGGGGGTGCCGGCCGCATCGCGCGGGCCGAAATTCCATGTGGTTGGAGCGATGATTTGATAGCCCGTAATTTTGCCGTTCTCGAACCGAGTCCAATGACCTAATGCCCCGCGGGCGGCTTCGACCAATCCTTGGCCTTGGCCCGATTTTGGCATGTCCCACGGACCCATGAAACGGTCCTTGGGATCAATTTGAGCGGCCAGATCCTCTAGCAACATCTGGGTGCGGGCGATTTCGATCAGGCGGCCCACAACACGTGCCATGGCTGATGGGCGATCCGCCAGATCGCGGGCCAATGGGTTGCCGTCGATGATTTGACGGGCAAAGGCGCCCGTTTCGATGGTTTTGCCGTTCAGACGTGGCGCTTTGCACCAGCTATAGGCGTCATCGCGCATGTCCTCATCTGGGGCGGTGCGCCCATCGGTTGGGTGGGCCGTGTCGCCCAGCATCCATGCGTGGCTGATGTCTTCGGTGATTTGGGCGGTGTCTACGTCGTGCAGCGCACCATCCCACATACCCGCCGCAAAGGCCCGTTTTCCAGGCAAAGGATACGCCCCAAAGGACATGAACCGACCCGGTCCCATCCCGATATCGTCTAGCCCTGTATCCGCCGCGATCCGCAAAAACAGGCCCGCATCCCCAGACGTCCAGTCCATCAGGCTGTCGCGGGCGCTAAGTGCGGCAAACTGTTCCGTTGGTGCGCCGAACAAGGTGGTTTCCAGATATCGGCGGCAGCTGCGCAGGGCGGTTTGAATGCGGACTTTGTCCGATAGGGTGGGCGCTTTGGTAACGCCAGCGGGTTGGATCGCCAATGTGTGGGGCCATTTCCCGCCCAGCAGCCCGACGATATGCAACAGTTCTGCGCGGGCTGTCACAGCGTCGCGCGCGGCAGAGCCCTGTTGTGCCGTGAACCGCGCGACGGCCTGATCGTGCCACGTGCGGCCCGCGTACACGGGGCGGGCGAAATCTGGCATAAAGAACAGGTTAAAATGCGTCAGGTGATCGGCAAGGTTTTCAACCGCGTGCAGAATCGCGGCGATCAGCATCCCCTGATCTGGCATGTCCGCCCCAGCCGCATCCGCCAAAGCAAACGCCGCCGCCGCTGATTGGCTGATCGAACAAATCCCGCAAATACGCGGCGTGATTGTTAATGCATCGCGCGGGTCTTTGCCCAGCATCATCATTTCAAACCCGCGAAACAGCGGCGAATTGGTGTAGGCCGCCGCGACTGCGCCATCACGGACGTCCAGACGGACCTCTAGGTCGCCTTCGACACGGTTGAAGGGGCCAACAAGCAGATTTCGGTCGGTCATGATTTGGGTACACGCAAGGTTGGAGGCACGTCTATCCTGTCGCTTTCGGCGTTGGTGGCGATGCGGTTGGGTGTCGCGGCCTTGGACAGGGATGCCAGCGCCATAAACCATGCCTTGGGCATGTCAGTGGGCAGCCCCACAGGGATACCAGCGATTTTTGGCGTTTCGGTAAAGCTGTGGCGCGGTTCTTCGAATTCGGGGGCGGTGCAGTTTATGCAGGGATATCCGCCGCGCGTGCAGGACCCCGATCCGTTCCACGGGCGGATGTTGCAATCGCCCACGGCTTGGGTGCCGACGCAGCCCAGATGTTCCA
Organism: Marivivens sp. ABH4_498; assembly: GCF_056160585.1. NCBI lineage: Bacteria > Pseudomonadati > Pseudomonadota > Alphaproteobacteria > Rhodobacterales > Paracoccaceae > Marivivens > Marivivens sp. ABH4_498. The sequence goes on from NZ_JBSWXL010000003.1 coordinate 350,850, forward strand.
TCATGCAGCCGATTTGGCTGAGTTCGCGGGCCGATGCCTTGTATTCGTAAAATTCGTTTTTCGAACAGCCGTGGTGCACCAGATGATCGGCAAAGAAACGGGGGCGGCCCATACCGTCCAGATCGGCGGTGGTCAGGCTGTTATCAGCGAGCATCAGGAATGTTTCGGTGACCCAGTCGGGGTGCATCGGACAGCCAGAGATATTGATGACAGGTAGCCCGCCGTGCGCGCGGAAATCAGCGTCGAAAATCCCGCCCTGATGCGATCCGTCGAATTGCAGACCCACAGCATCGGACGGATTGCCGCCCGCAGTGGTCACGCCGCCATAGGCCGCGCAGCTGCCCACAGCCACCACATGTTTTGCGTGCGGGGCCAGCGATGTCACCCAATCAAGCAGCGACCGGCCCGTACCCGATAGCATCTGATATTTGCCCGTGTTGCGCGGGCCGCGCGCAATCGCGCCTTCGACGCATAGAATGTCGATCTGGGTGCGGCCCTGTTCGATGTCGTCCAGAATGGCGCGCACTTCGTGGCCTGTTTCGACGGACAGGGCAGGGTGCCAGACGAATTCGATCCCCGCCGATGCCAGCAGGTCGAACACATTGGGGTTTTCGGCGCACAGCAGCGACATGGTGCAGCCGCCACAGCCAGAGGCCTGAAGCCATAGGACTTTCATCAATCAGCCCCTTTCAGGCTTAGGCGGAAACATGCGCCTTTGTCCTTAGGGATAAGGGCCAGACTGCCGCCGTGTTCTTCGGCGATTTTGTGGGAAATGGACAGGCCCAGCCCCGTGCCTTTGCCAACCGGTTTGGTGGTAAAGAACGGGTCGAAAATGGATTGCGCGATGTCAGGGCCGATACCGGGGCCGTTGTCGGTAACTTCGACAAATGCCATGTCGCCCTGCTGGCCAACGCGGATATGGATTTCGGCGCCGTCCATGCCTTCGACAGCGTCTAGCGCGTTTTGGACAAGGTTCATGATCACCTGTTGGATATGCCCGTCACGCCCCATCGCAGCCAGTTTCAGCAGCATATCGGTATGGATTGGGGCGTGGCTTTTCATGCCGCGCACGACCCAATGAGTGGCAACGCGCGTGGTTTCAACCAGATCAAAGGGGGCAAAATCACCCGTGCCGTCCGCCGATAGCCTGCGCAAATCTTCGACGATGTCGCGCACGCGTTCGGCGCCATCGCGCGCGCCATCAATCGCGGTGCGCATGTTCGACAATTCGCGGCCCAGTCGCAGGTCTTGGCGCAGGGCAATCAGGTCCTGACGCGATGCGCCGTTTTCGACGGCTTCGAAATAGGTGACGAAACGCGATACGTATTTTTCCAATGCGTGGGTGTTGGCGTAGACGAACGAAATCGGGTTGTTCAATTCATGCGCAACGCCTGCCAGCAGGCGGCCCAGCGACGCCAGTTTTTCGTTGCGCACCAGATGGGTCTGCGCTTCTTGCAGGGCGCGGTGGCTGTCCTCTAGTTCGGAATAGGCATGACGGAGTTCGCCAACAGGGCGGCCGATCAAAACTGCGCCCAGACTTTTGCCGCGGTCACCGAAGCGGGGCGCGATGGACATGTCCAGCGGGGTAGGGCCATCAGGCGTGGGCAGGTCAATTTCTGCGCGGGCGGCCATGCGGGTTTGGATCACGCTTTTGACGGCGTCATGCAGGCGCGGGTCGTTGCCGATGGTCGATAGGGGCTGGCCCTGCACATCAGCGGGGCGGATGCCCAGCAGCGCCTCGAACGATCCAGCGGCCTGTTCGACGGTGCCATAACGGTCGACCACGATCAGAACGTCCGACACCGACGCAAAGACCGACGCCATAAAGCTGCGCATTTCGTCCAGTTCGGCATTTCGCGCCTCTAGCTGGGTTTGATAGTCGACCAGTTCCGCATAGGTTCTGTCGACGGCGCGCATCACATCCACCCATGTTTCGTCTGAAACATCGGCCATACCGGCAGAGATGGATGGATCGTGGGTCACGTTAGGCTCCTCTGGGGGACTAACGTAACCACTTTTGGTTGTTGATCAATCAGGTAGATCAGAAATCAGGGGTCACGCCCGGCAGATTTAGTTCCTTGATCAGTTCGCGTAGTTCCTGACGCGCGGCCAGATTGGAAATGTTCAGGTTGGTCACGCCAACGTCGCGCAGATCCAAAAGAGTCAGGCCACGCGGGAACAATTCGCGGAAAATCACGCGTTCATTGAAACCGGGCGCAGTGCGGAAACCGATGCGTTTGGACAGTTTGGCCAGCGCGGCTTCCATCTTTTGTTTGTTGACCATGGCCTGAGCACCCAGACGGTTGCGCACAACAATCCAGTCGATCGGTTTCAGACCAGCCTGAGCGCGCAGCTGACGGGCGCTCCAGACCATTTCGGAATAAACGGATGGGCCAGTGATGGTTTCGCCGTCCGATTTGATATGCGCCAGCAGGTCAAAATCAACAAAGCTGTCGTTCAGCGGCGTGATCAACGTGTCTGCCAGCGAATGGGCAACTTGGCTAAGACGTGTGTGCGACCCGGGGCAGTCGATCAGGATGAAATCGCAGGTCTGTTCCAGATCGGCCACGGCCATCGACAGTCGGCGGTCAAACGCGTTTTCACCTGGTTCCAGTTGGGATTGGTCGATTTCTGGCAGGTCGCGATACAGCGGCATCGCCAATTCCAGACCTTCGGCTTCCGCGAATTTGGCGCGGTTATCCAGATAGCGGCCCATGGATTTCTGGCGCAGGTCCAGATCAATCGCGCCGATTTTGTGCCCCATACGGGCCAGCGCCGTGGCCACATGCATGGAAACAGTGGATTTTCCGGCCCCACCTTTTTCGTTACCGACGACAATAATATGCGCCACGCGAACACCCCAATGTTGTTTGTTATCGGCACTATATGACCGACTATGGGTAAGGAAAAGACGCCAAAGCGCGATTTCCTGTGGATGACTGCCCCATTGACTTGTGCATGGAAATGCTGCATGTGCAGCTCACGATACATGCCGACCCGCGTGAGGTCTGCGCCGATAAACAGGGCGCAACGCAGTATCCCAACAGGTTCCCAACATCACGCAAGGGGCCGCGCAGTTCCGGCATTATGGCATTCGGCCCGATGCGAGCGACCGGCGCAACTCTTGCAACGCCGGTTCGCCGGCCAATAGCGCCCGCATTGCGTGGCGCGGAACAGGATTATTATGGATTTCGATATGCTGGGGCTGGCCCCCCGCCTGATCAATAAACTTGCCGAAATGGGTATCACCGAACCGACCCCCATTCAGGCCCAAGCCATCCCGCACGCCATGAACGGCAAAGACGTGATGGGCCTTGCGCAAACCGGCACGGGTAAAACCGCTGCATTCGGTCTGCCTATGCTGGACGCGCTGTTGAAAAACGGCACCAAAAATAAACCCAAAACCGCACGTGCGCTGATTTTGGCCCCAACCCGCGAATTGGCGAAACAGATCGCGGATAACCTTGCTGCGTTTTCCAAAGACACCCACCTGAAAACGGTTCTGGTCGTTGGCGGCGCTGGCATTTCGGGTCAGGCGCGCCGTCTGGAAAAAGGCACCGCCGTTCTGGTGGCGACCCCTGGCCGTCTGCTGGACCTGATCGACCGCGGCGCCGTGACCTTGTCCGACACCGAATTTCTGGTGCTGGACGAAGCCGACCAGATGCTGGACCTAGGGTTCATCCATTCGCTGCGCAAAATTGCGACCATGCTGCCTGCGGAACGTCAGACCATGCTGTTTTCGGCGACCATGCCAAAACAGATGTCGGAAATTGCTGCCAGCTATCTGAACAACCCTGTCCGTATTCAGGTTAACCCTCCGGGCCAAGCGGCGGAAAAGATCGACCAGTCTGTCCATTTTATCGCCAAAGCGGCCAAGGTTGACCTGCTGATCGAACTGCTGGACCAACACCGCGACGAACTGGCGCTGGTGTTCGGCCGCACCAAACACGGCATGGAAAAACTGGCCCGCATTCTGGACAGCAAAGGGTTCGCCGTTGCGGCGATCCACGGCAACAAATCCCAAGGTCAGCGTGACCGCGCGATCAAGGATTTCAAAGAAGGCAAAGTGCGCATTCTGGTGGCGACCGACGTCGCAGCACGCGGTATCGACATTCCGGGCGTGAAACACGTCTATAACTACGAACTGCCAAACGTGCCTGATCAATACGTGCACCGCATTGGCCGTACCGCACGTGCGGGCGCCGATGGCGCGGCGATTGCGTTCTGTGCACCTGATGAAATGGCGGAACTGCGCGACATCGAAAAAACGCTCAAGGCATCGATCCCTGTGGCGTCGGGTCGTCCGTGGGAATCGGATGAGCCTGCACCAAAACGCGGCGGTCCACGCCGTTTCGGCAAAGGCGGAGGCGGCGGTGGCCGTGGTCGCGGCAAACCGCGTGACGGCAAACCCCAAGGCGCAGCGCCAGCAGCGGCCAAACCAAACGGCGGACAGCGTCGCCGTAAACCGCAGCAGAAACGCAGCAACGGTTAAAATACGAAAACGCAGGCCCCGCGGCCTGCGTTTTTTTATGCGCCCTGACAAAACAAAAACGCCGCGCAAAACCTGCGCGGCGTTTCCGTTAAATCCGAAAGGAAAGGGATTAGAAGCCCAGACCTGCGTATTTGTTTTTGAACTTGGATACACGGCCGCCCTGGTCCATCAGACGCGACGAACCACCGTTCCATGCTGGGTGCACGGATGGGTCGATGTCGAGAGCCAGCGTTTCGCCTTCTTTGCCCCAAGTGGATTTCATGACAACGGTCGAACCGTCGGTCATTTTTACTTCGATGAAGTGGTAATCTGGGTGGATGTCTTTTTTCATCTCGCCGTCTCCTTACGCGTCTGCGCCGTTGTTCAGCGGCTTGTAGTTGGTCTGCTCGGCAATACGTGCCGATTTGCCGCGACGCGAACGCAGGTAGTACAGTTTCGCGCGACGTACTTTACCACGACGTACAACTTCGATGGTTTCGATGTTGGTCGAGTACAGTGGGAATACGCGCTCTACGCCTTCGCCGAACGAGATTTTGCGAACGGTGAACGAACCAGCAATGCCCGAACCGTTTTTACGGCTGATGCAAACGCCTTCGTAGTTCTGAACACGGCTACGCGAACCTTCGGTTACTTTGTAACCAACGCGGATGGTGTCACCCGCTTTGAAATCTGGGATGTCTTTACCCAGAGAAGCGATTTGTTCCGCTTCGATTTGTGCGATCAGATCCATCTGATGCTCCTATCAATGCTTGTGGTTAGTCCCACAAAGTTTCTTACGTCCCCAGAGCTCTTGGTCTTCTTTCGGGTTCACCGCAGTGCCCGCCAGAGGGTTCAGGTCGTGTTGCTTTGGTCTATTTCCCACCGCCCGAAACACGCCCGAAGAAAACCGCGCAAGGCAATAGAAAACGGCCTAGTGGAATCAAAGATACCCTAGACACCGCGCGTATAGGCGATTGGGGGGCAGGGGGCAAGTCTTACGCGGGCTGATGCCCCGTAAACGGCTCATTTATTATTCAAGGCCTCAAGGAGCTCGGTGGTGCGCTTGGTATTGTGGTAAATGCCAAATCCTAGGTACATCAGTCCACCGATCAAGAACACGTACACAGACCCGAAAACCAATGCTAAAATACCTGAAAGAACACCGCCACCTTGGTAGCTGGGTGTTACGAACAGAAAGATGCTAATACCGACCATACTAAGGGCCAGTAGCCCAATAAAAACCGCTACTACTTTTTCAGATGTTCGGATGAAAAAATCACGCATTAGTCTGCACCATAATGAAAATTGAATTCAACCGTTTAAGCATAGGTGCAGGTTAATATCAACCTTTAGGTGTGTCGCTGTCAGTTTTTGCGCTTGTAGTCTGCTTGCCAATTTTCCCACATATCAGGCCGACGTTCTTTCGTTAGCTCCTCAGCCTGCTCTTTGCGCCATTTTTCGATGTTGGCGTGGTGGCCAGAGGTGAGGACTTCGGGGATTTCTAACCCGCGCCACGTTTGCGGGCGGGTGTATTGGGGGTGTTCCAGCAGGCCGTTGGAATGGCTTTCGTCCTCGATGCTTTCGGCGTTGCCCAGAACGCCGGGGATCAGGCGGACGGTGGCGTCGATCATGGCTTGGGCGGCTAGTTCCCCGCCTGTCATGACGAAATCGCCCAGCGAAACCTCTTGGATACGGTAGGCGTCGATCACGCGTTGGTCGATGCCTTCGAAACGGCCGCAAATCATGGTCAGCCCGTCGTATGACGCCCATTCGCGCGCCATCGCCTGATCAAACCGTTTGCCGCGTGGCGACAGGTAGATCAGCGGCATATTCCCGCGTGCAAATTGGCCCGCATGTTGGATCGCGTCGTCCAGAACGTCGGGGCGGATGACCATGCCCGCGCCGCCGCCCGCAGGCGTATCATCGACGTTTTTATGTTTGCCGACCCCAAAATCGCGCAAATTGATCGTGCGCAGCGCCCATTTGCTGTCTTTCAATGCGCGGCCCGTCAGGCTTTCGCCCAGAACACCCGGAAAGGCGTCAGGCATCAGCGTGATGATCTGCGCCGTCCACGTGCCGACCCATTCGGGTTTTTCCGTCAAAAGGTCGGTTGGTTTCAGCGTGGGGCGGATGACCTTGCGGCCAAGAGCGCGGGGTTTTGGGGTATCGTCGGTCATGTCAGCGTCATAAGCGAAGTTCAGGTTCTGCGCCAGCCGCCAAGCTGGGCCTTTTGCGCCAGCGCATCTTTGGCGTCGCGCAGGGCGTCGTCGGACAGGTCGGATCGGTTGAGCGTCAGGAATTCGGACCAAAGCGCCTGTTCGGGCCCCTGATTGCCGCGCCCAACGGCAGCAAAGCCTGTCAGATCGGTCCAGCCGAACAGGTTCAGCAGCGCTCCGCCCGGGCCAAAGGGGTGGGTCTGCGATTGTTCCAGCGGCAGGTCCGTCACGCAGTCGCCCAAGGCGCCGCGCAATTGGGAAAACACAGGCGCAAAATCCGTAGAGGCGGCGTAGCGGGTGCGATAGTCATCCCAGTCTAACGTCAACCGCTGGCCTTTCAGGTGATGGCGGTAGGCCGAAAACAGCCAGTCATCCTCGCCGCGCGTCGTCAGAACGATTTCCAGGTTTTTCGTCTGAAACCGATCCTTCAAAAACTCGGCGGTGTAATCGATGATGACGGGGGCGGCGACATAGGTGTCGACCTTGGGCCAACCGGGTAGGTGACCGCACAACGCTTCGCAACTAATCAAAATATCGCGGTTGTCTTCGGGCGTTGCGTCAAAGACGTCTGTCAGGCGATCCACCAGATCGGCAAGCTCTAGCGGGTTGCCCGTGCGCGAATAGCGGTGCGCGATCTGGGTCGCAGGTTTCATATGGCGCAACATGAACAGATGCGCGCGTTCGCCAATCAGATCGCGGTTGAGCCAAAAGAAATGCTGGATCGAACTGGTGCCCGTTTTGTGAAATCCGGGGTGCAGTAAAATCCGGCGCGTTTTAGGCATCTGGGAACAGGCCTTCGGGCGGGTCTGCGATGATGCGGCCTGCGGTCAGGTCAACGGTTGGCACGTTCGCCATGGTGAACGGCAAAAGGATCGTGGTTTTGTATCCTGCCTTGTGCACCTCTAGCAGGTCAGTCGCGCCGTGGTTTTGCACCGCGCGCACAGCGCCCAGCAGGGCGCCGCCCGTGTCAAACACCTCTAGCCCGATCAGGTCGGCATGATAGAATTCGTCGTCCGGCAGCGTCGGCAGCACATCGCGTTCCGCGTATAGGGGTGTGCCTTTCAACGCGTCGGCGTCCTCTTTCGTGACGATGCCGTCCATCCGCACGGTCAGGCCGTTGTTGGTCATGCCGGTCACGACGATCACGGGGAATGCGCGGCCCTCTTGGGTGTAAAGGGGCGTGTATTCGGCGATATCTTCGGGATTGGTGCAGTAGGATTTCAGGCGCACTTCGCCTTTGACACCAAAGGCACCGGCAATTGCGCCAACGATCACACGGTCAGTCATGGTAGGCTCCTTGGCGAAATCTTGGGGTTAAGATTTGGCAAAACAGCCACAAAATCAATAGGAAACCGTTCGGCCCGCGTGGGGCCGAACGGTCTGTGCTGATTATTCTTCAGCAGCTTCTTCTGCAGCGGCAGCAGCTTTTTCAGCTTTTGCAGCAGCGCGTTCCTGTGCAGCTTTGCCTGGAACAGCTTTTTTCGGGTTGTTGCGCTCTTTCTTAGCAACAACGCCAGCAGCTTCTAGGAAACGCGATACGCGGTCGGTAGGCTGAGCGCCTTGGTCCAGCCAGTACTGAACGCGTTCCATGTTCAGCTTAACGCGGTCTTCGCTGTCTTTTGCCAGCAGTGGGTTGTAGGTGCCCAGTTTTTCGATGAAACGGCCGTCGCGTGGCATGCGCGAGTCAGCTGCAACAACTGCGTAGTGAGGGCGTTTTTTCGAACCACCGCGAGCGAGACGGATTTTCATAGCCATGGGTTAATCTCCTTGAATGGCGTGGTAACGGCGCAGCGCCGTTAGGATTGGTGTTGTTTGTGGTGTTGGATCACTTCCTGAATGACGAAATTCAGGAATTTCTTAGCGAATTCAGGGTCCAGATCGGCCTGTCCCGCAAGGTCGGTCAACCGTTTGATCTGTGCCTCTTCGCGCACGGGATCAGACGGAGGAAGTTCGTTTTCAGCCTTTAGAACGCCCACCGCTTGGGTGTGTTTGAAACGTTCGGCCAAGGTAAAGACAAGGATCGCATCCAGACGGTCGATGCTTTCGCGGTGGCCGCGCAGTAGGGAGGCGGCTTTTTCAACGGTGTCAGTCATTTACAGATCCTCTGGTTTCGGGTGGCGATACACCCAAACGGCTTTGCCTTCGGGTTGGGCGGCGGTTTCATCCAGAACCGCGCCCAGCTTTTCTGCCAGACGGGCGGAGCGGGTGTTGCCGATGCCCACATAGCTGACCATCGTGTCCCAATCCAGAACGCGCCACGCGTGATCGATGGCGGCGGCGGCGGCTTCGGTTGCGATGCCTGTGCCTTCTAGATTTGGATCCCAAATGGTCCAGCCAATTTCGTTTTCAGGCCAGTCGCCCGGCGTCCAAGGGCCGATCATGCCCAGTGGGGTATCGTCGCCTTTGCGGGTGACGATCCACATGCCGTGGCCCAACATCGCCCAGTGACCGCATTCTGTCGCAAACATCCGCCACGCCCGACCATAGTCCAGCGGGCCGCCGATACCGGCAGCGCGGTCGGACATGAAAAATTCGATCGCAGTGTCGATGTCCGAAAGTTTGGGTTCGCGCAGAATAAGGCGCTGGGTTTCGATGGTCTCCATCGATTATTTCTTTTTCCCTAGGCCCGACAGACCACCAGGCAGGCCGCCCATTCCGCCTAGGCCGCCCATGCCGCCCAAACCGGGCAGTTTGCCGCCCAATGCTTTGGCGGCTTGTTCCATCGCCTTTGGATCGTTCATGTCTGGCATGCCTTCGGGCATTCCGCCTTTGCCGAACATCTGTTTCACAGCCTGTTTCAGCGCGCCGCCTTTGCCCATTTTGCCCATCTTTTTCATGACGTCGGCCATCTGTTTCTGCTGTTTCAGCAGTTTGTTCAGTTCCGACACCTCTAGGCCTGCGCCTTTGGCAACGCGTTTTTTGCGGCTGGCCTGCATCAGTTCAGGGTTGGCGCGTTCTTTTTTCGTCATCGAATTGATCAAAGCGATCTGGCGACGCAGCATAATGTCGTCAAAGCCAGCCTCTTTGATCTTGCCAGCGTGTTTCGCCATGCCGGGCATCATGCCCATCAGGCTGTCCATGCCGCCCATTTTGATCATCTGTTCCAGCTGCATTTTCAGGTCGTTCATGTTGAAACGGCCTTTCTGGAACCGTTTCATCATGCGTTCAGCCTGTTCGACCTCTAGCGTTGCCTGTGCCTTTTCAACCAGCGCAACGATGTCGCCCATGCCCAGAATGCGGCCAGCGATACGTTCGGCCTCAAATGTTTCGATCGCGTCCAGTTTTTCGCCCAGACCCACGAAACGGATCGGTTTGCCGGTGATCGCGCGCATCGATAGCGCCGCACCGCCACGGCCGTCACCGTCCATACGGGTCAGAACAACGCCCGACACGCCGATTTTATCGTCGAATTCGGTCGCAACGTTCACGGCGTCCTGACCTGTCAGGCCGTCAACAACCAGCAGGGTTTCGCGCGGGTTAACAACGTCGCGGACATCCGCGGCCTGTTGGATCAGTTCGGCGTCGATGTGCAGACGGCCCGCGGTATCCAGCATATAGATGTCATAGCCGCCCAACGATGCCTGCGTTTTCGCGCGTTTCGCAATGGCAACGGGGTCTTCGCCTTTGACGATCGGCAAGGTGTCGACGCCGATCTGCTGACCCAAGATCGCCAGCTGTTCCATCGCCGCAGGGCGGTTCACGTCCAGCGATGCCATCAGCACGCGTTTGCCGTCGCGTTCTTTGAAACGTTTGGCCAGTTTCGCGGTGGTGGTGGTTTTACCCGAACCTTGCAGACCGACCATCAGGATCGGCGCAGGCGGAGTATCAACCTTTAGGCGGTCGTCGCCTTCGTCGCCGGACAGTACCGAAATCAGTTCGTCGTGAACGATTTTCACAACCTGCTGGCCCGGCGTGATCGATTTGGTGACCGCGCTGCCGGTGGCTTTGGATTCAACGGATTTGATGAACGACCGCACGACAGGCAGCGAAACGTCAGCCTCTAGCAGGGCAACGCGCACTTCGCGTAGGGCGGTTTTTACATCATCAGCGGACAGCGCGCCCTGTTTCGTCAGACGGTCAAAGACCCCGCCAAGGCGTTCGGATAGATTTTCAAACATGCCATGGCCCTCCAAAGACCTGTATAACTCACATGACCGACAGATAGGTGCCGACCGCTCAAACCTCAATCGCGCCCATGGGCGCAACGCGCTGATGGACGGCGATCCCCCCATATAGGGAAGGGACCGGAAGACTCGGCTTCCGGGGGATTTGGGTTGCTGTTACGCCCGCATCACATCTGAGTCAAGTCGGCATGAACCCTTGCGGGGGGCGTGAAACCTAATAAATATGGGCCAAGAAATAGAAAAGGCTGATTTCAATGGAACATTGGGATGAAGTGCGCACCGCATATCAGGTCGCGCGTTTGGGAACGGTTAGTGGCGCTGCCGACGTTTTGGGCGTGCACCACGCAACGGTTATCCGTCACATCGATGCGTTGGAACAGCGACTTGGCGTGAAATTGTTTCAACGCCACGCGCGCGGATACACCCCGACCGAAGCAGGCCACGATCTGCTAAAGGTCGCGCAGGCAACCGACGATCAGTTCAGCCAGCTGGGCGCGCGTTTGCGCGGGCAGGGCGATGGCGTGTCGGGTGATCTGACGGTGACGTCGCTGGCGTCTTTTTCCACGATGCTGACGCCTGTGTTGGTGAAATTCCAGCAGGCCAACCCCGATCTGCGGGTGCGGTATCTGACGGGCGACCGCCTGTTCCGTCTGGAATACGGCGAAGCGCATGTTGCGATCCGCGCAGGTGCCGCGCCGGATCAGCCTGACAATGTGGTTCAGAAATTCATCAATCAACGCACGGCGATGGTTGCATCCCAGTCGTATATCGACCGCAAAGGCATGCCGACCGCGGATGATGATTTGGCCAACCATGACTTTGTCAGTCACGACGATGACGACAGCCGCGCGCCGTTCCATCGTTGGCTGATGAACAAAGTCCCGCTAGAGCGGATCGTCTATCGCACCATGGACAACCGTTCGCTGCGCGATGCGATTGCGGCAGGGGCGGGGATCGGGTTTTTGCCGACTTATGAAATTTCGACCATGCCCGGCATCGTCAAAATCATGGATGCCCGCGATGAATGGTCTGCCGATCTGTGGCTGGTGACCCATGTGGACCTGCACCGCACGCCCAAGGTCAAACAGTTCCTGTCCTTCCTAAAGGAACAGGCGGGCACTTGGGACTAAAACTATCGGCCCACATGCAGGGCCACGCCGCGATGCTGTTGTTCTCGTTCGTCGTGGCGGGGTCTTTTTCCTTGGGCGGGAGCGTTGCCAATGACATTGCGCCGACGGCATTTAACGCCGTTCGGTTCTGGATCGCTGCGATCATTCTGGGCGGGGTGGCGATTTATCAGGGCAACGCGGGCCGTGAACATTTCGTCAAACCGTGGCGGTATCTGGGCCTAGGGTCCATGTATGTCGCCTATTTCGTGTTGATGTTTGTGGGGCTAAAAACCGCGCCGCCCGTCAATGCGTCGGCAGTGTTTACGCTGACACCGATATTGGCGGCGATCTTTGGCATCTTTATCGTGCAGCAGTTTGTATCGCGGCGGATTGCGATTGCGCTGGCCTTTGGCGGGGCGGGGGCGGTCTGGGTCATCTTTCGCGGAGACATTGACGCGCTGATGGCGTTTCAGGTCGGCAGGGGCGAAGCGATCTATTTCATCGGGGTTGTCAGTCACGCGTTCTACACGCCCTTTGCCCGCCGTTGGAATTTCGGCACGCCCGTGATCACGTACACATTCGGTACGCTGCTGACCTCGGCCGTTTTGATCACGATTTATGGCTGGGGCGATTTGATAGCGACCGATTGGGCCGCGCTACGCCCGCTGGTCTGGATGACACTATTATATATCGCGGTGTTCGCGACGTCGCTGTCGTCGCTACTATTACTATACGCGACCATGCGCCTGCCGTCGTCCAAAGTGATGGCCTATACCTATCTGGTGCCATCATGGGTGATCGTGTGGGAAATCGTCCGCCACGGGTATCTGCCGCCTGTGATCGTATTGGCGGGGGTCGGGCTTACTCTGCTGGCGCTTCTGCTTCTTCTTCGGGAATGACGCCTTCGGACGCAAGAAACAATTCGAACGCGTCCAAATCCAGTCCATCCATCTGACCAAAGCCCTGCATCCAAACGCTGGCTTCGCGCAGGGCGTCGGGTTCCAGTTTGCACCATTTCACACGGCCGCGTTTTTCTTGCGAAATCAAACCCGCATCCGCCAAAACGGTCAGGTGTTTGGAAATCGCGGCCAGCGACACTTCGAACGGTTCGGCAACGTCGGTGACGGCCATATCGTCCTCTAGCAGCATGGACAGGATCCTGCGGCGGGTCGGGTCGGCCAAAGCCATAAAGATGGTATCAAGTGATGCTGCCATAACAGCGATTAATGATACCCCGCGCAAAAGGTCAACCGATTGGTTGAATAACGGATTTCGGGCCAAATACACGCCTATGGGGTGGGGTGCCTGACTGTGGATAAAACGGGCCGAGGTAAAAAGTTATACTTATCAATGCGTTAAGGTGCGACAATTTCGTGTTCACGGGTTGTTGACTCATTGCCCGTCTCGCCATAGCAAGGCGCCAACCGAATGTGGGGCGAAACGTGGCTACAGAACCGAAAGATCAGGATCGATTGGAGGCTCTGGAACAACGGATCGCACAGGCCAAGGCGGAAACGTCCGAAAGCCACCACATGAAGAAAGACTATTCCCAAGCGCAGCACGCGTGGCGGATGGTCACCGAATTAGTTGCCGGTCTATTGATCGGTTTCGTCATCGGGTACGGATTGGACTACGCCTTGGGCACCAAACCGATTTTCCTGGTGATTTTCATTTTGCTGGGCTTTGCCGCCGGGGTGAAAACCGTGATTGGCTCTGCTCAGGAATTACAGACGCAACTGTTGGACAAAGAGTCCGGCAAAAACGGGGAAAAGTGACGTGGCAGACGCAGCACCAGGCGAAATCGTAATCAAGCCGTTTGACCAATTCATCGTGAAGCCACTGTTCGGCGGCACCGAAGTGCACTGGTACACGATCACCAACGTAACACTGTGGATGGCGCTGGCTGTTCTGTGTGTTGTCGGCCTGTTCGTGCTGGGCAGCCGCGGTCGTGCGATCGTACCGTCGCGCAGCCAGTCGATCGGCGAATTGTTCTACGGTTTCATCTACAAAATGGTCGAAGACATCGCCGGCCACGACGGCGTGAAGTATTTCCCATACATCTTCACTGTTTTCCTGTTCATCTTCTTTGCGAACTTCCTTGGCCTGCTGCCAATGTCGTTCACCACAACCTCGCACATCGCAGTGACCGCTGTTCTGGGCTTTGGCGTGTTTATCATCGTGACCGTGATCGGTTTCGTGAAAAACGGCACCAGCTTCTTGGGCCTGTTCTGGCCGTCCGAAGCGCCAATGGCTCTGCGTCCGATCATCGCTGTGATCGAGGTTATTTCCTACTTCGTACGCCCTGTCAGCCACTCGATCCGTCTTGCCGGTAACATCACCGCAGGCCACGCAATGATCAAAGTGTTCGCAGGTTTCGCCGCTATTGCAGCTGTTGCTCCGCTGTCGGTTGTTGCTATCGCAGCAGTCTACGGCCTGGAAGTTCTGGTTGCAGGCATCCAAGCGTACGTATTCACCATTCTGACCTGCATCTATCTGAAAGATGCGCTGCACCCAGCGCACTAAGATAACCGCAAGTCTGAATTCACTATCCAGCCAATTCCATCGTAAGGAGATACAATCATGGAAGGCAATATCGCACAATTGGGTCAGTTCATCGGTGCTGGCCTGGGCGCAATCGGTTCCGGCCTGGCAGCTATCGGTGTTGGTAACGTTGCTGCAAACTACCTGTCGGGCGCTCTGCGCAACCCTTCGGCAGCTGCATCGCAGACCGCGACTCTGTTCATCGGTCTGGCATTCGCAGAAGCACTGGGCATCTTCTCGTTCCTGGTTGCTCTGCTGCTGATGTTCGCAGTCTAATCATCTGACGCATCCTTACGGTCGGGGCGCGCAGATCCTGCGCCCCCGATATTAACTAGGGTCCGACGGAGAGAGACGAGATGGCAGACACTACCACAGCGGTCGAACACGGTGGCGGCGCAGCAATGCCGCAGCTGGATCCATCGACCTTTTCGAACCAGATTTTCTGGCTTCTGGTCACGCTCGTCGTGATCTACTTCGTGCTGTCCCGCATTGCACTGCCGCGCATTAGTGCGGTTCTGGCAGAGCGGTCCGGAACGATCACCAACGATCTTGCAGCTGCAGAAGAGCTGAAAGCCAAAGCTGTTGAAGCTGAAGAAGCTTACAACAAAGCACTGGCCGACGCCCGCGCAGAAGCATCCCGTATCGTTGACGAAACCAAAGCGCAAATTCAGGCTGACCTGAAAGTCGAGATGGCCAAAGCAGACGAACAAATCGCTGCCAAAGCTGCCGAAGGCGAAAAGGCTATCGCTGAAATCCGCGCAAACGCACTGAATAGCGTTTCCGAAGTTGCCAAGGCTACGGCTGCGGAACTGGTCGCTGCGATGGGCGGTACAACTGACGACAAAGCGATCGACGCTGCTGTCGCTAATCAGATGAAAGGCTGAGATTATGAAAAAACTTCTAATCCCCGCTTTTGCTTTGATGGCGCAGCCAGCACTGGCCGCTAGCAAGAACCCATTTTCGGCAGATTTCTATTCGCTATCGAACAGTGATCTGATCGTAACCCTGGCGTTCCTGTTGTTCGTTGGTGTTTTGGTCTACTTTAAGGTTCCTGGCAAAATCGGCGAAATGCTGGATGGCCGCGCTGACTCGATCAGCAAGGAACTGAACGAAGCCAAAGCTATTCGCGAAGAAGCGCAAGCTTTGTTGGCATCTTACGAGCGCAAGCAACAAGAAGTGGCGGAGCAATCCGCACGCATCGTTGCAACCGCAAAAGAAGAAGCTGAAAAAGCTGCGGCTCAAGCGAAACTGGACATTGCTGAATCCGTTCAGCGCCGTCTGACTGCTGCACAAGAACAGATCGCTAACGCCGAAGCATCGGCCGTGCGCGAAGTTCGCGACAGCGCAATCAACGTAGCTGTGTCCGCAGCACGTGACGTTGTGGCAAAGCAGATGACCGCTGCTTCGGCAAACAAACTGATCGATGACGCAATCGCAACCGTAGACGCAAAACTGCACTAAGGTTCGGTAGCTCCGATTTGAATGACCCCGTTGGTTCGGCCAACGGGGTTTTTCGTTTTTAGGGGCAACGAAAAAGGCCGCCCCAAAAGGGACGGCCGGTTTGGTTCGAATGCGGTTCGATTAACCGTTCGGGATAATGATGATTTCCACGCGGCGGTTCTGTGCGCGGCCTGTTGGTGTCAGGTTGTCCGCGACTGGTGCATCTTCGCCGCGGCCAAAGGCCTGAATGCGGTTGGCCGACACGCCTGCGTTGATCAGAACCGATGTGACGGCCTGCGCGCGGCGCACAGACAGCTGTTGGTTATAGGACGCAGCGCCGGTGTTATCGGTGTGACCGATGACCTGAACGGTTGTGTTCGGGTAGGCATTGATCGAACGGGCAACGGTGTACAGGTCGTTCTGCAGCGCACCGGTCAGCGTCGCGCTGTCGGTTGCGAACAGGATGTCCTGAGGCATCGTCACGATCAGCTGTTCGCCGGTGTTGACGATCGATGCTTGGCTGCCAAGCTGCGAACGCAGTTCGGCTTCTTGTTTGTCTAGGCTTGCCCCGCCAACAGCGCCCAAACCACCACCGATAGCAGCGCCCAAAATAGCGTTGCGGCGGCGTTCTTCGACGTTGTCGCCCGATGCGATCCCGACAAGAGCGCCAAGCCCAGCACCAACGACAGCGCCGGTCTGTGTGTTACGATTTGGGTTGTTCGGGTCGGTCATGGTACATGCCGAAACCCCAACCAGTGCAGCGGTCGCAAAAGCAAGCGAAGTACGTGCAATCATAATAGGTCTTTCCTAATCCAATCAGAGACGCAAGATTCCCGCGTCAGTTGCCTATCCTATATGGTGCAGACGCGAATGTTATCCAATATCGCACTGGTTTTACCCTCTGATTAGACGGTTTTCCGCCCATTGGACGCTTGCTTGATCCTGATGCTGGGGGCATACCCGATGGCATGGTTAAACAGCTTGATTACAAAACGATCCGCGAAATCTTTAGCCGGTTTCAGGAATCAGAGGCCGAGCCGAAAGGCGAATTGGATCACGTGAACGCCTATACGTTGGTTGTTGCGGTGGCTTTGTCCGCGCAGGCCACCGACAAAGGCGTGAACCGCGCCACTGCCGAATTGTTCAAAATCGCCGACACGCCGCAAAAGATGCTGGATCTGGGCGAAGAACAGTTGATAGAACACATCAAAACGATCGGCCTGTATCGCAACAAGGCAAAGAACGTCATCAAGCTAAGTAAAATTCTGGTCGACGACTACGGCGGAGAGGTTCCCAATTCCCGCGCCGCGTTGGAAAGCCTGCCTGGGGTCGGGCGCAAAACCGCGAACGTTGTGTTGAATATGTGGTGGCATTATCCATCGCAGGCCGTGGATACGCATATCTTTCGGTTCGGCAATCGATCGGGCGTGGCCGTGGGCAAAGACGTTGTTGCCGTCGAACGCGCGATCGAAGACCACATCCCCGTCGATTTTTCACTGCACGCTCACCACTGGATGATCTTGCACGGGCGGTATACTTGCACCGCCAGAAAACCCAAATGCGCGGCCTGTCTGATCCGCGATCTATGTATGTTTGAGGATAAAAACCTATGAAAAAGTTTCAGGTCGTCGGTATCGGCAACGCCATGGTTGACGTATTGACCCGCGCCGAAGACGCATTTCTGGCCGATGCTGGTATCGAAAAAGGCATCATGCAGCTGATCGATATGGACCGCGCCGTTGATCTATATTCGCGCGTCGGCCCCGCCAAAGAGGTATCGGGCGGATCGGCTGCGAACACCATCGCAGGCATTGCGCATTTGGGCGGCAAAACCGCCTATGTCGGTAAGGTCAAGGATGACCAGCTGGGCGCGATCTTTGCTCACGATCTGCGCGCGCAGGGGGCCGTGTATGAAACCAAACTGGCGGGCAAAGATGCGCCGCAGGAAACCGGCCGCTGCATCGTGATCGTGACGCCTGATGGCGAACGGTCGATGAACACCTATCTGGGCGTGACCGAATTTTTGGAACCGTCCGACATTGACGAATCCATGATGGCGGATGCCGAATGGATTTACCTAGAGGGCTACCGTTTCGACGGCCCCGCCAGCCACGAAGCGTTCGCCAAAGCCATCGCAGCCTGCAAAGGCGCGGGCGGCAAGGTGTCGATCACTTTGTCCGATCCGTTCTGCGTCAGCCGTCACCGCGACGCGTTCCGCACAATGATCCAGAACGACGTGGATCTGTTGTTCTGTAACCGCGCGGAAATGCTGTCGATGTACGAAACCGAAGATTTCGATGCCGCATTGGCCATGGCCGCGAAAGAGGTTGAAATCGTTGCCTGCACCGACAGCGAACATGGCGCGCATATCCTGTCGGGCGATCAGCGTTGGCTGGCCCCTGCGGTCCCGACCGATATTCAGGATGCGACAGGCGCGGGCGATCTGTTTGCGGGCGCGTTCCTGTGGGGTCTGACCAACGGTCATGATCTGGAAACCTGTGGCCGCATGGGCTGTGTCGCGGCTAGCGAAGTCATCAGCCACATTGGTGCACGTCCTGAAAGCGATCTAAAGGATTTGTTCACAAAGCACGGTCTATTGTGATCCCATCGCTCAGTTACTTGGTTCTGCCCTCGTCCGATTAAATCGGGCGGGGGCTTTTTCGTAATTAGGCTCTGGCACATGGTCGGTCGCGGGCCTACGTTTGGTGTAACGATTAGGAGTTTTCGATGACCAACCCACTGCTAGCTGACTGGAATACGCCATTTGGTTTGCCGCCCTTTGACCAGATTTCCGATGATGATTTCGCGGACGCCGTCGATGCCGCACTGGCCGATGCCCGCGCGAATTTCGCGGCGATCACCGCGACCCCCGATGTGACATTTGAAAACACGATCGAAGCGACCGAAACCGCCACCGCAACGCTGGACCGCGTGATGGGCGCGTTCTATGCGCTGGCGGGCGCGGATGCGAATGACAAACGGGAATCGCTGATGCGCGATTTTTCCCCGAAAATGTCCGAATTCTGGTCCGAGGTGACATCGAACGAAGCGCTATTCGCGCGGGTTCAGCAATTGTGGGATAGGCGCGATGATCTGAACCTGACCGATGAACAGCAGCGCCTGCTGTATCTGTCCCATCGCGGGTTTGTCCGTTCGGGCGCTCAGTTGACCGGCGCGGATGCTGATCGGTTGAAGCAGGTGAAAACCCGTCTGTCCGTGCTGGGCACTCAGTTCACCCAAAACCTGTTGGCGGATGAACGGTCGTGGTTCATGCCTGTGTCCGAAACCCAGATCGCCGACATGCCCGATTACGTCAAATCGGCGCTACGTGCAGCGGGCAAGGACAAAGAACAGGACGGCCCCGTTGTGACGCTGTCCCGTTCGGTCATCGTGCCGTTTCTGCAAACCTGCCCAGACCGCGAATTGCGCCGCAAAGCATACGAGGCATGGACCGCCCGCGGGGCCAACGGCGGCGAAACCGACAACCGCGCGATTGCGGCCGAAATTCTGGCCCTGCGCAAGGAACGCGCGAACCTGTTGGGGTACGCTGATTTCGCCCATTACAAACTGGAAACCGAAATGGCAGGCACCCCTGATGCGGTGCGCGATCTGCTGATGAACGTGTGGGAACCAGCCAAGGCCGCCGCAACCAGCGATGCCGCGGTTCTGGAAACCATGCTGCATAATGACGGCAATCAGGGCCCGCTAGAGGCGTGGGATTGGCATTACTATTCCGCCATCCGCCGCAAATCCGAACATGATTTGGACGAGGCAGAGGTCAAACCCTATTTCCAACTGGACCGTATGATCGAGGCGCAGTTTGCCTGTGCAAACCGTTTGTTCGGTCTGGAATTTGCCGCCGTCGAAGGCCCGAAATACCACCCCGATGTGCGCCTGTTCGAGGTGACCCGAAATGGCGAACATGTGGCGTTGTTCATGGGCGATTATTTCGCGCGCGGATCGAAACGGTCGGGCGCGTGGTGCAGTGCGATGCGGTCTCAGCAGAAATTGGCGGGGGATATTCGCCCCATCGTGATCAACGTCTGCAACTTTGCCAAACCAGCGGATGGGGAACCTGCGCTGTTGTCCTATGACGATGCGCGCACATTGTTCCACGAATTCGGCCATGCGCTGCATCAGATGCTGTCGGATGTGACGTACGAATCCATGTCGGGCACCAGCGTTGCGCGTGATTTCGTGGAATTGCCCAGCCAGCTATATGAACACTGGTTAGAGGTCCCCGAGGTTCTGGCCGAATTCGCCGTGAACCCCGAAGGGGACGCGATGCCGCAGGATTTGCTGGACAAAGTGTTGGGCGCTGCGACCTATGACATGGGGTTCCAAACGGTGGAATATGTAGCCTCGGCCATTGTGGATCTGGAATTCCATTTGGGCGATGCCCCTGCCGATCCGATGCAAAAACAGGCCGAGGTGTTGGAAGGCATCGGAATGCCATCCGCGATCCGTATGCGCCACGCGACCCCGCATTTTGCGCATGTCTTTTCGGGCGACGGATATTCCAGCGGCTACTACAGTTACATGTGGTCCGAAGTGATGGACGCAGACGCCTTTGCCGCGTTCGAAGAGGCCGGAAATCCGTTCGATCCCGAAACCGCCAAATCGCTAGAGGCAAACATCCTGTCGGTTGGTGGCACGGTGGATGCGGCCGACCTATACACGCGGTTCCGTGGTCGTTTGCCAGGGGTCGAGGCATTGCTAAAGGGCAGGGGCCTGATTGCGGCGTGATGCGTTTCTGGGTCATCGCGTTGTTCGTATTTCTGGGCGTTGCGGGCTGTACGCAGCGCCCGGATTTCGATGTTTTGACCCCGATAGACCCAAGCGATGCAGATACCGAAATTATCCGCGTTTATGTTGCCACGACGCGCGCACGCGACGCGGTGACAGGCGAATGGAACGGCAGCCCCGACTATGTCGTGCGTCATATGTATTATGATGTGTCGGTGCCGGAAAATCGCGCGGACGGCGAAATCAATTTCCCATCGGATTTTCCCGATTTGACGAACGAATACGCCGTTGTCGGGCAGGGTGATTTGGATGCGGACGCGTTTTATCGCGCCGTGAAAAACGCAAAGGCACAAAGCAATACCCAAGAGGTTGGCGTTTTCGTGCACGGCTACAATGCTCGGTTTCAAGAGGCCGTTTACAGGTTGGCGCAGCTGTCCGCCGATGCAGGCGAAGGCGGCGTGCCGATCCTGTTTACGTGGCCATCAGCGGGTAAACCGCTGGAATATATTGGCGATAGGCAGGCGGCGTTATTTTCGCGCGACGCCTTGGCCGATTTGATGGATGAACTGACCGACCAAACAGGGCAAACCATGGTTTTCGCGCATTCCATGGGCAGTTTCCTAACGATGGAGGCCCTGCGGACGTTGCGGTTGGAAAACGATACAGCGACGTTGGATCGTTTGAATATCATCATGGCCGCGCCGGACATTGATCCCTTTGTCTTTTCCCATCAGATGCAGACCGTGGGGCAGATGCGCGAACCAATGATTTTATTGGTCTCGCCCCAAGATCGCGCTTTGGGTTTGTCGGCGCAAATCAGCGGAGGGCGTGATCGTTTAGGGCGATTGGCCGTAGATGATCCGACTATTGCTACCGCACCGTGGTTTGATCAGGTCGTGGTCATCGATATCACCGCCGTGAACGCGGACCCATTGGGACACAGCCGATTTATCAATGTCGCTAGCCTGTATTCAGACCTGCAGGGAAACGACACGGGCCGCCCAGATTTTTCAACGGGCACCGCGTTTGTGTTCAACCAATTCGGCGGCGGTGCGTTGCGGCAGGTCGTGTTTGGTCAGTGATGGCGCGTGTCGTCTGGGTGGGGCTGAACGCCGATAGGGTCTTTGTGGATCAGAACATCGGCATTGGGATGAGCCTCGACGATTTTGCGGCGTAGGGCGGCACCGATCGCATGGGCGTCTTCTAACGATTGTGCGCCGTCCAATTCGATGTGCAGGTTCACGAAAACGCGGCTGCCTGCTTTGCGTGTTTTTAGGTCGTGAAACCCGTGCACGCCCGCGAAATTACCTGCGATAGATTCGATCGATGCAACCGTGTCGTCATCCGCTGCGCGATCCATCAGGGCATCCCACGCACCTTTGCCGATTTTCACGGCGCCGCCGATCATAATCAGCGCAGCCAAAATGGCGACGATATTGTCGATGTAGCCGATCCCGAATTGGCGATTGGCCCATAGCGCAATGATCGCCCCAATGGCAGGGATCAAATCGCCGATGTAATGCAGGCTATCGGCGGCAACCACGCGGTTGCCCGTGCGTTTGGACACAAAGGCCTGATAGCTGACCAAGGCGACAGTCAAAACAATCGACAAGACCATCACAGACATGCCCGCCATTTCATTTTCAATGGTGCCGCTGCTGCCCGTGATGAACCGCACGCCAGCCGCCGCTAAAATCGCAAAGGCAGACACGATGATGAATGCGGATTGACCCAACGCGGCCAAATCTTCGGCGCTGGAATGGCCAAAGGCGTGATCGTAGTCCGCAGGTTTTGCAGCATAAGCGATGGCCGCCAATCCGCCCATCGACATCAACAGATCCAGCGCGCTGTCGGCCAAGGTTGCGGCAATAGATAGCGACCCTGTCTGACTTAGCGCCCACAGTTTGGCCAGAACCAGGCTGACGGCGACACAGACGGAAAAGACCCCTGCAGACAGGTTTAATCGGTTCGGGTTGGACATATGCTGCGTCCTTTGCTCAGGGGGTATGTTTCAGACTTAGTCTAAAACTTCGTCTTCTCCAACGCCCCATAGCGCGGTTTTCGGGGCCCATCCGCGATACCCACCTGTACGAATTTTGCACCAGTCGATCGTGCATTCGTCGATGCGGGCGACCACACCCGATTCCAATAATGCGTTTTGCGGGCTGGTGTCATCGGGGCGTGCAAACAGAGGCTGCATGTCCGTGTCGATGATCACAGTGCGAACGCCGGACAGCATGATGTAGTGCACCCAGCCGCCCATACCGTCACGGTCCACAACGCGGCGCCAGTTTTCATATTCGGCCGTGACGCGCAGTGGCATATCGCGGCGCGTGAATACCCAATCAATGCGGTGCGTGGTGGATGGACCGCGGCGGACGTTGGCTTCGTTCGCCTTTAGCGACACAAATCGCGGCATCGGCAGGCCAGTGACAGGGCCGGATTCAGTCCCGATTTCCAGATTTTCGGTTTGTCCAACCGCAGGTAATGCAACAATAATCGCCAAAGCGGTGAGAAAACCGCGCAAAACACTGAACATTAGGTCACCTGTATGACTGTTGCTGCGCTGCGGCAGGTTGCTGCTCTTGTATCGCGCCGATCATACGGGCAATCTGCCATTAACCGCAGCAATTGAAAAGCAGCAGAAAGGGCGAAGATGCCGGGTAAACAATTGAGTGTTGTTGTCACGCGACGGTTGCCAGCACCGGTCGAGGCCCGCATGTCCGAACTATTCGATGTGCGGTTGCGAAACGATGATACGTGGTTGTCGCGACCAGAGTTATTGGCGCGGGTCAAAGGCGCGGATGTTTTGGTGCCGACCCTGACCGATACAATCGATGCCGAGGTTCTGGAGGCTGCTGGTCCTTCGCTGAAACTGATTGCCAATTACGGCGCAGGCGTTGATCACATTGATGTCGAAGGCGCGCGCCAACGCGGGATCATGGTGACGAACACGCCTGACGTGATGACCGAAGACACCGCCGATATGGCGCTTGCGCTGATCCTGTCGGTCGTGCGCCGCATCCCCGAAGGTATGGCCCAAATGCAAAAGGGCGATTGGAACGGCTGGTCCCCGACCGCGATGATGGGCGGGCGTATCGGTGGCCGCAAATTGGGCATTCTGGGTATGGGTCGAATCGGTCAGGCGCTGGCGCGTCGGGCCTCGGCGCTGGGAATGTCGGTTCATTATCACAACCGCCGTCGTTTGCGCACCGAAACGGAATCGGCATTGGGCGCGACCTACTGGGACAGTCTGGATCAGATGGTCGCCAATATGGATGTCATTTCGATCAACTGCCCACATACCCCCGGCACGTTCCATTTGATGAACGCACGCCGTTTGAAACTGATGAAACCGTCCGCGGTGATCGTGAACACGTCGCGCGGCGAAGTCATCGATGAAAACGCGCTGACCCGCATGTTGCGGGCGGGCGAAATTGCGGGCGCGGGTCTGGATGTGTTCGAACACGGAACCGAAGTGAACCCGCGTCTGCGCGAATTGCCGAATGTTGTGTTGCTGCCCCATATGGGGTCGGCCACCGTCGAAGGGCGGATTGAAATGGGCGAACGCGTGATCCTGAACGCCTAT
Organism: Marivivens sp. ABH4_498; assembly: GCF_056160585.1. NCBI lineage: Bacteria > Pseudomonadati > Pseudomonadota > Alphaproteobacteria > Rhodobacterales > Paracoccaceae > Marivivens > Marivivens sp. ABH4_498. The sequence continues at coordinate 375,086 of NZ_JBSWXL010000003.1, forward strand.
ACATTTGCAGACGGGCACAGGCCGCCCGATATGGTTTTGCCCGAAATGATCTAACCTGAACAAAGTTGGAGGAGCGATGTTCACAGGAGAGGTAAGAACAGCCATAGACCGCGCCGTTCTATGCTGGCTGGCGACGGTCGACGATCAAGGTCAACCAAATGTGAGCCCCAAGGAAATTTTCTGCGCTCCATCTGAAACAGAGCTGATGATCGCTGAAATCGCCAGCCCTGTGTCCCACAGGAATATCGGCCAAAACAGCAAAGTCTGCGTCAGTTTTGTCGATGTGTTCCGCCAAAAAGGATACAAGGTACACGGGGATGCGCGGCTGATCCCTGCGGATACGCCAGAATACGATGATCGCGCAGGGCCTTTGATCGCGATGGCCGGTCCGAATTTCAAAGTGCGGTCCATCATTTTGGTCGATGCGATCCGCGTGTCGCCGATTGTTGCGCCCAGCTACACCAAATTTCCTGACACGACCGAAGCGCAGAAAATTCGGGAATCGTTCAAAACCTACGGTGTGCGCGCCGTCGATTAGGCCGATCCATTCGGACGGGTCAGAATATAGGTTGCCGCGCCGATTAAACATACCGCTTGGGCCGTCAATGCGGTCGCAGGTAGGCGCAAATACAGGCTTAGCGCGAACGCAGCGGCCATCATGGATAGCCCCATGGCTTTGTATCGTGGGGCAATTGCACCGTTTTTGCGCCAATCCAAAATCATGGGGCCAAATGTCCGGTGATTGATTAACCACAGTTCAACGGTGCGGCTGCCTTTGCCAAACAAAAAGGCGGCCAGAATGATGAATGGCGTTGTTGGGACAATTGGCAGTACGACCCCGATCAGTCCCGCAATGAGCGCAAGCGCACCTAGCGCCATCCAAATTAGGCGCATCATCGGGTTTCGGGATAAAGGGCGTGGATCAACTGTCATGGTAGACAGTATAGGACGGCCCCCACGTTTGTGCAGGGGCCGAATAGGGATTTAGTTCTGTAGTTGACGCAATAGGCGTTCGCCAGGCAGATCAGCGCCCAGAACCTGAACACGCGCGTCGCGGGCAAAGCCGTCGATCAGGTCGCGGTAATACGCGCCGCCCGAATTGATCGCACTGCTGACCAAGGCGCCGGTCGTCGTTTGCGAAGGATCACCGACAGCGACCTGAATCGCATATGTTCCCAACAGCGCGTCGCCATCCAGCACGCGAACGGACCCCGATAGGGTGGATTGATCGCGTCCGAATGCGGTGGTTGTCGAACCAGCGACATTCAGGCGGGCCACATCCACGATCATCTGAACGCCCGCAGGGTCCATGCGGTCCACGAATTCGGTTTCCAGCGCCGTGCGCAGATCACCCGACAGGGCGCTGCTGAATTCGGATGCGCGGCTGCTGTCAAATGCGGTGCCTTGGGTGTTCACGGTGACACTGCTGAATTGCAGGGTTTGGCGGACTTCGCGGGCAATCGGGTTTGTGCTGGCCAGCGGCGCACATGCGGAAATCGCAACGGCAGAGGCAAGAGTAAAAAATGCGCGACGGTTCATATGAAGTTTACCTTTCTATCTACCTGTTAGGGTAGTGCGATCCCCAATGAAGACAAAAAGGCCCCACATGCAATGGGGCCTTTGTCACGATGTGTTACGCTGCGTGTCAGATCAGCGGTAAACCTGATCTTCGGTCGGAAAGGCGCGGGATTTCACGTCTTCGGCGTAGCGTTTTACGCTGTCTTCGATCATTGGGCCTAACTGGCCATAAACCTTGACGAATTTCGGGGTCCACGGGTTCAGGCCCAGCATGTCCTCTAACACCAGAATTTGGCCGTCACAGTCTGCCGATGCGCCGATGCCGATGGTCGGGATATCGATCTGTTTGGTGATTTTGGCGGCTAATGGCTCGACCATGCCTTCCAGAACCACGGCAAAGGCACCTGCGTCGGTGACGGCTTTGGCGTCTTCTTCGTGCAGAGGCCATGTGTCCTCGTCGCGGCCTTGGGTTTTGAACCCGCCCATGACGTGCGACGATTGCGGCGTCAGGCCGATGTGCGCCATCACAGGAATGCCGCGTTCAACCAAGAAACGGATGGTTTCCGCCATGCGTTTGCCGCCTTCAAGTTTCACCGCGCCGCAGCCGGTTTCTTTCATGATTTTGGCGGCGTTGCGGAATGCGACGTTGGGGCTTTCCTCATAGGTGCCGAACGGCATATCGACCACGATCAGAGCCTTTTTCGTGCCGCGCACGACCGCTTTGCCGTGCATGATCATCAGGTCCAGCGGAACGCCGACGGTGGATTCCATGCCGTGCATGACCATGCCAAGACTGTCGCCCACCAGAATAAAGTCCGCGAATTTATCAACGATGGCCGCAGTGTGCGCGTGATAGCTGGTCAGGGACACGATCGGGTCGCCGCCTTTGCGGCGGGCGATTTGCGGCACCGTGTTGCGGCGGATGGTTTCGTTCTGAGCGCTCATAGGGTGATCTCCCTTTGGTCAATAAGCATGATGGGATCATCTTCTGGGCCAAAAATGGCCGAGATCATAATCCCGATGGTCCCGTCCGGTTTGCCGCTGATGGGCGCAAGCGTCAGGGCCTGTACGATGTCCACGACCAGATCGCGGGCACGTGGTTCGCGTGCGACGGTATCACGGATCGCGGTTTCGATCCCAGCGACATCATGCCCCGCCAGCGCGGCCGCATCAGCCGCCGCCAGCGATTGGGACAAAACGACAGCGGCGGCGCGGTCAGCGGGCGTCAGGCGCATGTTGCGCGACGACATGGCCAGCCCGTCGTCTTCGCGGACGGTTGGAACGCCGTGGACGGAAAGGGGCATGTCCAAATCAATCGCCATGCGGCGGATGACCTGTAGCTGCTGGTAATCTTTTTCGCCGAAATAGGCGTTGTCCGGTTGGACGATATTGAACAATTTGGTCACAACCGTGCACACGCCGCGGTAGTGGCCGGGGCGCACCTGACCGTGCAGCATATTCGCCAGTTTCGTGGTTTCGACGATGGTTTCTGCGCCATCGGGATACATCACATCAACCGACGGCAGAAACAGGATGTCAACGCCGGCAGAGGTCAGCAGGTCCTGATCGGCCTGTTCGGTGCGGGGGTATTTATCCAGATCAGCGGCCTGACCGAATTGCGTGGGGTTGACGAAAATCGACACGACAACGGCGTCGTTCGCCGATTTAGCGGCGGCCACCAGCGACATATGCCCCGCATGCAGCGCGCCCATCGTTGGCACAAACCCCACGGTTTCGCCCGCGCTGCGTTTCAAACGGACCGCCTGTCGCAAGTCACTGATCGTGCGGCAAATCTGCATTGTTCCCCCCGGTGTTTGGCGTAGGTTTATCCGCCCCGCCGCAACGCGGCAAGTTAGCCAATAGGGGAATAACGCTAACGGTACGTCATAACCTGTCGGTTTTGTGCGTTTGTGTGTCGTCTGGTTCAATTGCGCCGCGCCGATTTGGGGCATTGTGGCCCCAAGTCCAATCGGGAGTCGCTTTAATGAAAACCCATGTTCGTGCTTTAGTCGTCGGTGGCGGCGCCATCGGCACTTCGATCGCTTATCACCTTGCCAAGGCTGGCTGGGACGATGTCATGTTGCTGGAACGGGACGAACTGACGTCCGGTTCGACGTGGCACGCGGCTGGTCTGCTGCCGCTGTTCAACATGTCCTATGCGACAACCCACATCCACAAATACTCGGTCGATCTGTATAAGACGCTAGAGGAAGAAACCGGCCTGAACGCTGGTTTTTCGATTTGCGGCAACCTGCGCATGGCCCAGACCCAAGAGCGCATGGATGAATACATGCTGTATTCGTCGGTCGCGGAAACCGCCGATGTGTACCATGAATTCCTGACCCCTGCGCAGATCAAAGAACGATGGCCGCTGGTCCGTACCGAAGACCTAAAGGGCGCGCTGTTCCACCCGCAAGACGGTTACATCAACCCTGCAGACGTCACCATGGCGATGGCCAAAGGCGCCCGTCAGCGCGGCGTTCTGATCGAACGCAAATGGCAGGTTGATGGCTACAAATGGGTTGGTGATCATTGGGAAGTCACCGTTACCAAAATGGGCGAACGCGGTGGTAACCTAGTTCCGACCGACGAACAGACGGTGATCCACGCAGAACACGTTGTGACCGCGACGGGCAACCACGCACAGCGCACGGCGAAACTGTTGGGCATCAAAATCCCTGCGATCCCTGTCGAACACCAGTTCATCGTGACCGAACCTGATCCCGAACTGGTCGCATACCGCAACGCTGGCAACCCAGAGCACCCCGTTCTGCGCGATGCCGACGCGAAATGGTACGTCCGCGAAGAACGCGGCGGCTGGATCCTAGGCCCATACGAGCGCAACGCGCCTGCCTGTTTCCAATACGGCGTGCCTGATAGTTTCCGCGCGGACCTGTTCCCGCTGGATCTGGAACGCATCGAAGAAGAATACATGTCGATGATCCACCGTATTCCGTCGTCGGAAACGGTTGGCCTAAAAGACGATTTCAACGGCCCGATCTGCTATACGCCTGATGGCAACCCGCTGGTTGGTCCTGCACCGGGCCTGCGCAATATGTGGCTGGCCGAAGGGTTCAGCTTTGGCATCACGGCCGCGGGCGGCACGGGGTACTATCTGGCGCAAATGATGGTCGAAGGCGAAGCCGAGATCGACATGGCGTCGCTGGATCCCAAACGCTACGGCAGCTGGATGACCACCGAATACGGCGTGAAAAAGAACGAAGAATGCTACGAACACGTCTACATTCTGCACCACCCAGACGAGGAACGCGAAGCGGCCCGCCCATTGCGCACCGCGCCAGCCTATGACCGCCAGAAAGCCAAAGGCGCGCAATTCGGTCAGGTCAACGGTTGGGAACGCCCGAACTATTACGGCCCGCTGGATGCACCTGAATCGTTCGACCACGACAGCCGCAGTTTCCGCCGCGGAGAATGGTGGCAGTACGCGATGGAAGAGGCGAAAGCCGTCCGTGAAACCGCTGGTTTGATCGACGCGACCGCGTTCACCAAACACATCGTCAAAGGCCCAGGCGCGACCCAATTCTTGGATTGGTTCACCTGTAACAAACTGCCCAAAGTGGGCCGTATCAACCTGACCTATGCGCTGACCGATGCGGGCACGACCCGCACCGAATACACCATCGTGCGTTTGGCCGAGGATGAATATTACCTTGTGTCCGCTGGCGCATGGACGGATTACGACGCTGATTTCCTGCGCAAAGCGGCAGAGGATAAGGCACCGGAATTCGGCTATATCGAAATTCAGAACGTTACGACCCAGTGGGGCGTGTTCGCAATCGCAGGTCCAAAATCGCGCGACATTTTGAAAGAGGTTATGCGCGATGCTGACGTCGAAACTGCGCTGTCGAACAAACGGTTCCCATGGCTGTCGGCCCGTCAGATCGAACTGGGCATGTGCCCTGTGAACGCGATCCGCGTGGCCTATACGGGCGAATTGGGTTGGGAATTGCACCACCCGATCGAAATGCAGAACTATCTGTGGGATCTGCTGGTGCCTGTGCTGGAAAAACACGGCGGTAAACTGGTTGGAGCACGTGCGCAAAACTGGCTGCGTCAGGAAAAATCCTACCGTGCGTTCGGCACCGAACTGGGCCGCGATGCGACCCCGCTAGAGGCGGACCTGCCACGCTTTGTTGACCTGTCCAAGGAATTCAACGGCAAGGCCGCGATGGAAGCCAAAGGCATCCGTTCGAAATGTGTGACCGTTCTGATCGACGGCCCTGCGGATGCGGACCCATGGGGCAAAGAATCCCTGCGCGATGCGAATGGTGACTACGCTGGTCGTCTGACCTCGGGCGGGTATTCCGTGCACTTTGGCAAACAGATCGGCATGGGCTACGTGAAACCCGAACTGGCCGAACTGGGCACCAAACTAAAGGTCAAAATCATGGGCGATCTGTATGACGCGGAAATCGTCGAAGACAGCCCCTATGATCCAAAGAACGCAAACATCCGCGTGGATGGCTAAAACGAAAAGGGCGCCCAACTGGGCGCCCTTTGATTTTGTAGGATCAAGGATCGATTAGGACGGAATGTCGCCTTCGATGCCTTCAACGTAAAAGAACATGCCAGCCAGATCGCCGTCGTTTGCGACCTCACCTTCGGCCAACCATGGGGTGCCGTCTTGTTTGGTGATTGGGCCGGTGAACGGGTGATAATCGCCCGCTGCGATCGCGTCGCGCATGGCTTCTGCTTCGGCTTTGTATTCTGCTGGAACAACGTCGGACACTTCGCCGATGCCAACCATGCCGGTGCCGATGCCATCCCAAGTGTTGGTCGACGTCCAAGTGCCGTCGATAACAGCCTGAACGCGGTCGATGTAGTATGGCGCCCAGTTGTCGATGATCGACGAAATACGCGGCATTGGGCCGTATTCTGCCATGTCGGCCGCCTGACCGAATGTGTAAACGCCGCCAGCCTCTTTCGCGGCCTGATGCGGCGCGGTGGAATCGGTGTGCTGCAGAACAACGTCACAGCCCTGTTCGATCAGCGCTTTGGCTGCGTCAGCTTCTTTCGCAGGGTTCAGCCATTCAAAGATCCAGATGATTTTGAATTCGACGTCTGGGTTGACCTTTTTCGCGTGCAGATAGGACGCGTTGATGCCGCGAATAACCTCTGGGATCGGCACGGATGCGATGTAGCCGATTTTGTTGGTTTTGGTGACGCGGCCAGCCAGCGTACCTTGGATCGCGCGGCCTTCGTAGAAACGGGCCGAATAGACCGACACGTTGTCCGCCTGTTTATAGCCGGTTGCGTGTTCGAATACGGTGTTCGGGAAATTGGCCGCAACGTTGATGGTTGGGTCCATGAAACCGAACGATGTGGTGAAAATGATGTCAGCGCCCGAACGTGCCATCTGGGTGATTGCGCGTTCTGCGTCTGGGCCCTCTGGCACGGATTCTTGGTACATGAATTCGATGGCGTCACCGAAATGTTCAACCATTTCCATGGCCGAATGGTGGTGGTGCTGGGTCCAGCCGCCATCGTTGATTGGGCCAACATAGATGAAACCAACTTTGGTTTTTTCCTGTGCGCGTGCTGGCAGGCCAGTCACAGCAGCCATCGCTGCGGCAGCACCCGAGGCAAGTAGCGTTCTGCGTTTCATTATTCAAACTCCCAAGTAGGACATTGTTTTTGGTTTTGTTGATCCACCCGTCACGACGACGGATGAAAGGTTTTGCCAAGCGACGCAGCCGCGCCGCCCGATCGTAGACCCACCAGAACCGCGATGGTCGCAAGGTAGGGTAGCATGGACAGATATTCGACAGGAATGGTTTCCATGCCAAGCAATCTGAGCAAAGCGTAAAGCGCCGCGATGCCCACAATGGACAGCGGCACGATATTGGTTCGCGCATCGAAACGGGTCGTTTTGATAGCGCGGTAGATGATGTAGCCAATGGTTAGGGCCGCGACCACGATGATGATCAGGTCCAGCAGCGCCAGCGTTCCATCCGCCTGCAGGTTCAATTGCAGAACGGTCACGCCGCCGAATAGATAGGCCCCGGCGATCAGGCGCCATGGTTTCCAGCTGGCAAAAACAACGATGGCCAGCGCGATCCATCCTGCGCCCGCCGTGATGCCGTCGATCCACTGCGGCACGCGGACAAGGCTGATATAGGCGCCCGCCAGACCCGCACAGGCCCCGCCGAACAAAATCGCAGCAACGCGAACCAGACGGACGTGATATCCCAACGCATGGGCGGCGTTATGGTTTTCGCCCACCGCCCGCAGGATCAGGCCCGCGCGGGTGCGCGATAGGAAATACCAGACGCCCGCGACGATCCCGATGCTAAGGTACACGATCGCATCATGTTGAAACAGGATTGGGCCGATGAAGGGGATATCGGACAGCAGCGGGATGGGCAGTTTCGGCAGGCTTAGGTCGGTGGTGCCGACAGCGGATTGGCCGATCAGCGACGACAGGCCCAAACCGAACATGGTCAGGCCCAGCCCCGTGGCGACCTGATTGGTTAGCAAGTATTGGGTCAGGATCGCGAAAATCAGCGACACCGCGGCACCTGCCAGCGCGGCCCCCGTGAACCCCATAAACATGCTGCCGCTGTTGTGGCCCGCGATAAAACCGCAGACCGCGCCGACGATCATCATGCCTTCGACGCCCAAATTCAAAACACCCGCGCGTTCAACGACCAATTCGCCGATTGCAGCCAGCAGGATCGGAGTCGACGCAACCATCAGCGCGGCAAGGATCAGGATTGGATTGATGTCCATTAGCGTACCTCTGCCCCTGCGAATTTAAAGCGATAGTTGGTCAATACGTCCACCGCCAATAGCGAAAACAGTAGCATCCCCTGAAACGTCAGGATCGCCGCTGATGGCAGGTTCAGCGTCAGTTCTGCCGTTTCGCCGCCGATGTAGGTCAGCGCCATCAACAGACCCGCCAGCAGGATACCGATGGGGTGCAACCGCCCAAGGAACGCCACGATGATTGCCGTAAAGCCATAAAACGACGGGAAAGATCCCATGATCTGGCCTGCGGGGCCTGCGACTTCGAACATGCCAGCGACGCCCGCTAACGCGCCCGACAGCAGCAGGCAGCGCATGACCAGACGGTTCGCGTTGACGCCTGCAAATCCTGCGGCGCGGGGGCTTTGCCCTGCTAGGCGGACGTTGAACCCGAATTGGTGGCGCGTGAATAGGATGTAGGCGACGATCACGGCAAAGACGGCGGTGATCGCACCCCAGTGCATGCCTGTGCCTGCGATGACTTCGTTATTTGCCGCGGATGCGTATTGGCGCAGGTTCCGCGATCCGGGCATGCCGAACCCGTCGGGGTTGCGCAATAGACCGATTGAGAACGCTTTGATCAGCACCTCGGCCACGTAGACCAGCATCAGCGACACAAGGATTTCGTTGGTTTTGAAATAGATGCGCAAGATCGCGGGGATCAGCGCCCATAACAAACCGCCCAACAGGCCCGCGATGATCATCAGCGGGAAAATCAGCCAGCGGGCTTCGGTCGGGTAAAAGGCCAGCGCGACGCCCGCGCCGCAGATCGCGCCGATGATGTATTGGCCTTCGGCGCCGATGTTCCAAATGCCCGCGCGGAAACCGAACGACAAACCGATGGCGATCAGGATCAGGGGGGCGGCTTTTTTGATGACCTCGGGGCGGTCCATGTAGGCAAATTCGCCGAACACAGGATCCCAGAAAATCGTTTTGATCGACAGGATCGGATCGTTGCCCAAAAACGCGAATAACCCCATGCCCAGAACGATGGTGATGACCACAGCCAGCAAAGGCGCGGCATAGGTCCAGAATTTCGACGGCTGGGGGCGTTTTTCTAATTTAAGCATGTGCCGCCTCCGGTTCTGTAGCGCCGCCCAGCATTAGGCCGATTTTTTCCATGGTCAGGCCTTGGGTCGGGACGGGGGCAGACAGGCGGCCTTCGTTTAGGGCGGCAAAGCTGTCGGCGATTTCCAGAATTTCGTCCAAATCCTGCGATATGACGACAACGGCGGACCCTTGATCCGCCAAATCTAACAAAGCCTGCCTGATAGACGCCGCCGCCGCTGCATCCACGCCCCATGTGGGTTGGTTTACGATCAGCACTTTGGGGTTTTGCATGATTTCACGGCCCACAACGAATTTTTGCAGGTTCCCGCCTGATAGCGCACGAGCGGCGGTTTCGGTGCTGGGGGTGCGGACGTCGAATTTTTCGATGATCTGGGATGCGAAATCGCGGGCTTTGTGCCAGTTCAGGAACCCGTTTTTCGACAGGCCCATGCGGGTGTTGCCCGTCATCAATGCGTTTTCGGTCAGGGACATATCGGGGGCCGCGGCGTGGCCGTTGCGTTCTTCGGGTGCGGCACACAGACCAGCAGCGCGGCGGGCGTTGGGGGGCAGGGTGCCGATAGGTTGGCCTGACAGGCACACCATGTCGGATTTGGTCATGGTTTCGCCTGACAGCGCGGCAACCAATTCGTCTTGCCCGTTACCCGCGACGCCGCCGATGCCGTACACTTGGCCCGCGCTGACAGACATCGAAATATCGCGCAAAGCGGTGCCAAACCGATGCGGGGCAGGGGCCGACAAGCCGCGCAGTTCCAACACGGTTTCGCCCGTGCTATCCGATGCCTTTTTCGGGGTCGATAACGCAAAGCCGACCATCATTTCGGCCATCGCGCTGCTGGTCGTTTCGCGCGGATTGCAGGTGCCGACGACTTTGCCCAAACGCAGGATCGTGGCGTGATGGCACAGCGCGCGGATTTCATCCAATTTGTGCGAGATATACAGGATCGAGGTGCCTTCATCCGCCAGTTTGCGCAATGTGCCGAACAGGGTTTCAACCTCGCCGGGGGTTAGAACGCTGGTCGGTTCGTCCATGATCAGCAGTTTGGGGTTTTGCAGCAAACAGCGGATAATTTCGACGCGTTGGCGTTCGCCTGCGGATAGATCGCCCACGATGCTTTCGGGGGACAAAGGCAGGCCGTAGTCGTTGGAGACTTTGGTAATCTGAGCGCTTAGGTCGCGGGGCGATGGCGGGGTTTCCATGCCCAGCGCGATGTTTTCAGCAACCGTCAGCGCGTCAAACAGCGAAAAATGTTGGAACACCATGGCGATACCTGCGGATCGGGCCTCGCGCGGGTTTTGCGGGATGAAAGGCGCATCGTTCAGCGTCATGGTGCCTGCGTCGGGTTTGACCAATCCGTAGATCGTTTTCACCAGCGTCGATTTGCCCGCGCCATTTTCCCCCAATAGGGCATGAATTTCCCCTTTGCCCACGGCAAAGCTGATGTCGTCATTCGCGACAACGCCCGGATAGGCTTTGGTCAGTCCTGTTAGGTTTAATAACGTCACGCTGTCCCCGTCTTTGGTGTCGTTGTTATCACATTTTGCGCCAGTAGCGCGGCCCCCACGCCTAACGCAATAGCCTGAGGATGTTTGCCTAGGCTTGGGTCTCCGATTGGGCAAGCGATGCGGTGGATCGATTGTCTGTCATGGCCCAGTTGCATCAAACGGCTGGTGAACCGCGCCCATTTGGTGGCTGACCCAATCAGCCCCGCCGCGCCAAACCCATGGTGCAACAGGCCATGGCACAGCGCAAAATCAATATCGTGGTCATGGGTCAGGATAATGTGTTCGGCCTCGCGCGGGCAGTTTTGAACCATGCGTGCGGGATCGGCTGCGATGATCTGCATCGCGCCGTCTGGGATGTGATCCGGAAAACGATCCGCGGAAATATCGACCCAGTGGATTTTGAAATCAGGCAGTGGGGCAAGGGTGGAAACCAACGCGCGCCCGACATGGCCCGCACCCCAAACCCATAAATTGCGCGCGGTAGGCGGCGCGGTTTCGATCAGCCAACCATCCATAAGAACGGGTCGTTCCGTTGGGCATAACCGATCGGCCTTTTGCGCGATCTGTGGCGGTACGGGGCCGCGGTGGGTGGCCGATCGGACATAGGGCAGCGTGGGCAAAGCGGTTGCAGTGAAAACTTCGGTCACTGTGGTGACGGACCCGCCGCAGCATTGGCCCAGTCGCGGCCCCAAAGGATAGACATGTTCGGCAATGGCGCCATGCACCAACAAATCACGAGCGCGGGCGATTGCGTCAAATTCCAGACGTCCGCCGCCTATGGTGCCTTCGGTTTTGTCAGCCCAGACATACATTTCGGTGCCAGCCTCGCGCGGGGTTGATCCGGCGACACGCGTGATAACCACGCGGGCGACGGGGCCGCGTTCGGTGGCTTTGGTCAATGTGTCCAGATCAATCGCCATCGCGCACCTTTTGGATGGCATTCAGGATGCGTTCGGGCGTGGCTGGCGCGTTCAGGTCGGGATAGGCGGTCCCACATGCAGCCACGGCATCCGACAGCGCCAGCAGGGCCGAAATCCCCAGCATAAAGGGTGGTTCACCCACGGCTTTGGATCGGTAGATCGTTGCCTCGGGGTTTTCGGTGTTCATCAGATCGACGTTGAATACCTGCGGGCGATCCGAACAGGCGGGGATTTTATAGGTGCTGGGCGCGTGCGTTTTCAAAACGCCCGCATCGTTCCAAACCAGTTCTTCGGTGGTCAGCCATCCTGCACCCTGAACATAGCCGCCTTCGACTTGGCCTTTGTCGATGGCAGGGTTCAGGGACGCGCCCGCGTCATGCAGCACATCGGCGCGCAGGATGCGGTTTTCACCTGTCAGAGTGTCGATCACGACCTCGGTCACGGCGCAGCCATGGGCAAAATAGAAAAACGGGCGGCCCGTGCCAGCATCGCGATCCCATGACAGGTCGGGCGTTTTGTAGAACCCCGTCGCGGACAGGCTGATGCGGTTGGCATAACAGCGCTGGGCGGCATCGGCGAAACTGATGTCCTGATCGGCCCATTTGACGCGCCCGTTTTCGAACGTCACGGGTGCACCCCCGCCCAAATGATCGGCCATGCGGGCGCGGATTTTGTTGCAGGCGTCCAGCACGGCCATGCCGTTCAGGTCAGACCCTGATGATGCGGCGGTGGCGGATGTATTGGGCACCTTGGCCGTGTCGGTCGCGGTGATTTTCACGCGGTCTGTGGTCACGCCGAAACGGTGGGCGGCGACTTGGGCGACCTTTTGAAACAGGCCTTGGCCCATTTCCGTGCCGCCGTGGTTCAGCATGATGGACCCGTCGGCATATAGGTGGACCAATGCGCCCGCCTGATTCAGGTGGGTCAGCGTGAACGAAATGCCGAATTTCACAGGGCTGAACGCAATCCCGCGTTTCAGGATCGGAGACTTAGCGTTCCATTCCGCAATTGCCGCGCGGCGGGCCGCGTAATCGGATGTTTCCATCAACTGATCCGTCATCTGGTTCAGGATGAAATCTTTGACCTCCATGTTATAGGGGGTCGTGTTGGGCTGCGCGGGGGTAGAGCCCATTTCGGCATAGTAATTGGCGCGGCGCACATCGATAGGATCGCGGCCCAGATGATGGGCGATGTGGTCGATCACACGTTCGATCCCCACAACCCCCTGAGGCCCGCCGAACCCGCGATAGGCGGTGGCCGATTGCATGTTGGTTTTCAGGCGATGCGACGTGATTTTCGCATTGGGCAGCAGATAGGCGTTATCGGCATGCATCATCGCTCGGTCAGCCACGGCGGCGGTCAAATCCTGCGCCCATCCGCCGCGTGTATATTGATCGAAAATGATGCCCTGAATGCGCCCCTGATCATCGAATCCGACCTGATAATCGATGCGGAAATCATGGCGTTTGCCCGTGATCGTCATATCGTCATCACGGTCATAGCGCATTTTGCACGGACGGCCCGTTTGCGCGGCGGCAACGGCGCAGGCGACGGCTAATGCGTTGCCTTGGCTTTCTTTGCCGCCAAAACCGCCGCCCATACGGCGACATTCCACGCGGACGCCGTGCATGGGCAGGCCCAAGGCTTCGGCGACTTTGTGTTGGATTTCGGTGGGGTGCTGGGTCGAACTATGGACCAGCATATCACCGTTTTCTTGGGGCAGAGCGGCGGCGGCTTGGCCCTCTAGGTAGAAATGTTCCTGACCGCCCATTTCAATGCGCCCCGACAGGGTATGACGCGCGGATTTGATGGCGGGTTTGGCTTTGCCTTTTTCCCACGTGCGCGGGCCGCCTTCGAAATAGGATTTCGCGGCGATGGCATCGTCATAGGACAGGATCGGAGTCCGTTCCGTTATGTCGAATTTCGCCAGCCGTGCGGCCTTGCGTGCGTTCAGGTGGCTATCGGCGACGACCAGAAATACGGGTTGTCCGATGTAGTGGACCGTGCCGGTGGACAGCAGCGGTTCGTCATGGATCGACGGGCTGACGTCATTGGCGTGGGGCAGATTATCGGCGGTCAGGACGGCAACAACGCCTGTCGCGGCGCGAACCGCCGATAGGTCCAGCGATTTGATGACGCCATGGGCCACAGGGGATTGGCCGAAACACAGGTGCAGCGTTGTGGGCGGCATGGGGATGTCATCGACGTAACGCGCTGCGCCCGACACATGCATGGACCCGCTGTCGTGGGGCAATGGTTTGGTGACGGTCATAGGCGCAGCTCCAACAGGTTGGTGGGAACGCCTTGGGTTTGGGCGTAGTAGCGGCGCAGCATGTTCGCGGCAGAGTCCAGTCGGTATTGGGCAGATGCACGCATGTCGGACAGAGGCGTGAAATCGTCACCGAATTTGGCGCAGGCGGCATCGATGGTCGATTGCGTCCACGGTTGCCCGATCAGCGATTTCATCACGGTTTTCGCCAATTTCGGGGTGCCAGCCATACCGCCGAACGCGATGCGCGCGGCGGTCACGGTGCCATCCGTCACTGTGATATTGAAACATCCGCAAACGGCTGAAATATCCTGATCAAACCGTTTGGACAGTTTGTAGCACTGTAGATCCGTCGCGGATTTCGGGATCGTGATGCCTGTCACGAATTCACCCGGGCGGCGGTCCTGTTTGCCGTAGTCGATAAAGAAGTCTTCGATCGGCAATTCGCGGCGCACGTTTCCGCGGCGCAGGTGCAGCGTTGCGCCCAATGCAATCAACGCGGGTGGATTATCGCCGATGGGCGATCCATTCGCCACATTGCCGCCGATGGTCGCCGCGTTGCGCACCTGAACGGATGCATAACGGCGGATCAATTCGCCATAGCTGGGCAGGTGTTCGGCCATAACGGGGTGCAGGTCGGACATGGTGACGCCCGCGCCGATATGGATCGTATCGTCGCCGACGGTGATCTGTTTCAGTTCCTCGCATTTATTCAGGAACACGGGCGTTTTCAGGTCGCGCAGTTGTTTGGTGACCCACAGCCCCACATCGGTCGCGCCTGCGATCAGTGTGGCATCAGGGGTGTCCATCAGGATCAGCGCCAGTTCATCAACGGTCGTCGGGGCAGGGGCCGCGCCCAATGCCCATTCGCGGTCGGTATCCAACCAGTCGGGTTTGGGTGCGCCTGTCATCGCATTGGCCGCGCGGATGATCGGGGCATAGCCCGTGCAGCGGCACAGATTGCCCGCCAGAACGGTGTCGTGATCCGTGCGGCCATTGGCGTGACCTGCCACCATGGATGCAACAATACCGGGGGTGCAGAACCCGCATTGCGATCCGTGGTGTTCGACCATGGCTGTTTGTGCGGGATGGTCGCCGCCGAAACCTTCGACGGTGCGGATGGCCATTCCGTCGATCTG
This sequence comes from Marivivens sp. ABH4_498, assembly GCF_056160585.1. Classification (NCBI taxonomy): domain Bacteria; kingdom Pseudomonadati; phylum Pseudomonadota; class Alphaproteobacteria; order Rhodobacterales; family Paracoccaceae; genus Marivivens; species Marivivens sp. ABH4_498. The sequence continues at coordinate 390,271 of NZ_JBSWXL010000003.1, forward strand.
AGGCATGAACAGGATACACGCGTTCAACGCCCGAACGCCGGTGGTGTCCTGTACGACGACGGTACATGCGCCGCAGTCGCCTTCGTTGCAGCCTTCTTTGGTGCCCGTCAGGTGTTTTTCCTGTCGTAGCCAATCCAGCAAAGTCAACGTTGGCGGCGCTGACATTGTGACAGTCTCTCCGTTCAGAAGAAACGTAATATTCATCGGTGAAACCCGCCGCCTTACCAAAATCCGTCGTGAGTATGCCTGTTCGTCGATGCGGCGTAGACGCTGGCAACCCAATTTGTCCCGTTGATCAAATCCTGACTGACCGCGCAAAGCAAGACCTGAACCCGAATTTCCCGCACGTTCACGCGCCATATGCCGAAAAAATATGCATCACGACAAAGTTGGGGATGAATGTTCGGTCCCTGTTCCCCTAGGCGGCGGGATTGGATAGCTTTGGCGCATGACCGACTCTGCACGTTTTATCCATCTGCGCACCCACACCGAATATTCCCTGCTAGAGGGGGCGGTGAAGGTGAAAAAACTGGCCGGTATGGTCGAACACCTGAACATGCCCGCCGTTGCCGTGACAGACACGAACAACATGTTCTGTGCGCTGGAATTTTCCGAATATATGTCGGGCGCTGGCATTCAGCCGATTATCGGCTGTCAGGTGGATATGTGTTTCATTGCACCCGAACCGGGCAAACGTCCCGAAGACCCCGCGCCAATCGTCCTGCTGGCCCAGAACGAACGCGGCTACGAAAACCTGATGAAGCTGAACAGCGTTCTGTATGTGGACGCGGGTGGGCGGCTGCCTCAGGTCGAATTGGATGATCTGCGCCGCCATAACGAAGGCCTGATTTGTCTGTCGGGCGGCCCTGATGGCCCCGTGGGTCGGTTGCTGCGCATGGGGCAACGCGGCAAAGCCGAAGAATTGATGCAGGCGTTCAAGTCGATATTTGCCGATCGTTTGTACGTCGAACTCCAGCGTCACCCAGGCGAAGATGGCGCACCAGAGGCCGAACGCCTGTCCGAACGCGGGTTCATTGAAATGGCCTACGGCATGGATATTCCGCTGGTCGCGACCAACGATGTCTATTTCTATAAATCCGACATTTACGAAGCCCACGACGCGCTGATCTGTATCGCCGAAGGCGCCTATGTTGACCAAAACGAACCGCGCCGCCGCCTGACGCCTCAGCATTATTTCAAATCGGCCGAGGAAATGATCACGCTGTTCGCCGATCTGCCCGAGGCGATCGAAAACACTGTTGAGATCGCGAAACGTTGTGCGTTCAAGGCATACAAACGCGCGCCGATCCTGCCTAAATTTGCTGATGACGAGGTCGCAGAACTGCGCCGTCAGGCCAATGATGGTTTGCAAAAACGTCTGGCCGTGATCCCGCATGCCGTCACGCCCGAAGAATATCAGGAACGACTGGATTTCGAATTAGACATCATCGAAGGCATGGGGTTCCCCGGCTATTTCTTGATCGTTGCGGACTTTATCCAGTGGGGCAAAGATAACGGTATCCCAGTGGGGCCGGGCCGTGGTTCGGGTGCGGGCAGTCTGGTGGCCTATGCGCTGACGATTACCGACCTTGATCCGCTGCGCTATTCGTTGCTGTTCGAACGTTTCCTAAACCCCGAACGTGTGTCGATGCCTGACTTCGACATCGACTTTTGCATGGATCGCCGCGAAGAGGTGATCCAATACGTTCAGGAAAAATACGGCCGTGACCGTGTGGCGCAGATCATCACGTTCGGTGCGCTATTGTCCAAGGCCGCCGTGCGCGACGTAGGCCGCGTGTTGCAACTGCCGTTCGGTCAGGTGGATCGCCTGTCAAAAATGATCCCCGTCGAAGGCGTCAAACCCGTTTCCATCGAACAGGCCCTGATCCAAGAGGACCGCCTACGCGAAGAGGCGCGCAACGATGAAACCGTGGATCGCCTGCTGACCTACGGCCAAAAAATCGAAGGCCTGTTGCGTAACGCATCCACCCACGCGGCGGGTGTGGTTATTGCCGACCGTCCGACCGATGAATTGGTCCCGCTGTATCAGGATCCCCGTTCGGACATGCCCGCAACCCAGTTCAACATGAAATGGGTCGAACAGGCGGGGCTTGTGAAATTCGACTTTCTGGGTCTGAAAACGCTGACGGTTATTCAGTCGGCGATGAACCTGATTTTCAAATCGGGTCGCCCGCTGCACGTCGCCGCCGATGGCACGCAGCTGTATGAACCTGCCCATGGTGCGGAAAACGAAATCAACGCGATCCCGTTGGACGACGAAGCGACCTATAAACTTTATTCCGCTGCGAAAACGGTCGCTGTGTTTCAGGTGGAATCCACAGGTATGATGGACGCGCTAAAGCGCATGAAACCAACCTGTATTGAAGACGTCGTTGCGCTGGTTGCGCTGTACCGTCCGGGTCCGATGGAAAACATCCCCGTTTATTGCGACGTAAAACACGGCCGCAAAGAATTGGAATCCGTCCACCCGACTATCGACCATATTCTGGCCGAAACCCAAGGCATCATTGTGTATCAGGAACAGGTGATGCAGATCGCGCAGGTCATGGCGGGCTATAGTCTGGGTGGCGCTGACCTTTTGCGCCGCGCGATGGGTAAAAAGATCAAAGAGGCGATGGACGCCGAACGCCCCAAATTCGAAGAGGGCGCCGCCAAGAACGGCGTGGACAAGAAAAAAGCGTCCGAAGTGTTCGACCTCTTGGAAAAATTCGCGAACTACGGTTTCAACAAATCGCACGCGGCGGCCTATGCGGTGGTGTCGTATCAGACGGCGTGGCTCAAGGCGAACCACCCTGTGGAATTCATGGCTGGCGTCATGAACTGCGATATCCACCTGACCGAAAAACTGACCGTCTATTTCCAAGAGGTCAAAAAAGGTCTGGGCATCGAATATATCCCGCCTTGCGTTAACCGATCGCTGGCGACGTTCGACGTGGTCGATCAGAAACTGGTCTATGCGCTGGGCGCGTTGAAAAACGTGGGCGCGGACGCGATGAATTTGGTGGTCGAAGGGCGCGGGGATAAACCGTTCGCGACCCTATTCGATTTCGCCCGCCGCGTGGATCTGAAACGGGTGGGTAAACGTCCGCTGGAAATGCTGGCCCGTGCGGGTGCGTTTGATCAGCTGGATAGCAACCGCAAACGCGTGTTCGAAAGCCTTGAATCCTTGGTCGGGTATTCGGCTGCGATCCACGAACAGAAAAATTCCAATCAGGTGTCTCTGTTCGGCGAAGCGGGCGATGACCTGCCCGAACCGCGTTTGGTCAACACCCCCGATTGGCTGCCCGCGCAGCGCCTGACCGAAGAATACAAAGCGATCGGTTTCTATCTGTCTGGTCACCCGCTGGACGATTACATGACCGCGCTGAAACGCCAGAAAATCCTGACACTGGACGAAGTCACCGCCAAAGCCGCCAACAGCCCCGGTGTGATGCGAATGGCGGGCCATGTTGCGGGCCGTCAGGAACGCAAATCGGCACGTGGTAATCGTTTTGCATTCGCCCAATTGTCGGACCCTACGGGCGCCTATGAGGTCACGATTTTTTCCGACACGTTAGAGGCCTGCCGCGATCATCTGGAAACGGGCAACCGCGTTGTTCTAAATGTCGAAGCCACGATGGAATCCGATCAGCTGAAATTGCTGGCGCGGTCCATTTCGCCGATTGATACGGTCGTCGCTGACGTGAACGAAGCCGCGCTGCAGGTCTATATCAACGAACCCCAAGCGATCACCTATATTTCCGCCGTGCTAGAGGATGCCCGCAAACAAAAGCTGCGCGGCGCGCGCGGGCCGGTGACGTTGACGATTTTGAACGATGGAGACGACCTTAGCGAAATTGACGTCGAACTGAACGAAGATTTCCCCATCAACCCTGAAATCAAAGGCGCGCTGCGGTCTTTGGACGGGGTTATGGACGTGGTCGAAGCATAGGCGCATCGCCGCCCACAGCCTGTCTTTAGGCTGGACGACGAAATGGCGGGCGACTATGCCGTCTGTATGAATAATACTCGTTTCTCAGCACGTTTTTGCGTCATGCTAGCCGCGTTTGGTCTGTCGGGATGTCTGTCGTTGAAACCCGTTCCGACCGTGAACGACGTTGATTTGCCAGACCAACAAACCGAAGCCACGCTGATCGAAACGAATGCACCGGACTCGGGCGCCATTCGCCGTGGTTTGTCGTCGATTTTCCGCGGCAACCGCGCCGCCACTGCGGACCGAAATGTTGAATTGGTCGAACAAGGCGCGTTTCTGACCTATGGTGATGTGGCGGCTGTTTGCGGGTTGTCGACGCGCGATCTGGGCCAAAAGGTCGAAACAAAGTCTGGCTATACGCTATACGATGCTGGCGGTGATCCTGCATCGCCGCGTACCCATTACCTGACGGGTTTTGCAGATGGCTGCGCGCGCCAGTTTACCGCCGCGATGGCACTGTTTGCCGATGTGGGGACACATGAGTTTGTCCGCTATCAAAGCGCGACTGCAAACGACGATTACACAGAAACCGACAAAGCCTACGAAGTGATCAAGGCACGGTTTTGCCGTGCCGGGCACGGTGATCCGTGTGGCGCGCAACTGGATGCGCTGGCGAACCGCACGACGTTTTTGACGCTATATGAACGTTTCGGCACCAACTCGCATTGGATAAACGTTTTGCTATCAGACGGCGTTGTGTCTGCTGTGGATGTGCACAACCACTGACCCTGCGTTTCTGTCGCAGTTGAATCGCTGGATTTTGATGCAGCTCGGTATTACATTGCATTATTCTAATGTAATTTCGGAGCTCGAAATGTTTTCCAAAAATGTAGGTAGTATCGACCGCGTTCTACGCATTGTCGTGGGACTAGCACTGTTGGCTGGTTTTTTCATGAACGCGGACGCGCAGTATCGTGTGCTATACCTGATCGGTATCGTGCCACTGGCGACGGGCCTGATGAAAACCTGCCCTTTGTATTCGATTTTCGGTATCAATACCTGCCCGCGCGGTTAATCCGCAGGGGCCTATCGTTTTACCAATGTGGGGGACGTTGATCCGCCAGCGGAATGCCGTCACCCATATCCAATTCGCGTTCGGCTTCGCGTTGCAGCAACATGGCGACGCGGCGAGTTAATACGTCGATTTCTTTGCCTTGGGATGCGACGACGTCCGATAGTTCCTCTACCGTGCGGGTGAGGTGGGCGATTTTTTCTTCTAGTGCGGTGTGCTCAGTCATAAATTGGCGATAGCATGTCCCGTTTCGTCATACCAGCGCGACATATTCAACCTATCCGTTGCCCTTGGGGCCTGTCCGCTATAAACGCGGGGGCGAATTCAAATCCCGAGGAACCAGATGGCCAAGGTTAAAAAACAACCCCGCCCAAAGGCAGTCACGCCCAAAGGCTTTCGTGATTATTTCGGTGCAGAGGTAACAGAGCGTTCGCATATGTTGTCTCAGATCGCCGAAGTGTATCATCGATACGGGTTCGAGGCGCTGGAAACATCGGCTGTGGAAACGGTCGAAGCCTTGGGTAAATTCCTGCCGGATGTGGATCGCCCGAACGAAGGTGTGTTCGCATGGCAAGAGGATGAAAAAGACTGGGTCGCCCTGCGTTACGACCTGACCGCACCGCTGGCGCGCGTCGCGGCGCAGTACCGCAACGACCTGCCGTCGCCGTATCGCCGCTATGCGATGGGACCGGTTTGGCGTAACGAAAAACCTGGCCCGGGCCGTTTCCGTCAATTTTATCAATGCGATGCGGATACCGTTGGATCGCCCACCGTTGCGGCGGATGCGGAAATCTGCGCGATGCTGTCGGACACATTGGAAACCGTCGGCATTCCGCGCGGCGATTACATTGTGCGCGTCAACAACCGCAAGGTTCTGAATGGCGTGATGGAGGTCGCGGGCGTGTTGGATCCGAACGATCCAGACGCAATGGCATCCGAACGCGGCATCGTTCTACGCGCCATCGATAAGTTCGACAAATTCGGCGAAGAGGGCGTGCGCTTGCTGATCGGCGCGGGCCGTATGGACGAAAGCGGCGACTTTACCAAAGGCGCGGGCCTGTCGGACGAACAGGCTGATATCGTCATGGGGTTCATGAACGCCCGCCGCGAATCTGGTGCGGCAACGGCTGCGCGTTTGCGCGAATTGGTTGGCGCCAGCAAAACCGGTCAGGACGGCGTGAACGAATTGGAAACCATCGCCGAACTGCTGGACGCTCAAGGCTATGGCGGCGACCGCATTCTGATCGACCCATCGGTCGTGCGCGGTCTGGGCTATTATACCGGCCCCGTGTTCGAAGCAGAGCTGACGTTCGAAATTCTGGATGAAAAGGGCCGTCCGCGCCAATTTGGTTCGGTTTCGGGCGGTGGTCGTTACGACGATCTGGTGAAACGTTTCACCGGCCAAGAGGTCCCCGCAACGGGCGTATCTATTGGCGTTGACCGACTATTGGCGGCACTGCGCGCCAAGGGTCGTATGTCATCGGTCGAAACTGGCCCTGTTGTTGTGACCGTGATGGACCGCGACCGTATGGCTGATTATCAGGCGATGGTGGCGGAACTGCGCAACGCGGGCATCCGTTCGGAGGTGTATCTTGGCAACCCGAAAAACTTTGGTAACCAGCTGAAATACGCAGACAAACGCAACAGCCCGATCGCAATCATCGAAGGTGGCAGCGAAAAGGAAAATGGCGTTATCCAGATCAAGGACCTGATCCTTGGCGCTCAGATCGCGCAGAACGCGACGCTGGACGAATGGAAAGAACGCCCCAGCCAGTACGAAGTGCCGCGCGGTGAACTGGTCGCAAAGGTGCGTGAAATTCTGGAAAGCCAGAAACAATGACAGGTCTAGTGCAAACCAACGCCGAAGCCTTGCGCATTCGTGCGCTGTTCGAGGCAAAGGGCGCGCAACTGGTGGAAACCGATATCCTTCAGCCTGCGGAAACCCTGTTGGATCTATACGGCGAAGACATCCGTGGCCGCGCCTATGTGACCCACGATGGTCTGCGCGGCGAAATGATGCTGCGGCCTGATTTCACCGTGCCTGTTGTGCAATGGCACATGGAAACCAACGCAGAACCTGCCCGATACACCTATTCGGGCAAGGTATTCCGCATGCAAGAAGACGACGATCGTCGCCCCAACGAATACCTGCAAGTCGGGTACGAAGTGTTCGATGGCAAATCGCCGTCTACCGCCGATGCAGAGGTATTCACCACAATCGCAGATGCGTTGTCGGGTCTGCCCGTGCGCGCGGCGACTGGTGATCTGGGTATTCTGATGGCCGCTGTGCGCGGTCTGGATACGACCGATGCCCGCAAGGCGGCATTGCTGCGTCACGTTTGGCGTCCGCGCCGTTTCCGCAATCTGCTGGACCGTTTCGGCGGCAAAACCCCTGCGCCCGCATCGCGCACCGCGCTGTTGGCGCAGGCTGATCCGCTGGCAGGTGTTGAACCCCACGGCCTGCGGTCGTTGGACGAGGTCGAAGCCCGCATCACCGCATTGCGTTCGGATGCCGCTGCGGCGCCGATTGCGTCCGAACAGATCCGTTTGCTGGACGAACTGCTGTCGCTGCGCGAAACATGCCCGAATGTGTTGTCGAACCTACGCGACATCGCAGTTGATATGCCGTCGATTTCCGATGCTGTTTCCCGTTTTGCGGAACGATTGGACGCGCTGTCGGCGGCGGGTGTTGATGTGGATGCGCTGGAATACGAAGGCAACTTTGGCCGTACCACGTTGGAATATTACGATGGTTTCGTGTTCGGGTTCTATTCAACAAAACGCCCCGATTTGCCCCCCGTGGCGACCGGCGGGCGCTATGACGCGCTGACGTCCGTCTTGGGTGGTGGCCGCGCTGTTCCCGCAGTTGGCGGCGTGATCCGCCCCGAAATCACCATCGCGCTAAAGGATCAGGCATGACCGTAAAATTGGGTATCCCGTCCAAAGGGCGGTTGATGGACAAAACCTTTGACTGGTTCGAAGAACGCGGTCTGACCCTGAAAAAGACAGGCAGCGAACGCGAATATTCGGGCGCCGTTGAAGGTATCGATGGCGTCGAATTGGTCCTGCTGTCTGCGGGTGAAATTCCACGCGAATTGGCGGCTGGCCGCATTCATCTGGGCGTCACCGGGTCCGATCTGGTCCGTGAAAAGGTGCCTAGCTGGGAAAACCGCGTGATGGAATTGGCCCAGATGGGATTCGGCGGTGCAGACCTGATTATTGCGGTGCCGACCGCTTGGGTCGATGTCGACACGCTGGATGATTTGGACGCGGTCGCGGCGCAGTTCCGTAAAAACCACGGGTTACGTTTGCGCATCGCCACGAAATACCACCGTCTGGTGCGCGATTACCTGCGCGAACACGGCGTTGCTGATTACCAATTGGTCGATAGCCAAGGCGCGACCGAAGGCACCGTGCGCAACGAAACCGCCGAGGCCGTGGCCGACATCACATCCACTGGCGAAACGCTGCGTGCGAACAACCTGAAAATCCTGTCGGACGCATTGGTGCATTCGTCGCAGGCGACGTTGTTCAAATCGCGCGCGGCCGACTGGTCGGGCGACAATCGCAATACGCTAATGGAATTGGAAAAAATGCTGGGCCTGTGACGGGCCTAGCGAACACCGATTTCTGCCAAAGCCGCGGATAGGGACGGGGGCAATTCGTCTTCGTCCTCTTTCGCGACGCCCAGATCGGCGGGGGCATCTTCGGGTTTTAGGTAACGCCATCCCTGAAATGCGCGTTTCTGCGTGGGTTCCACACGGATCAGTTCAGGGTCCAACACGATGGCACAGCGGCGAATGCCGTCATCGCCTATGACTTCGTCCAGTCGCATAATTTTTTGGCGAGCGGTAATGACGCCTTTGATCACCCAAAAGATCGATCCGCCGTTCAGAATCTCGGCCTCTTTTTTGGGCCACATGCGGGTCACGTGACGGGGCAACCCATCCGGCATCCGCGCCGAAAAAGATTTTTGCCAACGAGCTAAGTCACTTAGCCCTTCGGTGCCGACCGACAGCTTGATCAGGTGGGTGAATTTGGTCATAGTGGGCCTCTCTTCAGCGTCCTTATGTAGTGTGCTTTTTCGGACGGGCAAGCGAATTTTCTACTACATTTAGCTTGCTGATTTGCTTCTGGCACAATATCCAGATGCGCATCCAACTATACTCTATACAGCCAGAGGATTCGATCCATGACGCGTTTCGCCGTGCCTATCGCAGAACAGATTTGGGACATGAAGTACCGATTCAAAGATGCGGACGGCAAACCAATCGACGGGACCGTCGAAGATTCTTGGCGCCGTATTGCCCGCGCGCTGGCTGCTGTCGAAAAAGATCCGAAAAAGTGGGAAGATAAATTCTATTCCGCTTTGGAAGATTTCAAATATCTGCCAGCGGGCCGCATCACCGCAGGGGCAGGGACCGCGCGTTCGGTGACCCTGTTCAACTGTTTCGTCATGGGCACCGTGCCGGATTCGATGGGCGGCATTTTCGACATGCTGAAAGAGGCAGCCCTGACCATGCAGCAGGGCGGCGGCATTGGCTATGATTTTTCGACCATCCGTCCAAAGGGCGCATTGGTCAAAGGCGTGGCTGCTGACGCATCTGGCCCGCTGTCGTTCATGGATGTTTGGGACGCGATGTGCCGCACCATCATGTCCGCAGGTTCACGCCGCGGTGCGATGATGGCGACCATGCGCTGTGACCACCCAGATATCGAACAGTTCATCACCGCGAAATCCGATCCTGCCCGCCTGCGCATGTTCAATATGTCCGTTCTGGTCACCGATCCGTTCATGGAAGCGGTCAAAGCTGACGGCCCATGGGAATTGGTGTTCGGCGACAAAGTTTACAAAACCGTTCAGGCCCGCGATCTGTGGAACCAGATCATGCAGTCGACCTATGATTTCGCCGAACCAGGCGTGATTTTCATCGACCGTATCAACGGCATGAACAACCTGAACTACTGCGAAACCATCGCGGCGACCAACCCATGTGGGGAACAGCCTTTGCCGCCGTATGGCGCGTGTTTGCTGGGGTCGATCAACCTTGCCCGTCTGGTCGAAAACGCATTCGACAAAGGCGCACGCATGAACGTCGAAGCGCTGGACGATCTGGTCGCCACCGCCGTGCGCATGATGGACAACGTTGTCGACGCGTCCCGTTTCCCGCTAGAAGCACAAGCCCAAGAGGCGCAAGCAAAACGCCGCATTGGTCTGGGTGTCACTGGTTTGGCTGACGCGCTGCTGATGGTTGGCCTGAAATACGGCACACCCGAAGCCGCCGCACAGACCGAAGCATGGATGAAACAGATCGCCCGCGCGTCCTATCTGGCGTCGGTGGAACTGGCCAAAGAAAAAGGCGCGTTCCCTCTGTTCGACAAAGACAAATATCTGGCTGCAGGCAACATGATGCAGATGGACGACGATGTCCGCGCGGCGATTGCGGAACACGGTATCCGTAACGCTCTGCTGACGTCGATCGCGCCAACGGGCACCATTTCGCTGTATGCGGGTAACGTATCGTCGGGCATCGAACCTGTGTTCGCCTATGCCTACACCCGTAAGGTTCTGCAAAAAGACGGATCGCGCACCGAAGAAGAAGTCGTTGATTACGCTGTAAAAATGTACCGCGACAAATTCGGCGCGGATGCGGAATTGCCTGACTATTTCGTCAACGCCCAAACGCTGGAACCACTGGCCCACGTTCGCATGCAGGCAGCGGCGCAGAAATGGATCGACAGTTCGATTTCGAAAACCATCAACTGCCCCGAAGACATCGACTTTGAATCCTTCAAAGAGGTGTACATGGAGGCATACGACACCGGCTGTAAGGGCTGCACCACCTACCGTCCGAATGATGTGACGGGTTCGGTTCTGTCGGTTTCGGAATCGTCGGAAAAAACACCGTCCGAAGCGCCAGAAACCGCGACCGACGCCGAAGTCATCTACATGTCCGAACCTCTGGATCGCCCAGCGGCGCTAGAGGGCAACACCTACAAGGTGAAATGGCCAGACAGCGAACACGCCCTGTATATCACCGTCAATGACGTGGTGATCGCAGGCCATCGCCGTCCGTTCGAGGTGTTCATCAACTCCAAAAACATGGAGCATTTCGCCTGGACCGTTGCGCTGACCCGCATGATTTCGGCTGTGTTCCGTCGCGGCGGTGACGTGTCGTTCGTTGTCGAAGAACTGAAAGCCGTGTTTGATCCACGCGGCGGCGCATGGATGAAAGGCAAATACGTCCCATCCATTCTGGCTGCGATCGGCGGGGTTCTGGAACAGCACATGGTCGCCATCGGGTTCATCGAAGGCGAAGGCATGGGCCTAAAGGCTGACCCACAAGCAGAAGCCATCGCAGTCGGCGAACGCCCCAAAGGCAAACCATGCCCATCCTGCGGTGAATACGGCATGAAGATGGAATCAGGCTGTAATTCCTGCCCATCGTGCGGCTACAGCAAATGCGGCTGATCTAGCCAAATCATAGAGGAGCAGCCAGAAAAAGGAGAAGCGTGTGCAAAGAAAAATTAAGAGCGTGCGCAACTGCTTGGAAATGCCTGCTTCTCTAGCTTCTATGCCTGCAAGTGTTTGATTCGAAATAGAAATGGGGCGGATTTCCGCTCCATTTTTTGCTCTTCATTGGGTTGAGTGAGCTTTTGTCCTCTGAAGCCGTGGATGAACGACGCGCGCGCGGGGGGATATTGGATTTTGGTACTTGAATTTCCGACAGAATAACTCAGATATTAAATCATCTGAAAGTTATTGTTGTTCAACCGCGAAACCCGCCGGTTGTTCAGTTAGGAAATTCCAATGTCATCTATCGAAATTGATGAACCTTACATTGATCGGCAGCGCCATGAATTGCACCGCCGGACTTTGACCGTTGTGGACCGTGTTGAACTGACGCCGCATATGTTGCGGTTCACGTTGACCAGTGATGATTTGGGTAATTTCGTCAGCGCTTCGCCTGATGATCATGTCAAATTGTTCTTTGAAACAGCAGGCGGCGAACGCGAAATGCGGGATTATACGCCGCGGGCCTATGACACTGAAAAACGGGAATTGATTCTGGATTTTGCTGTCCACGACGCAGGGCCTGCAACCGATTGGGCGCTAAAGGCGCAGGTTGGCGATACGCTGAACATTGGTGGCCCACGTGGATCGCAGGTTATTCGCAACGTGCGCAATTGGCTGTTGATCGGGGATGAAACGGCATTGCCTGCTATTGGGCGGCGGATCGAAGAAATGGCCGACGGCGACACTGTGCATGCAATTATTGCCGTTCCTGATACCGCTGACCAGCAGGTGTTCGAAACGCAGGCAACCCAAACCGTTGAATATATTATTCGTCCCGTTGATCAGGCTGCGGATGCGGCGCCTATGCTGGATGCGGTAAAAGCGGTCAATTTGCCGGCAGATTGTTTTGTGTGGATAGCGGCGGAATCGTCAGTGACGCGAACTTTGCGGTCATATCTGTTGGACAATGATTGGCCTAAAAAACGGATCAAGGCGTCGGGCTATTGGACAAAAGGCATTGCCGATGCGGCTGAAAAATTTGTCGATTAGAAAAAGAAAAGGCGGCCAAATTGGCCGCCCGTTTCATTCTATGTGATCTGGTTTAGATCAGCGCAGCTGCGCGTGCTTCGATCTGGTTGCGGGTCAGGCCCAGTGTTTCCAGTTCGCTGTCGGTCAGTTCATTTAACGCGCGACGCATTGCCGAACGCTGCAGCGCTTTGCTGAATGCTGCAAAGCCGTTTGCGACTGCGGTGAAAACCGACGATTTGTTTGTGAACTCAGCGGCGTTTGCGAAAGTAGCCATTGTCGTATCCTGACGTATCATCTGTATCAATCTGTGCAGGCTGTTGCCCGCCGTTGATCTGAATATAGGCCGTTCAGAGTTATGCCGCTACGCAGCATTTCGAAATGCCGTCATGCAGCAATTGCAAAGCGATGCGTTAAAATGCATGGCCGCCATGCAAATCGGTCAGAGTTAGGTCGCTATCCAGCGCAATGAATTGGTCGATCGGCATGTGGACCGGATCAATAGGCAGTCGTCCGATGGCCATGCGGGGATTGTCCGTGGCCATGGCAATGCATTCAGCCAAAGGGACATCTGCGCATTGGTGCAGATTGCGCAGCGCTGTCACCATATCCAAATGCGCGCCAGCCAGCGCGCCTTCGTCGTTTATCAGGCGCCCATTTTGAACGGTGATCCGTTTGCCATACAGGTCGAAATGATCGGGTCCGCCTACGGTTGCCATCGCGTCCGACACCAAAAACATTTTATTCGCGATGGGGCGGGCGGCGATTGCAATTTGCAGCATGTCCCAGCTGACGTGGATGCCATCGGCGATCAGCCCGCAATAGGCGTTTGATAGGATCGCCGCGCCAACAATCCCCGGGGTCCGTGATTTCATCTGCGGCATCGCGTTGAACAGATGGGTGAACACGGTCACTCCGTTGTCGATTGCGTCCCGTGTTTGTTCCGCTGACGCGTTGGAATGGCCAGCCGATAGAATAACGCCCAGTTTTGTCAGGGCGGCCAATTGGTCTGGGCTGGCGCGTTCAGGCGCAAGCGTCAGCATCACCGTCACGCCCGCCTGTCGCAGGCGGATCAGAGTGGCCAATGTCCGATCATCCAAGGGGCGAATATAGTCGGCATTATGGGTGCCACGTTTTTCAACGGCGATGTGCGGGCCTTCGATATGTAGGCCCAACTGGTTGCGATCATCGCGCACAGCGATTGCCGCGTTTGCAGCGGCGTCGATCACATCGGGGGTGTCAGTGATGACAGTTGGCATAATCGCCGTTGTTCCCAATGTTTCATGGGCAGCCGCGATTTTCCGCAGTCCTTCGGGCGACGGGTCAGAATTGACCATAACGCCGCCGCCTCCATTGACCTGAATGTCATGACACCCTGGCATCAGGATAAAAGGGGATTGATCGCCGATACTGGTTGCCGCTGTTACATCGCGTATGATCCCATCAGTGACGGTGATTGCTTTGCCAGTCAGCAGGCGACCCGCGTGATAGAAATATTGAGGGGTAATCACGGTCATGCGGCACCTGTTTTTTGTGCCGCAATGGCAGCCCCGCGCGCGCCGGAACTGTCGCCGTGTTGGGCCAGTGAAATTAACGGGGCAGGGGTGTCTGCAAACCGCAGACGTTCGAATTGGGCACTAATCCTATCCGCCACGCCGGGCATTCGCGACACGCCGCCGCCCAAGATAATCGCGCCTGGGTCCAGCATGAACTGTGCGGTGTAAATGCATTCCGCCGCGATATCGGCCCAAATTTCGAAAATCCGTTCCGATGATGGATGCGCTGCAATATCTGGGGCCGCGATTTTGGATCCGGTTAGATGTTGCGACAGGTTTTCCAGCCCTCGGCCTGAAATATACGTTTCAAAACAACCTGATTTCCCGCACCCACATGCAAAGCTGGGCAAATCATGGCGATCCAGCGTTCGTGCGGGCACGCCGATGTGGCCGATTTCAACAGACAGTCCGTTTTGCCGATATGCGGGCTCACCCGCCACAACATACCCGCCGCCAATACCTGTGCCCATAATCAGCCCAAACACAGATTGCGCACCGTGGCCGGCCCCGTGGTAGGATTCTGACATGGCAAAGGCCATCGCATCATTCAAAACTGGGAACATTTTGCCCATTTTGGAATGCAAGGCGTCACGAATGGACTGTCCGTTGCAGGGAATGTTGGCCGCGTGACAGGCGCCGCTGCGCGGATCAATGACGCCGGGCATGCAAATGCCGACAGGAATATCACCACCTGCTCGTGTTGTGAGCCAATCGATCTGCCCGATCAGCGCCGCGATCATTGCGTCAAAGCTGTCGGTCGGCGTGTCAACGCGGTGAAAGATGTGGCTTTCGACCTGCGGTCCAGAAAACAGGCGCGCTTCGATCTTTGAGCCGCCCAGATCAATTCCACCGCAGAACATCGTCATGCTGTTGCCTTTATCATTACTGCAAACGGCAATAGCACAGAATTTCGCGGTTGGTCAGGGGGACGGTGTCAAATGGGCGGCGCTACGGGCAATTAGGCTATCTGGGGGAATTGGAATGGTTGGAATGGGGCGGTTGGCAATATCGTCCGCTTCGGTTTCGGGTAGGCCCAACATACGCAAAAGCGCAGCAATATAGGGGGCGGCGTCGACGTGATCGGTTTCGATCTGACGGCGCATGATTGATAGGCCAATCGCCTCTAGGATATCGATCGCGACCTGTTCGGGCATGTCATGAAAACGGCCCGTTTCTATGCCTGTGCGGATGACCTGCGGCGCTGTGGTGCGGATATAGCTGCCTTCGCCTAATCCGCGCGTGCCCAGTTTGGTCGAAAATTGCAAAAAGATCGGGTATTCCAACGCGATTTTCACGAACCCACCCATGCCAATTGCCAACTGTTCTGCCGGATCGGATTTGGTCAGTGCGATCTGCGTGACGATCTGGATCATCTGTTGGGCAAGTTCACGTTTGGCCGTTTCCAACAATTCTTCGATAGATCGAAAATAGTTATAGAAACTGCCCCTAGACACCCCAGCCTGCAGCACAATGTGATCAATCACAGTATTTTCAGGCCCGCGTTCGGCAAAAACCAACGTGGCTGCTTCGATCAGGCAATCGCGCATTTTTTCGCGGCGTTTTTTCGTCGCAATAAGCCGTGAATCAATGCCGCTACGGTTATTGATCATTGGGTATTACCTTTGGGCGATGTTAGACCATACACCGCGCAATATAGGGCAGGCACGAACAAAAGGGTAATCAACGTGCCCGCGATGATCCCGCCCATCATGGCATAGGCCATTGGACCCCAGAAAATCTGATGGCTGATCGGGATCAGCGCCAAAGACGCCGCCGCGGCAGTCAGCAAAATGGGGCGCGCGCGGTGTTCGGATGCCTCTGTCACGGCGTCCCATCGTGATTTGCCCAATGCACGTAAATCTTCGATCGCTTGGACAAGGATGATGGAATTGCGGATCAAGATGCCGACCAATGCCAAAACACCCAAAATCGCGACAAACCCAAGCGGTGCGCCCGATAACAATAGCGCAGCCACGACACCAATCAGACCCAGCGGCGCGACCGCCAAAACGATGAACAACAGGCGAAAGCTTTGAACCTGGGCCATGACCAAGATCAGCAGGACCACCAGCATGATTGGCACCACGGCGACGATTGGAGCCTGGCTATCGGCGCTGGATTCAACGGGGCCGCCGACTTCGACCGAATAGCCGTTTGGCAGGCTGCCCGCGTAGTCAGCCAATTGATCAGCCAGCGCGGTCACAATGGTTGCGGGCTGGTCATCTGTGTTAATCGCTGCGGATACGGTGATCGTTGGCACGCGGCCTTCTTGTTTGATCATGGGTGGTTCGGTCGTCCATTCCAGCGTAGCAAACGACGCAAGCGGAACCAGCGTCCCGTCAGCGCCAGCAACCTGTAGGTTTTCCAATGCGCTGAGGGTTTGGCGCGTCTCTTCGGCGCCGCGAACGACCACATCAACCAATGCCGTGCCATCCCGCAGCTGTGTGACTGTTGTGCCTTCGTATAGGGACAGGAGCAGCGACCCGACGTCTGCTTTGGTCAATCCCAATTGCCGTAGCCGCGCCTGATTCAGGTCGATTTTGATGGTCCGCGTTGGTTCATTCCAATCCAGCCCAACGCCCGTCAAACGGTCATCTTGTTCCATAATCGCGGCCAATCGGCGTGCATGATCGCGTAGCTGGTCATAATCAGGCCCTGCAACACGGTATTGGACGGGTTTGCCAGATGGCGGCCCAAGCGAAATAAAAGTGGGGAAAAATTCAGCCGATGGGTTTGCGTCAGAATAATCACCAATCGCATCGGCTAGCATGTCGCGATCTGCGATGCTGCCTGTCTGGATCACGATTTGTCCTGTCGACGGCGATGCGGTTGGTCCCTGCAGGGTCAAGACAAAGCGCGGCGCGGGTTCACCAACATAGGTCGTCCAGAACACCGGCTCTGGTCGGTCCGACAGCCATGTTTCAAAATCACGCATGGCAGTATCGGTGGCATTGATGCTGGCGTTCTGGCGCAGCGTGACGTCTACCAACACCTCGGGTCTGTCGCCCGTTGGGAAAAACTGTTGCTCGACGTATTTCATGCCAAATAGCGACAGGCCAAAGGCGGCGGCCGTGATTGCAATCGTCAGCCATTTGGCACGCATGGCCCAGTTCAATGTGCGGCGGAACATGCGGCGCAGCCGACCGGGTTCCGCGTTATGATGTTTCATCTGCGAAGGCAGGAACGTCACGCCCAAAATCGGTGCGAACAGAACCGCGACAAACCACGAAATTACCAATGAAACAGCGATCACCCAGAACAGCGAATTGGTGTATTCGCCTGCTTGGCTGTCGTTCAGGCCGATGGGAATGAAACCTGCCACCGTTACCAGCGTTCCGGTCAACATCGGGAATGCAATCGACGTCCACGCATAGGATGCGGCTTTGGTCAGTGTGTCGCCGACCTCTAGCCGTGAAATCATGGTTTCAATCGCAATCATTGCGTCATCCACCAGCAGCCCCAGCGCGATGATCAATGCCCCCAGCGAAATCCGCTGAAGCGTGATGCCCATTGCGTCCAGAACGACAAAGGTGACGGCCAATACCAATGGAATGGTCAGGGTAACCACAAACCCCGCCCGCATCCCCAAAGACACGAAACTAACAGCCAAAACAATCGCGACCGCTTCGATCAGCGCTTTGATGAAATGCCCGATGGATTCTTCGACAACATGGGGTTGATCTGCGACGTGGTGCACGTCGATCCCAATGGGCAAGGCTGCGATTTCTTGCTCCATCAAGGCGTTCAAATCTTGGCCAAAGTCCAGAATGTTTTCGCCGCCGCGCATGCCGATCGTCAGGGCGATTGCCTGCTGCCCGTTATACCGAAACAGCGAACTGGGCGGGTTTTCGTAGCCTTCTGTCACATTAGCCACATCTGATAGCGTGAAAAACGTGTCACCAGATCGCAGCGGCGCCGAGGCCAGTTGTGCAGCGTTGTCGAATTGGCCGTTGATACGGATCGCGATGCGTTCGCGCGATGTATCAATCGTACCCGATGGCACAATTTGGTTTTGCGCGGCCAAAGTGTTCAAAACGGTTTGTGCATCCAGCCCCAGCGCAGCAAGGCGGCTGTCAGAGAATTCAACAAAGACTTTGCGTTCTTGCAGCCCGACCAATTCGACGCGGCCCGCGGCATCCAGCAACTGTACGTTATCGGCGATATGTTCGACGTAGGTTTTGACCTCGTCCGATGTGTAACCGTCCCACGTAAACGCATAGATATTTCCGAACACGTCCCCAAAATTGTCGTTGAAAACAAAGCCTTTGAATTCGGACGGAAATTCTGCACGGATATCGGACATCATGGCGCGCACTTTGGTCCATGATTGTTCAATCTCAGTGCCGCGAACGGTTTCCAGCAGATCAACATAAACAACCGCATGACCCGCGTATGTCACGGAACGGGTCGCATCTAGCGTGTCCAGTTGTTCCAGCTTTTTTTCGATGCGGTCGGTGACTTGGGTCAGCGTTTCGGATGCGGTCGCACCGGGCATAATGCCTGTGACCACCATGGTGCGGATGGTGAAATCGGGGTCTTCTTCGCGGCCCATCGACGTATAGGCAAACAGCCCCGCGACGGTCGATAGGATCATCAGAAACCAGACAAAGGATTTGTGGTTCAGCGCCCAGTCGGACAGGTTAAAACCTTTCATTGGATGCGGTCTCCGATGTGTTGGCCAATGGTGACGGATGATACGCCGCGCGTGATAATTTCGTCGTCGATAGCGATGCCTGCTGTGATCGTGATCCGATCGCCGATTTCGGTCGAAATCGTCACGGGTGCAAATTCGGCGATGCGATCTGGGGTGACCCGCCAGACCCCGATTTGGCCGTCCAGCGTCGTTAATGCCGACTGGGGTAGGGTGATGGTCGGTGTTTGCTGGGCCAGTGGGCGGGCTAGGACCAGCGCACCAATACGGTAATCGGCGGGCGGATCAATCAGCGTCAAACGCATGCGGCGCGTGTCCAATTTTCCTTCGGTCACAGGATCAACGCTGCGCAATGTCGCACGGATGGGATCTATGCCAGGGACCTGATGGGTGATTTCAAATTGAACCGTAGCGGCCAGCGTTTCAAACAGCGGTTCTGGAACGTCGATAACGGCTTCGATCTCAGCCCCGCCAGACACTGACAAAACGGGGGAGCCTGCTGCGATGTAGGTGCCCACTTCGGCCCGAGTGGACAGAACAACGCCATCAACAGGGGCGGTCAGATTGCCATAGTGGGCGGCCTCGCGGGCCTGAACTTCGGTTGCGATGGTGTTGTTCAGCTGGGCCAGCGCAGCATCATGGCTGGTCTGTAATTGTTCCAATTGGGCCTGCGAATAGACGCCGCGATCTAGCAACGCGTTCCCCCGTTCCAATTGCGCCGAGGCCAGATCGGCCGCCGCGCGGGCGGATACAACGGCGGCGCTGGCGGCGTCCAAATCTTGCTGCAGGGTGATTTGATCTAGGCTGGCCAACGCGGCGCCTTGGGTCACGCGGTCGCCCGTTTCCACGGACAATCGCGCCAATCGGCCCCCTGTGCGAAACGCCAGATCGATTTGATCGCGCGGTTCGATCAACCCGTCAAAGCTGCGCATAATGACGGAGTCTGCGCGCACGATTTCAGAAATAACAGGCCGAGGCACCGCTGCATCAGGGTCCGCAAAAACAGGCGAGGCGATAAGCATAGCAGAGAGTAGAAACGGGCGGATCATTTGGCGGCTCCGGTTGCGATGATGCGGCCATCGAACAAAGAATGCGCACCGCGTCCCACGATCAGGTCGCCTTCGGTCAGGCCGCCGCTGATGTAGACAGATGTTTCGTCATAGCGTGAAATGGTCACCTGACGGGCCGAAACCGCATTGGTGACAGGGTCCACCACCCAAACGGCGGGCGTGCCTGCGGATAGGGTCAATGCTTCGGCGGGGACAATGAAATCGCCCGAACCGGGTAAAGTGACCTGAATGCGAACAAGCGTTCCAATTGCGATGTCAGTATTATCGGGCAGCAATGCGGTGACAGACACGGTGCCTGCGCTGCTGACAACAGGGGAAATTTCGCTGACCTGAGCCGCAATTTCCGCCCCCCCATCGATAGGAATGACCGTGACGGGCAGGTACGATAGATCGTCTAATCCGGCCGTATCGGGCACGTCGATCTGAATTTCTAATCGCGTGTCCGACGCCAATTCGGCAACAGCCGTGCCCGCGCCAACGATTTCGCCGGTATGGGCAAAACGGTCTACCACGATGACGGCTTCGTCTGCGCGCAGTTCGGTGTCATCGACGGCCTGTTGCGCCTTTGATAGTTGGGTTTCCGCCTGACGAAACGCGGATTGCGCCGCGATGAATGCCTGATACGCCCGATCCAAATCCGATTGCGTGGCCGTCCCGCGATCCAACGACCCTTGGGTTCGGTCGCGCGTTGTTTCCGCTTGGGTCAATTGAGCGCGGGCCGCCTCTAGGCTGGCAGCTGCGGCGTCGCGTTGGGCCAGCGCGGTTATATTTTCCAAACGTGCAATCAGGTCGCCCTGTTGCAGATGGTCGCCAATTTCTGCCGCAACTTCGGTGATCATGCCGCCTGTGCGAAATGACACGGGATAGTTTTCTTGGGCTTGAACCGTGCCGACCAGACTGCGTTCAATCGTGTGGGCTGATCTTTGGACAGCGACCCGTTCCACCTGGATCGGCTGGTCTGCAAATGCAGCGATTGGCAATGTTGATAACGCACAAATGGCGGCGACAAGGCGAAGCATTTCGATTCCTAATTTGCAATTGATCGCATCTGCAAAGTTTCTGACAAAACTGTCAATAAAAAACTAAACTAAACGGTTTATTTTTGAATAAAAGGGAGCTGAGGGTTGTTTAATAGATGAGGGCACGCTTACCTACGGCATAGTAGCTAGGGAATTTCCATGACCGGTTTGTACGACGCGCAAAGTTACCAAAGTTTTATAACCGCCGATAAAGTTCGGATTGCATTTAAAATATCGGGCGAAGGTTTGCCTGTTTTGGCATTGGCGGGTCTGACGCGTGACGGGCGAGATTTCGATTTTATGGCGCAGGCCTTGCCGTTCGATTGCCAATTGATCCGCCCCCATAGCCGTGGGCGCGGGGCATCTGATTGGGCGGACCCGACGACCTATACGATTTTGCAAGAAACGCAGGACGTCATCGCGCTGATGGATCATTTGGGGATTGAAAAGGCGGCGGTTATCGGGACCTCTCGGGGTGGGCTGATTGCGATGGTCATGGCGATGATGGTGCCTGACAGGTTGGCGGGCGTGTTTTTCAATGACATTGGGCCTGAATTGGACCCTGTCGGTCTGGGCCGCATCGATAGTTATCTGGGGGTGCAGCCAAAGGTCAAAACCCTAAAGGACATGGCGGTCATTTTGTCGAACTCTGTCGGTTTCAAAGATGTGCCGCTGGATCGTTGGCGTGATCAGGCCGCGCGGCAGTTCACACAAACAGATACTGGGCTAAAACTAAGCTATGATCCCGATTTGCGGGTTGCCTTTGAAATGGGGCGGGACCAACCGCAGCCGGATCTGTGGCCGATGTTCGATGCCTGTTTGGGGCGTCCATTGGGTGTTGTTCGGGGCGAAAATTCGGATCTTTTGTCGGCTGAAACCGTTGAAAAGATGACCGAACGCTGCCCCGATCTGGTGACGGCGGTGGCCGCAGGGCGTGGGCATGTGCCGTTTTTGGACGAACCGGAATCGATCGCGGCACTGTCATCATGGTTTGCGCGATTTAACGGTCGATACTGACCGCTTTGATCACAGCATGAACGGTTTGGCCTACATTCAGGTCCAATGTGGTCAAAGACCGCCGCGTGATCCGCGCAAGGAATGATGCACCACCTGTTTCCATCTGGACCAATGCGCCCGGTCCATCACCTTTGCGAATAGCGGTGATGGTTGCGGGCAGGGTGTTTAACGCGGAAATCCCCGACAAAGGCGCGGTGGCTATCATAACGTCCTGCGCCGCGATGCGTAGGCGCAGATCGGTCCCGACGGGCGCATCGCAATTGGGGACAATCAGATTGGATGCCCCAATCGACAGCACGGTCAGACCGTCGTCATCATGCCGCAGAACGCGGGCCTGCATCACTGCGCCAGCTGACCGCACGCCAGTTGGGGTGACGGTTGGATCGGATAGAACGGTTTCTGCCGAACCTGCGTGGGTCACGCGGCCTTTGTTCAGGACAACGACGGTTGTAGCGAGCCGTGCGACTTCGTTTGCGGAATGGCTGACGTATAAAATCGGCACTTTCGCGTGGTCGCGCAGTTTTTCGAAATAGGGCAGGATTTCAGATTTGCGGGCCTCGTCCAGCGCAGCAAGAGGTTCGTCAGCTAGGATCAGATCGGGGTTCGATAGCAATGCGCGACCAATCGCGACGCGCTGGGCTTCTCCGCCTGATAATTTCGCAGGACGACGGCCCAGCAGCCCATCCAGTCCTAACATATCTACCACGGCATCTATCGGACCCGTCGGGCGGCCATAGGTCAGGTTTTGACGGACAGTCATATGGGGGAATAGGCGCGCGTCTTGAAAAATATACCCGATTTTTCGTTTGTTCGGCGGCGTATTGGCGCCTGTTTTGCTATCAAACAAAACGCGCCCATCCACGACAATTCTGCCGTCCTGCGGTGTTAGCAACCCAGCAACGGCGTTGATAATGGTGGTTTTGCCCGATCCAGATGCGCCAAACAGGGCTGTCACACCTTTTGGGGCATCAAAACGGGCCGCCAGATCAAACTCGTTGAATGCGTGGCGTATATCGATTTGGACGGTCATTGGCCCCGCACCTTTCGGGCGATGATTTTTGACAAATATTCGGACAAGATCAGGGCCGTCATGGAAATCACAATCGCAATCGCAACCAGCCGTATCGCCGAAGCTTCGCCGCCCGGAACTTGTAGGAATGAATAAATCGCCGAAGGCAGGGTTTGCGTCTGGCCCGGAATGTTTGAAACGAATGTGATCGTCGCGCCGAATTCACCCATCGCTTTGGCGTATCCCAAAACGGCACCGGCGATGATCCCCGGCAAAGCCAAAGGCA
Organism: Marivivens sp. ABH4_498; assembly: GCF_056160585.1. NCBI lineage: Bacteria > Pseudomonadati > Pseudomonadota > Alphaproteobacteria > Rhodobacterales > Paracoccaceae > Marivivens > Marivivens sp. ABH4_498. The sequence goes on from NZ_JBSWXL010000003.1 coordinate 413,428, forward strand.
AGGTGATTGTCATAAACACGCGGGCGTTTCCCGCGCCCAAAGTGCGGGCGGCGTGTTCCAGTTTGGGATCGACGGCTTCGATCGATAACCGAATGGCGCGCACCATCAGCGGAAAGGCCATGATCGCCGCCGCCAACGCCGCGCCGGTCCATTGAAAGGCGAAAGTAAACCCGAAGGTTTGTTCCAAAAACATTCCAATAGGCGCGCGCCGACCAAAGGTCATCAGCAGCAAATACCCCGTCACCACAGGGGGCAGGACCAACGGCAGATGGACTATTCCATTCAGAACCTGTTTGCCGACGAATTCCCAACGGGCCAAGGCATAGGCGACGAAAATGGCGAATGGCAAACTAAGCAGAACAGCCCAAATCGCGACGCGCAACGATAGCGCGACCGCTTGCCATTCGGCGGGGGATAACCACTCTGCCACTTAGTTCAGTACCTTAAATCCGTTTTCGGTAAATATGCGTGCAGCTGTGGGGCTGGTCAACGTATCGAAAAACGCGCGGCCATTTTCGGTCAGTAACGCGGCGGGGTAGATAATCGGCGGGTGGCTGTTTTCGGGAAATGTCGCCACCACCGACACGTCAGGTTCGGCCGCCGCGTCTGTTGCGTATACAACGCCGAAAGGGGCTTCGCCCAAGGCAACCAGCGCGAGCGCGGCCCGCACATTATCCGTTTGTGCGACCTGCGGGGCGATGTCGTCCCACAGCCCGAAATGTTCAAAGGCCGCTTTGCCATATTGGCCAGCAGGAACAGCATTGATTAACGCCATTGCCAGTTTTTCGTCGGCCAATAGGGGTGGCAAATCTGCGATTTCAATAGCGGGGTGGTTACCGCTGCCAACGATCACCAATTCGTTTGATAGCAGGTCAATCTGCGTGATCGAATAGTCCGTTGTGGCGTCCATCCATTGCACGTTGGCTGAGATGAAAACATCCGCTGGAGCGCCTTGGCGGATTTGTTGTGCCAAGGCGCCCGACCCCGCATAGGACACAAGAACAGTATCATTATGTGACGCATTCCATTCTGCCGCGATATCATCCAGCGCCGACTTCAAACTCGCCGCAGCAAAAACAACGATGTTTTCGGCACAGGCTGGCGTTGCCAAAAACGCGAATGCAATGGAAATGGCGCGGATCATGGTCTGACTATTGCGCCCCGTCTGTGTTTGGGCAACCCGCAATACCCGTTTGAACCCAATCGACAAATAATCGCGCTGTCTGCGACATGCCGCCGACGGGGGTGATCATGGCGTAGTCGTCTCCGGTTTCGAAACGCCGCTGTGTTGCCAGAACCAAATCGCCGCGATCCAGCGCGGGTTGCGCGATGATATCGGGAACGATGGCCAATCCCATTCCTGCCACAGCGGCATCCACGACCATATCGAAATGGTCCATACGCGCCCCGCGCAGGGCATGGCGCGGGTCTGTGTCATGGCTTTTGAACCAATCGAGCCACAGCGTCGGGCGGGTCGATTGCTGTAATAGGGGTAGGTTCAAAAGCGATTGATCGTCCAAATCCGCATGGTTCCCCACCACAAACGGCGATGCGACCACAACCATTTTTTCAGGCATGATAGATACCGATTCCGCAAATGGCGGTATATGCGAAGTACGCATAATCGCCATATCGAACGCATCGGTCGAAAAATCCACAGGCGACAAACGCGCATTCAGGTCGATACGAATACCGCTGTTCTGTTTTAGAAAGGGCGCAAGTTTTGGCAACAACCACGCGCGGCCAAAACTGGGTAACGCCGCAATCCGCAGCACAGTTTCGCCACCGCCAAAGGCCATGATGCCGACCGCTGCGTCGTTTAATGCTGCCAATATGGATTGGGCTTTGGGCAGAAACGCATGCCCCGCTGGCGAAAGGGTCAGCCGTTTGCGCGCACGTTCAAACAATATCACGCCCAGTCGCTGTTCCAGCGATGCGACGCTGCGGGAAATTGCGCTTTGGGTCAGGTTCAAATTCGACGCGGCCATGGTCGTTGTGCCGTGCTGCGCGCAGGCGATAAAGGCACGTAATTCGGGAACGGATGGCGTGTAAGACTGGCGCATGTGATGAGTTTAACTCATTAAGTTGTGCTTTTAAATCGTTTGATTGGTCCGTCGTTCGGGCGGTACGATTGGGCTGAATATGACGATAGGTAGGTTCGAATGACGTTGAAACCAAAAGATGCGCCAGATCTATCCAGCTTTAACTGGGCGGACCCTTTGCGCATGGATGCGCAGCTGACCGAAGACGAACGCATGATGGCCGAATCTGCCCGCAGCTATGCGCAGGCCAAATTGCAAACGCGCGTCACGGATGCCTATCTGACGGAAACCACAGACCCTGCGATTTTCCGCGAAATGGGGGAAATGGGGCTATTGGGCGTGACGATCCCTGAACAGTACGGCGGGCTGGGCGGGTCCTATGTGGCCTATGGTCTGGTCGCGCGGGAAATCGAACGGGTCGATAGCGGCTATCGGTCGATGATGTCTGTGCAGTCGTCATTGGTGATGTACCCGATCTACGCCTATGGCACCGAAGAACAGCGCCAAAAATACCTGCCCAAATTGGCCAGCGGTGAATGGATTGGCTGTTTTGGTCTGACAGAACCGGACGCAGGATCGGACCCGGCTGGCATGAAAACCCGCGCGGAAAAGATCGACGGTGGGTATCGCCTGACAGGGTCCAAGATGTGGATCAGCAACGCGCCAATCGCGGATGTGTTCGTTGTTTGGGCCAAATCTGATGCCCATGACGGCAAAATCAAAGGCTTTGTTCTGGACAAAGGCACCAAAGGCCTGTCCGCGCCCAAGGTGGAAAACAAATTGTCCCTACGCGCGTCGATCACCGGCGAAATCGTATTGGATGGGGTCGAGGTGGGCGAAGACGCCCTGCTGCCCAACGTGTCAGGCCTCAAGGGGCCGTTTGGCTGTTTGAACCGGGCCCGTTACGGGATCGCGTGGGGCGTCATGGGATCGGCTGAATTCTGTTGGCACGCTGCGCGCCAATACGGGCTAGACCGCACACAGTTTGGCAAACCATTGGCGCAGACCCAGCTGTTTCAGAAAAAACTGGCCGATATGCAGACCGAAATCACGCTGGGGCTGCAGGCCGCATTGCAGGTTGGCCGCCTGATGGACTCGGCCCAAGCTGCGCCCGAAATGATCAGCCTGATCAAACGCAACAACTGTGGCAAAGCGTTGGATGTCGCCCGTAACGCCCGCGATATGCACGGCGGCAACGGGATTTCGGCTGAATTTGGTGTGATCCGCCATATGGTCAATCTGGAAACGGTAAACACGTATGAGGGCACCCATGACATCCACGCGCTGATTTTGGGGCGTGCGCAAACGGGTCTTCAGGCGTTTTTCTGATGCATCCGCTGCAGGGCATCAAAGTTGTGGAATTGGCTCGCATCCTTGCTGGGCCATGGGCGGGGCAGACTCTCGCTGATTTGGGCGCCGACGTCACAAAGGTCGAGAGCCCGGACGGCGACGACACCCGCCGTTGGGGGCCGCCGTTCGTGGAGGATGGAACGGCGGCCTATTACCACAGCTGCAACGCGGGCAAACAGGTCGTCCGCGCCGATTTTCGCACCGAAAAGGGGCGTCAAACGGTGCTGGACCTGATCCGCGACGCCGATGTTCTGATCGAAAATTTCAAAGTCGGCGGTCTGGCTAAATACGGGTTGGATTATGACAGCCTGCGCAGCATCAACCCGCGGCTGGTCTATTGTTCCATCACAGGGTTCGGGCAGGATGGCCCCTATGCGTCCCGCGCGGGCTATGATTTCCTGATCCAAGGTATGGCTGGGTGGATGCACCTGACGGGCGACCCCGATGGGGCACCGCAGAAAACAGGCGTCGCCTTTGCCGATATTTTCACAGGGCTATACGCGGTGATTGGCATTCAGGCCGCATTGCATGCCCGTGAAACCACGGGGCAGGGGCAGTTTGTGGATATGGCGCTGCTCGATTGCGCGGTGGGCGTGTTGGGCAATCAGGCCATGAATTATCTAGTGTCGGGGCAATCGCCGCGCCGTATGGGAAATGCGCACCCCAATATTACGCCCTATGACGCGTTCGGCGTATCGGATGGATCGCTGATCATCGCGGTGGGGAATGACGCGCAGTTTGAACGGTTTTGCGCTGTGATCGGGTTGCCGATGGACGATCGGTTTGCCACGAATGGCGGTCGCATCGCGCATCGGGCCGAACTCAAATCGCTAATCACCGCGCGGCTGGCGGGATGGAAACGCGATGACCTATTGGAGGCTTTGGAACAGGCAACCGTGCCCGCAGGGCCGATCAACGATATCGAACAAGTGTTCAACGATCCGCAGGTTCAATCGCGCGGGATGCAGGTCACTGAACAGGGTATCCCAGCAGTGCGCACGCCCATTCGTCTGTCGGATACGCCGCTGCGGCGTTAACGGACAATCGGCTCTAACGGGTCATAGGTCGGGGCGTCATCATCGCCCCATGCAACGGCGGCCAAACTATCCGGTTTCACCCGCATCTTTGCCATCTCATCGCGGGTGACCCATTTGCGGTGGGATACGATGCCTTCGGGGTCTGTCCATTCGGCATAGGGATCACCGGTCGCGATCGTGCAGCGAAAATAGATATCAACCTGATGAAACGGCCCGTTTGGGTCGTGGAATTCGTTGATTAGGCAGGTTTTGCCGACCTTAACGATTAGGCCCGTTTCTTCGTACACTTCGCGCGATAGATTGGCGGGTAGACTGGAATGCGGTTCAGCCCCGCCACCCGGTGCGCACCACAGGTGATCGCGGTTTTTCCATGCGTTCACCAGCAGCAAACGGTTGGCATGTAGGATAATGGCGCGGGCCGCGATGCGTATGGACATTGTTACAGACTGGCGGGATCGCGCCCAACGCACAAGCCCTGTTGCAATTGATTGCATGCAACCTCCGCCCTATGTGATCGGCATGAAATACTTTGCCTCGGCCATTGCCCTATTATTCGCGACCCCTGCTTCGGCGGACTGTGTGGTTTTACTGCACGGGCTGGCCCGATCCGAAGTGTCATTGTTCGTCATGCAAACCGTTTTGGATGCCGAAGGGTACAAAACAGTCAACCGAGGCTACCCATCGACCAGCAAACCGATTGATGACCTGTTGAACGATGTGACCGACGATGTCGCGGCTTGCGGGGATGATACAGTGCATTTCGTGACCCATTCGATGGGGGGCATTCTGGCGCGGGCGTGGCTGGCGCAACATATGGTTGAAAACATGGGCCGAGTCGTCATGCTGGCCCCGCCGAACCAAGGGTCTGAATTGGTAGATGTGTTTGGCGACTGGCCACCGTTTGAATGGCTGAACGGGCCCGCGGGCGAACAGTTGGGCACAGGGGCCGACAGCGTGCCGCTGGAATTGGGCACGCCCGATTATCCGGTCGGCATCATCGCGGGCAACCAATCGTTGAACCCTGTTTATTCTGCCCTGATCGATGGCGAAGACGATGGCAAAGTGTCCGTGGATTCCACCAAACTGGACGGCATGACCGACCACATCATTTTGCCCGTGACCCATACGTTCATGATGAACAACGCGGTCGTTATCGCAGAAACTGTCGCCTTTATAGAAGAGGGCGCCTTTTTCAGAGAGGCGCCCATCTTAGGTGATGATTTTATCGTCGATTAATTGGCAGGGCCTGTGACGCGGTTCACGTGGCCCATTTTACGGCCCGGTTTGGCGTCGGCTTTGCCATATAGGTGGATGGCGTCACCCGATTTTGCGATGTCAGGAATACGGTCCACGTCATCGCCGATCAGGTTTTCCATAACCACGTTCGAATGGCGTTTGCCATCGCCCAGCGGCCAACCTGCCACGGCGCGGATGTGCTGTTCGAACTGATCCACGGTACAGCCGTTCTGCGTCCAGTGACCCGAATTGTGCACGCGCGGTGCGATTTCATTCACGATCAGGCCCTGACGGGTGACGAATAGTTCGACCCCCATGACGCCAACATAATCCAGTTTGTTCAGGATCTTACCCGCCAGCAGAACCGCATCGGCGGTTTGCATGCCGGTCAGGTTTGCAGGCACGGTGGTCGTGTCCAGAATGCCGTTTTTGTGGACGTTTTCGCCTGGATCGAAACAGCACACTTCGCCCGTTAGACCGCGCGCGGCGATCACCGATACTTCGTGGCTGAAATCAACGAACCCCTCCAAAATGGCGGGGGCGCCTGCCATATCGGCCAACGCGGCATCTGCGTCATCAGGCGACATGATCCGCGCCTGACCTTTGCCATCATACCCGAAACGGCGGGTTTTCAGGATCGCAGGTGTGCCGATTTCGGCAATCGCTTCGGCCAGATCGGTGGCGTCATCAACGGCTGCAAAGGGCGCAGTTTTCAGGCCTAGTTCGTTCAGGAATGCCTTTTCCACCAGACGGTCTTGGGACACGGCCAGCGTTTTGCGGTTTGGACGAATTGGTTTGATGGCTTCGATCACGTCCAACGCTTCGGTCGGGATGTTTTCGAATTCATAGGTCACAACGTCGACCGATTCCGCGAATTTACGCAGGGCATCGTGATCGTCGTAGGACGCTTGGAAATGGTAGTTCGCAACGTGGCTGGCAGGGCAGTCGCCCGCAGGTTCAAAGATGCAGGTTTTGAACCCCAGGCGGGACGCCGCGACCGACAGCATACGGCCCAATTGACCGCCGCCCAGAATACCGATTGTTGCGCCAGTTGTTAGGATATCACTCATCGACAGGCTCATCAGCGATGGATGCGGACAGGGCTTCGCGCCACGCGTCTAGACGTGTCGCTAGATCGGCGTCTTGCAGGGCCAGAATGCCAGCGGCCATCAGGCCAGCGTTGGATGCGCCGGCCGCGCCGATTGCCATGGTGGCAACGGGGAAACCTTTGGGCATCTGAACGATGGAATACAGGCTGTCCACGCCGGACAGGGCGCGGGTTTGCACAGGCACGCCAATCACAGGCACGCGGGTTTTCGACGCCATCATGCCGGGCAGGTGGGCAGCGCCACCAGCGCCCGCGATGATCACTTGCAGGCCGCGGCCTGCTGCCTCTTTGCCGTAGGTCCACAGACGATCTGGCGTGCGGTGTGCGCTGACGATTTTCTTTTCATAAGAAATGCCCAGCTCGTCCAGAATATCGGCGGCCAGTTTCATGGTGGGCCAATCCGATTGGCTGCCCATAATGATACCGACAGAAGGTGTGGTCATGGCAAAATACCCGCAGTTAAATGGAAGCGGCACTATAGCGGCGCAGTGGTCAGGCGCAATTGCCCGACGCGCGCTTTAGGCGATGATATCGGGAAAAATACGGTCCTCTAGCGCGACAATTTTGTCTTTGAGGCCCAGTTTCTGTTTTTTCAGACGCCGAATGGTCAGCATGTCAGCCGAACTCTTTTCTTCGAGCGCGGCAATCGCTTCGTCCAGGTCGCGGTGTTCGCGTTTCAGAACTTCGAGTTCGACCCGAAGAACGTCGGTTGTGTCCATCCGTGTGGATTTATTCATTGGATTTCCTGGCTCGTCTTGCGCGGATACCCAACATCTTAGCAATTCTCATCGATTCCGCCTAGCCCTTGCGAAGCTGCGAATAGCCCCCCATATTAAATTTGTGGTCGCCGAACGCGGGGCCCGACAGACTGTCGCTAATATAGGACGTGTCAGATGACGAAATTAACACTGGGGACGCACCCGTTTTTGCTGGGGTTTGAACAATTGGAACGATTGGTGGAACGCACAGCGAAATCAGGAAACGAAGGGTATCCCCCTTATAACATCGAACAGACCTCGGAACGGTCGTATCGGATCACGCTGGCGGTTGCTGGTTTTTCGGAATCCGATCTGTCGATCACGGTCGAGGATAGTTCGCTGGTAATCCGTGGACGTCAAAAAGACGAAAACGAAGGCCGCATTTTTCTACATCGCGGTATTGCAGCCCGCCAATTCCAACGGTCATTCGTTTTGGCTGACGGCGTCGAGGTCGGCGAGGCAAGCATGGAAAATGGGCTATTGCATGTCGATCTGACCCGCAAAGTGCCTGAAACGGTGGTGCAGACCATCAAAATCAAAAGGAGTGAATGAATGAACACCAAGTATGATTTTGAAAAGGACCAAGACCGCATCGTATACGTGAAATCCGTAGCGGTTGCCGATCTACCTGCCGAAGTTCAGGAACAAGCCGAAGGTCTGGATCATCTATTCGCGGTTCATAAATCCGACGGTGAACAACTGGCGCTGGTGGCCGACCGCCAGATGGCGTTTTTGCTGGCGCGGGAACATGAATATCAACCGATGACCGTGCATTAATCGCACCTGTTATCGACAGAATTTATGGAAGCGTCCTGAAAATTCAGGGCGCTTTTTTCGACAGAAAGCCTAGGCTGGTTCGTAACAACCCAAAGGAATTTTAGCCAAAGGTGTTTTTATGACCCAAACAGCCCGCTATTCACGCCCCCAAATGATCCTGCATTGGGGCGTCGCAGTATTGTTTTTGTTCAACTATTTTGTCTCTGACGGATTAGGCCGCGCGGCAGGGATGTATGCAAGAGGCGAAGATTACAGCCAATATTTCGCGGCAATCGTGCATCCTTGGGTCGGCGTCGCTCTGTTGGTCGCCGTTCTGGCGCGCATCGTTTTGCGGTTCACCATCGGGGCGCCTGCCGAACCGGACATGCCCGCGTGGATGTCGTGGGCGGCCAAACTGACCCACGGTGCGATCTATGCGTCGCTGTTGGTATTGTGTGCATCAGGCATCGCGCGTTGGTTTTTCGGCGTTCGTGATGCGGGCGACGTGCATGAGATTTTCGTAAACGTGACCGTGGTCCTGATTGTCGCGCATATCGCTGCGGCGCTGTATCACCAATTCATCCTCAAGGATAATTTGCTGGCGCGGATGCGCTAACGCAAAAGCCCCGACCGAAAGGCCGGGGCTTTTGTTTTCATGTCGGTCTGGGGCTTATTTTCCCGAGATCAGACCCATGCTTTCCAGTTTCAGCAGAACCTGATGTGCGCAGTTGTCGACTTCGACGTTTTCGGTTTCGACAACCAGTTCTGCGTTCGTTGGGGTTTCGTATGGGTCAGAGATACCGGTGAACTCTTTGATTTTGCCTTCGCGGGCCAGTTTGTACAGGCCCTTGCGGTCGCGGCGTTCGCATTCTTCGATCGTGGTCGCAACGTGGACTTCGACGAAGGCGCCGTATTGTTCGATGTCTTCGCGAACAGCGCGGCGGGTTGCGGTGTAGGGCGCGATTGGCGCACAGATCGCGATACCACCGTTTTTGGTGATTTCGGACGCAACATAACCGATGCGGCGGATGTTCAGGTCGCGGTGCTCTTTCGAGAAGCCCAGTTCAGACGACAGGTTTTTACGAACGATGTCACCGTCCAGCAGGGTCACAGGGCGGCCGCCCATTTCCATCAGTTTCACCATCAGCGCGTTCGCAATGGTCGATTTACCCGAGCCCGAGAAACCGGTGAAGAACACGGTGAAGCCCTGTTTCGAACGTGGCGGTTTGGTTTTGCGCAGTTCGGTCACAACTTCGGGGAAGCTGAACCATTCTGGGATTTCCAGACCTTCGGCCAGACGGCGACGCAGTTCGGTGCCCGAGATGTTCAGGATGGTCACGTCGTCTTTGTCCGCGATTTCGTCCGCTGGTTCGTATTGCGCTCGTTCCTGCACGTAAACCATGTGTTTGAAGTCGACCATTTCGATGCCGATTTCGGACTGGTGTTCGCGGAACAAATCCTGCGCGTCATATGGGCCGTAGAAATCTTCGCCAGCCGAGTTTTTGCCGGGGCCAGCGTGGTCGCGACCAACGATAAAGTGGGTGCAGCCGTGGTTTTTACGGATCAGGCCGTGCCAGACAGCTTCGCGCGGGCCAGCCATACGCATAGCAAGGTTCAGCAGCGACATGGTGGTGGTGGCCGCTGGGTATTTGTCCAGAACCGCCTCGTAGCAGCGCACGCGGGTGAAATGGTCCACGTCGCCTGGTTTGGTCATGCCGACAACAGGGTGGATCAGCAGGTTGGCCTGTGCTTCGCGTGCGGCGCGGAACGTCAGTTCCTGGTGCGCGCGGTGCAGAGGGTTACGGGTTTGGAACGCAACGACCTTGCGCCAGCCCATTTTGCGGAAATAGGCGCGCAGTTCGTTTGGCGTGTCGCGGCGACCGCGGAAATCATAGTGAACAGGCTGCTGGATGCCGGTGACAGGGCCGCCCAAATAGATTTTGCCAGCCGTGTTGTGCAGGTAGTTGACCGCAGGGTGGGCCAGATCGTCCGCGCCGAATACTTTTTCCGCTTCGCGCGATTTGTTTGGTTCCCATTTGTCGGTGACGGTCATGGTCGCCAGAATGACGCCTTCTTGGTCACGCAGGGCGATGTCCTGACCCAGTTCGATGCCGTTCGCGAAATCTTCGGTCACGTCCAGCGTGATCGGCATTGGCCACAGCTGGCCGTCTGCCAAGCGCATGTTTTCCACGACGCCGTTGTAATCGTCTTCCGACAGGAACCCTTTCAGCGGGTTGAAGCCGCCGTTCATCAACAGCTCCAGATCGCAAATCTGGCGCGGCGTCAGGTCGTGGCTGGTCAGATCAGCAGCTTCGACTTTCAGTTTCTGGGCAGAGTCGTACGATACATACAGCTCGGGGATCGGGGCTAGGTCCATCGTCATAATTGTGTTCCGGCTTTGAAATATACACTTGGCTGGTTTGCGCCCGACCTACGCCCCCAATGCCCCCTGTTTCAAGCCTAATTGCCTGATATCGACCCAAAAGGGATGCTGTGTGGGCAAAACGGCGCAATTCAGACTGTAAAAGCGTGTTTTTCGGCGCTTTGGGAACATTTGTTCCGTGGTGGCGCGTCTGATGGGAAATAGACCTGCAAAATCGGAATTTTTGTTTCGATTTCGGAACGAAAAAGCGCCGCAAAATATGCGGCGCTTCGTTCAATTTCACTGGAATGCTGCGAATTAGGATTCGAGAGCGGCCAGATAGTGTTCCGCGTCCAGCGCAGCCATACAGCCCATCCCGGCCGAGGTAACCGCCTGACGGTATTTATCGTCGGTCAAATCGCCTGCAGCAAACACGCCCGGGATCGATGTTTCGGTCGTGCCCGGTTTCACCTTAACATAGCCGCCGTTGTAGGTTTCCAACTGGTCTTTGACCAATTCGGACGCAGGCGCGTGGCCGATCGCGATGAAAACGCCCTTTGCAGGAACATCGACGATTTCGCCAGTTTTCACGTTCTTGGCTTTGACGCCCGATACGCCTTTGGGGTCGCCTTCGCCAACGACTTCTTCCAACTGGTGATCCCACATGATTTCCACCTTGTGGTGGTTGAACAGGCGGTCCTGCAACACTTTTTCAGCGCGCAGGCTGTCGCGGCGGTGGATCAACGTCACTTTGGTCGCAAAGTTGGTCAGGAACAGCGCCTCTTCGACGGCTGTGTTGCCGCCGCCGACAACCACGATTTCCTGTCCACGGTAAAAGAAACCGTCACAGGTCGCACAGGCCGAAACGCCGAAGCCTTTGTAGGCTTCTTCGGATTCCAGACCCAGCCATTTCGCACGGGCGCCGGTTGCCAGAATGACAGCATCCGCAGTGTAGGTAGTGCCGGTGTCGCCTTTGGCCACGAATGGGCGCTGGTTCAGGTCCAGTTCGCTGATCATGTCCATCACGATTTCACAGCCCATTTCGCGGGCGTGCTCTTCCATGTTGACCATCAGCTGCGGGCCTTGGATCGCTTTTTCACCAGGCCAGTTTTCAACATCGGTTGTGGTGGTCAGCTGGCCGCCAGGTTCCATGCCCTGCACCAGAATAGGGTTCAACATTGCGCGGCTGGCGTAAACGCCTGCGGTGTAACCTGCAGGGCCAGAGCCGATGATCAATACTTTGGTGTGGCGCGTTTCAGACATGGCAGCCCTCTTTTCATTATCTGTTTGCCCCGATATAGCCATGCAGCCCGCGTCCTGAAAGGGGTCAAAGGTAACTCAACTAGATTCTTGATCCAAAAACCTATGCGTAATGATATTGCGCAAGTGTGAAATAATGTTGCGCAAATGCTGCTTTGGTCGTAGTGTTCGCGAAACTTTCTTTTGGGGTAACCGATGCCAGGTAGCAAACTCGACGAAATCGACCGTATGATCCTAGCTGAATTGCAGGCCGACGGTCGCATGACGAACGTCGAATTGGCCAAACGCGTGGGGATTTCCGCGCCTCCGTGCCTGCGCCGTGTGCGCACATTGGAAGAACAAGGTTACATTCGCGGATACCACGCAGACGTCGATAGCCGCGAATTGGGATTCGAAGTTCAGGTGTTCGCAATGGTTGGCCTGCACAAACAGGCAGAATCCGATCTTTCCGCGTTCGAGGAAAAGTGCCGCCACTGGCCGCTGGTTCGCGAATGCCACATGCTGAACGGCGAAGTTGATTTCATCCTGAAATGCGTGGCCCCAGATCTGCGCACATTCCAAAGTTTTCTAACCGGTGAATTGCTGACTGCGGACAACGTAGCGAACGTAAAGACTTCGCTGGTCATCCGCGGCGCAAAGGATGAACCGGGCGTGCCGTTTGATGTGTTAGAAGAGCGGCTGGCGCGCGACGCCTAAGCCGCTCTGCGCACCCCGATTTGGGCAGGTCCGAAATCGGACCAACGCGTGATGTGGGGGAATAATTCTAGAAACAGCGATAAACGCGGGCCTTGCAGGCCAAAGCTGTGCCGTGCGCCGGGGTGGTAGCTGTTCACCGCGATCCCTTGGGCGTCGATCGAACACTGTCGATCAAACACCAAATGAAACAGCTGCGTCGGGCGCATCGGTGTGATTTCGATCACCGTGCTATCATCAACCAGATCGATTGCGGCTTTGTCGAACCCGTCCGCCAATTGCGCGGCGGGGCCGACCATAACGTCGTTTGACGGACGCATCGGGCCAAAACTATCCGCCGTCATGCGGACCAAATGTTTTGTTTGGTTTTCCTGCGGAACGACCGTGATCGCACCTTTCCATCGTAGAACGTGGAAATCGCCGTTGATGTCGCGCACCTCGTCACCGGGCAGCAGGTCTTCGACAGCGATTGCGCCAAAACGTGTCTTTAGAACCAGACCGCGCGCAAAGGCTGCGAATGCTGATTCAAACAGCGGGATTGCAGGGGCAAGTCGCTGAAAGGTTTCAATATCACCAGAGGAGGTCAGATAGGCGACTTCGTAGGTGCGCATAAGAGGCCGGTTGCGCTGAAGTCGCCCGTCTTTCCGAGCGATCCGGTCCTGAGGAACCGGAGATGTATGCTGGTCGCCGATTAGGCTGTTGTTCGAGGGCGTGTACATGGGCTCACCTAAATGGTTCACCCGCTGTCGGCCCCCACCGACAACATCGGGTCACTTAACTTGCTGACAATGTGGCAGAAATTAGTCCGTGTTGTCAAATCTGGCTGTGATTGCAAACGTTTGGCGGATCAATCTGGGGCTGTGGATGGGTATTGTTCTGCAATGCTGGGGTAATTGGCCACAATTGGAGGCGCCCATCTGCGAATCAACAAACGAAAAAAGGCGGCCAATGGCCGCCCAAGTTTCACGAGGGGAGAGTAATTGATTACGCAGCGCGCGCTTTGGGTGCTGCCTCTTTGGCATTGCGACGAGCGATCATAGCTTCGCGGCGTTGTCCGCGTTCCCATGGCATGCGAACGGTGGTGTCTTCGGTTGCTTTGATCATGTTTTCCAACCAACGCTTGTTTTTCATCGCTCTGTCCTCTGCTTTGTTTGCTGTGCCGTATGCGGCGTTGGGTTTAATTTGCCCCCAACACGCGGCAGCACTAGGGCAGGAATATGCAAAAACGATAAAAAATCAGAAAACCCACGGGGTTTTTGTTAGGTCATTGTTTTTAAATGATATTTTAAAAATACGGAAACAATACCGCAGCACTTTCGGGGATTGTTTTTGATGAATAAGGCAGCTTTGCCCCAATTATAGCCGAATAACCGAAATCAAACGGCCATAATCGGCCTCTTGGTTATGGGTCGTTCGGCGGAAACTGTAGAATCGTTCGGCATCGGAATAGGTACAATGCCGCGTCCACTCTGCATGACCCACCCCTGCGCCCCTTAGGCGCATCAGCCCAAAGGCAGGCAGGTCAAACATATATTTTCCGGCTTTAGCGCCATTCACAAAGAAACGGGTATAGTCGGGGTTTTCGTCTGCGAATGTTTCGAAAAACTCTTGGCCGACCTCATAGGCGCGCTGGCTGATGCTAGGCCCGATGATGGCGGTGATAGAGTCACGTTTTGCGCCCAGACCCACCATGGATTCGACGGTTCGGTCCAAAACGCCTGATAGCGCGCCTTTCCATCCCGCATGTGCCGCGCCGACCACGCCGTTTTCGGTATCCGCGAATAATACGGGTTGGCAATCTGCGGTTAGGATTGAAATTGCGATGCCTGGTGTTGCGGTTACGATTGCGTCCGCTTCGGGTTTTTCGGTCGTGAATTCATTGATTACTGCGACATCAGCAGAATGCACCTGATGGACGCCAACCAGCGCCTCTACACCCATCGCATCGGCAACGCGGGAACGGTTAATCGTGACGCATTCCATTTGGTCACTGCTGCCACCACCACAATTCAGGCCCGCGAAAACGCCGGAAGACGCGCCGCCCTTGCGGGTGAAAAAACCGTGTGTCACCGGCGCCAATCTGTCGTGAGTGATTATTTCCAGTGTCATAGTTCTAAACCAGCAATAGCAGGGGCGTTGTTTGGCAAAATGCCGATCACTTTGAATAGGTCACCCATTTCTGCAGGGTGGGTCAAGCGTCGATGCGCCGCGATATGCGATTGTAGCTTATCGCCGCTCATGGTTTGGGCAAGGGCCTGCGCACGGGCCGTGATGCCCAGTCGTTCCAGAAAAACGCCTTGGGTTGAAACGCGCGTGTGACGTGCTGGCGAACAAGCCGCCGCAATGGTTTCAAAATCCACATGTGCGGTCAGGTCAGCGGACCCGGGCGCATCCAAAGGATCGACCGTTTCGTGATCTTTCAGCGCTTGGAACGTGTCACCCAACGACCGCCAGTCGCCGTAATCAATGATAATCGCAGCGCCGCCATGCTGTGCGATGCGTCCAGAAACCTCTTGGGTGATCGGTGCCGCGTGTGGGCAGATTTCGACCAAATCACCGTCTTGGGTGTCGTCTAGGCGGTGCTCTAGCATGGCCAATGGGGCAGGGGATGACAGGCCGAACGTTAGCGCGTCGCCAGTTAGGCCAACCATCCGTTCACGCCAGCTGGTGCCGTCACGTACGAATTGGCGGATCGGCAAGGCGTCGAAAAATTCGTTGGCAATCAGGAACAGGGGCGCATCGGGCAGATCAGCGGCGCGGGCGTGGGACTGAACAACGGGCAGACGCGCCGCTTGCGCTGCGGCCAGTACGGGCGATGCCTCTACCAAATGCAGGTCCAACGCATCGTGAAATCCCGGTACGGCCTTGGTCGCGCGCAGAACGTCCTGCATCAGCGTACCGCGTCCTGGGCCTAATTCCGCCAGCACGCCTTTGGGGCGGCCCTGATCGATCCACGCTTGGGCCAGGCACAGGCCAATCATTTCGCCGAACATCTGGCTGATTTCAGGCGCGGTCACGAAATCACCCGCAGCGCCGAATGGGTCGCGTGTTGTGTAATAACCGAACTCGGGGTGCAGCAGCGCCTCGGTCATATAATCGGCGATGCTGATCGGGCCAGTGGTGCCGATCCGCCGTTTCAGGATGTCTGTCAGTGCGGTCATTTGCGTGCCCTCAGGATCAGGGTTGCGCCTATCGCGATCATCGGGATCGTCAGGATTTGCCCCATCGTCAGGCCATAGCCCCCCACGTGCACTGCCAATCCCAGCGGGTTATCGACCGATTGGAACTGCGCATCGGGCTGGCGGAAAAATTCGACGATAAACCGCGAAATGCCATAACCGGCAAAGAATATCCCCGTGACCAACCACGGTTTGCCCAAACCGCCTTTGCGGAACACGGTCCACAAAATCACAGAACCCAGAACCAGACCTTCTAGCGCGGCCTCGTATAATTGTGACGGGTGACGCGCGCAAACTGGCAGCAGGCACGATTGCGCGGCTTCGCCCGGAAACACAACGGCCCAAGGCACATCGGACACGCGGCCCCATAGTTCGGCGTTGATGAAATTGGCCAAACGGCCCAGCATCAGGCCAATCGGCGCGGCCATCGCCATACAGTCGGCGACCGATCCTAAACGCAGGCCTTTGACCCGCGCATAGATCGCTGTGGCGATGATAACGCCCAGAAACCCACCGTGGAACGACATGCCGCCCTGCCAGACCTGCAAAATCTCGGACGGGTTGGCCATGTAATAGCTGAACCTGTAAAACAGGACGTACCCGAAACGGCCGCCCAAAATCACACCGATGATGATGTAGGTCGACAGATCCTCTAACTGTTTGCCAGTCATGGGTGGGTCATATTTCCCCCATAGCGCAGGGCGGGCCAGCGCGCGCAGGATCAACCACCAGCCGATCGCGATTCCGGCGATATAGGCCAGCGCATACCAACGTAGCGCGAATTCAAACCCGAATATCGGGAATGAAATCAATTCAGGAGAGATATTGGGAAAGGCGAGTGCAGCAAACATGGGCAATGTCTGCTGCGCCAAATCGTTAGAGTCAACCTGTCATGGGGTTGTCCCTTTCGCGGGGACACTCCATATAAGTACCAACACTGATCGGAGGCTGACATGCAGACCCGCAATAAATTTCTGGACGATATGTCCCAATTGATGACCAACGCGATGGGCGTCGCCCAAGGTGCCAAAGACGAGGCGCAAAACGCGATGAAATCCATGTTGGATCGTTGGCTGGCCGACCGCGATTTCGTCACCCGCGAAGAATTCGACGCGGTTCGCGCGATGGCTCAGAAAGCCCGCGAAGAGAATGAGGCGCTCAAGGCGCGTTTGGACGCGTTAGAAGCCGACAAATAATATTCCGCGCCGTCCTATTTGGGCGGCGTTTTTACATGGCGCATCATGTCGATGAATTCCACTAAACCCGCTTTGCGGTACTTTACGCTTGCCTTTGCTGTGACGGCGGGCGGTTTGATCCTTTCTGCCTTTTTGGGCTGGTCCGTTCACCACACGATCAGCGGCATGTTGAACGTGCTGTTCATCACGGCGGTTTTGTCCGTGCTGGAAATATCGCTTTCGTTCGACAACGCCATCGTGAACGCCAACAAACTGCGCGACATGTCCCACAAATGGCAGCAGCGGTTTTTGACGTGGGGCATTTTGATTGCCGTGTTCGGAATGCGGATCGTGTTTCCGCTGGCTGTTGTCTGTATCGCCGCGAAAATCGGGCCTTGGGCCGCGATCGAACTGGCATGGGCCCGCCCCGAACAATACGCCCACATAATGGAGGGCGCCCGCATCCCCATTAGCGCCTTTGGCGGGACGTTCCTGATGATGGTCGCGCTGTCCTATTTCTTTGACCCCGACAAAGACGTGAACTGGCTGCCTGGTGTTGAACGCCTGATGGTCAAAGTCGCAGGGTCGAAATTGCTGGTCGTCACAATCGTGATTGGCGTGATTACCATTCTGTCCAACCTATTCGACGACAGCACAGGCATCGTGTTCCTGCAATCGGCAATCTGGGGCCTGCTGACGTTCCTGTTGGTCGATGTTCTGGGCCATTATCTGGACAATCACGCAGGCAAAAAAGCCGTCGGTCAGGCCGGATTGGGCGCGTTTTTGTACCTAGAGGTTCTGGACGCGTCATTTAGTTTCGATGGCGTGATCGGCGCCTTTGCGTTGACGCAGAACCTGTTCATCATCGCGATTGGTCTGGGTATCGGGGCGATGTACGTGCGGTCGATGACCATTATGCTGGTCGAAAAGGGTACGCTGAACGAATTCAAATACCTTGAAAACGGGGCGTTCTGGTCGATCCTTGTTCTGGCGCTGGTGATGTTCGCCCACGTCGAATTCCACGTCCCCGAAGTGTTCACAGGTCTGATCGGCGCGGTCCTGATTGGCGCGTCTTTCTGGGCGTCTTTGCGCGTGAATAAACATGACACCTGACCGGATCGTAGACGCCATTGGCCTGCTGTGCCCTTTGCCCGTTTTGCGTGCGCGCAAGGTGCTGAATGACATGGCGGCGGGGGAAATCCTGCAAATCACGGCCACTGATGCGATGGCCCAAATCGATATGCCTGCCTTTTGCCGCGAAGCGGGGCATGAATTTCTGTCCTGCACGGATACGGATCAGGGGCAGGTCTATCTAATCCGCCGCGGCTAAATCCTCGGGCCTGTTGAAATTGCGGAAATAGTCGCCGTCGAACCGTACTTCGGTCGCGTTGATGTCGCGGACCCAGCCCATGACGCGGCGGTCCTCTGCGGTTAGCCGTGCGGCCAAATTTGCGGCCAAATCGGTGGGCCAGATGCCAATCGTCGGATGCGCCCGCCATTCACCCCCCTGATACGACGCTGCATATGCTGGCCCTGTCCCCAAGCGCGACGTGAAATCGCGCGGCAGGCGGACGGTATCACCCGCAACCACCAGAACGTGCCGCGCCTGCGATGCCCAGTGCATCGCAGTGTGAATGCCCGACAGTGGCCCGCAGTCGGGGATGATATCGGGCACGACCTGCAATCCGAAACGATCCCATTGCGGACCCAATTGCGCATTGATCGCGATTGGTCCCGCGATGTCGCGCAGATCGTCCAGTACCCATTCGATCAACGCCCGCCCGCGCCATTCCATTAGCGGTTTATCCCCGCCGCCCATACGGGTTGCGCGTCCGCCGGCAAGGATCATGGCAGGTAGGGTCATCTTTGGCTTTCCAAATCGGTTTTGCGCTGTCATCGTGCCGCAACGATGCGAAAGGGACAATATGCTGGGCTACGTCATTGCAACGAAAACGGTCACTGCCAATCCAACTCTTGTTCATGTCGCGCAAGAATTAACAGGCGATGGCGTGCGTGTTGCAGGGGCCTGCCAGATCAATGACGACCCCCAAGACGGATCGCCCTATCATATGGATCTGCACATGATCCCGTCAGGGCAGATCATCCGCATCAGTCAGGACCTTGGCCCGCTTGCCTCTGGGTGCCGTCTGGATACCAGCGCATTGGAAGGCGCCGTAGGCATCGCCCAATCTTCACTGGATGGCGCTGCATTTCTGTTGGCCAATAAATTCGGCAAACAAGAGGCCGATGGCCGCGGTTTCCGCCCCGTGGTGTCCGAAGCCTTGGCCCGTGATATCCCCGTTTTGCTGGCTGTGCGCGATGAAACACTGCCTGCGTTTCACGAATTTACGGGCGGTATAGGCGAAGAGTTACCAAACGATCCTGCGGCGGTCCTGACGTGGGCCCGCCGCATTATTCGCGGTTAACCCGCCATTTTTTCGTCGCGCAAACGCTGGGCAATCTGGCGTTTGTTGATGACGGAAAACGTGATGACCCCAATGGTCACGATCCCGATCATGATGGTCGATAGCGCGTTGATTTCAGGCGAAACACCCAAACGCACCGCCGAAAAAATCTTGATCGGCAGGGTCGTAGCCCCAGGCCCCGTGACGAACGATGCGATCACCAGATCGTCCAGCGATAGGGTGAACGCCAGCAACCACCCCGACAGAACGGCGGGGAAAATAATGGGCAGGGTCACGGATTTGAACGTGTCGAATGGGGTCGCGCCCAGATCGGCTGCGGCTTCTTCGATCGAACGGTCGAACGACATCAGGCGGGATGACACAACGACCGACACGTAACACATGGCGAATGTCGTGTGCGCTAGGATCACGGTCGTCATGCCCATGCTGCTGAACATGGTTTTGAACAGCAGCAGCAGTGACAGACCCAAAATGACGTCCGGCATCACCAGCGGCGCATAGGCCATGCCCGCGAACAACGTGCGGCCCATAAACCGCCCGCCGCGCACCAGAACATACCCCGCCAGTGTGCCCAGCACAGTGGCCAGAGTCGCAGTCGCAACGGCCACGCGCAGGGTCACCCACGCTGCATCCAGAAACGCTTCGTTCGATAACAGTTCGCCGTACCATTTCGTCGAAAACCCCGCCCATACGGTCACCAAACGGCCCCCGTTGAACGAATAGGCGATCAGCACCAGCATGGGGATGTATAGAAACGCAAACCCCAGAGTAAGCGACGTGATATTGAACCAACTTGGCTTTTTCATTGGTCCGCCTCCATCTGTTTTTGCTGGTTGCGTTGGAACAGGATGATCGGAACGATCAGGATCAACAGCAGAACAACCGCCACCGCCGACGCCAGTGGCCAGTCACGGTTGGCAAAGAATTCGTCCCACAGGACTTTACCAATCATCAATGTATCCGAACCGCCCAGCAGCGATGGGATCACGAATTCACCCAATGCGGGGATAAAGACAAGGAAACAGCCCGCAACAACACCGGGCAAAGACAGCGGCGCGGTGATCAGCCAGAACGCTTGGGCGCGGGTTGATCCCAGATCCTCGGCCGCTTCGATCAGGGACATGTCCAGTTTTTCCAGCGTCGAATAGATCGGCAGAATCATGAACGGCAGATAGGTGTAAACGATGCCGATATAGACCGCGATGTTGGTGTTCAGGATCGTCAGCGGTTCATCAATGATGCCGATCCACATCAGCACCATGTTTAGAAAACCCTCTTTCCCTAGAATGCCGACCCATGCGTAAACGCGGATCAGGAACGACGTCCAGAACGGCAGGATGACCAGCATCATCAGGGTAGGGCGCCACTGTTCCGGCGCGCGGGCCATGCCGTAGGCCATTGGAAACGCCACCAGCAACGTAAGCAGCGTTGAAATGACCGCGATCTTTAGCGACGACAAATAGGCCGTGTAATACAGCGGATCTAGCGTCAGGAACGTAAAGTTATCGAAATCCAGCTGGCCAAAGAATGATTTGATCCCAGCCCAGCCGCCAGATGGGTCCAACGTCGGAGTATACGGCGGAATGGCAATCGCGGGATCAGACAGCGACAGTTTCAGGACGACGATAAACGGGACCAGAAAAAACAGCAGCAGCCACGCAAAGGGCACAGCGATCAGGATGAAACGGCGTAGGGTCATGGCTTACTCCGTCAGGACGACGCCGGCGGTGTCGGTCCATGATAGCCATACTTCGTCTTCCCATGTGAAATCACGGCGGGCCAAACGGCGCGAATTGGTCATCAGCGCGCTGACCAATTGGCCAGAGGGCAGGCGCACGTGGTAGGTCGATACGTTGCCCAGATAGCCGATGTCTTCGACCTTGCCTTTGACGTGGTTGGCGCGGTCCGCCAAAGGTTCGCGGTCGACGGATATTTTTTCAGGCCGCACGGCATAGGACACGCGTTGGCCATCGGTGATCGGTTTGTCGGTCACCGCGTGGATCGGATCGACGCCTTCGGCAAAATGGACATCAACATTTTCGCCGCTGACCGATGCGTTGCCTTCGATGATGTTCACGTCACCGATGAAATCGGCAACATAAACGCTGTTCGGTGCCTCATAGATACCAGCAGGGGTGTCGACCTGAATCATTTTGCCCGCGTCCATGACGGCGACGCGGGATGCGACGGTCATTGCCTCTTCTTGGTCGTGGGTGACGATGACGAATGTGGTGCCCGTTTTTTCCTGAATATCCATCAGTTCAAATTGGGTGTCATTGCGCAGCTTTTTATCCAGCGCGCCCAAAGGTTCGTCCAGCAACAGCAGTTTCGGCGCTTTGGCCAATGAACGGGCCAGCGCAACGCGCTGACGTTGACCGCCCGAAATTTGGTGCGGTTTGCGTTTGGCAAATTTTTCCATGCGGGTCAGGCGCAGCATTTCCGCCACGCGGTCGCCAATCTGGTCTTTTGGCATGTCGCTGCGTTTCAGGCCAAACGCGATGTTTTCCCAAACCGACAAATGCGGGAACAGCGCATAGGATTGGAACATCATGTTCACAGGGCGCTGGTTTGGCGGGACAGGAACGATATTCTGGCCGCCCAGCAGGATTTCCCCGCGGGTCGGGTTTTCGAACCCTGCCAACATGCGCATCAACGTGGTTTTGCCACATCCAGATGGCCCCAGCAGCGCAAAGAATTCGCGTTCATAAATATTGATCGTCAAATCATCGACGGCGGTAAAATCGCCGAATTGTTTGGTCACATTTTTGAACTGGATCAGCGGCTGAGCGGTCGGGTCGGTCCAAGGTGCAAAAACGGTTTGGGCTGACGCGGGGCGGGTCGGTTGGGCCATGAAAATGTCCTGTAGAAAATAATGTGCCCCGCGCGATTTTGGTTCGCGCGGGGCTGATAGTTAGGCCGAATTAGACGCCGGATTTAACCTTGGTCCACAGACGTGTCAGCAAACGCTGTTCGGCTGGGCCGAATGGGGTCACTGTGTACAGTTCTTCCAAAGTCGCCGCGTCTGGGTAGATCGCGGTGTCGCCAATCACGTCTTCGATCAGGAATTCCTGAGACGCTAGGTTGCCGTTCGCGTAGTAAACATAGTTCGACGCGGCAGCCATATTTTCAGCATCCATGATAAAGTTCAGGAACGCATGCGCGCCAGCTGGGTTTGGTGCGTCAACTGGGATCGCCATTTGGTCGAACCACATCAACGAACCTTCAACAGGGGCGTTGTATGCGATTTCGATGCCGTTATCGGCTTCCCATGCGCGGTCACGAGCCTGCAGAATGTCACCCGACCAACCCAAGGCCACACAGATTTCGCCGTTCGCCAGCGCGTTGATGTATTCGGACGAATGGAATTTCTGGATGTATGGGCGGACAGCCATCAGAACTTCTTCGGCTTTGGCCAGCGATTCTGGGTCTTTGGCGTCTGGGTCCAGACCAGCATAGGCCAGCGCGGCGGGGATCACTTCGGTCGGGGCGTCCAGCAATTGGATGCCGCAATCCGCCAGCTTTTCCGCGTTTGCAGGGTCAAAGATCAGTGCAATGCTATTGATCGGTGCGTCTTCGCCCAAAATTTCGGCCACTTTGCCAGTGTTCACGCCGATACCTGTGGTGCCCCACATGTAGTTGACCGAATAGGCGTTATCAGGGTCGTAGGTCGCTGTGCGCGCTTCGATGTCGGCCCACATGTTTTCGATGTTCGGCAGCTGCGATTTATCCAGCGGCTGGAATGCGCCCGCAGTGATCTGACGCTGCAGGAACGTGCCGGTCGGCACAACAACGTCGTAGCCCGAACCGCCAGCCAGCATTTTGGTTTCCAAAACTTCGTTCGAATCGAACACGTCGTAGATCAGTTCGTAACCGGTCTCTTCTTCGAATTTGGTCAGCAGTTCTTCGTCGATGTAGTCCGACCAGTTATAGACGCGGACTTCTTCAGCGGATGCAGTCGATGCGATGATCGCTGCAGCAGCCGTCATAGGTAGCCAGATATGTTTCATGATATTCTCCCAGGTTGGACGCCCTTATTGTGGGCTTTTTCCTAATTTGATCAAAATTAGCGTAGCCTGCAAGTTTTCTGTCGTGCAGGGCCCGAATTCATCCCGCCACGTTGTTGAAGGAAAAACAAGGAGTGGTGATGAAATGTTTTGCACATTCGCGATAGTCGGCTGAAAAAACGTGCGAAAGTTGCCTTGGTTTCCAGCGATGGCTTTGTTTTATGAATGTTTATTTCAGAATGATTTATCGGGGCGGGCGGCCGTATATTCGGCCTATCCGATAGGGTGGTGCACAATATCAAAGCGTCAAGGTTCCGAATCTGTCGCCGGATCAAACTATGGAAATCCCGCAATTTGATCAAAATGCCTTGACCCTGTTTCGGGCGGTTCATATGGTCCGAATTGAACCGCACCTGACACGGCGGAATTTCCATTTTTCAGGCGACCATACGTCCGGAGGCCGACATGACCCTAATCAGCACTCAAACCCCAACAGCCGAATTGCAAGCGCTGGATAGCGCGCACCACATGCACCCATTCACCCAAGGCGCGGGCCTTGCGGAAAAAGGCGCGCGCGTGATCACCCGCGCCGAAGGCGTCTGGCTGACCGACAGCGAAGGCCACCGTATTCTGGACGCAATGGCGGGTCTGTGGTGTGTGAACATCGGCTATGGTCACGACAGTCTGGCCGAGGTCGCAGCCCAGCAGATGAAAGAGCTGCCCTACTATAACACGTTCTTTCAAACGACCCACGTGCCGGTCATCCAACTGGCGAACAAACTGGCCGAAATCGCGCCGGGTGATTTGAACCACGTGTTCTTTGCAAACTCTGGGTCCGAAGCGAACGACACAAACCTGCGCATGGTCCGCGCCTATTGGCATGCCAAGGGCGAACCAGATCGTCAGGTCGTGATTAGCCGCAAAAACGCCTATCACGGATCGACCATGGCAGGCATGAGCCTAGGCGGCATGGCTGGCATGCATTCGCAGGGCGGTATCATTCAGGGCATTCACCACATCAACCAGCCGAACTACTGGTTGGAAGGTGGCGATATGACCCCAGAAGAATTTGGTCTGGCCCGCGCCCGCGAATTGGAAGACGCCATTCTGGAAATCGGCCCCGAAAAGGTTGCCGCGTTCATCGGTGAACCCGTTCAGGGCGCAGGCGGCGTGATCGTTGCACCAGACACCTATTGGCCCGAAGTGCAGCGCATTATCGACAAATATGGCATCCTGTTCATCTCGGACGAGGTAATCTGCGGGTTTGGCCGTACCGGTAACTGGTTTGGTTTCGAACATTACGGCACCAAACCTGACATCATCACCACGGCCAAAGGTCTGTCTTCGGGCTACATCCCGATCGCGGCTTCGATCGTGTCGGACAAGGTCGCAAGCGTGATCGATACCGTCGAATTCAACCACGGCTACACCTATTCGGGTCACCCTGTGGCGGCGGCTGTGGCGTTGGAAAACCTGCGCATCATGGAAGACATGAATCTGGTCGATTACGTGAAAAACGACATCGCACCATATCTGGCGGAACAGTGGCACGCGCTGGGCGATCACCCGATGGTGGGCGACACGAAAATCGTTGGCATGATGGCGTCTCTGGCGCTGACCCCGAACAAAGACACTCGCGCAGTGTTCAAATCGCCTGCTGGCACCATCGGTTACATGACCCGCGAATGCTGTTTCGGGAATGACCTGATCATGCGTCACGTGGGCGACCGTATGGTCGTATCGCCGCCGCTGGTTATTACCCGCGACGAAGTCGACGAACTGATCAAACGCGCCCGTAAATCGCTGGATCAAGCGTACGAAAAAATCAAAGCCGCCGGATTGTTCGAGGCCGCTTAATGGACGTACTGACTGCCAATGACCGGCCGGGTGAATACCCGGCCAGTTACTATGCCGCGACCTCGGAACAGCTGGCGCCGTTTCCATCCGCTCAGGGCGACCTGACGGCGGATGTTTGCGTGATCGGGGCAGGGTTCATGGGGCTGTCCACGGCGCTGCATCTGGCCAAACGCGGGTATCAGGTGACGGTGGTCGAGGCGCAGCGCATCGGCTTTGGCGCATCGGGCCGCAATGGCGGTCAGGTTTCGGGCGGTCAGCGTATCCATCAGGACGAATTAGAAAAACTGGTGGGCCGCGAAATGGCCCGTCAGCTGTGGGACATCAGTCAGGAATCCGTGCGCGTTTTGCGGGATCTGGATGCCGAATATGACTGCGGCGCAGGCTGGGTTGATGGCGTGATCGAAGCCGACCACCGCGCCCGTTTCGTCGCCGATACCCACGCCTATGTTGACAAAATCAACACCGAATACGGGTACGACAAACTGCGGAAATTGGACCGCGATGAACTGTATGACCTATGCCGTTCGCCTGCTTATCACGGCGGCGCCATCGACATGGGTGGGGGGCACATCCACCCGCTGCGGTTCGCACTGGGCCTTGCGCGGGCCTGCGTTGATCTGGGCGTGACGTTCTATGAACAATCCCGCGTGTCCTACGTCGAAGAAGGCGATCCAGCTATCGTTCACACGGATTCCGCCAAAATCCACGCGAAATATGTGGTGATGGGCTGCAATGGCTATCTGGGCAAAATGCAGTCGCGCGTTGCGGCCCGGGTCATGCCGATCAACAATTTCATCATCGCGACCGAACCGCTGGACGATCCCGACGCGGTTCTGAAAAACAATCACTGCGTCGCAGACAGCAAATACGTCATCAACTATTTCCGCCTGTCGGAAGATAACCGGATGCTGTTCGGCGGCGGCGAAAGCTATGGGTATAAATTCCCTTCTGACATTGCCTCGACCGTGCGCAAACCGATGTCGCAGATATTCCCGCAACTGGCGGACGCGCGGATCGATTACGCGTGGGGCGGCACGTTGGGTATTACGATGAACCGTTTGCCGCATGTCGAACGGTTGTCGGGGAATGTGCTGTCTTTATCGGGCTTTAGCGGCCATGGCGTGGCGCTGGCCACCATGTCGGGCAAAGTCGCAGCGGCCGCCATCGCAGGTCAGGCTGAACAGTTTGACGTTATGGCAAAGGTGCCGTCGCCTCAGTTCCCAGGCGGGGCGTCTTTGCGCAAACCGTTGCTGGTGCTGGGTATGCTGTGGTTCGGCCTGATGGACAAACTGTGATCCGCGTAGCGATACAACGGCAGGTGAAAAAACCTAATCCTTGAGCGATAGGCGGATCTGGTTGAACCCTTGTTCGATATCCAGACGGATCGCCGTTGCGACGCCTGCTGCATCGCCATCCTTTAGCGCGGCAATGGCATCTGCGTGACGGTCGTCCAACGTGGCCGTGCCGAACCGTCCGCGCATCACGCGCAGCGATGGGCCCATGCGCAGCCACAGCGCGTCCGCCAAAGCCATCACCGTTTCGGCCTGCGAAATGGCGTACAAAGTGCGGTGGAAATGGTAGTTCTGGATCAGATAGGTCTGAATATCACCACGGTCGATGGCGCGGTTCAGATCGCTGTCGATCGCCTCTAGCGCTGCGATATCATCGGCGGTGGCTTTTTCAGCGGCCCATTGCGCCAGCTGCGGTTCCAAGGCCAACCGCGCAAAGGCGATTTGATCAATTTCTGTGCGGCTCAGGATCGGCAGACCAACGCGGCGGTTGCCTTTGAATTCCAGCGCGTGTTCGGATGTCAGGCGGCGGATTGCTTCGCGGACGGGGGTCATGCCGGCGTCCAGTTCCGCAACCAAACCTTGGATCGTAACCGCTTGGCCTGGTTCCATTTCCCCGCATAGGATCATATCACGCAGTCGGCGGTAAACGATCTGGTGAGCGGGTTCTTTGACCTGATCTTGTGTCACGCGGGGCGGCTCCTGTTGGGTGTCGGCTAATCTTGCCCGACAACCGCACAATGATCAAATTGATTATCACTCTATCCCGTCGGCGCCGTATTTCAGGATAACCGGGACGACCAATTCTTCTTCGTCGACCAAATGTCGGTCCAGATCGCGGGTAACAACGGCCAATTCTTTGTGCAAAGCACCCGCGCCGTCGATCAGTTTTGGCCCCTCAAGCGTTTTCAGCGCAAGGTTCGCCGCGTCGACAAAGCTGGCAAGGATCGGATCGATTTCGTGGTGGTCTTTGTCCAGAATGTCAAATCCCCGCACCAAACGCGCGTCTTTTTGCACGAGGATCGGAAAATAGTGCATGTCTTCGATTTGGTGGTGGCCGTGTAGTTGCTGAACGAATGTCGATCCATATTGCGAAATCGCAGCGGCGAAACGGTTGGGGTCACCTTTGTCCAACACGTCTTCGGTGGCTGTGGTCATGGCCGATAGCAGGCGGCGGAACATGATGTGCCGATCCAGCCAGAAACTGACCAACCCGTGAAAACTCGGGTCTGTCGCCCACATATCGCGCGGATATTCGTGGTACAAAACACGCAACGCATCGGGCAGGGCATCCCGTGATTTCAGATCGAGTTTGTCCATCAATAATCCCTTTCGAAAAAGACACCGATCGATGTTTCGCCGTCCGATCCAAACCCGCCCTTTGCGGTGATGTCGCTGGTGATATCTAGGTTCAGGTTAACCTCGGTTTCGCCAGCGGCGTTGACGGTGACATCGGTGTAAACATTGTCGCTGATGTATTTGCCGGCGCTGACGGCCGCGTTGCCATCGGCGTCTGTGGTCACATCCAAATCATCCAATCCTGCGCCTTCGCGGATCGCGCCAACGACACCATCGCCGCCACGGCCAGCCAACGTATTCACGGCATTCGCCAATTGCAGCGCCTGAAATGCGCTGATCGACGATAGGTCGCGGCCAAAGATTAGTTGCGATAGCACTTCGTCTTGGGGCAGTTCGGGGCTGCTTTCGAAACTGACTTCGGGGGCGCTGGCTGGGCCTTCGATCACGACGCTGACGGTGGTGTCGGTTGCCGTCTGGGTCGTCGCAACGAACCGCAGTACGGGCACAAAATCGCCCTGCATGCGCACGTTGCCTTCGGTCAGGTTGAACCGTTGTTGCAAAATGTCCAATCGGCCGCGGATCAGGCTGAACTGGCCCGCGGGGATAACCTGATCGCTGGTGCCTGACAGGGTTAACTGACCGCCCAATTCCGCGTCCAAACCACGTCCGCGCACGAAAATCTGGCTAGGGGCATTGATGACGATGTTCAATGGATAGGCCGCGCCACCAGAGCCTCCTGTCGATGCCTCTTGGCCTGTCGCTGTCAGGCCCGCGCGGTCCAGAGTTTGGCGGACAGCAGCGGTTGCGCCGACATGCGTGACATCAGGCAAATCGCCCAATGATCCCACGGTCGAAGACGGCACCTGAACTTCGGTTTCGTCTAGATTGATTGCGCCAGTGATCGCTGCGCCGCCAGCCAATGGGCCATTGACGGCGATCGTCCCTGTGGCTTTGGTTTCGTATAGGGTCGGATCGCGCAGGACCAGATTGCGCAGATCGACGGTTAGGTCCGCAGGATAAGCGCCAGTCATGCCGATGGTGCCGCGCGCTTCTAGCCTGCCGCCGTTTGATGAACGTCCGGTCAGGTCTAGGCGGACAGCTTCGCCCGACAGGTTCGCAGTGCCAGCGACATTGGTCAGCGATTGCCCCAATGTTGGGGCGGATAGTTCGCCTTCGGAAATGGTGATTGTGCCGGCCAGCGATGACAGCTCTGCAGGGCCATTGATCGATAAATTGAACCCTGCGGTGCCTGTCAAACGACGCGGTTCCAGCGCTCCGTTCAGTAACGCCAAAGGCAATGACCCGCGTGCGGTTAGGGCCAAATCCGATCCGTTGATTTGCCCCGAAACATCCGCATTCGTGCCACCAGGTCCCGTGAGCGCGGTGTCGATGATCCAGCGGCTGGACGATACCATTTCTGCCGTGCCTGATGCCGTGGCCGCGCCTGAAAAATCTGGTGTGAATAGGCCGATATCGGCAAGCCGCGCATTGTAGTTTGCGCTGCCCGTTTCGCCGTTGGTCGACAAGCTGCCTGTCGCGGTCACGTTCGGAAACGCCACGTTCAGATTTGTAAGGTCAATTTGGCTGCCGTCGCGGGCGACCTGTGCCGATACCGACCCCGATCCGCTAAGTAATGTATCAACCGCGTCCGTCCCGATTGATGCATTGCGCGTGTTCGCAGTGATCTGTGCCGATAGGGCGGTGAAATCAGACGATGCGGTGCCTTCGGCAGTCACGTCAGCCGCGCCGTTTAGGTCCAGCCCTGTGATCTGCGCGAATTGGGATAAATCCGACATGTCGGCGGTGATCGCAAAAGGCCCTGTGCCCGTTGCGGGCAGGTCCAGCTGCGCGGTGATAGTATCGCCGTTCAGCGTGACATCGGCAGTTGCTGTGATCGCGCCTTCGGTTGTGCGTGCGCCATTTGCGAAGGCGGTAATCGTGCCGGTCGCGCCAGGCACCAAATTGGCTGCTGCTGTGCTGAATGTAGCGTCGCCTGTGACGCCTTCGGTCGTCAATTCGGCATTGGCAGCCAGATCCGTGTCGGGCGTTGTGACAGCCAGATTTTCGATCCGCGTGCTTTGGGTGTCGCGGATGAAACGAGCGGCGATGTTGCCTTGACCCGTTAGCATATTATCCAGCTGTTCAAGGCCAATCGTCAGGTCATTGGTTTCGCCCGAAATCGTCAGATCAGCTGCCGACGTCAGCGGCCGTATATCGCCCGTCACCGAAACAGAGGCATCCCCGCCAAGGTCAGGCATTTCGGCCAAAGTGGCAAAGCGTGACAAACCTGATACTGCGATTTGCGAGTCCGTGGTGATAACAGGGTTTTCGCCAAAGGCTGCAACCGCCGAAATGTCGGCGTCGATGCCTGCGCCGTTCAGGGTCAGGCGTTCGATGGTCAATGGGCCTTCGGGTTCGTAGTTCAGGATCAATTCGCCGGATGCTGTTGATCCAACGGCCTGCGACATGGCGCTGTCATCGAATGAAATGCTGTTCGCGGCATAGTCTATGTCTGCCGTGATTTGACCCGTTTGAACAATCGTACCGCCACCCGTCAGGATGATTTCTGGAATGGTGATCCCATCGCGTTCAAAATCCGATGCGATAATGTCGGCGGTCCATTCGTCGCCCTGTTCTGCATCGAACCCAATGTTGATCGATGCTGACGACAGATAGGTTTTGTCGCCGCTGATCGGCAGTAGCAGGGGCAGATCGTCGTCACGCCCCAATTGCCCCACCAGCGCAAACTGATCAGGCAATCCCGATGCACCAATTTCAGCCGAGCCGACCAGTTGCATGGATTGTGTGTTCAGCGTCAATGTCGATAGGTCAAACCCACCATCGTCAGTCTGTCCAGCGGCACGCAACGATACCTCTGGACCAAAGAAATCGCGGTATTCTGGCAAGAACAGCGCGGTCACGTCGCCGTTCAGATCAACATCAAAGCTGCGCGTGGATGCAGCGGTTTCGTCGGTTGTTGTGATCAGGGTGACATCGCCGGTCAGGCGGCGTTCACCGTTGGTGTCCAACGCGATATTGGCGGCAAAGTCAGTGATGGGCGCATCGCCCGTGATCGACAAATCGACCGATGGCAGATCAGGCAAATCCAGCAGACGTGCGGCGATGCCTTCTGCGCCTTCGGACAGGGTCAGGTTTAGGGCCAAGTTGCGGGTTTCGTTGGAAAACCCGCCTTCGAATACCATAACACCAACTGCTCCATCGACGCGCGACGCGGTCAGCGCGGCTGATCCTTCGCCGTTGGCTAGGGCTGCGTTGCCTTCGACGTTCAGCGATACCGCTTCGCCCAAAATTGGCGCGCCTAGGGTTAGGGTGTCGATCAACAGGCGGTCGACGTTTACGGATACGGGCAGGTCGGGCAGGGCGAACGGCGCGTCGCTGGCCGTGGCAGAGACATCGGTCGGTTCGGTTTCTGATACAGGGGCGCGATCCACGGTGATCGCATCCGCCGTTAGGTCCGCAATTTCAATGCGTCCCGTCAATAGGGCTGATCGGTCCCAATCCAGAACCAACCCTTCGGCAGTGAGCCAGATCCCCTGATCGTCGGCAATGGTCAGGCGTTCAATCTCGGCCTTGCTGCTAAGAGCGCCGGAAAACCCATAGATGGAAATCTGACGACCCGCGCCTGATAGGTTGTCCTGCAAAAAGGATGCGATCAGGCCGCGATCTGTTTCTTCGTCTTGGGCGGGGGCGATGGTCGGCAAAAGGCAGACCAGAATAATAGGAACATAACGCATTAGAAAGCCTGCCCAATACCAACATAAACAGAAACGGATTTGCCTGCATTATCGCCCGATGCAGCCGTTGCAAGGTCCAGACGAATAGGGCCGATCCCTGTGTAATACCGCAGGCCAACGCCCGCGCCCGATTGCCAGTCGCCGTCTTCGAACGGGATTTCGGTTTCGCCAACAAATCCAGCATCATAAAAACCGACAACGCCAATTGTGTCCGTAATATCGACGCGGGTTTCCAGTGACACCGCCGCAAAGCTAAGCCCGCCGGTGGTTACCCCGTTTTGCGTGACGCCCAGCGATTTATATCCTTCGCCGCGGACGCTATCGCCGCCCCCTGAATAAAACAGATAATCGGGTGGAGCATTGTCTGCGTTTACGCCCAATACGGACCCCAATTGCCCGCGCAGGGCAAAGGTGACGTTTTGTTGTTCGCCAACCGATCGGTAGATGCGTCCGTCAAAATAGGCGCGTCCACCTGACCCGACATCTCCGTTCCCCAAAAATGGGGTCAGTTCCAGCGTCGAAAATTGCCCCGATTTCGGGTTCAGCGTGTCGTCGCGGCGGTCGATTGTCCCTGTCATTGGAAAGGTCAGCATATTGTAGTGACGGATGCCGGATGCGTCTTCGGATCGGGCGGTCACGAAACCGATGCCCACGCTGTAATCGGTGTCATTTTCCAACAAACGGGTAACGGTCACATCGCCTGAAAATTGGTCGATCAGATAATTGGGTTCGTCTTCGTGGCTTAGGGCCAAGGATGCGGTCAATTCTGTATCAATAGCAAAGGGACGGGGCACAGACAGCGACACACCAGTTGAATAGTCAATGCCGCCCGTTTCGCCCGCGATGCCAGATACTTCGCCTTCGACGCGGAAACGCTGTGCGCCGCCCAGAAAATTGCGGTGCATCCAAAAGCCCGACACGGTCAGCCCGTCCACGGTGGATAGGTCTAGGCCAAAACCGACACGGCGCGGCGCGGCTTCGGCGACTTCGATTTCGACAGGCAATTGCCCGTCAATTACGGTGTCCCCTTCGACCATCGCGACCGAAGAAAAAGCCCCCGTTCGGCGCAGGCGTTCGGCGACCTGATCCAATGTTTGCGGCGCATATTCAGCGCCTTCGGGGTAGCCGATAATGCGGCGGATCGCCCGTTCGCGCACAGCATCGTTCCCGCTGACGGTAAGAGGTCCGAAGACAGCGTTGGGTCCGGGATCGATGCCAATGGTGGCATTGATGATCCGATCTGAATGGCGGGCGGTAATCTGTTGCGCGCTGACGGCCGCAACCGGGTGGCCAGCATCACGCCAGCCGGAAATGGCCGCAGATGCCGCATCACCAATCGCGCCTGATCGGGCACGTTCACCAGATGCAAAGGTGGTCGGTAATTCGGTTCCATCCGTGGTGGGCGCAATCTCAGTGGTTCCAAATCGAAACGCGGGGCCTGTCGTGATGTTAAAGCGGACTTTTTCAATCGTGTCGGGGGCGTCCAAAGGCGCGACGTTCGACGCCTCTTGCCCGTCGATCAGGATTGAAACCGTGCCAGCGTAATAACCTTCGGAATAAAGTCCCGTCAGGATACGGCGGTAATCGGCACGCGCGGCGGCGATGATGTCTTGGGTGCTTGCGTCTTCTTCGTTGTCGATGATTGTTGCAACCAGTGACGCGCTACGCAGCACGTCTTTGATATCTGCGCCATCGACTTTGATGGACAAATTTTGCGCCATGGCTGGCACGGCAAGGCCGATCAAAGCTGCGCCGGTTGCCAAGGGTAGTTTAAAATTCACGTCTTTTCCGCCTTTGATGCAGCCCGTTTGTCGGACGCTTTGTTCGGGGTGTATATGATGTATACCGTATTCAAAATGATTGTTTCAGACTGTGGCCCGAACATCCAAAGGTTCAAGTCCGTCTATGGTTTATTCGGCGATATTTTGCGCGGGTTGTTTCAGGTTCGTGATCGGACAGCTTGCCTTTGGGGATCGCAAAAAGGTATCTGATCCAGATGATGAAAACAGCCCGTCGCAAATCAATCGGATCGCAGCGCAACCCTGAAACCCGCACCGCGGTTCTGCAGGCCGCACGCGATATCATGGCAAATGGCGGAATTGCTAAATTTTCCATCGAAGCCGTCGCGCGGCAGGCCCGCGCGGGCAAACCTACCATCTATAAATGGTGGAAAGGCAAGGCAGGGTTACTGCTGGATCTGCACCAGTCCACCGCGCCCGAGGTCGAGGTCCCGAACGCAGGGTCCCTGCGCGAAGATATTGCCGGTTTTCTGGTGAACTTGATCGATCATTGGCACAGCGATGACGCGGGCGATATTTTTCGCGCCGTGATCGCCGAAGCGCAGGTCGATCAAAAATCCCGAACAGCGTTTGGTGATTACATCGCAGAGCGCCGCGCGGCACTGGCAGCGATGGTCGACGCGGCGGTTTCGCGCGGCGAAATCAGCGGTGGCGCGGATATCGACGTTTTATGTGACATCCTGTCGGGACTGGCTTTGCAGCGGTTGTTGTCTGGCCGTGACCTGTCGGTCAAAGAGGCGGGCGCGATTGCCGATGTGGTGATCGACGGGATCGTGGGTCAGTCGAACGGCGCGTCTTTGTAACCGACGCCAGCCAGATAGAGGCCTTCGGGTGGGCAAACGGGGCCGCAGGCCGATCGGTCGCAGGCATCCAGCGCCGCTGTCACATCGTCGGGCGTCCAAGCGCCAGCGCCAACCCGTTCCAACGTGCCCACAAAAGACCGCACCTGATTGTGCAGGAACGATCGCGCGCGAACGTGGAAATGGAATTCCTGCCCGTTAGGGCGTTCGATTTCCACCACGCGCAATTCGTCCAGCGTTTTCACGGGGCTTTCGGCCTGACAGATCGACGAACGGAACGTCGTGAAATCGTGTAGGCCTAGCAGGCGGTCAGCCCCTGCCTGCATCGCGGCGCCGTCCAGACGGTGTTTGACCTGCCACACCAGCCCGGCATCATGCGCCAGCGGCGCGCGGCGGGTCACCAGACGGAACAGATACCGCCGTTCGTGTGCCGAAAACCGTGCATGCCAATCGTCGGCAACCTTTGCGGCCTGAACAATCGCGACGGGTTGCGGTTTCAGGTGATAGTTCAATGCCTCGGACAGGCGGAAAGGGTCCCAGTCGCGTTCCATGTCGCAGTGGGCCACCTGATGCGTTGCATGCACGCCCGCATCCGTGCGCCCAGCCGCTGCGATGGTGTGATCGCGCGGTTCCAGTTTCGCCAAAGCGGATTCAATCGCGCCCTGAACGGAGGGTTGATCGGCCTGTCTTTGCCATCCGGCAAAGGGGGCTCCGTGGTATTCGACCTGAAGTGCATAGCGTGGCATGGCGTTCCGATATGACGGTGCGGGGCGAAAATCAATCCGTGGTCTACACATGCGCCCGCCTAACACCTATTTAAAGGACGAAGATTTAGGAGATTGATTTGCGTCTTTCTGATTTGGCGGATGGTTTGGTCCGCAGTGTCGAAACCGTGGCCGATACTGTCACATCGCCGTTTTCGGACCCTGTTATTCGGTTGGGCGTCACGGGGCTAAGCCGTGCGGGCAAGACGGTGTTCATTACGTCTTTGGTGGCCAATTTGATGGATCGCGGGCGCATGCCGCAGTTTTTGCCAGCCGCAAACGGCGCGATCCGCACGGCGTATTTGCAGCCGCAGCCTGACGACACGATCCCCCGTTTTCCGTTCGAAGATCACCTGTCCAAACTGACATCCCCAAAGCCCGTTTGGCCCGAAGGCACGCGGAACGTGTCCGAACTGCGCCTGTCGTTGCGGGTGCAGCCGACAGGGATGATCGCGGGCCTTACAGGGCCGCGCACGGTGCATATTGATATCGTCGACTATCCCGGTGAATGGCTACTGGATTTGGGGCTGTTGGATAAATCCTATCGTCAGTGGGCGGATGAAACGCTGGCGCGGATGCAAGGGCGCGAACAAGCGGTAGATGCATTGGCGGCGTTGAATGGCGCCGATGGGGCTGCTGCGCTAGATGAACCCAGCGCGGGGCAATTGGCGGGCGTTTTTACTGACTATCTGAACGCTGCGCGGGATGCGGGGTATTCTGACCTGTCTCCGGGGCGATTTTTGCTGCCCGGTGATCTAAAGGGATCGCCTGTATTGACCTTTGCGCCTTTGCCAGCGGGTGACAAACCGCGCGGATCATTGGCGCGGGAATTCGAACGCCGGTTCGAAGCCTACAAACGTCAGGTCGTAAAGCCGTTTTTCCAGAACCATTTTGCTAAAATCGACCGCCAGATCGTTTTGATCGACGTGCTGGGCGCGATCCATCACGGCCCCAAAGCGGTCGAAGATTTGCGCACCGCTATGGCCGATATTCTGGCAGCGTTTCGTCCGGGGCGGAATGCGTGGCTGACCCGCCTGCTGGGCGGGCGGCGCGTGGACAAAATCCTGTTCGCCGCGACCAAGGCTGATCACCTGCATCACCACCAGCACCCGAAACTGACGAATATCACCCGCGCTTTGGTCCGCGACGCGATTGACCGCGCGGATTTTGCGGGTGCGCAGACGGATGCGATGTCCATCGCCGCCTTGCGCACCACGACCGAAGATACAGTTGCCCATGACGGCGCATCGCTGGATGTCGTCCGCGGAACGTTGATCGATGGGCGGCAAGCGGCGTTTTATCCTGGGGCGCTGCCTGATGACCCTGCGGTGTTGTTATCGCCCGCGCGTGATGGCGCGGAAAAATGGTTGGATCAGGATTATTCGGTGATGAATTTCGCCCCCGCGCCGCTGACCCGCAGGGCAGGGGATGGGCCGCCGCATATCCGCATTGACCGCGCCGCGCAGTTTTTATTGGGGGATCGCCTATGACCAAAGGCCCCGTTCTGATCGATCTGGATCAGCCCGCTCCGAACCCGTCTGATGCCCCGATGATCGAGGATCAACCGATTGACCAACCCGTTGCGATGCAGCAGCTGGCGGCATTGTCACAGCGCAAACCATCGCGCATTGCGAAATGGTTCTGGTCGATCCTGACGGCGACGGTCGGCTTTGTCGTGTCGCTGGCCGCATGGGATTACGTGAACGCGTTGATCGATCGTTCGCCGATTTTGGGCGGGATCATCACGGCGCTGTTTGCCGCGATGGTGTTTGTTTTGGCCATCGTTGCGCTGCGCGAATTGGCGGCGTTCGGGCGGATGCGCAAGGTCGATCACATCCACAAAATGGCGCAAGAGGCGACCGCGAATAATGATCTTAAATCCGCGCGCAAGGTCGTGGATCAGCTGCAATCACTATACGCGCGCCGCGATGATCTGGAATGGGGGCGCAGCCGCCTGAAGGAAGAGGAAAAGGACGTGTTTGACGCTGATGGGCTACTGGGGCTGGCCGAAACGACCCTGCTGGCCCCGCTGGACGTACGCGCCCAAAAAGAAATCGAGGCGGCAAGCCGTCAGGTCGCCACCGTCACGGCGATCGTGCCGCTGGCCTTGGCTGATTTGTTTACGGCGCTTGCGTCTAACCTGCGGATGATCCGACGCATCGCTGAAATCTACGGCGGTCGGTCGGGCACGCTGGGCAGTTGGCGTTTGGTGCGCAGCGTTCTGGCGCATTTGGTGGCGACGGGGGCCGTGGCCGTGGGCGACGATCTGATCGGGTCGGTCGCGGGCGGCAGCGCATTGTCTAAAGTGTCCCGACGTTTCGGCGAAGGCGTGATCAACGGCGCGCTAACCGCCCGCGTCGGCGTTGCCGCGCTTGAGGTGTGCCGCCCATTGCCGTTCAAAACCCAAACCAAACCCAGCGTCACAGGCATTGTGCGCCGCGCTTTGACCGGATTGTTCGGCGGCGCGAAAGGTTAATCCACAGCTTTTTCATCTAGGCCGTTCGCGGCGGCCTAGACTCGGACCCTGCGAAAGCCGATATTACCGCCATGAGTCTGCCCCCTGGATTTTTAGATGAACTACGTACCCGCCTGTCATTGTCGCAGGTTGTCGGGCGCAAGGTCATGTGGGACACCCGCAAATCCAATCAGGGCAAAGGCGACATGTGGGCGCCGTGCCCGTTCCATCAGGAAAAAAGCGCATCATTCCACGTCGATGATCGCAAAGGGTATTACTACTGCTTTGGCTGTCACGCCAAAGGGGATGCCATTTCATTCGTGCGCGAAACCGAAAACGTCAGTTTCATGGAAGCGGTCGAAATCCTAGCGGGCGAGGCTGGTATGCCTATGCCCAAACGCGATCCGCGTGCGCAGGAAAAAACCGACCACCGCGCCCAATTGTCCGAAGTCATGGAAGAGGCGGTGAAATTCTACCGCCTGCAATTGCGCACGGGGCTGGCGGCGGATGCACGCGCCTATCTGGCGAAACGGGGCCTGTCCGAAGATGCGCAAAATCGCTGGGAAATCGGGTTCGCACCTGCGGGATGGCAGAACCTATACGACGCGCTGAAGGCGAAGGGCATTGATGACAAACTGATCATCGGTGCGGGTCTGGCCAAACCGTCGGACAAAGGCAAACGCCCCTATGATGTGTTCCGCCATCGGATCATGTTCCCGATCCGCGATGCCCGTGGCCGCGCGATAGCGTTCGGTGGCCGCGCGATGGACCCCAATGACAACGCCAAATATCTGAACAGCCCCGAAACTGCGCTGTTTGATAAGGGCCGCAATCTATACAACCACAAAGCCGCCCGCGAAGCTGCAGGTAAAGGTCAGCCTCTGATCGTGGCCGAAGGCTACATGGACGTCATCGCCATGTCCGAGGCGGGGTTCGGCGCGACCGTTGCGCCGCTGGGCACCGCGATCACGGACAATCAGCTGCACCTGTTGTGGCGTATTTCGGACGAACCGATCATTGCGCTGGACGGTGATACCGCTGGTATCCGCGCGGCCATGCGGGTGATCGATCTGGCCCTGCCGTTGCTAGAGGCGCCGAAATCCGTCCGCTTTGCCATCATGCCCGAAGGCCAAGACCCTGACGATTTGATCCGCGCCAAAGGTGCGCAGGCTGTGCAGGACGTGTTGGACAAGGCGATGCCGATGGTCAAACTGCTGTGGCAGCGCGAAACCGAAGGCAAAGTGTTCGACAGCCCCGAACGCCGCGCTGCGCTGGATAAAATCCTGCGCGAAAAGATCAAAGTGATCCAAGACCCGTCGCTGCGCCATCACTACGGCCAAGCGATCAAAGAAATGCGTTATGAACTGTTCGGGCCGAAACGCAAATCGGGCGGGGCAGGGTTCCAACGTCGTCCGTGGACGCCGCGCGGGGCTGTGCCCGTTGCGCCCCTGATGACCACGAAATCGTCCGCCATCGGGTCGGGCCAGATGAACGACGACAAACTGCGCGAAGCGGTCATTCTGGCGATCCTGATTTCCAACCCGACCGAAGTTTTGGCGTTCGAACCCGATCTGGAACGGCTGAAATGCTGTGACCCGCTGCATTCCGATATCCGCGACGCGATCCTGCGCTACGTGGGCGAAGACGACTTGCGCGACCGCGTGGCCGAAGAAATTGGCCCCATGGCCCTTGAAACCTTTTTCGCGGATCGCCATTTCCCGTTAATCCCCGCAATCCGCCGCGCCGGTGACAGTGAATTGGCCTATAATTCACTGCGCGAAGAATTCGCCAAACTAGAGGCGCGCCGCGGGCATCAGGCCGAATTGGCCGAAGCATGGGAAGACTTTGAAACCTCAGAGGAGGAGGGGCTGACATGGCGTTTGGGCACATCTGCGATTGCCGCCGATCCAACCACCTCTAGATCTGTGGAAGATACATCCGAAATGGTCGTCGCCCAAAACGGGCTGGCGGTGAAAAAAGACGAAAGTGACAGTCTGCGAAAACTGGTTCAGGCCCTTAACGCGCAAAAAGTTGGGCAAAAAAATCAGGGCTCGTAACTGTTATCGATAAAAAACATAGCGTAGTGGTTGCGAATCGCGCCGCGAAACCGTTGATTCGTAAAAACGCGAATCGGTGATTCTAGCTAAAGCTTTGAGGAACATTGCATGGCCGCCAAAGATAACGACGACTCCAAGGTCGAAGACAAAGACGACGAAATGTCCATGGATGTCAGTCAGGCTGCCGTCAAACGGATGATTTC
Source organism: Marivivens sp. ABH4_498 (assembly GCF_056160585.1). Lineage (NCBI taxonomy): Bacteria > Pseudomonadati > Pseudomonadota > Alphaproteobacteria > Rhodobacterales > Paracoccaceae > Marivivens > Marivivens sp. ABH4_498. The sequence continues at coordinate 453,092 of NZ_JBSWXL010000003.1, forward strand.
CGAGGCGCGCGAGCGTGGTTACATTACCTACGACCAGCTGAACGCTGTTCTGCCACCTGATCAGGTTTCGTCTGACCAGATCGAAGACGTTATGTCGATGCTGTCCGAAATGGGCATTCAGGTGACCGAGGATGAAGAATCCGAGGAAGTCGAAGAAAACAAAGGCGGCACCGATCTGGTGACCACCGGCGGCAACCGCGAAGTTGCGCTGTCCAGCGGCGACACCGAAAAACTGGACCGCACCGACGACCCAGTGCGCATGTACCTGCGCGAAATGGGCAGCGTCGAACTGCTGTCGCGCGAAGGCGAAATTGCGATCGCAAAACGCATCGAGGCCGGCCGCAACACCATGATCGCGGGCCTGTGCGAAAGCCCGCTGACATTCCAAGCGATCACCATTTGGCGCGACGAATTGCTGTCCGAAGACATTCTGCTGCGCGACGTGATCGACCTAGAGGCGACATTCGGCAACCAGATGGACGACGAAGACGACGTTCAGCCTGTTGTTGATACGTCGGCCGCTGCTGCGCCATCGGACAAACCGAAGGAACAGGAACTGGATGCCGACGGCAACCCGATCCGCACCGACGACGATGACGACGAAGACGAACAGGCAAACATGTCGCTGGCGGCGATGGAAACTGCGCTGAAACCGCAGGTTCTGGAAACGCTGGAAATCATCGCTCGCGATTTCTACACCCTGTCCGAAATGCAGGACGCCCGTATGTCGGCGACCCTGAACGAAGACGGATCGTTCTCGGATACGGACGAAGATACGTATCAGAAACTGCGTTCGGAAATCGTGGTTCTGGTGAATTCGCTTCACCTGCACAACAACCGTATCGAAGCGCTGATTGACCAGCTGTACGGCATCAATCGCCGCATCATGTCGATTGACTCGTCGATGGTGAAACTGGCTGACCAAGCCCGCATCAACCGCCGTGAATTCATCGACGCCTATCGCGGCGCCGAACTGGATCCGACCTGGATGGAACGCATGGGCGAAAAGTCCGGTCGTGGTTGGCAAATGTTCTGCGATAAATTCGCGGACAAAGTCGAAGAATTGCGCAACGACATGGCCCAAGTCGGTCAGTACGTCGGTGTGGACATCAGCGAATTCCGTCGCATCGTTCAGCAGGTTCAAAAGGGCGAAAAAGAAGCCCGCCAAGCCAAAAAAGAAATGGTCGAGGCAAACCTGCGTCTGGTTATCTCGATCGCGAAAAAATACACCAACCGTGGTCTGCAGTTCCTTGATCTTATTCAGGAAGGTAACATCGGCCTGATGAAGGCGGTGGATAAATTCGAATATCGCCGTGGTTACAAATTCTCGACCTACGCGACATGGTGGATCCGTCAGGCGATCACCCGTTCGATTGCTGACCAAGCGCGCACCATCCGTATTCCGGTTCACATGATCGAAACGATCAACAAACTGGTGCGTACGGGCCGTCAGATGCTGCACGAAATTGGCCGCGAACCAACCCCAGAGGAATTGGCAGAAAAGCTGCAAATGCCGCTGGAAAAAGTCCGCAAAGTCATGAAAATCGCGAAAGAGCCGATTTCGCTGGAAACCCCGATCGGCGACGAAGAAGATTCGCAGCTGGGCGATTTCATCGAAGACAAAAACGCGATCCTGCCGCTGGATTCCGCAATTCAGGAAAACCTGAAGGAAACCACGACCCGCGTTCTGGCATCGCTGACCCCACGCGAAGAACGCGTTCTGCGTATGCGTTTCGGCATCGGCATGAACACCGACCACACGCTAGAAGAGGTCGGTCAACAGTTCAGCGTGACCCGCGAACGTATCCGTCAGATCGAAGCGAAAGCGCTGCGGAAACTGAAACACCCAAGCCGCAGCCGCAAGCTGCGCAGTTTCTTGGATCAATAAAACGAAAGCGCCCCACGGGGCGCTTTTTGTTTCTGGCCAATAAAAAACGCCCCGAAGGGCGTTTTGATTAGGCTTTGTACAGCGAGGCCAGTTCTTTTTTCAGGGGACCAAGGAACGCATCATAGCGTTTCCAGCGCCCGATGGACGAACTGTAGATCGGTTGGCGCACCTGCCATGTGGAAATGGTGCGCGCGGCGTTATCGTTGTCTTGGTAGTTCAGGCACGCATCGTCCCAATCCAGCCCCAGCGCGGCAATCGTCGATTTTGCGGTGGTTTCCAGATCGTTCACCATATCTTCGTAGCGGACGGTGGTGATTTGCAGCGGCAGAACCGATTTCCAATGCTGCATCAGGCCCAAATGGTATTTGTAATAGCGGCCCAGCTGATCCAGCGACTGGGTATACCCGTGGTTGCCCGACAGGGGGCTCATGTAGCACGACGTGCAGGTATCCATTGGGTCGCGCACCGCATGAATGACGCGCGCCTTGGGGAATAATTTCGCGATCAGGCCCAAACGTTCGAAATTATGTAGAAACTTATCGACTCCGCGCAGGGCTCCGTCGGGCAGTCGCGATTTCATATGCGTCAGGTAATCATCCGCCGCACGGCCGGATGTTTCCGAATTGATGGCACGGATCACATCCACCATGCGTTTGCCGTCGTGGACGCCCATTTTCAAACGGCTGCTGATGTCGTTCATCATCAGGCTTTCGCCGATGCCGCCGATCTGGGGGTGGGCGGTCAGCACCTGTTCCAGCAATGTGCTACCACTGCGCGGCATGCCGACGATGAACACAGGCGTTTCGTCATTCGACCCTGTCGCACCAAAGAAATCGGCGCGTGTCAGGTTTTGCGTCTGGCTTTGCACAAAATGGACATAGCGTTTTTCGTCAAAACGGGCGGGCGCGGCTGCTTTGGCCATATGAACCAGTTTGAACGCGTCTTCGTGGTTGCCCAGATCCGTTTCGATTTTCGACATCAGGCGCGCACCTCTGGCAAAGGTCAGCCGGTCCGTTTTCTGAAGATGCGGCAGCAGCCGTTCTTTGGCGTCCTGATAAATCGGATTGTCAGCGGTGATTTTGTTGGCGGTCGCATACAATAGCAGACCGCTTAGGTCGTTTGGAAAATCCTTTGCCAAGGCCTCTGCGATTTTGGTCGCGCCGTCCATATCCCCCGTGTTCACCAACAGGCGCCCCAATTCGCGGCGGGCAAACATATGGTTTGGTTTGGCTTTGATCACCGCGTCCAACAGAGGGCGTGCTGCGGTTTCGTCACCTGATTTGCGCAGGATGACCGCATAGATGTATTGGATTTCGGCGTTTTTGCGATCCAGTTTATGCGCCTTTTCCGCCAGTTTCACAGCGGTCGGCAGCTGGTTTTGTTCGGCTTCAACCTGCGCGGCAAGGATCAGCGCCTTTGGCGATTTATTGGTGTTCGCGACCAATTGTTTCGCAAAAGCCGATGCAAATCGCGCCCCGCCTGGGCGGCGCAGGTAAAATTCTGTGATCGCTGTTAAGGCAGGCAGCGATTTGGGATCTTTTTGAACCAACTGGCGCAAAAGTTTTTCTGCGCCAGTGATGTCACCGGATTGTTCCAGTTTTGCAGCGTCTTTGATCGCGTTTGCCATGCGTGCCTCCAAGTTTGGGCGACACAGACCATAGGTCGCGGCCCTTGGCAAGCGCGGGGTCGATTAGGCTAAAACATCTGCCAGAGGCGTGGTTTTTCGACCGATCAATTGCGACAGGGTGTGGCTGTCATCGAACAGCCATCCGTCGGCTGCGCGGGCATCGCTATCGGCCAGAATGCCTGCGAAACCTTCGGGTAGGCCGGCATCGACCACCGCCGATTTATAGGCGTCTTCGGGCAGGTTGACGTATTCCACGGCGGTACCTTTGGCGGCGGTCACTGCTGCGGCAAAATCGGCCAATGTGAACGCCGTGTCGCCTGCCAGTTCATAGGTTTTGCCCGCGTGATCGGACCCTGCCAGCACGGTTGCCGCCGCTGACGCGTAATCTGCGCGGGTGGCCGCCGCGAATTTGCCGTCGCCCGCTGCGCCGAAATGTTTACCCATGCCAACGGCTTGTTCGGTTTGGCCTGTGATGTTTTCGATGTACCAGCCATTGCGCAGGATCGTGAATGGGATGCCTGATGCTTTGATCGCGGTTTCGGTCGCTTTGTGTTCGGCGGCCAATGCCATCTGGCTTTCGTCTGCGCGCAGGATGGATGTGTAGGCGATATAGCCGACGCCCGCCTGTTTCGCGGCCTCAATAACAGCCGTGTGTTGGCGGACGCGTTCCCCAACGGCAGAGCCTGAGATCAGCAGCAATTTATCAACGCCCGCAAACGCAGGCGCCAGCGTTTCAGGTTTGTCATAATCGCCGATGCGGGTCGCGATGCCCAAATCGGCATAATGTTTCGCGGCCTCATCCGAACGGACCAGCGCGATGATATCGTCCTTGTTCACCAGCGTTGCCAGATGGTCGATCACCAGTTGGCCCAATTGGCCGGATGCGCCTGTAATCAGATAGGTCATTGTAGTCTCCAGTTTAGAATCGGTTGCTAGTCTCATTTAGAGACCTTATGTCTGATCCGTAAGGAGGCAGTTTTTTTGCCATAGGTTACGAAAAGGGAACCGCCATGCGTGATGTACAGCAAAGCAGGTTGGATGAATGGAAGGCGCAGGGGTTTGATCCCGCGGCCTGTCCCGTGCGCGAAGTGTTGGACCATGTTGCCGCGAAATGGACGATGCTGATCGTGCTGGAATTGGCGAACGGGCCCGCGCGGTTTAATGCGCTGGGGCGGTCTTTGCCGGATATTTCCAAACGGATGCTGACCCAGACGTTGCGTGATCTGGAACGTGATGGGCTGGTCACACGCAAAGTGTTCCCGACAAAACCGCCTTCGGTGGAATACACGTTGTCGCCCATGGGCCGATCGTTGCTAACTGCGATGGAGGGGCTGTTTAATTGGGCCGATGACAATTTTGATCACATCAAGCAGGCGCGCGACGCCTACGCGCAGGGTTAGGCGATGACACATCAGTTGATTAACGTTTCGACCAACGGGCAGGGGCTGTACGAATTCTCGCGAAGCGTTCAGCATTTTGTGCACGGGCGCGGTGACGGCCTGCTGACGCTATTCGTGCGGCACACGTCCTGTTCGTTGTTGATCCAGGAAAACCACGACCCCGAAGTTCAGGTCGATATGCGCGAATTTTTCCACAGGCTGGTGCCGCCCACGACCGACCCGTCGATGTCCTATCTGACCCACACCTACGAAGGCCCGGACGATATGCCCGCCCATATCAAGGCGGCGTTGCTGCCTGTCAGTTTGTCCATTCCCGTCATTTCAGGGCGTGCGATGTTGGGAACGTGGCAAGGTGTTTACCTTTTCGAACATCGGGACCGTCCGCATGATCGTCAGGTGGTTGCTCAGCTGATCGGTGAATCCTGATTGCCACATCATCTGGTGGGGCAAAATTGACTCTATCCAAATGTAGCGGAGGCCCCTATAGTACCTGTGGATAACTGGTGGATAAACCAGATTTAGGCGGTAAGGGGACAGGTCTATGCGTTGCCCATTTTGCGGAAACGTCGATACGCAGGTAAAAGACAGCCGTCCGGCTGAAGATCACGTAGCCATTCGTCGTCGGCGGTTTTGTCCGGCCTGTGGCGGTCGTTTCACCACATACGAACGGGTCCAGTTGCGGGATCTGGTGGTGATCAAATCCAATGGTCGCCGCGAAGATTTTGATCGTGACAAACTGGAACGGTCGATCCGTATCGCGCTGCAAAAACGCCCCGTTGAACCTGAACGCATGGATCAGATGATTTCGGGCATCGTGCGCCGTTTGGAAAGCATGGGCGAAACCGACATTCCGTCGAAAACCATTGGCGAAATCGTGATGGAGGCTTTGGCCCGCATCGACACCGTTGCCTATGTGCGTTTCGCGAGCGTTTACAAGAATTTCCAAGCAGCCGATGATTTCGACAAATTCATCGACGAACTGCGGCCTGACGTTCCACCAAACTCGTGATTTTTTCGGCCAGTGACGATCGGTACATGCGCCTTGCGCTGTCTTTGGGGCGGCGTGGGATGGGGCGTGTCTGGCCGAACCCTGCGGTTGGCTGCGTGATTGTTCAGGGCGATATCATTGTTGGGCGTGGTCGCACGGCTGATGGTGGGCGCCCACATGCCGAACCCGTGGCTTTGGCGCAGGCAGGGGCGCGTGCGCGCGGCGCGACGGTTTATGTCACGTTGGAACCCTGCGCACATTTTGGAAAAACGCCGCCCTGCGCGAATGCGTTGATTGATGCTGGGGTGGCCCGCGTTGTGATCGCCTGTACGGACCCTGATCCCCGCGTGTCAGGGCAGGGCATCGCGATGCTGCGGTCGGCGGGGATCACAGTTGATGTTGGTCTGTGCGAACCCGAAGCACAGCGCGATCACGCTGGATTTTTCGGTCGGGTCACCAATGGGCGGCCTTGGGTGACGCTAAAACTGGCTTGTACGCTGGATGGCCGGATCGCAACGGCGACGGGCGAAAGCCAGTGGATCACTGGACCGCAGGCGCGCCGCATGGTCCATGCCCAACGTGCGCGCCATGATGCGGTTATGGTCGGGGCGGGCACGGTCCGCGCAGACGACCCGTCGTTGACTGTGCGTGATATGGGCGTTGATCGCCAACCTGTGCGCGTTGTCGTGTCGCGCCTGATGGATGTGCCGGCTGACTGCACGTTGACGCGCACGGCCAAGGATATCCCTGTTTGGTTGTGCCACGCCGCGACGGACGAAAAATTGGCCCCTTGGGTCGACGCAGGCGCGATGTCGCTGCCCTGTGTCGTGAAACACGACCAAATCGACGTCACATCGGCGTTGTCTGCTTTGGCCCAAAACGGGCTGACGCGAGTGTTCTGCGAAGGCGGCGGCGCGTTGGCCGCATCAATGTTGCAGGCCAATTGCGTCGACGAACTGATCGTCTTTTCCGCAGGCATGGGCATAGGCGCCGAAGGTTTGCCAGCGCTTGGCCCGATGGGGATTTCACATCTACCGGATGCGCCGCGATTTGATCTGGTTGAATTAACGCCCGTTGGCGCGGATGTCATGTCGCGCTGGCAGCGCCGCTAACGCCACAAAAACGCAAAGCTGGAAAACACGCCCTGCAGTTTTGACAGCAGATTCAGCATCGGTGGCCCGTTCGGGATATCGTCTGCCTCTAGCCTGTCTAGAATAACCTCGATCGGGCAGGGCAGACCTGTGACGGGGTCGAAATAGCGCGGATAATCGATCAGGCAGGCGTGGACAAATGTTTCCAGATCAGGCCGTGCGGCCCGTCGTTCAATCGGCATTCCGCGATCCAACGTCAGGCCCCAGCCCGCGTAAAATGGCTGACCAAATGTCACGACCCGTTTGCCGCGCAATAGGGCTTCGAACCCGATGGTCGAGGTCATGGTCCAAACTTCGTCTACGATGTCCAATGCGGCATGTGCGCTGACATTGGTCAGGACCGCATCGGCAAAGTCGGAAGCGTTAGGGGCGTGACCTTTGCGTAGGCCTGCTTCGACGTCGGGATGTGGTTTGAATAGGATCGTGGCGGCGGGGTTTGCTTTGCGCGTTGCCTCTAACAATGCGGTATTGGTGGAAATATCTGCCGTGCCCAGCCTGATCGATGCGTCATCTTCGACTTGACCGGGGACCAAAATGCGCCGCCCAGCGGGCAGGTCGCTGGGGATGTCATCAACGCCCATATTGTATTTGCTGATGCCCGCACGGTTCAATCGCGCAATCAATTTACCAGCGCGGACCAGATCGGGGGCATTTGGCGTTTGCGTATTCAGGATATGTTCCAAACGCGATGGCCGCGACGGATCGTAATAAATCCCCATATCATCCAGAACGAGGCTAAGCGGTGGCGTCAGCGCGGCACCCAATCCACGCGACCGCACAAAGCCGTCTTCGACGCGGACCGCGCCAGCGGCATCTAATGTGTCTGTCGTCTGTCCAGCCCAGACCATGATCGGCCGGCCTGTTCTTTCGGATTTTAGGATGGTGTTTTTATCTGCAAAAATAACGGGCTGATAGCGGCCAAACGCCTTTTGCAGGGGGTCACGTTTCCACAACCGCATGCCGGATGCGACCCAGCCGTGACTGTCTTCTTGGTAACTGCGGGCTTCTGCCTCGATCGCGGCAAGGGCGGTTTCAAAATCGCATAGGCAATCGCGGAACGGGTCATACCATGCAGGGTACAACAGCATCGATGCCGCGAATAATTGGGCGCGGGTTAGGGGGCGTTGCCTGCGGGCAATCGGGTATTCGTCTTGCGTCAGGCCCCAGCCCGCATAAAACGGTTGTCCGAAGACGCGGGGTTTGTGGCCTGCAATGATCGCTTCGAACCCCAGTTGCGACGACACGGTGTAAACCGCAATCGCACCATTTAATAACGCCTGAGGGCTAATGGCATCGTCGTATAGTTCAATCCCGTCTGTGCAGTCTTTGTCCCGATAATGGCCTTCGCGGTGGCCAGCGGAGGTTTCGGGGTGGGTTTTGATCAGGATGCGCGCGTTTGGGTGTTCTTCGCGGGCGATGAACAACATTTCACGGAACGTGTTTCGATTGGCGCGGCTGGCGGTGACGCTTGCGTCTTTGGCCGTTTGATCAATGACCAATACATAGCCTGGTTCGGGCGCGCTGACCCGTGGATCGTGGGTGTTGTATTTCGATAGGTGATTGCGGCGAATGCGGTCCATTCCAGACCGTGCCCGCGACAAAAGCGCGGCGTCGTCTAGCGGGTGTTCCTTTAGGATCTGTTCCAATCGCGATGGCGTTTCGGGGTCGAAATGCACGCCCATGTCGTCAATGCATAGACCAATCGGCAATGCGCCGTCCCGTCCCAACCCAACGGACCTAATGAACGCGTCCTCGACCCGCAAAATCGGGGCGTCGCGTTTGGATGCAACCGCTATCCCGCGGGGGGATGTGGGGCTTTGTCCCCAGACGCCGACCATATCACCGTTTGTGGGGGCGCCTATGCTGATGTCATAGCCGCATAGGTCCAGAATACGGCGCAACCGTTTTTGCGTTAAAAAACCGCCGTTATAAACATACAGCCGCCGCGGGGGTATCCCTGCGGCGGCCGGAGTCCATTCAGGTGCGTGCATTACTGGAACGCGGACCGTGCAGTATCCGCTGCGGTCAACGAACCGGTCGCTGCTGCAACGGCTTTGTTGAACTGAACGAATGGTGCTTCGGTCACGTAAACGGTGTCTTGATCGCGGATCGCAAAGTCGCGGGCCATAAACATGCCATTCGGGCGCGTTAGGTCCAAAACGTAGATGATGCGCTGGTCACCAACCAGATCGTTGCGTGCCAACAGTTGGTTCGCGATTTCAGCGGGTTCATTGCGGAACACGAACACACCCGTCGGGTCAGCAAGGTTCGACGACAAACCGCCAACCGTCGCGATGGCTTCGATAGCGGAAATCGCTTTGGATTCGAATGGGATACGGTTTTGCGTGCCCGTGGCGCCCAGTGCGGTAAAGGTGCGGCTGTCTTCGGTGACATAGATTTTGTCGCCTGCGCGCAGCGCGATATCTGCCGCTGGGTGTTCAAACAGGTCTTCGTACCAGATGGTGCCGCTGGCGCTGCCGCGCTGAACGGTCACTTGTGCGATTTCGGGCTGTACGGCAACGCCGCCCGCTGCGGCCAGCATGGCAGCCAAAGTACGGGTAGGGCGTTCAATCGGATAGACGCCTTGTCCGCCGACGGCACCAGACACGGAAACGGTCGCGCCATCCCCTGCCAAACGGCGCACCTGAACCTGTGGTTCGGGTGTTTGTTCGGCCAGTTTTTCGGTCACGATCTGGCGGATGCGTTCTGGGGTGTTGCCAGCTGCACGAATGCGGCCTGCATATGGAACAAAGATAAATCCGTTGCCGTCCACCTGAATTTCGTTCAGCACAGTTGCTGGTTGCCCCTGAGGGACCAGCAGGCCGTCATCGACGTTTTCCCAGATTGTCAGGCCCAAAATATCGCCCGGCTGCACGGTGTCGGATCCGACAACGCCAGCGTTTTCCAGCGACGCGGCAAAGCCAAGGGCGGGGGATACGGATGCGATGCGGTTGATGCGGTCATCAACGATCAGAACGAAAGCATCGCCTTCGCGCATGACAGAGCCCGCATAAATTTCGGACTTATTGGGGCCCGAACGCGGAAGCCCGCAGGACGCCAACGCGGTCACTGCGGCAATCACGGCCACGCCTCGGGCTAGGCGTAAACTCAGGGTGGTCACTGCTACGGTCTCCTCGACCTATTATTTTTGCCTCGTATTTTGACACGAACGTAACCTGCGTTGCATCAAAAATCCAGTATTTACAAAAATCTGGGGCGAATTGTTGCAGTGCCGCCCGAATGGATATGTCGATGAATGGTCTAGTTGACGACACGCAGTGATTGTCGGGGTGCGATTTTCCCAGATCGCAGCGCGTCATAGGGGTCTTCGTTGTCCAACATCATATCGACAACTTGGCGCATCAACTGGCGGCGGCCGCGCGATGAATAAAAGCCCCCGGGCACCTGCGATGTTTCCAGCAGAAACTTACGATAGTCGCGATAGGCACGGTTATCCGGGCGGCCAGGTTGGGCAAAAAACTGTGGCAAAGGCAACGTCGATACGAATTCGGGTTTGTCATAAACGGCGGCCCCAAACACCTTGAGCGGGATAGACCGCCACAGCACCTGCTGCGCTGCTGTCGAATTTACCGTGACGGCCGTGCGCGCATGATCCAGAAGCCGCGCCAATTTACCCCCGCGGATATAATGAATGCGATCCGAAACGCCCAGTTCGTCGGCGATGCGTTTGATGTTTTTGCGGGTTGGGGATTTGTCGTTTTCCAAAGGGTGCGCTTTGAACACCAGATGGTGGTGGCGCGGGGCGCCTTTGGCAAATCCGTCGATCACAACGCGCAGGAATTCCTCCATATTCGCAAAGGGAGAATGGCGCTGGAAATTTGAATCATGTTCCAGTTGCAGCAAAACCAGATGATAGGGAAAGCCGCCAAATCGCACCCGCGCGGTCGAAATCATACGGTCCAGCGCGATCAGGGGCATCAGCAGCAGGCGTTTGGTATAGAGCGCTGCTTCGCGTGTGACGGGCAATTCGCGGTGCGGGCGGAAATTGCGGAATTCGCGATTACGGAACATGACGAACCAATGATACAGCGCGCCGTAAAACACGTGCTGGCGCATATCGCCCCAATGGGCTGGCGGTTCGGGTATGTCCATGTCGGATCGTTCCAGATCCTTGCGCATGTCGTCGATCGACATCTGCATCAGGCGTGAATTGCCGTTCGTTCCGCCGCGTTCATAGGTGACCCAATAGGGGCGCATGTATCCTTCTTCGAATACATGGATGGTTAGCCCGTGGTCGCGGGCGATTTCAACGGCTTGGGCATGGATCGGCCGAACGTCGCCGTATAGGGCGATATCGGTGATGCCGCGTTCTGTAATCAGGGCGGTGAAATAGTCGGCCCAATCATCGGGCGTCCCTGTGTAGGGAATAAACCCTGCATCGCCGAATGAAAACGCGCGATCACCCGCGTTGAACCCAATGCGCCAGACGGACGCGCCAGCCGCGCGCAGCATTTGCCCCAGCCGATGGAAAAACGGTCCATGGGGGCCCTGCAAAAACAGAAAATGTCGGTTGGCGTAATTGGTCACTCGGTACACTTTGATCCATTTAGGTTAACACAGTCTAACCGCAGCCTTTGGCAGAATTAAGGCCTAAAATAGGACAGGTTCTTGTCTATTAGCAGTCAGAGCGATACCTCTGTTCCGGAATTGGAAAGGATTGCACATGTTCACAGGCATCATCACCGACGTCGGCGAGGTTTTAGAGCTGGAACAGCGCGGCGATTTGCGGGCGCGGATCGGCACGATTTACGATGTGGATGGCATTGATATCGGCGCGTCTATCGCCTGTAACGGCTGCTGCCTGACTGTTGTTGCGCTGGGCCGCGAACCGCGCAATTGGTTCGATGTGGAAATCAGCGCCGAAAGCGTGGCCAAAACCAACATCAGCGACTGGACCGTTGGCAAACCGATCAATCTGGAACGCGCGCTAAAGGTGGGCGACGAATTGGGCGGGCATATCGTGTCTGGCCACGTTGATGGTGTTGCGGAATTGATCGACCTACAGGACGAAGGCGACAGCACACGTATGACGTTCCGTGCGCCGGATGATCTGGCGAAATTTATCGCGCCCAAAGGGTCTGTTGCGCTGAACGGGACGTCTTTGACCGTGAATGATGTGGATGGTGCCACCTTTGGCATCAACGTCATCCCACACACCAAAGAGGTTACAACGTGGGGGAACGTTTCCATTGGGGACGCGATTAATTTAGAGATCGACACGATGGCCCGATATGTTGCGCGCCTGCGCGAATGGGATTGATGCCAGACGGCAAAAGGAAACGGTGATGACCAACGCTTATGAAAATGCGGGCCCGATTGAACGCGATCTAAAAAACGCGATTTCCAGCGTCGAAGAAATTATCGACGACGCCCGCAATGGCCGCATGTTTATTCTGGTCGATCATGAAGATCGCGAAAACGAAGGCGATCTGGTGATCCCCGCGCAAATGGCAACGCCCGATGCGATCAATTTCATGGCGACCCACGGGCGCGGGTTGATCTGCCTGACACTGGCGTCCGAACGGATCGAACAGCTGGGCCTGCCGCTGATGGCGACGAACAATTCGTCGCGCCACGAAACGGCCTTTACCGTATCAATCGAAGCCCGCGAAGGCGTCAGCACGGGCATTTCCGCCGCTGACCGCGCGCGCACGATTTCGGTAGCGATTGATGCGTCGAAAGGCGCGCAAGACATCGCAACCCCTGGTCACGTGTTCCCACTGCGCGCCCGCGACGGCGGCGTTTTGGTCCGTGCGGGTCATACCGAAGCTGCGACCGACATTTCCCGTCTGGCTGGCCTGAACCCGTCGGGCGTGATCTGCGAGATTATGAAAGAAGACGGCGAAATGGCCCGTCTGCCTGATCTGGTTGCATTTGCGCAGCTGCACGGCCTGAAAATCGGCACCATCGCCGATCTGATCGCCTATCGCCGCCGACATGACAATCTGGTGCAGGTGACCGACGAACGCCCGATCACATCCGAATTTGGCGGCGATTGGACGATGAAGGTGTACACCGACAAAACCCAAGGATCAGAACATCTGGCGCTGGTCAAAGGTGACATTTCGGGTGACGATCCTGTGCTGGTGCGTATGCATTCGCTGGATCCGATGCTGGACATGGTCGGCACGGGCGACGCGGGCCGCGCGTTTGAATTTTCGACCTCGATGAATTTGATCGCGGAGGAGGGGCGGGGCGTTGTTGTTCTGCTGCGCGATCTGGAAATGAAAATCACCTCGACCGAAGAACCACACCCCAGCACGCTGCGCCAATACGGATTGGGCGCGCAGATCCTGTCCAACCTTGGTCTGTCGAAAATCATCCTGCTGACGAACAGCCCGAAACCCAAAGTCGTGGGGCTGGACGCCTATGGTCTGGAAATCGCGGGCACCCGCAAAATCAACGGAGACGCCTAATGGCCGGTATTTCACATCACATTCTGCCGCGTCCTGAATTCGACAAGGCTGTGAAAATCTGCATCGTCGTGTCGCCTTATTACAAAGATATCGCCGACAATCTGGTTGCCGGCGCCAAAGCCGAAATCGAAGCCGCTGGCGGCACCTACGAGGTGGTCGAGGTTCCCGGCGCGTTGGAAATCCCAACCGCCATCGGTATCGCCGCGCGCATGTCCAATTTCGATGGCTATGTCGCGCTGGGCTGTGTGATCCGCGGTGAAACCACCCATTATGACACCGTCTGCAACGATTCGAGCCGCGCGATCACTTTGTTGGGTCTGCAGGGGCATTGCATCGGCAACGGTATCCTGACGGTTGAAAACTATGATCAGGCGGCGGTGCGCGCGGATGTGAATGATCAAAACAAAGGCGGCGGCGCGGCTGCTGCGGCCTTGCACCTGATCGCATTGGGCCGTAAGTGGGGGCCTTCTGGAAAACTTGGATTCACGTCCGACATTCTGCTGGCCCGCGAAGGCTAAGGATACCTGCTCTATGACCATGTCGAATAACCAACGCCGCAAACTGAAATCAGCGTCCCGCTTTTTCGCGGTTCAGGCGTTGTTCCAGATGGAGCTGTCGGGCCAAACTGTCGAAGCAGTGACCAAAGAATTCATCGACTTTCGTTTCGCCGAAGAATTTGACGATGTGGAAATGCAAGACGGTGATCCAGGCATGTTCCGCGCGTTGGTTGACGGGGCCGTGAACAATCAGGCGAAAATCGACCAGATGACCGACCGCGCGTTGGTGGAAAAATGGCCATTGGGCCGTATCGATTCCACCCTGCGCGCGCTGTTCCGTGCGGCTGGCGCTGAATTCATCGCAGGTGAAACCCCGCCAAAGGTGGTCATCGTGGAATTCGTTCAGATCGCCGAAGCGTTCCACCCTGACAGCAAAGAGCCAAAGTTCGTGAATGCCGTTCTGGACCACATGGCCCGCGAAGCGCGTCCAGAAGAATTCTAAGCGCTTTTTGTCTCATCCGAAAATTATCGGCTTGCAGATCGCTAAATAGGGCCTACCTTACTATTAGGTAAACACGAAAGGTGGACGCTATGAACGGTATCAAAATGATCGCACGCACTGTTGTTTCGGCAATTGACGCGGCTCTATCGTTTCTCGTCCCTGATGTGCGCGAACCTGCGCGCATCAAAGTCGCCCAAGAACCAAAGCGTCGTTATAACGCTCGCAACTTGTAAGGTGCGATGTGGCCGGTCTGCCGCATAACAACAGTATTGACCGCCCTAAATTTGCAAGGTTTCGCCGTCATTTTATCTGGGCTGGCCTTTGCCTGATTGTGATCGGCATATTGTCGATCACGTTCCCTTTTATCTTTAGCATCCTGACCAAATTCCTGATCGGCATTGTGTTCGTGATGGTAGGCGCTGTGTTTTTGTATGAATCGGTTTGGTCCCGCACGATTGCGGATGCCACCGTTCATGGCGTGATCGCGGTGCTGTATTTGGTGCTGGGCATTTATTTGTTGGCGCAACCGACCACAGGGTTGGTTGGCATGACGATTTTCATCACGGCGACGTTGTTGATCGAAGGTCTGGGTAAAATGTACTTTGCTCAGCGTCGACGCCCCAGACGCGGTTGGGCATGGATGATGGCCAGCGGCATCGCGGCGGTGTTCGTGGGTATCATGCTGATGGTTTTATTGCCCAATTCGGCGCATTGGGCGATCGGTATGGCGTTGGGGGCAAATGCAATGGCAACGGGCGTTGCCCTGACCGCAATTGCCTATGGCATGCGGACATAAGGTAGGCGAGAACCACAGCGACCGTGCCACCCTTTATTCCCGAGGACCTGATATTTCAGGTGGGCGCCAGATAACTAGACCAGGATCCAGACAGAGCCAGCTCCCTCGGATTTGCTTAAGGCCACTGGAATGTAAGAGCTTAAGGCACGTGAAGAGCAGAAACTCGCCTGATCCGTCATCTAGTGTTAAGCGTCGCCGCATTCAAGGGGGCAGGGCGCACTTGACCGATGTTCACGTATTGTTCATGATCCCTGCATGACTGATATTACCCCAGATGATCGCATTTTGATGCCCGGCCAGATTTTGGCGCGGGGTGTCTGCCGCCACCTTTTGTCCCATGATTTCGTCACGGTCGAAGAATTGGTTCCCACCCGCGGGTTGCGTGTGGACGTTATGGCGTTGGGGCCAAAGGGCGAAATTTGGGTGGTCGAATGCAAATCGTCCCGCGCTGATTATCAGTCAGACAACAAATGGCAGGGATATCTGGAATGGTGCGACCGGTTTTTCTGGGCAGTCGATGCTGATTTTCCGACAGACCTGTTGCCCGACGAAACGGGGCTGATCATTGCGGACGGATACGGCGGTGAAATCGTTCGCATGTCGCCGGAAACGAAACTTGCGCCAGCGCGGCGCAAGGTGATGATCCAGAAATTTGCGCGCCACGCCGCGATCCGTCAGATGGCGGCGCGTGATCCGCAGTTTAACGTCGCTTTTTAGGGGCCGATCCACGGGCGGCCATTGCAGCAGCGCGGATTTCTTCGGCGATTTCTTCGGCTTCTTCTGGTTCGAAATCCATCGGGATTTCGATCCCCGTTGCTTCGATAAACAGGCGTACCATGCCTGCGTCGGTCGGGCCGATTTGCAGGTTCGCTTCGATCTCGCGTTCGTCGTTGATCCCCATGACATTCTCCTAAGCTGGCGATGGGGGTGACTATCGCGTTCTGCATAAAAGTTTCAAGGTGATTGCAAAAAACGGTCAAAGGCGGCTTGCATTCAGATCGCACTGGGGCTAAATCGCCCGCAGTGCCGCCTTAGCTCAGTTGGTTAGAGCGCCTGATTGTGGATCAGGAGGTCCCCCGTTCGAGCCGGGGAGGTGGTACCACTCTTACCCAGAGAAACAAAAAGGTCCGCAGCTTACGCTACGGGCCTTTTGTTTTTGGGGCCTAATGGCTGTGCCACCTTGCTCATGGGCACAGTTTCCACTAGGCCAATACCGATTTATTTTGCCACGACGGATGAGACATGCGCCTTTCCCGCTATTTTCTGCCGGTTTTGAAAGAAAACCCAGCCGAAGCCCAAATCGTATCGCACCGCCTGATGCTGCGGGCGGGCATGATCAAACAGCAATCCGCTGGCATCTATTCGTGGTTGCCGTTGGGTTTCAAAGTGCTGCGCAAGATCGAAGATATTGTTCATGACGAACAAATCCGCGCAGGTCACATCCCGATGCAGATGCCAACCCTGCAAACGGCAGACCTGTGGCGCGAATCTGGTCGCTATGATGCCTACGGCCCTGAAATGCTGCGCATGAAAGACCGTCACGACCGCGACATGCTGTTTTCGCCAACCGCCGAAGAAATGTTCACTGACGTGTTCCGTGCGCATGTCAGCAGCTACAAAGACCTGCCACTGACCCTGTACCAAATCCAGTGGAAATTCCGCGATGAAATGCGTCCTCGTTTCGGGGTGATGCGTGGCCGCGAATTCTACATGAAAGACGGCTATAACTTTGACCTGACCAAAGAGGATGCGCTGCACGCGTATAACCGCCACTTGGTCAGCTATTTGCGCACCTATGAACGCATGGGGCTGCAGGCGATTCCGATGCGTGCGGATTCGGGCCCGATTGGCGGCGATGATACGCATGAATTTTTGGTTCTGGCCGAAACGGGCGAATCCGAAGTGTTCTATGACGCACAGATCACCGATCTGACCTTTGGCGACCGCGAAATCGACTATGATGACCGCGCAGCTTGTCAGGGCGTGTTGGAAGAATTCACCAGCCGTTACGCACGCACAGACGAAACCCATGATGAGGCCGTGTTCAACGAAGTCCCAGAGGAACGCCGCCGCGTAGCCCGCGGTATCGAGGTTGGCCAGATCTTCTATTTCGGCACCAAATATTCCGAAGCGATGAACGCGACCGTTGTCGATAGCGACGGCAACAAAGTGCCAGTGCACATGGGATCGCATGGTATCGGTGTGTCCCGTCTTCTGGGCGCGATTATCGAAGCGAACCACGACGACAACGGTATCATCTGGCCAGAGGGCGTGACGCCATTCCACGTCGGCATCGTGAACCTGAAACAGGGCGACGAACAGGCGGATGCCGCTTGTGAATCGCTGTACAAAGAAATCACAGCCGCTGGTTTTGAACCTTTGTACGACGACCGCAATGAACGCGCTGGCGGCAAATTCGCGACGATGGACTTGATCGGTCTGCCATGGCGCATCACTGTCGGTCCACGCGGTCTGAAAAACGGTGTGGTCGAATTGACCAGCCGCCGCACAGGCGAAAGCGTCGAATTGGCGCCTGCCGACGCGGTTGCAAAAATCAAAGAGATTTACGCAAAGCACCCTGATCCGAAGGGCGCGTAATTTGCACAAGGTCTGAACAGAAAGCCCCGCCAAACTGGCGGGGTTTTTTATTGGGTTGGCAGCGGCACTACGGTGGTCAAAATCGCGGTTAATGCGATGATCAACATCATCAATACCCATTCCACCCGTATTGATGTGACCAGCATTGCGGCGGCCTGTTCGTCGCCTTGGGCCATTGCGGGCGTCAGGCGCAATTTGTTCAGCACCGCCAATCCCAGCAGGGTCGACACAAACAGGACTTTGATCAGCAATATGCGCCCATACCCCGTCAAAATCGCGTCAAATGACCCCAATAGAGCGTAGCTCATGAACAGGCCTGCAACGATCAACGCAGGCACCATAACAACCGCAATCCGCCCGAAATCATGCCCCAGCTGCGCGGCTGTTTCAGTGGCGGTCTGGTCGCTGGCCAGACGTTTTAGCGGGAACAGGATGCCGATCCAGAATGCGATCGCCAGCAGGTGAATATAGTGCAGCACGCTAAGGGTGATGTTGTCGACGGCGGGGATATGGCCAACGACAACCAATGACGCCACGGCGATCAATCCGCCAACGACCGAAATGGGCATCCAAACCGCACCCAACGCACATATCGCAAGTCCCACAAGCTGGAGCTTTAGCGACAACCCGCTTTGTGTTGACCACAATAGGCCCAGCATTTCAGGGTCGGTCATGCCTGAAATGTCACCGGTCAATGCGGCGCCTTTCATGGCGAAAAATTCAGCGCTGCCCACAATTCCCAAAACGGCGAATGCAATGATCGTGGTTTTGGTGTCGCGAAGCCTGAACAATGTGGTGCATATTGCCGTTCCCGCAGCGCCCAGAATGCCCAGATACATCGCCCATTTGGCGGCTATTTCAACAACGATCCAAATGTCTGTCATGGCTGAACGACAAAGCTGAATTGACCATTTTGCGGATGCCCATCATCCCCCAGACCGCGCCATTCGATGACGTAGGTTCCGGCCGCCTGTGATGGAAACGGTAGCGCGAAATCCTGAGCAAAGGATTTATGCGCGGACAGATCAAAGGTGCCAGACTGGTCATCCATCGACCAATCAACGCGGGTCAATCGTATCGCGCGGGCAAAGGTCAGGGTCACGACATCGGGCGGCATTGCTATTTCCGATCCCGCAGCAGGGGTCGTTTCGCGCAGGGGCGAATGGGCCGCAATAGGGGCGGCCAAGCACGTCATGATGGCGATCAAAGCAAAGCGTTTCATGGCGTCTCCTTCTTTAATTGCTATCATTAGCACGGTGGCCTTTGCAGATATAGCTGATGATGGTCGCAACAGCGTGAGGGGGCGTTCCTGCAGGATTGCCCCTTTGTGTGCAAGGCTTAGGTTGCCTAAACCACCGCGCGGGCGTAAAGCAAACGAATGAAGATTTTGTTTCTTGGCGATGTAGTGGGCCGCGGCGGACGCACGGCTGTGACGGAACGGCTGGCGAAAATGCGCGAGGCGTGGAAATTGGATTTCGTCGTTGTGAACGGTGAAAACGCGACGCGCGGAATGGGTCTGTCCGGTGAACATGCCAAGGGCCTGCTGGATGCCGGCGCGGATGTGATTACGCTGGGCGATCACGCATTCGATCAAAAGGACATGATGAGCTTTTGTGAACAAGAGCCGCGTATCATCCGCCCGATCAATTTTTCCAAAGTCGCACCAGGCAAAGGCGCGCGCGTTTTTACAACGACCCGTGGCCAAAAGGTGTTGGTCGCGCAGGTACTGGGCCAAGTGTTCATGAAACGCGCCTTTGATGATCCGTTTTCGGCGATGGATCAGGTGCTACGCCAGTTTCCTTTGGGTGGGTTGGTGCAGGCCGCTTTGGTCGACGTCCATTGCGAAGCTACATCCGAAAAAATGGCGATGGGTCATTTTTGTGACGGCAAGGCCAGCGTCGTTGTGGGCACGCATACCCATGTGCCGACGGGCGATGCGCAGATTTTGCCGAACGGCACGGCGTTCCAGTCGGACGCGGGCATGTGCGGCGACTATGACAGCGTCATTGGCATGAACAAAGCCGAACCAATGCGCCGTTTCGTGACGGGCATGTCCAAAGGCCGGTTTGAACCCGCAATGGGAGAGGCGACGCTATCCGGGCTCTACGTCGAAACCGACGACCGCACGGGCAAAGCCACGCGCGTTGAAATGGTGCGCAATGGTGGCCGTTTGGCGCAATCGGGCCCTAGTCCGCTGTAAGTTTGGCGAAATATACTTGCGCGTAGAAATGCCTATGGCAAATATGCCTTGCTAGCAAAGCGAGGATTCACATGGTTGAATATTTAAACCTGTCCCAGACAGGTGAGGCGATAGTCGCGATTGCGATTGTTATCGGCATGTTCATCATGTTCTTACGCGAAACCTATCCGACCGAAGTGGTCGCGATAACGGGCGTCGCGGTCATGTTGGCGGTCGGTGTGCTGCCGTATGACGTGGCCGTTGCTTCGCTGTCGAACCCTGCGCCATGGACGATTGCCGCGATGTTTATCGTGATGGGCGCGTTGGTGCGGACGGGTGCGTTGTCACGCATGACGCAATTTGCGCAAACCAATGCCGCCACAAACCCCAAACTCACGCTTGCTGGGTTGATGCTGTTTGTCGTTGTTGCATCGGCCTTTGTGAACAACACGCCTGTTGTTGTTGTGATGCTGCCGGTCTTTGTCCAATTGGCGGGAACGCTGGGCGTTTCTGCATCGAAATTGCTGATCCCGCTGTCCTATGCGGCGATCGTCGGGGGCACAACAACCCTGATCGGGACCTCGACCAACCTGTTGGTGGACGGTGTCGCGCGTCAATCGGGGCTAGAGCCGTTCGGCATTTTCGAAGTCACCCCAATCGGCGTCATTATCGCGCTGTACACGTTGGGGTATTTGTATTTCTTCGGTCGCCATATGTTGCCGGACCGGACCAGCATGGCGTCTATGCTGTCAAAGAACGACAAATCCAAAATGCGGTTCTTTACCGAGGCTGTGATTCCACCGGAATCCAACCTGATTGGTCGCGAAGTGTTGTCGGTTCAGCTGTTCAAACGCGATGGCGTCCGTCTGATTGACGTGGTGCGCGGCGATGAATCGCTGCGCCGAGATCTACAGAATGTGCAGCTACAGGTGGGCGACCGAGTGGTTTTGCGTACCCAAATCACGGAATTGCTGTCGTTGCAGCGGAATAAATCACTGCGCCGTGTTGATCAGTTGTCTGCGGTTGAAACCTCGACCGTTGAGGTGCTGATCACACCAGAATCCAAAATGGTGGGCCGCCGTTTGGGCCAGATGCGCCTGCGTCGTCGGTATGGTGTCTATGTTTTGGCCGTCCACCGCCGCGATAAAAACATTGGCCGTCAGATCGACGATTTGGTGGTGCGTGTCGGTGATACCTTGCTGCTGGAAGGCGCGCCCGAAGACGTGCAGCGTCTGGCAGATGACATGAGCCTGGGTGACGTGTCGAAACCTTCGGCGCGGGCCTATCGCCGTAACCACGCCCCGATCGCAATTGCGGCAATGATCGGCGTGGTCGCACTGGCGGCGTTTAACGTTGCGCCGATTTTGTTGTTGGCGGTGATAGCGGTGGCTGTTGTCCTGTTAACGGGGTGTATCGACGCGGAAGAGGCATTCGAACACGTCGATGCGTCACTGCTCGCGTTGATTTTCGGGATGTTGGCCGTCGGGGCCGCGTTGGAACATTCAGGCGCGGTTGCGTTGATCGGCAATGCGGTTGCGCCGTTTTTGATGGATTTGCCGCCCTTCGTCGTTGTGTTCTGCGTCTACACATTGTCGATGGTGTTGACCGAATTGGTGTCGAACAACGCGGTGGGTGTTGTGATGACGCCGATCGCGATTGGTCTGGGGCAGGCGCTGGGTGTTGATCCGCGTCCGTTGGTTGTGGCCGTAATGGTCGCTGCATCAGCCAGTTTTTCGACCCCCATCGGGTATCAGACAAACACGTTAGTTTACGGCCCGGGCGGATACAAATTTTCCGATTTCTTGCGCGTAGGCGTGCCGCTGAACGCGTCGCTTGCGTTCCTGTGTTCGGCGATTATCCCTATTTTCTGGCCGCTTTAGGCCAGAAATGCCCCCTCAGGCTTGCAGGCAGGCCGCGCCCTGACATATAGAGACGCGAACTGTCCAAAGACATAAAACAAAGAGGTCCCCATGGCCGGCCATAGTAAATGGGCGAACATTCAGCACCGCAAAGGTCGTCAAGACGCGGCGCGTTCGAAACTGTTCTCGAAACTGTCCAAAGAAATCACCGTCGCTGCGAAAATGGGCGACCCTGATCCAGAAAAAAACCCGCGTCTGCGTTTGGCTGTAAAGGCCGCGAAATCGCAGTCCGTGCCAAAGGACGTGATCGACCGCGCGATTAAAAAATCGCAGGCAGGTGACGGCGACGATTATTCGGAAATCCGTTACGAAGGTTACGGCCCATCGGGCATCGCGATCATCGTCGAAGTGATGACCGACAACATCAACCGTTCCGCATCGAACGTGCGTTCGATTTTCACCAAAGCGGGCGGTAATCTGGGCACCACCGGTTCGGTTTCGTTCATGTTCGATCGCGTTGGCGAAATCGTTTATGACGCATCCGTTGGCGATGCGGACACCGTCATGATGGCCGCGCTAGAGGCTGGCGCAGAGGACGTAGAGTCCGAAGAAGAAGGCCACTGGATCTACTGCGCGATGGAAGATTTCGCAGAGGTGTCCGACGCCTTGGAAAAAGAGCTGGGCGAAGCAAAAGACACCAAACTGATCTGGAAACCTCAGAACCGCACCGACGTGGATCTGGAAACCGCGCAAAAGCTGATGAAGCTGATCGACACGCTGGAAGACGACGATGACGTACAGACCGTCACCGCCAATTTCGACGTGCCAGAGGACGTCGCAGCGCAGTTGGGTTAATCCCCTGCGAAACCATTTCGAAACGGCGTCCATTCGGGCGCCGTTTTTTATTGTCTGGTCGAAAATGGCGCGATAGGCAGTCGTATGGAATTCTGGATTGGTCTACGGACGGGCATTGCCCTGATTTTGGCGATTGGCGCACAGAATGCATTTGTGTTGCGTCAGGGCGTCCGCCGCGAACATGTGCTGGCGGTGGTTCTGGTCTGCGCGATTTCGGACGCGCTGCTGATCGCCGCAGGTGTCGCAGGCATCGGCGCGTTGGTCGAAGCCGCCCCTTGGGCGCTAGAGGTGCTGCGCTGGGGCGGCGTTGCGTTCCTGACATGGTATGGCGTCAAAGCGTTCCGCGCGGCCTATCTGGGCGGCGAAACGATGGAGGCCTCGGGCGGCGCCAAGGTGTCACTGAAAAAGGTGATCACGACCTGCGTCGCGCTGACGTGGCTGAACCCGCATGTCTATCTGGACACGGTTGTTTTGCTGGGGTCCATTTCGGCGCAATTTCCAGGGCGCGAATGGGTATTTGGGGCAGGGGCCATGCTGGGGTCTGTCCTGTTTTTCAGCGCTCTGGGTTTTGGCGCACGCCTGTTGGCCCCCGTGTTCCGCAATCCAACCGCGTGGCGCATTTTGGATGTGTTGGTCGGGCTGCTGATGTGGTCGGTCGCCCTAAAACTGGCTTTTTTGAAAATCTGATCAAATTTCCATTGCGCCTGCGTGATCGCAGGGTCATGACTGGCGTATGACGACTCTTAACGATCAATCGCGGCCCGTTCAGGGTGTTTTGTGGATGTTGGCGACGGGCCTATGCTTTGTCGTGGTGAACGGCATTGTGCGCTATTTGGGCACGGCTTTGCCTGCGCCGCAGTCTGCATTTATTCGATTTTTGTGGGGGTTTGTGTTCCTTTTGCCGGTGCTGGCGCCCGTTCTGAAACGGGGCCTGTCAGCCGAGGCATGGCAGCGGTTCACCTTGCGTGCATTGCTGCATACTTTGGCCGTGAGCCTGTGGTTTTATGCCATGGCGCGGATATCCTTGGCCGAGGTGACAGCGATCGGATACCTCAACCCGATTGTTGTGACCGTCGGCGCAGCGCTGATTTTCGGCGAAGGGTTCGCGTGGCGTCGCATGATGGCGATCTCGGTCGCGATCATCGGGGCGCTGGTCGTTCTGCGGCCCGGTTTGCGGGAACTGTCATCGGGTCATATTGCACAGTTGGGGGCCGCGTTGTCCTTTGGCGCGTCCTATCTGGTGGCAAAAACACTGACCCGCTATGCGCCAGCAGGGGCGGTGGTCGCTATGTTGTCCGCTATGGTCACCATTGCGCTCGCCCCTCTGGCCATATGGCTGTGGGAACCTGTGACGCTGGCGCAGGTGTTGTGGCTGGGCGGAGTCGCGGCCTTTGCCACGGCTGGGCATTACTGCATGACCCGCGCCTTTGCTGCCGCGCCAATGACGGTGACGCAGCCCGTGACATTCTTACAGTTGGTTTGGGCCAGTTTGATGGGCTGGATCGTGTTCCACGAATCCATCGATCCCTATGTGTTGCTGGGCGGCGGGATGATCATTGCCGCGATCAGTTACATGACCATACGCGAAGCCCAGTTGCGCCGCCGCATTACCCCAGCGCCCAATCAGGCGAAAATCTGATCAGTCGATCGTGACCGTTTGGGTCAACGCGCCCGTGCCGCGATCGTAAATCAGGATAGTATCGGCGTCCGTGGTTACCGCGAACCAATCAGTGCCTT
Source organism: Marivivens sp. ABH4_498 (assembly GCF_056160585.1). NCBI lineage: Bacteria > Pseudomonadati > Pseudomonadota > Alphaproteobacteria > Rhodobacterales > Paracoccaceae > Marivivens > Marivivens sp. ABH4_498. The sequence continues at coordinate 477,606 of NZ_JBSWXL010000003.1, forward strand.
GGGTGAAACTGATGGCCGAAACACCGTCGGGCAGGGTAATTTGTTCGGGCAAGGGCAAAGGATCTGCGTTCAAACGGATGACAAGCGTCAGAATAAGGACTACGAACCCCGCAATCATGACCACGGCCATCGCAGTCACCAGACGTTTCAAATACGTCACCAGCGGAGGGTCGATTTCGTTTTCAGGAGCCTGATCCATGGCCGAGACCTTTGTCGAATTCATCATCGCGGAAAACCCGCCTGCGCGCCTTGATAAGGCTCTTTCGCGCGATGTACCAGCAGAGGCTGACCTAAGCCGGTCGCGTTTGTCCAAACTGATCGAACAGGGCGCGGTTCTGGTGAACGGTGCGGTCGTCGAAAACCCGCGCCACAAGGCCGAAGAGGGCGACCAGATCAAAATCACGGTCGAGGTCGCAATCGAAAGCCACATCGAAGGCGAAGATATTCCCCTGAACGTGGTCTATGAGGACGACGATCTGATCGTTATCGACAAACCCGTTGGCATGGTGGTGCACCCCGCGCCTGGCACGCCGAACGGCACGCTGGTCAATGCGCTGATCCACCATTGCGGCGATAGCCTATCGGGCGTTGGCGGCGAAAAACGCCCCGGTGTTGTGCACCGCATCGACAAAGACACCAGCGGCCTGATGGTCGCCGCGAAATCGGACAAAGCGCACCATGGGCTGGCTGCGCAGTTCGAAAAACACACCGTTAACCGCCGTTATCTGGCGGTGTGCTATGGGGCGCCCGATCAGAACGATCCGCGTATCCACGGCATTCGCGGGACCAATTTTGAATCGGGCAATATCCTGAAAATCCAGACGTTCCTTGCCCGTCATAAAACCGATCGCCAGAAACAGGCGGTCTATTTTGATACGGGCCGCCACGCTGTGACCCGCGCGCGGATTGTGCAGGATTTAGGCACGCCGCCTGCTGCGGCATTGATCGAATGTTGGTTGGAAACAGGCCGCACGCACCAAATTCGTGTTCACATGGCCCATGTCGGCCATTCGTTGATCGGTGATCCCGTCTATGGCGGCAAACGCAAAATGAACACCCGCGCGGTGGGCGAAAAAGGCGCGGCCGCAGCGGCGGCATTTTCGCGTCAGGCACTGCATGCGGCAACATTGGGTTTTGAACACCCCGTCACGGGCGAATGGCTGGAATTCGATTCCCCCTTGCCCGAAGACATGGCCGAACTGGTGACCGCTTTAGGCGGCGAGGCTTGATCAAAATCCGCGTCTTGATGTAGCCTAAGGTTGCAGAACGCCGGGTCCACGGCGCTGTGAACATTCGGAACATTATGACAAATACCTTGATGCGGTTTGCTCATTTAGAGCAGCGTTTAAAGTGGCTAGCCTTTGGTTTGGGGCTGGGCAGCGCAATTTGCGTGGTTTTCGACAATCAATTGGGCGCAATGGTGCTCAGCCTGCCATTCTGCCTGATCTGGATTTATTGCGCGTGGCTGCACGGCGAACGGCAGCTGAAATACATCAACATGCTGTTCATGGCGCTGTATGTGTATGGGCTGTGGCGGTATTACGACCTGCATATTGCTGCGCTGTAATATTGGTTCGCATGTGCGTGAAAGCGCGCAAAATCCACTGGTGCCGCGACGGAGTAGCGTTACATTCCCGTATAACTGCTAATTCGGACCTCTTGAAACGGGGTCTGGGCGTTCCTATTTGGAATGTTAAGCCCTTAAACATTATAAGAAAGGGGATTGGGAATGAGTAACTATCAAAACCTTCCGGCTCCGTCTCCGGAACAGGGGTTAAACCGCTATCTACAGGAAATCCGTAAATTTCCGATGCTGGAACCCGAAGAAGAATACATGCTGGCCAAACGCTGGGTCGATCACGAAGACAGCAATTCGGCCCATAAACTGGTGACATCGCACCTGCGTTTGGCGGCCAAAATCGCCATGGGTTACCGCGGCTATGGTCTGCCGCAAGCCGAGGTGATTTCCGAAGCAAACGTCGGCCTGATGCAGGCCGTCAAACGGTTCGACCCTGAAAAAGGGTTCCGCCTTGCGACTTATGCAATGTGGTGGATCCGTGCGTCCATTCAGGAATACATCCTGCGGTCATGGAGCCTTGTGAAACTGGGCACCACGTCGGCGCAAAAGAAACTGTTCTTTAACCTGCGCAAAGCCAAAAACCGCATCGGCGCGTTAGAGGATGGCGATTTGCGCCCCGAAAACGTGAAAAAGATCGCTACAGATCTGGGCGTGACCGAAGACGAAGTGATTTCGATGAACCGCCGTATGTCCGGCGGTGACGCATCCCTGAACGCAACCGTTGGTTCGGATGACGAAGGGTCGGCGCAGTGGCAGGATTGGCTAGAAGACGAAGACGCCAATCAGGCGGCTGATTACGAGGCGCGCGACGAATTGGACACGCGCCGCGAACTGCTGGCCGAAGCGATGACTGTGCTGAATGATCGCGAAAAGGATATTCTGGTTCAACGCCGTTTGTCGGACGAAACAGTGACCCTAGAGGATTTGTCGGGTCAGTACGAAGTCAGCCGCGAACGTATCCGCCAGATCGAAGTCCGCGCCTTTGAAAAGCTACAGAAAAGGATGCAGGAACTTGCGGTCGAAAAGGGACTGCTGATCGAAGCTGAATAAAATCAAAGGCGGCCTAGATGGTCGCCTTTTTTAATCGATGATCGGCTTCTTCAGTTGTTGGTTGCACCAACCCTGCCTAGGATTCGCGTGTGGGTAGGATTAGGAGTTTAAATTATGAAACCGGTCAAATGGGGCGTTTTGGGCGCCGCTAAATTCGCGCGTGAACACATGGCCCGCGCCATCCATGCCGCCGAAGGCGCAGAGTTTTATGCGATTGCGACGTCGTCCGTCGAAAAAGCCGCACCGTTCCAGGCGTTTCAACCAAATCTGAAAGTCTACACCGACTACGCAGAGCTGCTCTCTGATCCGGACATCGACGCGGTGTATATTCCGCTGCCAAACCATTTGCATGTGGAATGGACGATCAAGGCGTTAGAGGCTGGAAAACACGTTTTGTGTGAAAAACCGATCGCCATGGGCGAGGCTGATTTTGATCGTTTGATCGCAGCACGCGATGCATCGGGCAAACTCGCCGCCGAAGCGTTCATGATCGCCCACCACCCGCAATTTGCCCGCGCCAAAGAGGTGCTGCAATCGGGCGTTTTGGGCGATTTGGTGTTGGTCGATACTGTGTTCAGTTTCAACAATGGTGCGGACAAAGACAATATTCGCAACCGTCCCGAAACGGCAGGGGGCGCATTAGGTGACATCGGCGTTTATGCCTTTGGGTCGGTTCGTATGGTTACGGGCGAAGAACCCGTTCAAATCCGCGCCGCCAACATCCGCCGTGAAAACGGTGTGGACGTGTTCAGCCAAACCATGGCCGAATTCCCGTCGTTCGAATACCAAGGTACGGTTTCCATGCGCATGTCGAACCGCCAGCATCTGACGTTCCACGGCACCAAAGGTCACATGACCCTGACAGCGCCGTATAACGCGGGCGTTTATGACATTGCCGAACTGACCGTCGAAGCCCCAGCAATGGAACGCCACGTCGAACGCTGGCCCGCGGTCAATCATTACGTCCTGCAGGTGCAAAATTTCTGTGCGACAGTGCGAAACGGTGCTGAATATCCAGTCCCATTGGAATTTAGTCGCGGCACACAGGCCATGACCGACATGGTTGTTGATAAGGATCACAATACCGAATCCTAACCGGGTGTATCATCGGGGCGTTCAACCGATTGGAGGCCCCGATGACCGATAATGACTTTACGCCCGAACCTGCGGCACAAGTTACGAACGACGAAAATATGTGGATGCGGCTGCTGTGGCTGATCTTGGTCGCGATTTTGATCAGCCTTGCCAACACGGTTCAGTTCGTGCTGGCCGTCGTGCAGTTCATCATCATGATCGTGAATAAAGGCAAACCCAACGAAAACTTGGCGGAATTCGGCACCGCGCTGGGTTTGTGGTTTGCCAAGGCCGTCCGCTATCAATCTGCGGCAAGCCCTGCCAAACCATGGCCGTGGACCGATCTGGATTAATATAGACGCGCCCGCAAAACGCGGATCATATTTCCGCCCATGACCTTTGCGATCTGGCCGTCCGTCAGGCCCGCATCGATCAATGCATGGGTCAAGGCGGGTAATTCGGATGTGTCAAACGCCGTTTCGACCGATCCGTCAAAATCCGATCCCAGTGATACGTGGTCTTCTCCGACCTCGGCTATGGCGGTTGTGATCATTTTGGCGATCGCATCAGGGCTGGGGTATTCGCACACAACATCAGCCCAATAGCCCATGCCGATCACACCGCCAGTCGCGGCAATGTCGCGCATCAGATCGTCAGGAAAATTCCGTTTCACAGGACGTCCATGTTGCCAATATCGCCTTCTAATGGGTGGGCGCCTTCGATGCCCAGAATGCCAGCGGTGATATCGGAACCCGCCGCGCGGTCGGCCAATACAGCGTCCAGGCCGGCCTTGTCGGTGACAATGCGCAACGCATCAGGCGCGCGGTGTTCGAAACGGTGCAGCTTTTCCGACTGATACACCGCGCGTTCTAACAAACTATCCCACGTGCGCAGGGGCCATAGTTGGCCGACCGCCAGTAACGTGATGTTATCAAAGGCATCATCGCTGTTTTCATCGTAATTCAGCCCCGCAGGGGATTTCGTGACGGCGGTGAAAACCTGAACGGCCACGTTGCCTTCGGTCAGGCGGGGTAGGTCGACCTGACCGTAACTGCCGCGTTCTGTCAGGTCGCGGTTCCACAGCAAACTATCCGCATGCCAATCGCCTACAATCAGGTTTGCGTGCAATTCGGCGGCATTTTGCGATACGGGGTAGGGATCATGCGCGATGACATTGTTACGGCCTTTTTCAACGATCTTTGGCGCAAATATGAAAAAAGCCGCAGCCGCTGCGACGATCAGGCCCAAACGACAGCTAAAAATTTTTTGAACATCGATAATCCCCCTACCTCTGATTTCAGACTGGCACGGGTTGGGGATTCTTTCTAATAGGCTGCGTGACGTCAGCCCATATGTTCCATCGGGGTCCACGCCGTAACGACAGATGTTTCCCCTGACCACGCATAAAAACTGCCTGCGGTGGACGGAGATATATCGATACCCGTTAATTTACTGCGCAACACGGTGCCCACGTAGGGGTGGCCGATAAACAGGGTGTTGTCAGGTGCGGTGCGCATGATCAACGATACCTCGGCGACGATGCGGGTCTGTAAATCCGCCGTGTCGTCCGAGGTTTCGTTCAAACGCGGTCGGATCAGGATCGGACAGCCCAAGGCCCCCGCGATGATCGCGCCCGTTTCCACCGCTTTGGTTTCGGCGCTGGTGACGACCTGTTTGATATGGGCCACTGCGCCTGATTGAACGATGTCAAGCGTCCTGTCCCGCCCGATCTGTGACAACCGCCAAAGAGCAGGGTCGCAGGTTGGGTCAGGTGTCACCTCTGGGTGGGACAGGTAATAGAACATATTGTCAAAATCGGCCCCGACGATCGGGGCCGCCCATGTTAGTCTTCCATGGCCTCCAGTTCGTCGATCATACCTTCGATCATCGACAGACCTTTGGACCAGAATGCAGGATCTGATGCATCCAAACCGAACGGTTCCAACAGATCCTTGTGGTGTTTCGATCCGCCCGCTTTCAGCATTGCAAAGTATTTATCTTTGAATTCTTCACCGGACTGTTCGTACACAGCATAAAGTGCGTTCACGAGTCCATCTCCGAATGCATATGCGTACACATAGAACGGAGAATGGACAAAATGCGGGATATACGCCCAGAATGTTTCGTATCCGGGCATAAATTCGAACACGTCGCCAAGGCTTTCGCCCTGAACCGACATCCACAGATTGTTGATATCGTCTGGCGTCAATTCGCCGTTGGTGCGGGCGGCGTGCAGTTTGCATTCGAAATCATAGAACGCGATCTGACGGACAACCGTGTTGATCATATCCTCGACCTTGCCGGCCAGCAGGACCTTTTTCTCGGTGTCGGATTTGGCGTTTTTCAGCAGCGCACGGAAGGTCAGCATTTCGCCAAACACAGACGCCGTTTCGGCCAGCGTCAGCGGGGTGGACGACAGCATTTCGCCCTGTTCGGCGGCCAGTACCTGATGCACGCCGTGGCCCAGTTCATGGGCCAGCGTCATCACGTCACGCGGTTTGCCCAGATAGTTCAGCATCACATAGGGGTGCACGGTGGTGACCGTTGGATGCGCGAATGCGCCTGGCGCTTTGCCCGGTTTAACAGGCGCGTCGATCCAACCTTTTTCAAAAAACGGTTTCGCCAGATCAGCCATGCGCGGGTCGAAATCGCCATAGGCGTCCATGACGATCTTTTCTGCCTCGGGCCAGTCAACGATACGGTCCGTTTCGATAGGCAGAGGCGCATTGCGGTCCCAGACCTGCATTTTGTCTAGGCCCAGCCATTTGGCCTTTAGCTTGTAATAGCGGTGCGACAGGCGCGGGTAGGCGTCGACTACGGCGTTGCGCAGGGCCTCGACGACTTCGGATTCGACGTGGTTGGACAGGTGGCGGGCCATCTGCGGGGTTTCAAATCCGCGCCAACGGTCTTCGACCTCTTTTTCTTTGGCCAGCGTGTTGTGAACGCGGGCAAAAGTTTTGATGTTTTCACCAAAAACGCGGGCCAGTTCGCGGGCGGCGGATTCGCGTTTGGACCGGTCCTGTTCGGACAGGAAATTCAATGTGCCTTCGATGTTGTGGTCTGTGCCATCAACGGTAAACGTCAGGCCTGCAATGGTTTCATCGAATAGTTTGTTCCACGCGGTCGCGCCAACGACCGAATTGTCGTGTAGGAATTTTTCCAATTCGTCCGACAGCTGGTACGGTTTCATCGCGCGCATACGGTCCAGCACAGGGCGATAGCGGGCCAGCTGTTCGTTTTCCGACATCAGCTGCGCATAGCGGTCATCGGCGATGCGGTTGAATTCCAGCGACCAGAACACCAGAGGCGTGGTGTAGGTGGTGATTTTGTCCTGACAGTCGGACATGAATTTCGCGCGGTCGGCGTCGGTGGTCAGCTGGTAATACCGCAGGCCCGCATAGGACATGATGCGCCCCGCTACGGTGTCGATGCGTTCATAGCGCAGGATCGCCTCTAGCAGGTCAGAGGATCCCAGATCAGCCAGTTTGCCTTCGTAATCGGCGGCAAAGGATGCGCAGGCCTGTTCCAGCCAATCCATATCGCGTTTGAATTCGGCGCTATCGGCGGCCGGATACAGGTCGGTCAGATCCCATTCGGGCAGATCGCCCAGATCAGCTCCGCCATTTGCATTCGCGTCCCAAAGGGGCTGTTTGGTAAACATTACTGCGTCCTTTCAAATCGTCTTGCACAACAGATAGTGCGGCAAGGGGCGGGATGAAAGGTTTAGCTGGCGTGCGCGCGGAAATGTTCGGCGATACGGTCAAAGGCATCGGTGCGGATTTCGGCGCGCTCCATCAGGATTTCATGGCGGCCGCCGTCATATTCCACCAGCGCGTCGCCGGGCCATTTGCCCGCGACATAGCGCACGCATTTGGAATCGACGATTTTTTCGTCGCTGCCCAGCAGGACAATCGCGGGCGTTTTAGCCGCAGGCATGGCGCGCAGTTTGTACATTTCGTTCAACGCCTGAAACAGCCAGCCTAATGTCGGCCCGCCTAATGCCAGATCGGGCTGCGCCTGCAGCTGATCGCGCATGTAGGTGTACATGTCGTCATCAGTGGTCAGGTTGTTGCCATCAAACGGGTTCACGGCGACATAGGTGTCTTCGGATTGGCCTAGGGCCAGTTTGCCGTTGATCCCAAGCGGACGCGCCAGCGATGACACGAACCACGCCGCAGGGCGGATCGCAGCGCCCAGATTGATGCCCCACATCGGCGCAGAAAAGGCCGCCGCGCGGACGGGCAGGCCGTTGTGCAACGCGCGCAGGCCAATACAGCCACCCATCGAATGGCCGATCAGGAAAAACGGTTCGGGCAATTTGATACGGCGGGCATAGTCCACCATGGCCTGAACATCACGCTGGTAATCGGTGAAACGGTCCACATGGCCCAGCATCGGGTTATCCAGCAGGCGATCCGCAATGCCCTGACCGCGCCAGTCAATCGCCAGCACGTTAAAGCCGCGATCGGTCAAAGAAACAGCATCGCGGCCATATTTTTCAATGTATTCCGTGCGCCCCGGAAATAGCAGGATCGTGCCAACGGCATTCTGGGTCGTCCAATGGGCCACGCGCACGCGCACCCCGTCAGATGTGGTCAGCCATTCGGCATGGCCACCATTTGGACCTTGGGCGATATCTGCGAAAAAGGGCGCGCCGGACATTAGGCCAGAACGCCTGCCAGTTTCATCGCGGTGCCCATGTCACCGTCGACGGACAGTTTGCCGGTCATGAATGCGGTGGTTGGGTTTTCTTCGCCTTCTAGGATGGCTTGGAACGTTTCGGCGGTCGCGGTCAGGGTCACGTCTGCGTCGTCGTCGCCTGCATGTACGCCTGCGCCGTCGATCATGATCGCGCCTTCGCCTTCGATCACGAATTTGGCCGACCCGTCAAAACCGCCGTCGATTTTTTCGCTTAGGGCTTCGACTGCTTTGGTCACGATATCGCTCATTTGACTTCCTTTCGTCTAAGTTTGCGCGCCACCTCTGGTGATCGGCGCGAATTACGCTACATTCATGTTATGGGCATGATTACGCAAACGTACAAACCTATCGTTACGGCATTCGCCTTTGTTATTGTGGGCACCCTAGCGGCTTGGGGGCAATCTGCAACCGTAGACGAATTGTTCGATCGGCTGGAGCGCGCCGACGAGGCTGAAGTCGTCCGCCTAGAATCGCAAGTCATGACGGAATGGAGCAAATCGGGGTCCCCATCGGTCGATTTGCTGCTGCAACGCGGGCAAGAATCGATTGGCGCTGGTGATTTTCCGACGGCCGTGGATCATTTCACCGCTGCGATAAATTATGCCCCCGATTTCGCCGAAGCCTACAACGGACGCGCCACCGCATTTTTCATGATGGGCGAATTGGGGCCTTCGATTGATGATATTCGCCAAACACTGGTGCTGAACCCACGCCATTTTGGCGCCCTGATGGGTTTCGCGGCGATTCTGGAAACGGTGGGGCAGCCGGAACGCGCTCTTGAAGTTTATCAGAAAATTCAGGACATGATCCCTGCGGATCCAAACGCCAACGCGGCGATTGACCGTTTAACACTAGACTTGCAGGGTCAGACGCTCTGATCGCTGTTCCAATCGGGGATAGGCACCATGGACGCGCGCGTCACGGCTGTATTGGGCCCGACCAATACCGGCAAAACCCATTACGCCATCGAACGGATGCTGGCCTATCCAACGGGCATTATCGGCCTGCCGCTGCGGTTGCTGGCACGAGAGGTCTACGACCGCATCGTCGCTATTCGCGGCCCGTCTGTTGTTGCGCTGATCACGGGCGAAGAACGGATTATGCCGCCGCGCGCCAAATACTGGGTCTGCACGGTCGAAGCGATGCCCGAAGGCATGGGCTGTGATTTCCTAGCCATCGACGAAATCCAGCTATGCGCTGATCCCGAACGCGGGCACGTCTTTACCGACCGATTGCTGAACGCGCGCGGGCTAAAAGAAACGGTGTTTTTGGGGTCTGACACGATGCGTCAGGCGATTGCGGACAACGTGCGCGGCGTGCAGTTTATTCGCCGCGAACGTATGTCCACGCTGACCTACGCAGGTTCGAAAAAGATAAATAGAATGCCCGGACGCACCGCAATCGTCGGGTTTTCTGTTGAAAATGTGTATGCCATCGCCGAACTGCTGCGCCGTACCAAAGGCGGCGCTGCGGTGGTTATGGGCGCACTGTCGCCGCGTACGCGCAACGCGCAGGTCGATATGTATCAGAACGGCGATGTCGATTATCTGGTCGCGACAGACGCCATTGGTATGGGCCTGAACCTAGACATTGATCACGTCGGTTTTTCCGCGCTGACCAAATTTGACGGACGGCGGATGCGGTATCTGGAACCGGACGAATTGGCCCAGATCGCAGGCCGCGCAGGGCGTCACATGTCGCACGGCACGTTCGGCGTCACGGGCGAGGCGCATGAGCTGGACGAAGGCGTTGTTGCCGCGATTGAAAATCACCAATTCAAACCCGTCAAAAAACTGCAATGGCGCAATGGTCGCCTACAATTTGGCAGCGTTGGCCGTTTGATCCAGACGCTGGAACAGCGCACCGATGACCCGTGGCTGACCCGCGTGCGCGAATCCGATGATTTGGCCGCGCTGAAAAATCTATCGAACGATGCCGAGGTGATGGCCCGCGCATCTGACGGCCCATCTGTGCGTTTGCTGTGGGACGTGTGCCGAATCCCTGATTTTCGCGGGATCAGTCAGGGCGAACACGCGAACCTTTTGCGCGACATTTTCGGATTTTTGCACCAACATGGGCATGTCCCCGAAGATTGGTTCGCCCGTCAGGTGAAACGCATTGATCGTAAGGATGGTGATATTGACACATTATCCAAACGATTGGCCTTTATCCGCACTTGGACCTATGTGGCTCAGCGTAAAGGGTGGTTAAAAGACGAAAACCATTGGCGCGATGCGACTCGCGCTGTAGAAGACCGATTGTCAGATGCCTTGCACGAAGGCCTGACCCAAAGATTTGTGGACCGGCGGACGAGCGTTCTCCTTCGCCGGCTCAAGCAGAAGGAGGGCCTTGTGGCCGAAGTAAACGATCAGGGTGAAGTGACTGTCGACGGCGAATACGTCGGCAAGTTGGAAGGTTTCCGTTTCCGCATGGACAAAACAGGGAGCCCCGATGAGGCGAAAACCCTGCGCCAAGCGTCCGTTCAGGCGTTGGCGCCGCAGTTCCATCTGCGTGCGGACCGTTTCTATAACGCGCCGGACACCGAAATCGACTATACCGAACAGGGTGGTCTGATGTGGGGTGAACATGCGGTTGGTAAACTGGTCGCAACGCAAGACCCGCTGAAACCGCAAGTACAAGCGTTCGTCGATGACGAAGCTGGTGATGACGTGGCCCAAAAGGTCCAGCGCCGTTTGCAGCATTTCATCGACCGCAAAATCGCGGCGTTGTTCGAACCGATGCTGAACATGCAGCGCGACGAAGCGTTGACAGGTCTGGCCAAAGGTTTCGCCTTCCGTCTGGTCGAAGGTTTCGGTGTGATTTCGCGCGGCGAAATTGCAAACGAAGTCAAAGAACTGGATCAAGACGCCCGTGGCGCGTTGCGCAAACACGGCGTGCGTTTTGGTCAGTTCACGATCTTTATGCCTTTGCTGCTGAAACCTGCGCCGACCCGTCTGCGTCTGGTTCTGTGGTCGCTGGCAAACAAACTGGACGAATTCCCCGAAGCTCCGCCTCCAGGTCTGGTCACGGTTCCTGCGATTTCGGACATGCCTCAGGGCTATTTCACCATGGCGGGGTATCGCGCTGCTGGTGAACGCGCGATCCGTATCGACATGCTGGAACGTCTGGCTGACATGCTGCGCGACAAAGACAGCCGTGGTGGTTTCGAAGCCAACCCAGACATGCTGTCGATCACAGGTATGACGCTGGAACAGTTCGCTGATCTGATGCAGGGCCTAGGCTACCGCGCAGAAAAAGGCGAACGGACCAAGGTAAAGGCCGTGGATGCGGTTGTTCCTGCGGCTGCTGGCGGCGAAGAAGCAGCCGCTGCAGACAGCGTTCCTGCGGCAGATGCCATCGTTGACGCTGGCGTTGCGCCGATTGCGGAAACTCCGGCAGAGGAAACCCCAGCAGATCCAATCGCTGATGTGTCCGAAACCGAAGTACCAACCGGCGAAGCGGCTGATGCAGGCGTTGAAACTGCCGAAGTCGAAGTGTTCTACACCTTTACTTGGGGTGGTCGGCAGGGCGGTAACAACCGCCGTCAGGGTGGTAAACCCGCTGGCAAACCTCGTCAGGGCGGTAAACCGAACGCAAAAGGCAAAGGCAAAGGTCCAAAGGGCGGCAACAAAGCCAAATCCTTTGAGGCGAAACCAAAGCGGGAAAAACAGATCGATCCTGATAACCCGTTCGCCGCTGCATTGTCTGGTTTCAAAACCAAATAATGGACGACACACGCCCTACGATCCGGGTTGATAAATGGCTGTGGCATGCGCGTTTTTTCAAGACGCGCACGCTGGCTGCCACGATTGTCAAACAGGGCAAGGTGCGTGTGGACAGCAATCCAATCAGTAAACCGGCCCGCACTGTCGGGCCGGGTGACGTTTTGACCTTTGTTCAGGCGACCAACGTGCGCGTCGTGCGAATCTTGGACATCGGCGAACGCCGCGGCCCCGCCCCCGAAGCGCAGGCCCTATACGAAGATTTATCTCCACCAGAAGAGAAATCCGTAGAAAAAGCTTCTAAAAATCCATCATTTGATGGGAAAGGACGCCCTGGAAAGCGCGAGAGACGGAACATGGCGTCGCATCTTTCGGGTGATGGGCCATTCGGGCTTGAATGATTGTGCCCACGGGTCTAGCTAATGGCCCGAACTAATTAGGACAGCCCACATGACTTATGTCGTTACCGAAAACTGTATTGCCTGCAAATACACGGACTGTGTCGAAGTTTGCCCCGTAGATTGTTTCTATGAAGGCGAAAACACATTGGTGATCCATCCTGATGAATGCATTGACTGCGGCGTTTGCGAACCTGAATGCCCTGCGGATGCGATCCGTCCGGATACCGAACCAGACATGGAAAAATGGGTCGAATTCAACCGCAAGTATTCGGAAATGTGGCCGGTCATCACCGCCAAAAAAGACCCGCTGCCGAATGCCGAAGAAATGGACGGCAAACCAGGCAAGCTGGAGCTGTTGTCCGAAGCGCCCGGCGAAGGCGATTGATTCGCACATAACGCGTGATTTGAACGGCTCTGATCATTCAGGGCCGTTTTTTCGTTGAAAATCGCGGTTTTCGGGCGAATCGATGTCCCGCTTCCACGGGGGGCTATTTTGTGATATGATATCGCCAATGTTGCCTAGAAATTAACCCATCCCAATACCCCAGACACCCCGACGGAGGCGTAGTGCTCCGCCGGTTTTGTTGTCTTTTGGGGCGGGTTCCAGAGGAAGGATAATCATGACCAAATCGAACGACTTCAATCCTGATGATTACGTTGTTTACCCAGCTCACGGTGTGGGCCAGATCGTTTCGATCGAAAAACAAGAGGTTGCTGGCTTTGAGCTAGAGCTTTTCGTGATTTCCTTTGAAAAGGATAAAATGACCCTGCGCGTGCCAACGAACAAAGCAGAAGAGGTCGGCATGCGTGGCCTGTCGTCGCCTGACGTCGTAGCGCACGCGATGAAAACCCTGAAGGGCAAAGCCAAAGTCAAAAAGGCTATGTGGTCGCGCCGCGCTCAGGAATATGAACAGAAAATCAACTCGGGCGATCTGATCGCAATTGCCGAAGTTGTCCGCGACCTGCACCGCGCAGACGATCAGCGTGAACAGTCCTATTCCGAACGTCAGCTGTACGAAGCTGCTCTGGAACGCCTGACCCGCGAAATCGCGGCTGTTGGCGGCAATGACGAAAAAGAAGCTGCCAAAGAAATCGATAGCGTTCTGGTTTCCCGCGCAGCGTAATCTGCGACACATCCAAAGAAAAAGCCGCGCTAACCAGCGCGGCTTTTTTGTTTGTGGCGGGCACTTACAGCGCGCGCCAACCGATGTCGTTACGATAGAACCCTTCGGGCCAATCGATCTGTTTGATCATCTCATAGGCTTTGGCGTGGGCTTCGGCCAATGTTGCGCCGCGCGCGGTAATGTTCAGAACACGGCCGCCCGTTGCGGTGATGTCGCCGTTGGATTCTGTCGTGCCTGCGTGGAACGTGTAGGCATCGGTGGTTTCTGGCAGAGCAGACAGACCGCGGATAACGGTGCCTTTTTCGTACGCACCAGGATACCCGTTGGACGCCATAACGATGGTCATCGCGTGGTCGTCCGCCCATTGTGCCTGAACTTGGTCCAGACGGCCTTCGGCGCAGGCCAGCATCAGATCCAATGCCTGACCGCCCAAACGCATCATCAGTACCTGACATTCAGGGTCACCAAAGCGGCAGTTGTATTCCACCAGACGCGGCTGGCCGTCTTTGATCATCAGGCCAGCGTATAGAACGCCCTGATATGGCATGCCCTGATTTTTCATCTCGCGCATGGTCGGGATGACGATTTCGTTCAGCGCTTTGGCCGCGATGTCGTCGGACAGAACTGGGGCAGGGGAATAGGCACCCATGCCGCCGGTGTTCGGGCCGGTGTCGCCGTCGCCCACGCGTTTGTGGTCTTGGGCGGTGCCGATCGGCAGCACGGAGTCACCGTCAACAAGGATGAAATAGGATGCCTCTTCGCCTTCCATGAACTCTTCGATCACGACTTCGGCGCCAGCGGAACCGAATTCACCGCCGAACATATCGTCGATGGCGTCCAGCGCGTCTTGTTCGTTCATCGCGACAATCACGCCTTTGCCTGCGGCCAGACCGTCCGCTTTGACAACGATTGGGGCGCCTTGTTCGCGGATATAGGCTTTGGCTGGTTCAGCTTCGGTGAAACGGGCGTAGGCAGCGGTTGGTGCGTTTGCGGCGTCGCAGATCGCTTTGGTGAACGCCTTGGATGCCTCTAGCTGGGCGGCGGCTTTGGATGGGCCGAAAACGGTCAGGCCAGCAGCGCGCAGTTGGTCGGCAACGCCGGCGGCCAATGGGGCCTCTGGGCCGATGATCACGAAATCAATGGCGTTTTCTTCGGCAAAGGTCGCGACCGCATCGCCCGACAGGATGTCGATGTTCGCGCATTCTGCAATCGATGCGATTCCCGCATTCCCGGGCGCCACGATCAGGCGATCACATTTCGGGTTCTGTTTTACAGCCCATGCAAGGCTGTGTTCACGCCCGCCGCTGCCTAGAATCAGGATGTTCATGGTGCCCTCCGCTTGGCCTTTTGTTTGCGGCGTTCTAAGGTTGGTAGGCAAATATAACAAGGCCGACCGACAATGGATCTGTTCGAAGACCCACAAGACAACGCACACGAGTTTTCCGTTTCCGAAATTTCAGGGGCGGTAAAGAAGACGCTGGAAAACGAATTCGGCTTTGTTCGTGTCCGCGGAGAGGTGGGCCGCGTCGTGATCGCACGCACGGGCCACATGTATTTTGACCTAAAAGATGATCGTTCCGTTTTGGCGTCGGTCAGCTGGAAAGGTCAGGTCGCGAAACTGGCCCATCGCCCAGAAGAGGGCATGGAGGTCATCGCCACTGGTCGTTTGACCACGTTTGGGCCGCAGTCGAAATACCAGCTAAACGTCGATGACGTGCGCCCCGCAGGGGCAGGCGCGTTGATGGCTATGTTGGAAAAACGCAAGGCCGCGCTGCAAGCCGAAGGTTTGTTTGCCCCCGAACGCAAACGCCCGCTGCCGTATTTGCCCGAAATCATTGGCGTTGTGACGTCGCCCACGGGGGCGGTTATCCGTGATATTTTGCACCGTCTGCGGGATCGTTTCCCGCGCAAGGTGTTGGTCTGGCCCGTTGCGGTTCAGGGCCGTGATTGCGCGGCCCAAGTCGCCCACGCGATCGAAGGGTTCAACCGTTTGACCCCGGGTGGTGCTTTGCCGCGCCCCGATGTGATCATCGTCGCCCGCGGGGGCGGCAGTATCGAAGATCTGTGGGGCTTTAACGAAGAAATCGTTGTACGCGCGGCGGCGGCGTCGCAAATCCCGCTGATTTCGGCGGTGGGCCACGAAACGGATACAACGCTGATCGACTATGCGTCCGATCTGCGCGCGCCAACGCCGACGGCGGCGGCCGAACATGCGGTGCCTGTGCGGCTGGAGCTGATCAACTGGGTCGATAATCAGGGCGCGCGGTTGTCGCGGGCGGCGACGCAAATGGTGGGTCTGCGTCGTCAGCGTTTGAATGATCTGTCCCGTGCATTGCCCCGCAAAGAGGAATTGCTGGACACCCCGCGCCAGCGTTTGGACATGCTTTCGGAAAAACTGGATGGGGCGCTGCGGGGATATACCGCCCGTAAACGGATCGCGTTGACCGAAACGGCGGGGCATTTGCGGCCTAGTCTATTGTCGGTGCGTGTTGGCAATTTCCGAAATGCCGTAGATGACCGTGCCGCGCGTTTGAAACCCGCGCTGACCCGCCGCGTGGCGACCGTGCGCCGCGACGTTGATAAAATGCAGGCTGATCGCCGTTTGTCCGATGGTTGGGGCCGCATTGTCGAACGGCGTAAATCGCAGTTGGATAGCCTTGCGCGGCTGCATTCGACGCTGGGGTATAAGGCAACGCTGAAACGCGGCTATGCCGTTGTGCGCAGCGGTGATGCCATCGTCACCGACACCAAATCGGCCAAACAGGCCAGCAGCCTAGAGATTGAATTCGCAGATGGTAAATTCGCCGTCGGCGGCGCTGCGCCAAAGGTCAAGAAAACCAAAACGGATGATGGACCAGATCAGGGCAGTTTGTTCTAGGAATTACATTCCAAAATTATCACAAACCAATTCTCGGCTGATGGGGGTCAGCTGATAAATGCCCCCGCTATCGTCATCTTGTAGGATGGCCAGCGTATTTGCGCCTTCGGCAAAGTATAGCCAACAATGCGGGTCGGGATCGAAATCGTAGACAAAGCAGATGGACGGCCCGTCTGCGTACCATGTGCCTGCTTCGCATTGGCCGTCGCCCCAGCTCCAGATTACTTTGTTTTCTGGCAAATACCGTTCGATCCCATAAGGCGCGGACCCAACATATCCAAAGTCAAAGGTTCCGCCCAAAACCCGCGCTTCGAATTCGGACGGTGTAAGGGGCGATTGTGCGGCAAGCGGCGCTGCCAAAATGGATAAAAACAAAGCATAAACTCTCATGCGCGCACTATCGGCGAACGCGCAGGGCTGCGCCAGAGTTTTCTGATTAAAGTGCGGTTTCCTGCCATTCGGCGACACGCGGATTCATAACGCGGCGCCATAGCGGTGGGATCAACGCGACGCAGGCCATAACGGGCAATGACCGCGGCAGCATAGGCGCGTCAGGTAATTGCAAGGCCGGGTAAATGGTCATCGGCGAAACATGGTGATCAGAATGGCGCGGCGCGTTCAACATAAGCGCCGAAGAAAACCAATGGGGACTGTTCCAGCTGTGTTTGGCGGCGACCGGTTCGGGTTTCCCTGCCTGATCAATCGCGCGGGTCAGGCCATAGTGCTGAACGTAATCCGACAGCATCAGCTGGGTCTGGGCAAAAAATGCAAGGCCAAGATAGGCCCCGATTCCTGCGCCGCCGCCGATCGCACCCGCTATGCACAGCATCACAATAGCTCCGCCCGTGTAGGTGACAAAAGGATGCGCCCATATGGGTTTGCCTGATCGGGTCATTCTATGTGTTTCCGCTGCATAGGATTTGCGCAGGGACCCGCGCCATGCGCGGCCAAAGAAACGATAAAAGCTTTCGTTCAGGCGTGATGTGTTTGGATCGTTTTTCGTGCCGACATGGATGTGGTGAACCAATACATGGGCGGACGTGTGATGACCGAACAGAACCGAAATATAGGCCCATTTGCCCAAATTGCGCAAAAAACGGCTGGAGCGGTGGATGAGTTCGTGCGCGTTCGAATTGCCGACCTGACCGATATACAGACCCGCCGCGATGAAGACGCCAAATTTGGCGTGGGTCGCCAGATCAGAGGTCAGCGCGAACACGGTGGCTGCAATCATGGCGAATTGCCCAATGGCGATTGCGACCGAAAGGGCGTTTGCCACAGGAAATTCAGCGTCCGAGGTCGCCGGTGTAATACGGTCCACCCATTCATCTAGCAGTGCGGTCATGACCGTCATGTAGAGCGGCGCGGCCAAAGCCCACATCCCGCCCGAAAATGCGGCGATCAGACTTAGGGGTATGGGAAAAAGCGTCGCAAAGGCAAAAAGGATCATCGGCGGCATTGGAAACTCCTGTCGGGGCAGAGTTTAGTGGGCGCAGACGGGGCTTTCCATCCTTTGGCTTAGGTATTAGGTGATAAGAAAGCTTTGCAAAGGCCAATTCATGTCGTTTTTCAAAAAACTCCGCGATCGTCTGACCAAATCGTCGTCAAAGTTGGACGAAGGGTTAGAGGCAATCGTCGAGGAAGGCGCGGATGTAGCGCAAGACGAACCCGACGTCGCAGTTGATTCCGCGCCAGAGCCTGAGCGCGTAGAGGTGGATGTCACCCCCATTGCGATAGAAGAAACCGTCGAGGATGAAGCCCCGAAGAAGGGCATCATTGATCGGTTGGTTGGCCGCGATACATCCCCGCGCCGCGTGTTGGATGACGAAATGGTCGAGCAGTTGGAAGAGCTGTTGATCAGCGCAGATATGGGCGTGGATACGGCCCTGCGTGTCACATCCAACATGGCCGAGGGGCGCATCGGCAAGAAGCTGTCTGTGGACGAGATCAAATCGCTATTGGCCGAAGAGGTCACGCGCATCATGGAGCCTGTGGCGCGGCCGCTTCCGCTATATGCGAAGAAGCCTCAGGTGGTGTTGGTTGTTGGTGTGAATGGCGCAGGTAAGACGACGACCATCGGCAAATTGGCCAGCCAGTTCCGCGCGGCGGGCAAATCCGTTGTGATCGCCGCAGGTGACACGTTCCGTGCCGCAGCTGTTGAGCAGTTGCAGATTTGGGGCGAACGGGCAGGCGTGCCTGTTTTGACCGCGCCCGAAGGGTCGGACCCTGCCAGCCTTGCCTTTGACGCAATGACAAAGGCACAAGAGGACGGCGCGGACCTGTTGATGATCGACACTGCGGGTCGTTTGCAGAACCGTCAGGATCTGATGGAAGAATTGGCCAAGATCGTTCGCGTCATTCGCAAGAAAGACCCCGATGCGCCGCACAACACGCTGTTGGTTCTGGATGCGACGACGGGCCAGAATGCTGTTAATCAGGTGGATGCGTTCCAGAAATTGGCGGATGTGTCTGGTCTGGTCATGACGAAACTGGACGGCACGGCCAAGGGCGGCGTTCTGGTGGCGCTGGCGGATAAATTCGGTCTGCCGATCCACGCGATTGGCGTTGGCGAACAGATCGATGATCTGGCCCCGTTCGATCCCGAAGATTACGCGAACGCTTTGGTCGGGCGCGGGTAATGAAGGCAATCACCCATGGGTGAGTGGCTCGTCTCTGTTTCGGGCACCCCGTTTGGTGCGCAGCTGGCGACAATACTGGCGCTGACGGCGGCGATTGCGCATGCTTTGTTCGGGGCGCTGCAAAAGGGCAAACATGATCCTTGGGTGGCGCGCGGGTCGATTGACCTGTGGTTCACGATCCTATCGGCGCCTTTTGCGTTGTTCGTGTTTCCATTGCCCGAAGGCGACATGTGGCTGATCCTGGTTGGGGTCGTTGTTATCCATTTCATCTACAAACTACTGATGGCGTTGGCCTATGAATACGCGGCCTATACGGTGGTCTATCCGGTGGTGCGTGGAACGGGGCCGCTGATCACTGTGATTTTTGCATCCATCGTGTTTCATGAACCCTATACGTTGATGCAATGGATCGGTGTGGGCTGTTTGTCGGGCGGTATTTTGTTGCTGGCGCTGCGCAATCTGGCCGAAGAAACGATTGCAAAACAGCGGGTGAAAATCGCGCTGATCTGGGCCGCGCTGTGCGGCGTTATGGTGGCGGTCTACACGACCTATGACGCGTGGGGCATCCGTCAGGCGGCCGATCCGTTCACGTTCCTTGCGTGGTTCTTTTTCCTAAGCGGTATCGATATGCCGCTGATCGCCTATGTCAAAACGCGCCGGTCGGGGCTAAAGATCGACCTTGCGCCGTTGATGTGGCGCGGGGCGCTGGGCGCGGTGATCGGCTGGGTCAGTTTTGGCGGCGTGATGATCGCAACCCGATTGGATAAAGTCGGCGAAGCAGCCGTTCTGCGCGAAACGTCGACCGTCTTTGCGGCCTTGATTGGCTGGTTCATTTTGGGCGAAAAGGTCGGCCCGCGCCGGTTGTTCCTGATGGCGCTGATCGCGCTGGGCGCCGTAATTGTTGAGGTAGGTGGCTAAATGGCTGAAAAACAAATCAATCCGCTGTTGAAACAGGTTCTGGAACTGGGCCCAACGGTCGCGTTTTTCCTGCTTTACGTAAAGATCAAGGACAACACCTATACCTTTGCGGGCACCGAATATTCGGGGTTCATCGTGTCGGCTGTCGTGTTCATCCCGATCTTGTTGGCGGCGATGGGCGCGCTGTGGGGTCTGACGGGAAAACTGTCGCGGATGCAGGTCTTTACCGCGTTCATGGTGATATTTTTCGGCGGCCTAACCGCGTGGTTCAATAACGAGGCGTTTTTCAAAATGAAAACGTCGATTGTTTACGGGTTGTTTGCCCTATTGCTGGGCATCGGCCTGCTGCGCGGCCAAAGCTGGCTGGAATATGTGATGGGTGAATTGCTACCGATGGAGCGTGCGGGCTGGATGATCCTGACCCGCCGTTTGTGCGCGTTTTTCGCGGCTCTAGCGGTTGCCAATGAAATCATCTGGCGCACGCAGTCGGACGAACTGTGGGTCACGCTGGAAACCTTTGCGTTCCCAGCGGTCATGTTCCTGTTTTTGTGGTCTCAGATCGTGAGCCTGCAAAAATACCTGATCGAAGAACCTACACAATAAAATCTGCCGCTATGCGCATGTCGCGTAGCGGACGGACGATATCGATGGATTCCTGATACAGGGGGTGCGCTTTGTAGGCGGCCAATTGGGCCTCGTCCTCAAACTCGCCGTAGACAACGAAATCAGGTCCGTCTGGGCTAATCGGGTCTTTGTTCATGTTGGGGCGAATTTCCAAACGGATGCTGTCAGGAATGGTTTCCAGACGTTTCAGGCCGTTGAAAATTGTGTCCCGATATTCGGGTTTCTGCGCGGTGAAAAAGACGATGTGACGGATCATTGTTGTTTGAACAGGCGTTCCATTTGTTCTTTGGTGTAACCCTTCTGGCGTAGTTCGTGGGCGAGTTCCATCCCCCTTTTTACCGCAGGGCGTGCTGCCATTCGGTCCAGCCACGCGGCAAGGTGCGGTTTGTCGTCCAGCGTTTGCTGCTGGCCTTCCCATTCTGCGGCCCAGGGGTAGATCGCTATATCAGCGATAGAGCAATCGCCGCAGACGTAGTCGCGCCCGTCCAGCCGTTTGTTCAACACGCCGTACAGGCGGGCGACTTCGTTGCGGTAACGGGTTTGGGCATAGGGCAGGACGTGGGGCGGGTCCATGACGGGGGCGTATTTCAGGAAATGGTGCGCTTGACCCGCCATTGGGCCAACGCCGCCCATCTGCCACATCAGCCATTGGTCAATGTCCACGCGGTCTCGTTCTGTTGCCCCGTACAGCTGCCCTGTTTTGCGGGCGAAATATCGCAGGATCGCGCCCGATTCAAAAATCGAAATCGGTTCGCCGTCTGGGCCGTTCGGATCAACAATCGCAGGAATGCGGTTATTCGGCGCGATGTCCAGAAAATCAGGGGCGAATTGATCACCCGCGCCGATGTCGATCAGGTGGACCTGATAGGGCAGGGACAACTCCTCTAACAAGATGCTGATCTTTTTGCCGTTGGGCGTTGGCCAGTAGTACAAATCGATTGGGGACATCGCACACCTATGCTGTTGCTGGCTGCAACAATGGGGCAATGCGGACGGGGTTCAACCCCTGTTTTCCTTGACCTAACGGTTGGTCAGGCGTATCCGCGTGTCTGTGGTGATTTGAACCGGATTGCGGACCACGTAAAACAAACCGCTAAACAGGAAACAGGCCAAACCCTGCTGCCTATTTCCGGTATCAGGGTTTTTTATTAGGTCGAAAGGACGACAGACATGGACAAACTATCCAAACGTACCCGCGCCGTACATTCGGGCGTTCGCCGCAGCAAATACAACGAGCTGTCCGAGGCGATGTTCCTGACCCAAGGGTTTGTCTATGAAACCGCCGAACAGGCCGAGGCGCGTTTTGTCGCGCTGGGAGATGACGAATTCATCTATGCCCGCTACGGCAACCCGACCACCGCTATGCTAGAGGACCGTCTGGCCGACCTAGAGGGCGTCGAGGCAGGCTTTGCCACCGCATCGGGCATGGCTGCGGTCAATGGCGCGCTAATGTCGCTGCTAAAGGCAGGCGACCACGTGGTATCCAGCCGCGCACTGTTCGGGTCGTGCCTGTACATCCTAGAGGACATTCTGGTCCGTTTCGGCGTAGAACTGACGCTGGTTGATGGCCGTGATCTGGAAGAATGGAAATCCGCCATTCGCCCTGACACCGCGCTTGTCTTCTTTGAATCCATTTCGAACCCGACGCTAGAAGTCATCGACATGAAAGCGGTCATTGATCTGGCCCACGCAAACGGCGCCAAGGTGGTCGTAGACAACGCGATGGCCACGCCGATCTATTCGATCGCGGGCGAATTGGGTGCAGACTTGATCGTTTATTCCACGACCAAACACGTCGACGGGCAGGGCCGCTGTCTGGGCGGGATCGTTCTGGGATCCAAAGAATTGGTTCGCGGCCCGGTCGAGGCGTACCTGAAACACACCGGTGGCGCGATGAGCCCGTTTAACGCGTGGGTCATGCTGAAATCCATGGACACGCTATTCTTGCGTGTTGGGCATCAGTCGCAATCGGCGCTGAAAATCGTGGACGCGCTGCAGGGGCATGAAAAGCTGAATTCGATCAGTTATCCGCTGCACCCCAGCCACCCGCAGTACGAACTGGCCGCCGCACAGTATGAAGGCGCGGGCACCGTGTTTGCCATCGATATCAAAGGCGGCAAAGACGAATGTTTCCGTTTCTTGAACGCGTTGAAGATCTTTACGATCACCAATAACTTTGCTGACAGCAAATCGTTGGTCACGCATCCGGCGACCACCACGCACCAGCGTTTGCCGCAGGAACAAAAGGACACTCTGGGTATCACCCCGGGTCTGGTTCGCATTTCTTGCGGGCTAGAGGATGCCGACGATCTGTTGGCCGATCTAAAACAAGCATTGGATGCAATCTGATGACTGATCCGCGCGACGGTAACAAACGTATTCCTTTTGAACGTTATGGAAAACCGTCGCGCGCATCCCATATTGAGGATCAGACGCGACAGGGCGGAGACCTCGAAATGAACATTCATAGTCAAGACATGGATCGCGAACCAACCCGCGAAGAGGCAGAAGCCGCGCTGGCGCTGCTACGTCGCTGGGCCAAAGATGTGACAGCGGAAGAGGTGGCAACGCTGGACCCGCTGGTATCGCGCCTGATCCCGGGCCAAGAGGTGTCGAATTACCCCGCGCTGGCCCGTGCCTACCCCGAAGATTTCAAAGTCGACGAAGATTACAAAGCGTCGATGCCCGATTTGCAGAACGGCCCGTCCAGCCTGATCCGTGGCGCGAAACAGCAGATTCAGCACGTCGGCATTTCGAATTTCCGACTGCCAATCCGTTTTCATACCCGCGACAACGGCGATGTGACGTTGGAAACATCTGTGACAGGCACCGTTAGCCTAGAGGCGGAAAAGAAGGGCATTAACATGTCCCGCATCATGCGGTCCTTCTACAAACATGCGTCGAACACGTTCAGTTTCGAAGTCATGGAAACCGCGCTGGACGCGTATAAGGCCGACCTAGAAAGCTTTGACGCGCGCATTCAGATGCGTTTCCGTTTCCCGATGAAGGTCGCGTCACTGCGGTCTGGATTGGAAGGGTATCAGTACTACGATATCGCGCTAGAGCTGGTGGAAAAGGCGGGCGTTCGCAAGAAAATCATCCATCTGGATTACGTCTATTCGTCGACCTGCCCATGTTCGTTGGAATTGTCCGAACACGCCCGCCAGTTCCGCGGCCAGTTGGCGACCCCGCATTCGCAGCGGTCCGTGGCGCGTCTGTCCGCCGTGATCGAAGGCGATGAAATGCTGTGGTTCGAAGACCTGATCGACATGTCGCGCACCGCTGTGCCGACCGAAACTCAGGTTATGGTCAAACGCGAAGACGAACAGGCATTCGCCGAACTAAACGCTGCCAACCCGATTTTCGTCGAAGACGCGGCGCGCCTGTTCTGTGAACAGTTGCAGATCGATCCACGCGTCGGTGATTTCCGCGTGGTCGCCAGCCATCAGGAAAGCCTGCACAGCCATGATGCGGTGTCTGTGCTGACCGAAGGTGACACCTTTGACAGCGATAGTCTGGACCCACAGTTGTTCACCACACTGATCCACGTTGGATAAGGCAACAATATTGACCTGCTTTGCGTCTGTGTAAATGCTGCGTTGCAGTATTTACGCTACACGCAAGGCAGGCTTTGAACTAGATTTGGATCAAGGGGGGAAACAACCGAATTAACGGAGTTTCCAAAATGGCCAATCTGGCAGTCAACGTACACCTACCTGAACTACACATCGCAGACGCATTCAAATCGTTCTTCAAATCCGTCGGTCACAGCCTAGAACTGTATATGGAACGCAAATCGCGTTTCGCTGAAATTCAGGCGCTGCAGTCCAAAACCGACGAAGAACTGGCACAAATGGGTCTACGCCGCGATAAAATCGCCGTGCATGTGTTCAACGACCTGTTCTACGTTTAATCGATTTTCGATGCTGGCGGGGCTAACCCGCTGGCACCGCTTGACTTAACCGCATAGTCACGCCAAGCCTTCGTTCATGATGGACTTGCGACCAGTTGGATATGTAATCGGTTTGCTGACCGCAGTCATGGGCTGCGCGATGATCGGACCATTGTTGTTTGATCTCGCTCATGGTGATCCTGAATGGCAGACTTTCATGCAAAGTGCCGTCATCACCATATCTGCAGGGTTATTTACGTCGATGGCCTGCGCCAACGGCAAAGGGCAGGGCCTAAACCTGCGTCAAAGTTTTATCCTGACGACAGGCGTCTGGATTGCACTGCCTACATTCGGGGCGATTCCATTTATCATCGGGGAAACTAATCTACCGCTGGTCGATGCGATGTTCGAATCCATGTCCGGCATGACCACCACGGGCGCGACTGCGATCGAAGGGTTGGAAACGCATTCCTATGGCATTCTGCTATGGCGCGCGATTTTGCAATGGTTGGGCGGTTTGGGGATTGTCATCGTTGCCATGATTTTCCTGCCCGTGATGAAAGTCGGCGGGATGCAGTTTTTCCAATCCGAAGGCTTTGACACGCTGGGTAAATCGTTGCCGCGGGCGTTGGACATCGCAAAGGGTTTGTTGAACATCTACATCGGCCTGACCATCGTTTGCGCGCTGAGTTATGTCGTGTCGGGCATGTCGGTGTTGGAAAGCATTGTGCATTCTTTCACAACGATTGCGACGGGCGGCTATTCAACGACAGACGCGTCATTTGCGGCCTTCCCTGGGGCGCCGCAATATGTGGCAAGCCTATTCATGTTTTTGGCGTCGGTCCCGTTCATCCGTTTCTTGCAGGTCATCGTAGGAGAGCCAAAGCCCCTGTTTCAGGACATGCAGGTGCGTGGCTATCTGACATGGAGCGCCTATGCAGTCGCATTGATCGTAGTCTATCGCATGACGCTAGAGGGCGAATTCACCGAAGAGATGTTCCGATCAACGCTATTCAACGTCGTGTCGATTTTTTCGGGCACGGGGTACGGCGATGGCGATGTGATGGCGTGGGGGCCTTTTGCCTTTGCGATCCTGTTTTGCGTCGGCATGATTGGCGGCTGTTCGGGATCGACGGGCTGTTCGATCAAAGTGTTCCGCTATCAGATCATGCTGCGCGCCATTTCGGCCCAGATCAAACGCCTGTATAGCCCGAACCGCGTTGTGTCCGTTCGTTTCGAAGGCCGCGCCGTGTCGGACGACGTTATGTCGTCGATTATGTTGCTGTTCACCTGTTTTGTGCTGACGTTCGGCATTTTGATCGTTTTGATGGGTATGACCGGCATTAGTTTTCTGGCCGCCGTGACAGGTGCGTGGACGTCGATTTTCAACATCGGCCCTGTTTTCGGCCCCGAAGTCGGCCCATCAGGCGCGGTGAACCTGTTTCCGGATACTGCCAAATGGCTGATGATCGTCGGAATGCTGTTGGGTCGATTGGAAATTGTTTCGGTATTGGTTCTGGTGCTGCCGCGTTTCTGGCGGGCATAGGCATAAAAAAACCGGCCAATGAGCGGCCGGTTTTTTGTTTTTCCAACGGGCGCTGCGTTACCAGCAATTCACCAAAACGGTGACATCCGATGCGACCGACGTCAGCGTCTCTGGTGCCATTTGGCCGCTGATGGTCGATTGATCTGCGCGGGCCGCAGATTCGGCGAGCGCGCTAAGGATTGCGCCCGCATTTGCGGCAAAGCCCACGTTTTCCGGCAGCATCTGACCGTCTTGCGCGATGGTCGGGACCAAAACACCCACAACAGCACCGCTGGTGTCAAACACAGGGCCGCCCACGTCGCCTTGGGTCGTTGTCATGCTTAGGCGCAGTTTGCTGGCGTCTCCGGTTAGGTCAGCGCCGTCTGCAATGGTGCCGAATGTGACCGTCGGCAATGCCAACGCGCCGCCATATGGGTAGCCGCCAACAGCGACCGTCGCATTGCGTGCTGCGGCTTGGGTCTGGATTGCGGCATGGCTTAGCGGCGATAGCGCTGTTTCGGGCGATAGCACAGCCAGCGTGCCGTCATTGAACACAACATTTGCAGTATAATCGCCACGGCCAATGGTGACGCGTTCGCATTGATCCACGTTTGCAGCAGCGGTGACAGTCGTGCCGCGCGCATCGGTAAAGAACCCCGATGCAGAATTTTTCGGTGTGCGGATGGCCAGCCCAGACAGCATATCAACCGAAGTTTCAGCAGGGGCAGCTGCAAGGCTAAGTACGCCGTCAATCGAAACAAAGCTGTTTTTCATTTCCGACAGCACTCGTGCCCGACGTTCGTCATCGCCCGCAGGCCACACCAGAACAAAGCCTTTGATTTCGCCGTTTTCTTGGCGCGCGGTCGCATAGCTGTGGCGGGTGTCGGATAGGCCTTCGATTTCAAAACTATCGCGGCCGCGTTCGCGTGGCCCCTCTAGCGGCATGATTTCCAGCGTTTGCAGGATTTCATACAGGCCGTACAGGCGCGTGCGGTCACCAGGTTGGGAAATGACCAACACCTGAACACCTGAACCGTCCTTTGCGGTATAGCGCGCGAACGGCGTTTCATTTGCGTCAAACTGGACCAAACCCATTGGGATTTGCATCGCAACGCCTGTGTTCGCGTCCTCGACCAGCGTCAGGTCGGTGCCTTCTAGGATAGCGTTGTATTGGCTGAACAGGTCAGCGCGCTGCGCCGTGGTCAGGATACCTGTAGCCTCATAACCGTTCGCGTCTTGCCATGCGGCCATAGAATTACGCGTGCCGCGACCAAAGGACCCATCGATGCCGGCGGTGTAAAAACCTGCCCATTGCAGCATCACCTGCAGGTCCATTTTCTGTTCGCGGGTCAGCTGCGCCTCGGATGCGCGTGCCTCGGCTGGTGTTTCATCGGGTAGGGTTGGTTCAGGTGCCACGATCGGTTCGGCATCTTCGGGTGCCATTGGCGGTTCGATCTGGGTGGCGTCGGTGACCGGTTCCGTTGGCAAAGGTTTTGGCGTGGTGCTGATGCCAACGCCGACGGGCCAGAACTGCTGACCGTATCGTTGCCCGTCACTGACAAATGAATCGCGTGGGATCTGACCCGTGCGGCGCAGTTGGCGCAGCAGGTTTTCGGCATCCTGTTCGGAATAGGGGCCTAGGGCCACGCCATACCAGTTTGATCCCAAATGAAACCCGACCACATCATCCAGCTGCGCCGAAAATTTGCGCGCTGCGTCTTGGGCGGCCGATAGGGTGGGGTGCGCCTCGATCTGGAGCCAGCTTGCGCTCTGTGCTTGGGCCTGTACTGCGATTACAGCTGCGAAAACAATTCCCAGAAGTCGTTTTAACATAGTGTATCCAAAATCCGATCTTTACCAATTGCGTGTCTATCGCACCTGTTCCCGCATGAACATAGCCCCGAAACGGTTCAAAAACAGCGCGAATGGGTAAATGTGACCTGCATGCCCCAATTGACCCCATGCCCTATGCGGCATATTCAGGCGCGGAACCGAAAAGAGGGCGACCATGGCCGATAAACCCCGTTCTTTCCAAGAGATCATCCTGCGACTCCAGAATTACTGGGCAGCAAAAGGATGCGCAGTGCTGCAACCCTACGATATGGAGGTCGGCGCTGGCACGTTCCACCCTGCAACGACTCTGCGTTCGCTGGGTGACCGTGCATGGGCCGCAGCCTATGTTCAGCCGTCGCGCCGTCCGACCGATGGTCGTTATGGTGAAAACCCGAACCGTTTGCAGCACTATTACCAATATCAGGTGCTGATCAAACCATCGCCGCCTGATCTGCAGGACCTCTATCTGGGGTCGCTAGAGGCGATTGGCATCGACAGTTCCCTGCATGACATCCGTTTCGTCGAAGACGACTGGGAATCCCCGACGCTGGGCGCATGGGGCCTGGGCTGGGAAGTCTGGTGTGACGGCATGGAAGTGTCGCAGTTCACCTATTTTCAACAGGTTGGCGGCCACGACTGTAAACCTGTATCGGGCGAATTGACCTATGGTCTGGAACGTCTGGCGATGTATGTGTTGGGCGTGGATCACGTGATGGACATGCCGTTCAACGATCCTGAATCGCCAATCGCGCTGAAATACGGTGATATCTTCCGCCAAACCGAAGAAGAATATTCGCGCCACAACTTTGATGTGGCAGACACCGATCAGTTGTTGCAGCATTTCATCGACGCAGAGGCCGAATGCCAACGCATTCTGGACAACCCAGCCGTTGATCCGAAAACCGGCAAACGGATCGTCATGGCGCACCCTGCCTATGACCAGTGCATCAAAGCATCGCACCTGTTCAACCTGCTGGACGCGCGCGGCGTGATTTCTGTCACCGAACGTCAGGCTTATATTGGCCGCGTGCGCGCGCTGGCGAAACTATGCGCTGACGCCTTTGTTCAGACCGAGGCAGGCGGCTACGTGCCAGAGGCTGCGGAATGAAACCGGTTCAAATGGCAATCACGGCAATCGTTGTGTCCGCCGCAGCGGCGGGCGGTCTGATGTATTACAATCAGGTCTACGCGTTCTATGACCGCGTAGACGCCGCTGATTTCGGTCAGGTCGAATTGACCTCGGCCATCACGGGGCTGCCCGAACCGATCCTGACGAATGATTTTCAGGCCATCGATAGTGAAAGTTCCCCCATCCGGTTCCGTGCGTGTTTTTCAACGCCGATCAGCTTGGGTACTTTGACCGATACCTATGAAATCTACGATGCCGCAGAACCGCTGAACGGCCCTGGTTGGTTCGATTGCTATGACGCCCGCACCATAGGCGAAGCGATTGAAAGTGGCGAGATGATCGCATTCTTGGGAACCGAAAACATTCAATACGGTATCGACCGCGTTGTGGCGTTTGATCAGGCCGGTAATGGCTATGTCTGGGCACAGATCAACGCATGTGGCGAAGCGAAATTTCAGGGTGATCCGCTGCCATCGGGCTGCGAACCCGCACCAGAGGGGGGCAACTAATGCCAAACCTGCTAATCGAATTATTCTCTGAAGAAATCCCAGCGCGCATGCAGGCCAAAGCCGCCGATGATCTGCGCAAAATGGTCACCGATGGTCTGGTGGACGCAGGCCTGACCTACGCAGGTGCCGCTGCATTTGCGACTCCGCGCCGTTTGACCCTGTCGATTGACGATCTGCTGGCTGAATCCAAACCCGTCCGCGAAGAACGCAAAGGTCCCGCAACCTCGGCCCCTGATAAGGCGCTAGAGGGTTTCTTGCGGTCCACTGGCCTGACCAAAGATCAGCTGGAAATTCGCGATGTGAAAAAAGGCCAAGCCTATTTTGCTGTGATCGAAAAACCGGGCCGCAAAGCGGCGGACGTGATCGCAGAGGTTCTGGAAAAAACCGTTCGCAATTTCCCATGGCCGAAATCCATGCGCTGGGGCGCGGGCCCGCTGCGTTGGGTGCGTCCGCTGCATTCGATCATTTGCCTGCTGACCACGGATGACGGCAACGAAGTTGTCGAATTGGACATCGACGGCATCAAATCGGGCAAAACCACCCGTGGTCACCGTTTCCTGTCGTCGGGCGAAATCTTGGTCAACAATTTCGACGATTACGAATCCAAACTGAAACAGGCCCGCGTGGTTCTGCGTGCAGATGAACGCGCCGATCACATCTGGCATGACGCGACCAACATGGCCTTTGCCGCTGGTTTGGAAGTTGTCGAAGACAAAGGCCTGTTGGCCGAAGTATCCGGTCTGGTTGAATGGCCTGTGGTTCTGATGGGTTCGATCGATGATCAGTTCCTTGGCCTGCCGCCCGAGGTTCTGCAAACCTCGATGAAAGAGCACCAGAAATTCTTCTCGGTTCGGAATCCGAAAACGGGTCGTATTGAAAAATTCATCACAGTTGCGAACAATGAAACCGCAGATAACGGCGCGACGATCCTTGCGGGCAACCAAAAGGTTCTGTCGGCACGTCTGTCGGATGCGCTGTTCTTCTGGAACAATGACCTGCGCACCGTTGAACGCAACGGGTTCGAAGCAATGGGCGCCCCATTGGCCAACGTGACATTCCACAACAAACTGGGATCGGAGGCCGAACGCATCGCGCGCATCGCGGCGCTGGTGTCCAAAGTGGCCCCAGTTGTTGGTGCAGACGGAGCTGAAGCAGAGCTGGCCGCCAAAGTGGCGAAATGCGACCTGTCATCGGAAATGGTATACGAATTCCCTGAATTACAGGGCATCATGGGCCGTTATTACGCGAAAAGTGCAAATCTGTCCGACGCTGTCGCAGACGCTTGCCGCGATCACCGTAGCCCCTTGGGTCCATCGGACGACGTGCCGACCGACCCTGTTTCGGTCGCTGTCGCGTTGGCCGATAAAATCGACACGCTGACAGGTTTCTGGGCGATCGACGAAAAACCAACGGGGTCCAAAGACCCATTCGCCCTGCGCCGCGCGGCGCTGGGTGTGATCCGTTTGATTTTGGAAAACGATCTGCCCCTTTCGCTGACCGAATATTTCGGCGCTGCGAACGCGGATGCCGATGCGGCTGACCTTTTGTCGTTCTTCCACGACCGTCTAAAGGTGTTCCTGCGTGATCAGGGTATCCGTCACGACGTGATCGATGCCTGTCTGGCGATGCCGGGGAACGACGACATGACCCTGCTGGTGAAACGCGCCCGCGCGTTGCAGGATTTCATGGCGACCGAAGACGGCGAAAACCTGATCCAAGGCTACAAACGCGCGTCCAACATTCTGGCCCAAGCCGAAGAAAAAGACGGCGTCGAATATTCTTTCGGTGCAGACGTGAAATTTGCCGAAGGCGACGAAGAAAAGGCGCTGTTCGCAGCGCTGGACAAAGCCGAAGCAGAGATCACCCCAGCCATGACCGCCGAAGATTTCGGTGCGGCCATGGCGGCTATGGCATCGCTGCGCGCGCCCATCGACGGGTTCTTTGACGCGGTGCAGGTGAATTCGGACAACGAAATCATCCGTCGCAACCGTTTGAACCTGTTGTCGCGCATCCGCACGATCTGTTTGTCGGTCGCGGATATTTCCCGCATCGAAGGCTAAGAATTACGCCTTTCCCCCCTTGCTGCGATTGTCGCTTTGTCTAAAGTGAACCGCAGCAAGGAGATGCCGCAGTGCAGCAAGAAAAACGATTTGATCCGGTTACGCTGATCACACCCACTGCGGCAATGTCGCCTTCGGTCCATGGTGGCCGTGCGAAATGTTTGCAGCGATTGATCCGTCTGGACATGCCTGTGCCCACAACTGTGGCGTTGTCTTTCGCAGCGGTGCGTGAAATCGCGCGCGGCCAAATGCCTGATATGGCTGGGATTTTAGACCCGTTTGGGGCAAACCCGTTGCTATCGGTGCGTCCCAGCAGCCAAGACCCCGATTGGGGCGGGCCGTCGGCGATTTTGAACATCGGAATGAACGATATCCGGTACGGTCAACTGGTCGAAAGCCTGGGGGCTGATGCCGCGACGTCGATATATCTGCGGTTTATTCAGTCCTATGCGGTCCAAGTCGCGCGTCTGGATCCCGAACCGTTCCACCTGCCAGACACCCCGACCGAAGAATCGCTTCGGGTTATGCTGGATGCGTATGAATACGAAACGGACGAAGTATTCCCCCAAGACCCTGCCGAACAGTTGGGTCAGGTGCTGCGGTCGATGGCGCGGGCATGGGATGGCACGACCGCCCGTTTGCTGCGTCAGGCCAAAGGTGCGCCTGCAGATGCAGGTCTGGGGCTTGTCGTGCAGTCTATGGCGCTGGGTGTTGGTGAGGGCACTTCAGGGTCGGGAGTTATCCAGTTTGTCGATGACGTCACAGGCGAACGCCGTATCAAAGGCCGATACCTAAGCCAAAGTCAGGGCCGTGATGCGCTGTCGGTTGCCAAGGGCGCGTTGTTCCTGTGCAAAGACGGGCGTGGTCCTTCGGTCGAAGAAGAACTGCCCGAAGTCTTTGAACAGTTGCGCACATACGGCGATGTCTGCCGCACCCGTTTGCGCGAAGAAATGCAGATCGAATTCACCATTGAAAACGGTCAGTTACACATTTTGGACGCTGTGCGCGTGCAGCGCTCTAATCGGGCATCCGTGCGTATCGCTGTGGCATTGGCCGAGGATAAAGTGATCCCGACGGACGAAGCCGTCATGCGCGTTGATCCCGCCGTTTTGTCCGAACTGTTGCACCGTCAGGTGGACAGCGTGTCGCCGCGTGATCGTATCGTGCGCGGCATCGCTGCCAGCCCCGGCGCAGCGGTGGGTCGTATCGTGTTCACCGCGAACGAAGCGCAAGCCAGCGCAGCGCGGTCAGAGCCCTGCATTCTGGTGCGCCGCGAAACCACCCCCGAAGATATCCGCGGCATGCACGCGGCAGCGGCTGTTGTGACGGTGCGCGGCGGTATCACCAGCCATGCTGCGGTGATTGGCCGTGGTTTGGGCCTGCCATGCGTGGTTGGGGCCTCTGATCTGGTGATTGATCGCAAGGGGAAACGCCTGATCGCGCCAGATGGTCGGAAATTCAACGAAGGTGACATGATCACCGTCGATGGGAGCTCTGGTGACGTTCTGGCTGGGGCTGCGCCATTGGTCGAACCTGCACTGGATGGTGCGTTCCAGCAATTGCTGCAGTGGGCGGACCAATACCGCGACATCGGTGTGCGTGCCAACGCCGATACACCCACGGACGCGCAGACGGCGCGCAATTTTATGGCGCAAGGAATTGGGCTGTGCCGCACGGAACATATGTTCTTTGAAGGTGACCGTCTGGGCATGATGCGTGAAATGATTTTCGCGGATACGGTCACAGATCGCCAAGCTGTTCTGGATCGCCTGTTGCCGATGCAACGGGGGGATTTTGCGGAATTGTTCCATATCATGCAGGGGCAGCCGGTCTGTATTCGCCTGTTTGACCCGCCTTTGCACGAATTTTTGCCTGCAGATAAATCGGGCCATCGCGAATTGGCTGAACAATTGTCTTTGCCCCTGTCCGAAGTCCACGCGCGGGTCGAAGCATTGTCAGAATACAACCCCATGCTGGGGATGCGCGGGGTGCGTTTGGGTCTGACCTATCCTGAAATCTATGACATGCAGGCGCGCGCTATTTTCGAAGCAACCGTCGAGGCCAGCCGTTCCGGCGCCCCCGTTGTGCCTGAAATTATGATCCCTCTGGTCAGCGCCATGCGCGAGGTCGAATTGGTCAAAGCGCGCATTGACGCTGTTGCTGGCCACGTCCGCGCAGAGACAGGCGTTCAATTCAACTATCGCTACGGCGTCATGGTTGAAACGCCGCGCGCGGCATTGCGCGCCGAAGATATCGCGCAATACGCTGCATTCTTGTCCTTTGGTACAAACGATTTGACCCAGATGACCTATGGGTTGTCGCGCGATGACGCTGGCCGTTTCATGTCGGCCTATGTCAATGCGCATGTCTACGAAGAAGATCCGTTTCACACATTGGACGTCGATGGCGTCGGCGAATTGTTGAAAATGGGCGCGGAAAGAGGCCGCGCAGGACGCCCCGATGTCGTCTTGTCCATTTGCGGTGAACACGGCGGCAGCCGGTCTGCGATTGATTTTTGCCGTAAGCAAAATTTCAATTACGTGTCCTGTTCACCGTTCCGCGTGCCTGCCGCGCGGCTGTCGGCAGCGCAGCTGGCAATTTCGGACGCTCGGGCCGAATTGCGTTAACCAAAACCTAGGATTGTATGCGGTAGACACAACTAAACACCCATTTGTGTAGTCGGTGCTACAAAAAGGTGGGTGGACTCTATTTGTGAAAATCTTGTAACACCCCGCCCGCTAGCGTGGGGCAAACCGCGTGTATCCGGAGTTGGACGATGTTGCATTCGATCGTCAAGAAAATGACCAAGACCGCCGCGGCGGTTTTTTGTTTTGTATCGGCTGGCACTTTCGTGTCGGCGAACGATCTGACCTCTGTGCGTCTCTCGTCTTTGCTGGGCGAATACACCGCTGAAGTTCAAGAAGTCCCTTCGGTACAATTGGCGTTTTTGACGACCATTCCATCGCCCGCTGATCGCGATATTCAGACGGTTCCACGTAATCTGTACGACCACGAAAATATCGCGTCGATGCCAGAGGCCTCTGGCGGTTCCCAGTGGGAATGTTTGGCAGAAGCCCTTTATTTTGAGGCACGTGGCGAATCCGTGCGCGGTATGTTCGCTGTTGGCGAAGTCATTTTGAACCGTGTCGACAGTGCCCGTTTTCCTGACACCGTGTGCGATGTGGTGAACCAAGGCACAGGCCGCCGCTACGCCTGCCAATTTACCTATACCTGTGATGGTCATGCCGAGGTGATCAACGAACCCCGCGCATGGGCACGCGTCGGCAAAATTGCCCGTATGTTGATCGACGGTGCACCGCGCGAATTGACCAATGGCGCGACTCACTATCACACCCGTGCAGTGAACCCATCGTGGGCGCGTGTCTTTACCCGCACCGCCGCGATTGATTCGCACTTGTTCTACCGTCAGCCGGTCAGAACTGCGTCTAACGGCTAGTCGTTTTCAAAAAAGATTTGGCCGCGGCTGGTCGCTTGTTCCTTTGTCCCTCAGCTAGTATGCGGGGACACGACAGATGAAAGAGCGACCATGAACAACGATATCCGCATGGCTTTTGCCCATCCCGCCGAACGCGCCGAAGCCAGCGCGACCCAGCCGTGCGACCGCATTTCCCTAAGCGACTATGTCGTTGAGGTCGAAATCGGTGCGTTTCAACAGGAGCGCGGCCATCTGCAACGCGTGCGGTTTAATGTCGTGGTCGAAGTCGCCCCGCAAACGGGTGACATTGATGACGACGTTGACCGAATTCTGTCATACGACACCATCACAGAATCCATTCAGATCGAACTGGGCGCTGAACGGATCAATCTGTTGGAAACGCTGGCTGCGCGGGTTGCCGAACGTATTTTGTCCGAACCATTGGCGCAGCGCGTTTTTGTGCGGATCGAAAAACTGGATCGTGGTCCGTTTGCATTGGGCGTCGAAATTGTCCGCGCCAAAGGCGAAGTTGCCAAGCAAGGTCAGGATCACGTTCAAATCCCGCATCCGCGTGTCGTTTACCTATCCAACGCCGCGATCGCATCTGACGATTTGAAAACATGGATCGATCAGCTGGCCGCCGATCCTATGCCGTTGATCATTTGTGTTGGCGCTGCTGATACCTCTGCGCCGCGTGCGGGGGCTGCACTTGCGCAGCGTCGCATCGATTTGCTGGCGATTGAACAGAATGCTTGGGTTTTGGCGGGGCGTGACAAGCGCTGTATGGTTGTTGGTACGCGCACCGAATTGGATTGGGCGATGAAGCACGATCAGATTTGTGTCTGGGCACCGTCCAAGATTGTTTTGGATGCCGTCGAAAGCCCTTCGGCAGGGCCTGATGACGCGGTCGCACTATGTGCGTGGTTCGCCGAACATATGGAAGCCGCCGAATTGTTGCTGATTGGTGATGACGCGCCGCAGACAAAACTCCCCGTGCGGTCAGTAAAAGTTGGCACTATAGACGTCGTATGACGACGCAATACTTTCGACCTATACCCATGATTGATCCTGCGCGCCCCAAAGGTGCGTTGATGATCGCTGGCGGCTGGTGCTGGTTTGATCGGGTCGAAGTATTGGAACGCGGCGGCCAATCCCAGATCGTATCGGTCTGTGACGTTCCCCAATGGGCGCTGGACACAATGACCGAACCGCGCGCTGACATCGCAGGGCTGTCGATGGCGCAGCCGCAGATTATGGGCATCCTAAACGTGACGCCCGATAGTTTTAGTGATGGTGGGAAATTCGATGCGCCAGCTGCCGCACTGGCCCAAGCCACGGCCATGGTGGAACACGGCGCAAGCATCATCGATATCGGCGGCGAAAGCACGCGACCCGGCGCAGCCGAGGTAGAGGTCGAACAGGAAATTGCACGCACCCAAGGTATCGTTGCCCGCGTGGCGGGGTCGGGGACTGTGGTGTCGATTGATACGCGCAAGGCCCCCGTCGCTAACGCTGCGGCAAAGGCAGGCGCGGCGATCCTGAATGACGTGTCGGCCATGGAATTCGATCCCGATATGTCGACCGTCGCGGCGCAAACCCAATTGCCGATCTGTTTGATGCACGCGCAGGGTTTGCCAGAGGTCATGCAGAATGACCCTCGCTATGACGATGTTTTGCTGGATGTGTATGATTATTTGGCGGCCCGCATTGATGCCGCAGTCGCAGCCGGTGTGGATCGTTCGCGGATCATCACGGACCCCGGCATTGGTTTTGGCAAAACGACGGGCCACAATTTGGCGCTGCTGCGCAGGTTATCGCTGTTTCACACGTTGGGCTGCCCGATTTTATTGGGGGCCAGCCGCAAACGTTTCATTGGTGAAATATCCAATGCGCAGGATGCTGCCCAAAGGGCGCCCGGATCGGTGTCTGTGGCGTTGGACGGCATTCGCCACGGCGTGCAGATTGTGCGCGTTCATGATACATTAGAGACCAAACAGGCGCTAAGCCTGATGTTCGCAGTAAATGGGGTAGGGCATGACTCGTAAGCTTTTCGGTACTGATGGTGTGCGCGGGACCGCAAACCAGTATCCAATGACCGCTGATATGGCGCTGAAAATTGGCGCGGCGGCTGGGCGTTATTTCCGCAACGACGGATCAAACGGCCACCGCGTAGTGATCGGCAAAGACACACGTTTGTCTGGATATATGTTTGAAAATGCGCTGACCGCCGGTTTGACCAGCACGGGTATGAA
Organism: Marivivens sp. ABH4_498; assembly: GCF_056160585.1. Taxonomy (NCBI): domain Bacteria; kingdom Pseudomonadati; phylum Pseudomonadota; class Alphaproteobacteria; order Rhodobacterales; family Paracoccaceae; genus Marivivens; species Marivivens sp. ABH4_498. The sequence continues at coordinate 514,952 of NZ_JBSWXL010000003.1, forward strand.
CGCGCTATTGCTGGGCCCTGTGCCAACGCCTGCTGTTGGTATGCTCACGACTTCGATGCGTGCCGATCTGGGTATTATGATTTCAGCGAGCCACAACCCGCACCACGACAACGGGATCAAATTCTTTGGCCCTGACGGTTTTAAACTGTCGGACGAAGCCGAGGCTGAAATCGAAGAGATGGTGTTTTCCGATATTCAGCCCGCACAGGCGATCAACATCGGACGTGCGCGCCGTATTGACGATGGCCGTTTCCGTTACGCCGAACGTGTGAAATCCACGCTTCCTGCGGGCGTTGATCTAAAGGGGCTAAAGGTTGTCATCGATTGCGCCAATGGCGCCGCGCACCGTGTCGCCCCCGAAGTGCTGTGGGAATTGGGCGCGGATGTTGTAACGGTCGGGACCAATCCGAACGGCTATAATATCAATGAAAACTGCGGATCGACCGCACCGCGCACGGCGGCTGAAACCATTGTCAGCCATGGGGCGGATGTTGGCATTTGTCTGGATGGCGATGCGGACCGTGTGATGATCATCGATGAAAACGGCCGCGTGGCGGATGGCGATCAGATCATGGCCCTGATGGCAGACCGTTGGGCAACCGAAGGTCGGCTCAAGGGCGGCGCATTGGTCGCAACCGTGATGTCCAATCTGGGGCTGGAACGTTTTCTAGATGGTCGCGGGCTATCGTTAGAGCGGACAAAAGTCGGCGATCGCTATGTTGTGGAACGTATGCGTCAGGGCGGATTCAACCTGGGCGGCGAACAATCGGGTCACATTGTAATGACCGATTACGCGACAACGGGCGATGGTCTGCTGGCGGGTCTGCAATTTCTGGCTGCAATGGTCTGTACCGGCAAAAAAGCCAGCGAATTGACCCAAGTCTTTGATACTGTTCCGCAAATGTTGAAAAATGTGCGCTATGGAAGCGGAGTGGACCCACTGGACAACGCAGAGGTGCAAAAAGCCATTTCTGATGCGGAAAACAAACTGACAGGACAGGGACGACTGCTCATCCGTAAATCGGGAACAGAACCTTTGATTCGCGTCATGGCGGAATGCGAAGATGACAATCTGCTAGGTTTGGTGGTGGATGGCATCGTCGACGTTATTCAAAAGGTCGCCTGATCTATTCTTTTGGAAATGAGATTACCCATCTGAGGCGGCTGCTATTTCGGTCGGTTCAGTTACCCTGTGATTGTGTAAATGGTGCTTCACGAGGTGGGTAATGATTTCTTTGATTGAGTATGGGCGATCTTTGGCCGGTCTGGTTCGCAAAGGCGAAGACAATCGGTGGGAGAAAGAAGTGTATGATCCGAATGTTCGGATCATTCCGTTTCAGGCCTTGAATAAAAATCGTGAACGTTAAAAAAAGCGCCCCGAAATTCGGGGCGCTTTTCGTTTCGGTAGCTGGCGGGCAGTGCCCGCCAAAACCAAATTAGTTTTTCGCTTTGTCGACCATTTTGCCTTTGGAGATCCAAGGCATCATTTCGCGCAGTTTTGCACCGGTTTCTTCGATCATGTGTTCGTCGTTTGCACGGCGGGACGCTTTGATGGTTGGCTGACCAACAGCGTTTTCCAGCATAAAGTCGCGAACGAATTTGCCCTGCTGGATGTCTTCCAGAACGGCTTTCATTGCTGCTTTGGTCTGCTCGTATGGCAGAATGCGTGGGCCGGTGACGTACTGACCGTATTCAGCAGTGTTCGAGATCGAGTAGTCCATGTTCGCGATGCCGCCTTCGTAGATCAGGTCTACGATCAGCTTCACTTCGTGCAGACATTCGAAGTAGGCCATTTCTGGTGCGTAGCCAGCTTCGACCAGAGTTTCGAAACCACAACGGATCAGTTCAACCAGACCGCCGCACAGAACAGCTTGTTCGCCGAACAGGTCGGTTTCACATTCTTCGCGGAAGTTGGTTTCGATGATGCCCGAACGACCGCCGCCGATAGCGGAGCAGTAGGATTTACCGATTTCCAGCGCTTTGCCGGTTGCGTCCTGGTGAACAGCGACCAGGCAAGGAACGCCGCCGCCTTTGGTGTATTCGCCGCGAACGGTGTGACCTGGGCCTTTTGGCGCCATCATGATCACGTCAACGCCTGCTGGCGCTTCGATCAGACCAAAGTGGATGTTCAGACCGTGAGCGAAAGCGATCGCTGCGCCTTCTTTCAGGTTGTCTTTGACGTATTTGTTGTAGGTGTCTGCCTGCAGTTCGTCTGGCATGGTGAACATGATCACGTCACACCATGCTGCTGCTTCTGCGATACCCATAACTGCCAGGCCTTCGCCTTCGGCTTTTTTCGCCGATGGGGAACCTTCGCGCAGAGCGATAACAACGTTTTTCGCGCCGGAGTCACGCAGGTTCAGTGCGTGTGCGTGGCCTTGCGAACCGTAGCCCAGAATAGCGACTTTCATTTCCTTGATCAGGTTAACGTCGCAGTCTTGATCGTAATAAACGCGCATTTTGGCGGTCCTTACTGTTAGCGTTTCAATTGGGCGCAGAATAGGGATGCTGGGGCAGAATGGCGATGGTTGTTTTAATAATTTTTCTGGAGATTTCGGGATAGTTATTCGCGTGTGGATGAATTATTGTGAATTTCATGCTTGATGATGTTGATCGACGAATACTGCGCCTGATGCAGGCTGATCCTGAAATGCCGCTGCCTGATTTGGCAGAGGCCTGTGGCCTGACAACTGGTCGTTTGACCCGCAGGATTGAAAAGCTGCGCGAAGCAGGCATCCTGTTAGGGCAAGAAGCCATTATAGACTGGACGGCGCTGGGGTTCGCGGTCGCGGTATCCTTGCGGTGCACATTAGATAAAACGGTCCCGCGCGCGTTTGATGATTTCATGGACGCAGCCCGTCAGGTGCCCGAAGTCATAGAGATCCAAACGTTTTTGGGCCGCGTGGACGTTCGGTTGCACATCGTCGCCCGTGATTTGGCCCATTGGCAGGCAATCTATCGCGATCAGGTTCTAACTCTGCCACATATTGCGGAACTGGAATCATTGCTGACCATTGCCACCCTCAAACGCGAAGAAGTGCTGCCTGTATGATCGGTCTGGATGATATTGACCGCGATATCCTGCGGGCCATGCAACGGGATGCGGCGCAATCCGCTAGTCAGCTGGGGCGTCGTTTCGGGATGTCTCAGCCCGCAATGTGGCGCCGGATCAAAAGGTTACAGGACGCTGGCGTGATCGCAGGACGCCGCGTTGTGTTGGACAAAGAAAAGCTGGGATTTGGCGTGACCGTTTTTCTGGGCGTTAAACTGGCTGCAAAGGGCCGCGTGAGTCTAGAGGATTTCGAACGGGCAGTGTCCGCAATCCGCGAGGTGCAAACAGTCGAGCATGTGTTGGGATTGTATGACTATCGCCTGCGTGTGGTCGCAACGGATATTGCCGATTTTGAACGGGTCCTGCGGCGGCGCATTATGACCTTGCCCGGGGTTGGCAACGTCGAAGCGAACGTGTTGCTGACCGAAGAAAGGTTGCCTGGGCCCCTGTAACATATTTGTAAGTTGTAATGTTTTAGGGCTCTGCTATGGTCCGCCGAAATATTGGAGGTCCCATGAAATTCGCCTTATTCGCTGCTATCCTTTCTATGGCAACGCCTGCAGTTGCGCAGATGCATGGGCATGCAACAGATGAAAACGGGCATCTGGTGCACGACATGCGCGGCATGCCGGGTCTACAGGGGCGGAATGCGGCACCGCACGAAAGCGAAGAGCTGGCGATCATGTTCAATAGATTCAACACGCTATCGCGCACGGTTGAAAATCTGCCCAACGGTATCCGCACCGTGACGTCTAGTTCCGACACCGAAGTGATGGACGCATTGGTCAGTCATGTCGTTGGCATGATTGGACGTGTTGACGCCAAAGACGACCCCCAGATTTTCATCCAAAGCCCGACCTTGGACATCTTTTTCGAACGGTCAGAAAAGATCGAAACGACGATTGATGTGACGGATGACGGTATCGTTGTTGTGCAGACCTCGGACGATCCAGAACTGGTAGAAGCAATGCACATCCACGCCGCCGAAGTGTCGGACATGGCCGCACGCGGTATGCAAGCCGTTCACGAACAGATGATGGGGCGGATGCACTAGGCGCTATCGCGCGCCTAGGCCCATTTCCATCAGCGCCTTGCGCACGGGTTTAACCGAATACAGCGTTTCAACAGCCTTGGCCCGCAAATCGCGGATGCCTTGGGCGCCAGCGATAGATGCGCGGTTCAGCGCATCTACGCCGCGGACACGCAGTGCGATTTCGGAATGGCGGCGGCGTTGGTATTCGTCCAGCATTTTGGGGCTGCCGATATTTTCGGGATCGGCCTTTGCCAACTCCAACAGGCAGGTCATATCGCCCATCGACATGTTTAAACCTTGGGCGCCAATTGGGGGGACGACATGGGCTGCCTCTGCGACCAATGCGGTACGCTGCGCGGTCAGGCGATCGGCGATTTGGGAAATGATGGGCCAAGCTTGTCGTTTGCTGCACAACGCCAAATCGCCATAGACCCCCGCAGATCGCGTGGTTGCGGCGGCATTGAATTCTGCCTCTGGCATATCGCGAATGTCCACAGCGGTCGGTCCATGTTCCATCCAAACAACAGCGGACCGCGGTTTTCCATCCAGATCGGGCAAAGGCACCAATGTGAACGGCCCGCCCGAACGGTGAACTTCGGTCGATACATTGTTGTGCGGCTGGTCATGGGTGACGGCGAACACAACCGCCTTTTGACCGTAACGCGTAGTTTTAGCGTCAATTCCAGCGGCTTGGCGCACCGCAGAGTTTCGTCCATCGGCACCGATCACCAGTTTGCAGCGCGCTTGGGTGCCGTCGGTTAGCATTACGATGGCTTCGCCGATGCGCGTGGTCATCGATTTGAAACCGACCCCTGCGCGGAAATCGACGTTGGGCAATTCAGCCAATCGCGCAACCATTTCACGTCGCAGCAACCAGTTCGGCAGGTTCCACCCAAACGGCAGGTCGGAAATGTCCGAGGCGTCGAAATCTTTGATCACGCGCGGGTCGGGGTCGACGCCGCCAGCATCAACGATCCGCATGACTTGCAGTGCGGCGGCGTGTTCCGCCAGATGGTTCCAGATACCCGCATCTGCCAAAAACTGTTGCGACCCTTGGAAAAAGGCCGTGGTGCGGTGGTCAGTGCCATCGCTGTTAACATCCGTCACGGGCGGTGTTGGGTCCACGCATAGAACCGAAAATCCGGCCGTTCCAAAAGCAGCAGCGCAGGACAAACCTGCAACGCCACCACCTGCGATCACTACGTCTGGGGTAATTCTTTCCATACCTCAGACATAGGCCTGTCTGCGGGCTGGGGAAAGGGTGGTCAGACGACCTGCGACAGAAAATCCGCCAAGTCATTTGTGTGGTGATGAATGTGCGGGGCAGGGTCGGGATGTGGGCCAACCAGCACAGTGCGCATTCCCATCGCATGTGGCACCGACAGATTGCGAACATCGTCTTCGAAAAACGCGCCTTTTTCGGGGGCCACACCGTCCAATGCAAAAACGGCTTCAAACGCGGCTTGATCCGGTTTGGGGCGGTAGCCGGCATGTTCAACGCCATAGACCGCGTCGAACACATCGGTAAGGCCGCGCGCCTTTAACACTTGGTGCGCATAGGGGCGCGTGCCGTTGGTGTAGACGATTTTTCGGCCGGGCAGGGCCGCGATATTTGTAGCCAGATCCGGCGCGGGCACTAGGTGCGAAAAATCGATCTGGTGAACTTGTTCCAGAAACGGGTCGGGATCGACATAGTGTTCGCGCATCAACCCGTTCAGCGTGGTGCCGTATGTTTTCCAGTATTTGTGCCGCAGTTCGTTCGCCGCGTCAGGGTCCATGCCCAATTGGTCGCAAATGTATTGGGTCATTTTGACTTCGATTTGCGAAAATAATGCGGAATCCGGTGGATATAATGTGTGATCCAGATCGAAAACCCAGACGCGGACATGTGAAAAAGATGCAGCAAACATAGCTATTTGGTAGATACAGAATGACGCAAACGCAACTGTTTGGGTTGATTGTTGCGCATACCCGAGTAGGGTGTGGCGATTAAATTGATGAAGATAGACATGCTAGATCCGAAATCCCCGCAAAAAGACGCCTATCAACTGATCCTCGAGGCCATTGATAGCCATATTTACAAACCAGGCGATCGTCTGGTGGAAAGCGACCTAGCGGATCGTTTTGGCATGTCGCGCACGCCCATCCGCGAGGCGCTGCAACGTCTGGAAACCCAGAGTCTTTTGACCCGTGACGGTCGGTCTTTGATCGTTGCGTCGCTGGATCACACACAAATGGCGGAACTATATGTCGTTCGCGGAGAGTTAGAGGGCCTAGCCGCCCGATTGGCCGCACGCCACGCAACCCCCGAAGAAGTGCGCGTTTTGCGCGACATGGTTGAAGCCGACCGCAGTCTATTGGGTGATCCAGCGGCGTTGGCGCGGGCAAATAAACGGTTCCACAAACAGATCCATTTGGCATCGCACAACCGTTTTTTGGTGCAGCAGCTGGATTTGGTGCATCGATCCATGGCGCTATTGGCAACCACGTCTTTGGCGGCTGATGGGCGCGGGGATGATGCATTGGCGGAACACGATGCAATCGTCCGCGCCATCGAAGAAGGCAACGGTGACGCCGCCGACAAAGCATTGCGCGATCACATTTCAAAGGCCTTTGTGACTCGTCTGAAATTGGATGCCGTGGCCGACGAAGCCTAGTGTTTGTCGAAAATTCCGTGGCTGGTTTTATCCCAGTAGAATGGGCTGTGCAGCAGTTCCCATAACCCTTTGTAGGCCGCCAGCGATGCAAGGGGGAAATAGAAATGCAGGGTCGGTATCCAGACCGCTAGCCATTTGCGATCAGCGGCATTGATGCCGCGCCATGCTGCGATGATATTCACGGCTTCGCAGGCAACAAATATCCACGCTAGGGCCGTAATTGCAGCGTCTGGCAGGACGGCAGAAACAGGGTGCCAAATACCAAACGGGATCAGCCAAAGCGACCACAGCAAAGGCGCCGTCACAAATTGGCACAACGCGCCTAGAAACTGCACCTGAAGGCCCAGAAATTTCCGCAGGCCCAGATCGCGCAACAATCGACCGGGCCGCCGCATGTGAACGCCATAGGTGATGGCATAACCCTTTAGCCAGCGTGATCGTTGTTTGACCCAAGGCCACGGCCGGCAATTTGCCTCTTCGAATGTTGTGGTGCGGACGATCCGCGTTTCATAGCCCGCGCGGGCCAATCGAATGCCCAGATCCGCGTCTTCGGTGACGTTATGGGCATCCCACCCGCCCAAATTTTCCAAAATACGTTTACGGAAAAACAAAGTGGTCCCGCCCAAAGGGATGACCAAACCGAGCCGTTCCAATCCGGGCAAAATGACCCGAAACCACGTGGCATATTCCATCGTAAAACAGCGCGACATCCAGTTGGTGCGCGCGTTGTAGAAATCTAATCGTCCTTGCAGGCAGGCCACCCGACTGCTGCATTGCGCGAATGTTGATACGATGCGTTTGATCTGATGGGTTTCTGGGGCATCTTCGGCGTCGTAGATCCCAACAATCGAACCTCGTGCGAAATTCAAACCATAGTTCATGGCCCTCGGCTTTGTCTTAAGCGCGCCGTGGGGAACGATGATCGCGCGCATAAATCGGGGCAGGTTGGCCGAATCTAGCGCCAACCGCGTCATGAAATCGTCCTCTTCCAACAAAAGGCACACATCCAACAATTCGGGCGGGTAATCCAACGCGGATATCCGATCAATCAACCGCGTTGCGATTTCGCTTTCTCGGTACATCGGCAGCATGACGGTCACGATAGGCAGCTTTTCGGGCAATCGGATCGGCGCCAACGGTAAATAGTCCGGCGGTTTGCCCAGTAACGTCAGTGCCTTGAGTGCCGTATTCACGCAGGTCCAAAATATGGGAAAAGCGATACATGCAAATGCCGTCCACGTGGGCCAAATCGACAATAAGACGGCAAAAATCGCGGCACAGATGCCCAAGATCAGGCCGGCGCGGCGCGTATTCCAATCGCGGCAGCTTTGATCGGCTGCAACCTTTGTTTCGGCGGCGAGCCGCAGTTCTTCGACGCCGCTGACGCAGAGTGCCCGTTCGATATCTGCCAACGGACAGATGGTCATGCGCACAGGGCCAAAGGTTGCAGTCAAATCCGCAATGTGGTCGGCGAATTCTTCGGGTTTGGCGGTTAGAACAACGACTTCGCCCGATATGCGCCGCCACGGCATAATCCCGCGGGTTAGGCAGTTTAAAACGCCAAAGTCGGACAAAAGGCGCGGATCGGGCGGTGCCTTTTTCAGATCAATTCGGTTCGATTGATAAAGCGCCGACTGGATATCGGCGAACACGGACGCAGGAACAGATAGATCGCGGCGCAGGGCGCTGGGGACATGATCGCCGTTTCGCATTGCGCGGCTTTCAATATCGCAAATACGGGTCGCTGATCCAAAACCGCGACGTAAAAGTTCCCGACCCAGTGCTGTTGATGGCCCTGCCTGACTGGCGGACTTTACTGCGGTCCAATCGACGTGTTGCAAAAGAAAACTCCCGACCCTTGCGGATCAGGAGTTTCGATAACTTTGGTTAATGCCGCGTTAACGGTTACGCTTTGCGAGCGTCCATTGCGTCAGCAAAACGTTCAAACAGATAGAAGCTGTCCTGAGGGCCTGGCGATGCTTCTGGGTGGTATTGAACCGAGAACACAGGGCGGTCGGCCATGCGGATACCACAGTTCGATCCGTCAAACAGCGACACGTGGGTTTCCACAACGTTTTCAGGCAGCGACTGGCTGTCCACGGTAAAGCCGTGGTTCATCGATGTGATTTCAACCTTGCCCGTGTCGTGGTCTTTGACAGGGTGGTTCGCGCCGTGGTGACCGTGGTTCATTTTCACGGTTTTCGCGCCCAGTGCCAGCGCCAGCATTTGGTGGCCCAGACAGATACCGAAAACAGGCAGATCAGTGGTTTCCAAAACCTGTTTGATCATCGGAACCGCGTATTCGCCAGTTGCCGCGGGGTCGCCAGGGCCGTTCGACAGGAATACGCCATCTGGGTTATGTGCCAGAACTTCCTCGGCAGTTGCGGTTGCAGGCAGAACGGTCACGTCACAGCCAGCGGATGCCAGACAGCGCAGGATGTTGCGTTTTGCGCCGAAATCGACAGCGACGACTTTGTGTTTAGGCGCAAGGTTCGGCGCATAGCCATCAGGCCATGCCCAACGCATTTCGTTCCATTTGTAGGACTGCGCGCAGGTGACATCTTTGGCCAGATCCAGACCAACCAAACCTTTGAAACCGCGTGCGGCGGCTACCAGTTTTTCGGCGTCAAAGTTGCCTTCGGGATCATAGGCCAGCGCAACGTGCGGCGCGCCTTGTTGGCGGATCGCGCGGGTCAGGCGGCGGGTGTCGATACCGCCGATACCGATGCGGCCTTTGCGTTCCAGCCAAACGGTCAGTTCTTCGGTCGAACGCCAGTTGGATGGTTCTGTCGGATCCCATTTCACAACCATGCCAGCCGAAACCGGTTCGTTGGTTTCGTCGTCTTCGGCGGTGACGCCGGTGTTGCCGATATGCGGGAAGGTAAAGGTGACGATCTGACCCGCGTAGGACGGGTCGGTCATGATTTCCTGATAGCCTGTCATCGCCGTGTTAAAGCAAAGTTCGGCGGTCGTCATACCCGGTGCGCCAAATCCTTTGCCGTAAAACAGCGTGCCGTCAGCCAAAGCAAGACAAGCGGTCGGTTTTTCGTTCGTTCCGTGCGGCATGACAGCGACTCCTATTTGGCCAAATTGATGCGGTATTAGGCAGGTCACGACATAGGGTCAAGGCGTAACCTAACAATGCATCGCGAAGGTTGCCCCTAATTCGATCTAAGGGTAAAGCTGGGCGCTGTTAACGTTCGCAACCGGATGGGGATATCATGCGCGACCGGCTAAATGCTGCTTTGAAAGAAGCGATGAAGGCGAAAGACGCGGGGCGTTTGTCGACCTTGCGTTTGATCAATGCTGCGATCAAGGACCGCGAAATCGCGGCCCGCGGTGAAGGTGATGAAAAAGACATCACTAACGACGAAATTCTGGCGATCTTGGGTAAGATGGTCAAACAGCGCCTAGAAAGCGCCCGCCAATATGAAGAGGCAGGCCGTCTGGAGCTGGCTGAAAAAGAACGCGCCGAAATCAAGGTGATCGAAGATTTCCTGCCACGCCAGTTGAATGAGGACGAAGTGTCCGCAGCCATCGACGCAGCCATCGCCGAAGTGGGCGCAGAATCGATCCGTGACATGGGCAAAGTCATGGGCGAGCTGAAAGCCAAATACACAGGCCAAATGGATTTTGGCGCTGTCGGCCCAATGGTTAAATCCAAACTGGGTTAACAATTTTGGCCCGTCCGTATCAATGGGCGGGCCGCTAGCTTAGTTCGATTGCGGACTATGAAGCACGACGTTCAATTCACTGAACAATTGCTGGCGTTCTTCGGCAGATAGAAAACTCCCGATTTCGACCTCGCGCACTGATTTACCTTTGAGCGTTAGATAATGCGGTACTGGGCCGCCGGTGTCGTGCTGGGTCACGCGCACCCAATAGGGATTCGCGGTCCACGTCTGTAGGGGCTGTTTATGCGAGGCGCGGGTTAGGATGACCTCTTCGTCCCAGATGCGCAGAATTTCCAGAATATCACCATCGCGGTAGCTGCGCTGAATGGCTGCCCAGATGGCCCATGTCACCAGCAGGATGAACGGCAGCAGACCCCACAGAACAGGGGTGCCCAAAACGGCGCTGATCGGGAACAGGAACATAATCGCGGTAATGCCTATGAACCGGACAAATCCGGTTTTCGGCAAACTGCGGTAGGGCCAAAGATGTAGTTCGGCACGAGGCGGCATATCGCCGTCAACGGGGTCTATCCATTCATAAGGCATCAGTGTCGTCTGGTCTGTTCGCTGATCCGTAATCTAGCGGCAGGGCAGGGCACGGCAAGGCACAGGTCGTCGCACTATGCCAAAGAAAAACCCCGGCGCAGTGGCCGGGGTTTTCGTTATTTTAGTGAGCTGGTTGTTTGTCCCAGTCTTCACGCTTTGGCAGCTGTTCGAACGTGTGTTCTGGCGGCGGCGATGGCAGTGTCCATTCCAGCGTGTCAGCGAATTCGCCCCATGGGTTCGGACGGGTTTCGCGGCGACCTGCCAGCAGGGTGTAAGCCAGTACACCGATGAAGAATACGAACGATGCAAATGCTAGGAACGCACCATAGGACGATACTTTGTTCCACAGCGCGAATGCGTCTGGGTATTCAATGTAACGACGTGGCATGCCTTGACGACCCAAGAAGTGCTGTGGGAAGAAGGTCAGGTTTGCGCCGATGAACATCATCCAGAAGTGCAGTTTCGCAGCCCATTCAGGTGCAGCGCGGCCCGAGAATTTTGGCAGGTAGAAGTAGATACCAGCAAAAATCGCGAACACAGCACCCAACGACATCACGTAGTGGAAGTGAGCAACCACATAGTAAGTGTCGTGGTAGGCGCGGTCTACTGCAGCTTGGGATAGAACGATGCCTGTAACGCCACCAACGGTGAACAGGAACAAGAAACCGAAAGCCCAAACCATTGGCGATTTGAATTCAACCGAACCGCCCCACATGGTCGCGATCCAAGAGAAGATTTTCACGCCAGTCGGAACCGCGATGACCATGGTTGCCAGCATGAAATAGGACTGCTGGGTCAGCGACATACCAACGGTGTACATGTGGTGTGCCCAAACAACAAAGCCCAGAACACCGATTGCAACCATTGCGTAGACCATTGGCAGGTAACCAAAGATCGGCTTTTTCGAGAAGGTCGAAATGATGTGGCTGATGATGCCGAAACCAGGAATGATGATGATGTACACTTCTGGGTGGCCAAAGAACCACAGGATGTGCTGATACAGGATCGGGTCACCACCGCCAGCAGGCTGGAAGAACGAGGTGCCAAAGTTACGGTCCATCAGCAGCATGGTGATCGCGCCAGCCAGAACAGGCAGCGACAGAAGGATCAGCCACGCAGTCACGAATACCGACCATGCGAACAGAGGTACTTTGTGCAGGGTCATGCCCGGCGTACGCATGTTCAGGAAGGTGGTGATGATGTTGATCGCGCCCAAGATCGAGGATGCGCCCGATACGTGAACAGCAAAGATCGCCAAGTCCATCGAGTAGCCGCCTTCGGAGGTGGACAGAGGTGGGTACAGAACCCAGCCAACACCCGAACCCAGCTGACCGTTACCGCCTGGTGCCAGCAGCGATGCAACACCCAGTGCGACACCAGCAACATACATCCAGAACGACAGGTTGTTCATACGTGGGAACGACATGTCCGGAGCGCCGATCTGCAGCGGCATCAGGTAGTTACCAAAACCACCGAACAGGGCAGGAATAACCACAAAGAACATCATCAGAACACCGTGGTAGGTGATCATAACGTTCCACAGGTGGCCGTTAGGCGTACATGGTGCCGACGCGTCGGCAATGAAACGTGCGCCTTCTAGGCACATGTATTGAACACCTGGATCCATCAGCTCCAGACGCATGTACACAGTAAATGCGACGGAAATGAAACCAACAATACCTGATACGAACAGGTACATGATCCCGATGTCTTTGTGGTTGGTGGACATGAACCAACGGGTGAAGAACCCCCGGTTGTCTTCGTGTTCATGGCCATGGATGGCTGCATCTGCCATTTGGCTCTCCCATTATTTGAATTCCACAAACGGGGCCGAGTCAGACTCGTCCCGCAGCTTTGGTGGTGGTTCTAGTGCCAAAGCGCCTTATCGGCAATATCCGAAAGGCCTAATGTTATGGGGTATTTTGGCGCACCCCATCCAACGGGGAGACAATGACGAAGCGCGCCTAGGGCCTTGTTTGCCCTAAAAATCGGGAGCTTACTTTGAGATAGGTCAAATTGTGGGCCGAAATTTCAAAAATTTCGGGCGCGGCAATATGACCAAAGTCCTATTCGCAATAGGGCGTCACTACCCGATCGAAGGTGGATTTCAGTGCAACATCAACGTCTTCCATCGTGACGGGCAGGCCTAAATCAACCAAAGATGTTACGCCGTGGCCTGAAATCCCGCAGGGGACGATCCCGCCGAAATGCGACAGGTCGGGTTCGACGTTGATCGACAATCCGTGAAAGCTCACCCATTTTTTCAGGCGAATGCCTAGGGCGGCGATTTTGTCTTCGCGGACAGAGCCGTCAAATAGCAGCGGTTTTTCGGGCCGAGGCACCCAAACACCCACCCGTCCATCGCGGATTTCGCCCTGAACGTTGAATTCCGCCAGCGCCGCAATCACCCATTGTTCCATATCGCGCACGAAACAGCGCACATCGCGGCCACGTTTGCCGACGTCCAGCATGACATAGGCCACGCGTTGCCCGGGGCCGTGATAGGTATATTGTCCGCCGCGTTTGGATTGATAGACGGGGAACCGATCAGGTTCCAACAGGTCCGCGACTTTGGCAGATGTGCCGGCCGTATATAGCGGAGGGTGTTCGACCAGCCAAATTGCTTCGTCTGCGGTGCCATCATGAATGGCCGCTGCGCGCGTTTCCATGAAATCGACGGCGTCTTGATAATCGGTCAGACCCGTCGAGGTGATCCATTCTACCATGTCTTACGCGGGCAGTAGCCCGGCCTCTTTTATCGTGGGGATGTAACTGCGGCTTACGGGAATATCCGCGCCGTGGGTCATTGTTAATATAGCGCGGTCACCTTTGCGTTCGGCGCGGCTTACAGCCCTTTTCGCCACCCAATGTGATCGATGCACCTGAAGCCCGTCCGTATCGCCGACTTCGCGCATTGCATCAGACAAACGCATCAGTACGACAGTTTCCCCTTTTTCCGTTCGTATGCGGACATAATGATCTTCGACCGAAATTGCGACGAGCGGCGCGCGTTTTTCCAATTCAATGCGGTCTAAAATGGGTATGCCGCGTGATGCCTGCGGGGTGGGATGGTTGTCCGATTGGGCGAAATGCATGCTGACATGCGTAATCGTCGCCGTCACAACCGCCGAAATCGCAAACATCGAAAGGGCCGTGGGGATAAACGTTTCGGCCGTGACCCATGGTCCGAATACGGCATGGTTCAGCGCGAAAATAAAACAGGTCAACGCGGCGGCAACGATACAGGCCAGCTGCACTGTTTTTGCGATCGGCAGGGCGGCTGGCGTTTTCGGTCCGATGATAGTGCGCGACAACAAAAAGCCGATGCTATAACCGCCAAAGGTCACGAACGCCCAATATCCTAGTCTAGGCAAGAAACGCATGACCGTCGCCGTGTCGAATGGTCCAGAGATGGTCAGCACGATTGTCACGCCCATCAACGCGTAGAACGTAATCGGCTTTGAAAATTGTCGCCGCCATTCACGTAGCGCGAAATGCGATCGGGCGTTGGTCACGAATGCCTCGGTGTGGTTTGCGTATCTATGGTTGAGCCATCAATACCCGTCAGGCACAAAAATTTCCAGATCGACATTGAGTAAGTGAAAAGGAAATTACCATGACATTGCAGCCATTTATCGACGCAGGTTTTGTGGTCCAAATGCACGCGATTAGCGCAACGATTGCTTTGGGGTTGGGGCCGCTGGCGATTTATCGGCGCAAACGTGATCTGGTTCACAAGGTATCTGGCTATATTTGGGTCGTTGCCATGGCTATTACAGCGTTATCGTCATTCTGGATCCATGATTTTGCGATTGTCTGGATCCTTAGCCCGATCCATGCGCTGTCCGTTCTGGCATTGTGGTCGCTGTACATCGGGATGCGCCATATTTTTCAGGGGCGGGTCGCACAACACCGCGCCGTTTTTCGCAGCCTGTACTGGAATGGCGTATTGGTCGCGGCTTTGTTCAATTTCCTACCGGGACGTGTCGTGAACCGTGTCTTTTTCGATGAATATCGCACGGCGGGTGTCTATGTCATCGTTATCGGCGCAACGCTATTGGGGCTACGTTTGGCGCGTCAGTTGGGGCAGCGAAAATCGATGCAAACCGCCTAGAGTTAGGTCTTGTCTAGGTGTGGGTCTTCGGTTAGAGACCACGCACCATGTCAGGGCGTGCGGTCGTGGCGGAATGGTAGACGCGCAGCGTTGAGGTCGCTGTGGGGTAACACCCGTGGAAGTTCGAGTCTTCTCGACCGCACCAATATCCCAAAGGTTAGTGGATCCCTGCTGTTCGTTCGTCCAATCGTATATGTCCACGTGTTGAACGTATAGCTTGCGCAACTTTGATTAAACACAGCCAAAACGGCTCCGTTTTCACGCTTATCCACCGGTGTGAGAGAGCGAGTTATGGCTGTTTATACGATTTATGGTTTTGGACCGAATGATCTGATCGGTTATTCGGGTGGATTTCCGCAAGTCGGCACCACCATCACCTTAGATCCCAATTGGTCAGCCTCTACCGACGCGTATCGTTTCGATATCGAAGACGCGAGCCTCTTATTGTTGTTGGAAACGACCGACGATTTTTTCAGCGGTGACGGATCCAGACAAGAATTGGGTGACGATACTTATGAACAAACGCTTACTTTGCGCGATCCGAGCGGAACCGTGGTCGCATCTGGGCGTTCGTATCTAGAAGACAAGATGACTCTGACTGGGTCTGACGGGTCTGTCATTGATGTGTACACTGTCGAAATTGGCGGTGTGTACGTTGGTTCGATCGCAACGGGCCAGATGCAGCCTGGTGTGACGTACGAAGTCACCTCATCTGGCAACACGAACGGTGCCCCCTACAGTAGCTTTGTCGATCAATCGTTCGATTTGAACGCGGATAACGAATTTACCGGTCAGGATAACGTGAACGACACGCTGTACGGCGGGGGCGGCAATGACAAATTGTCCGGCCTGTCGGGTGATGACGTTCTATACGGCGGCGCAGACAACGATACAGTTGTCGGCAGTGAAGGAAACGATCAGCTATTTGGTGGATCTGGCGCCGATATCGTCGTTGGTGATGGGCAACTATATGATCTGTCCGTTCATGCCTCTGGCACGCCGATCACGCCGACAACGCTGACGATCACAAACAGCTCTGACGGGCCAATCACGCTCAGCCAGATTGGCACGGATGGATTGGCGACCAACATATATGTCTTGGCCGAAGGTGAAACCTATGTCTTGGCCACCCACACCGAGACCAATTTCGTCCTGCGCGATGAAAACGGTTTCTTTCTGGACAGTATCGAAGGCGGTTTTAACCTGTCCGTCACCTATTCTGGAACGTTCAACGATACCATTTACGGTGAAGATGGCACCGACGACCTGCGCGGTCAGATGGGCAATGATACGATCTATGGCGGCAATGACTCGGATACCGTTTATGGCGGCGCGGGCGATGATCTGCTGTATGGCGACGCTGGAGTCGATACGATCTATGGCGGCGATGATGCGGATACGATTTTCCAATCAGACGCTGACATCATTGATGGCGGGTCCGGTGGAAATGATTGGGACACGCTGGAAATGTCGGATGGGGGTGTGTCGATCACCTATTCATCGAATGAATCCGGCACGTTTAGCGATGACGGTGGTCTGACGACAGGGACGTTTACCGATATCGAACGCGTCAACGGCGGCGACGGGGCTGATACGATTGATGCCTCTGCAACGACGGGGTGGGCGAGCGTCTATGGCGGCGGCGGTAACGATACCATCACCGGCAGCAACAATACCGACGTGATCGACAGCGGTGATGGAACCGATACGATCTATGCGGGCGGTGGCGACGACACCATTTATTTCCAATCGGGTGATGACGTTGTGTACGGCGGCGACGGTAACGACGTTATCGATGACGTTCCAGGAACCCAGCTGGACGGCAATGACACCATCTATGGCGGTGCTGGGAACGATAGCGTTTGGACGGGCCGCGGTAACGATACGATATTCGGTGGGGACGGCGACGACTGGCTTTATGGCGAAGACGGCAATGACGTTCTGAACGGCGGCGGCGGCAGTGACGTTTTGGTCGGCGGTGCAGGGGATGACACCTTTGTTGTGTCGTCGGGGACCAACTATGTCGGCGATTTCGACATGGGCGATGCCAATGCCGATGGATTTACCAACGACCAGTTGGACGTCAGTGGTATTACCGATGCCGATGGCAATGCGATCGATTATCACGACGTCACAGTTGGTGTTGATCCGGATACAGGCTTTGCCATGCTGTCCTTTCCGAACGGAGAGGTCATGGTCCTGTACAACGTGACGGCCGATCAGGTTGATACCGGACCGGAAATGTTCAAAATCGGCATCCCTTGTTTCACAACGGGGACGATGATCCTGACGCCAGCGGGCGAAGTGCCTGTTGAAATGTTGCGCCCGGGTGATCTGGTGGTGACGCGCGATAATGGGCCGCAACCAATTGTTTGGGCCGGTGCCCGTCATTTGCAGGAAAATGAACTGCGTTCGATGCCATCGTTACGACCCGTTTTGATTCAGGCAGGCGATTGGGCAGGGGATCGCGGGCTATTGGTGTCACCGCAGCACGCGATTTCTGCGCGTCATTCTGACGGTTCGGATCGTTTCATCCGCGCGACACATTTGGCGCGTATGAAGGGCGGTAAGGTTCGCGTTGCAAATGGGGTAAAGTCGGTCACCTATGTGCATCTGATGTTTGAAAAGCATCAGGTTATTTTCGGAAACGGGATCGCCTCCGAAAGCTTTTACCCTGGACGCTTTGGGTTAACCGCACTAGGTCGCGAGTCGCTGGTC
This sequence comes from Marivivens sp. ABH4_498, assembly GCF_056160585.1. NCBI lineage: Bacteria > Pseudomonadati > Pseudomonadota > Alphaproteobacteria > Rhodobacterales > Paracoccaceae > Marivivens > Marivivens sp. ABH4_498. Next base: position 532,746 of record NZ_JBSWXL010000003.1, read on the forward strand.
GAAGTGATGAAACTGTTCCCTGAGGTGGCGCGACTCGGTGCGGCTGTTGGGTACGGTGATTTGGCACGACCCATCGCGCGATTTAACGACCTGCCGCGACATATTCGCGACCTGTCCCTAGATACAATCTAAAGGACAGCCGACCATCATTGCATATCTAGCTGACCTTTTTTCCTGAAAGGTCACAATTTCGCGATGAATAGTTTTGCGAAGATGCCTTTCGTCGGTCTTTTGTCTGTAAATTGGGCGTTTTCGGCGTTTAAACGGTTTAACAGGTTGCAATATGCCTGAACGGCGGCTTTAGTTTGATGAGAACAGGCGGGCAAACTGCCGTAAACATCAGGGAGTGCCGTTTTGGCCGCAAGCGCAACGGACAAAGCGTTCGTCGAATTCGAACGCGTACAGAAAAGTTATGATGGCGAAACGCTCGTCGTCAAAGATCTCAACCTGACCATGCCCAAGGGCGAATTTCTGACCATGCTTGGGCCTTCGGGTTCGGGTAAAACCACGTGTCTGATGATGCTGGCTGGTTTTGAAACCGCAACGCATGGTGACATCCGCATCGGGGGCACGTCGATCAACAACATCCCGCCGCATAAACGCGGCATCGGGATGGTGTTTCAGAACTACGCCTTGTTCCCGCATATGACGGTTGCCGAAAATCTGGCCTTTCCGTTGGAAGTCCGGAAACTGGGCAAATCGGAACGCGAAGAAAAGGTAAAGCGTGCATTGGATATGGTTCAGATGGGCCAATTCGGTGGGCGCCGTCCTGCACAGCTATCGGGTGGTCAGCAACAGCGTATCGCGCTGGCACGCGCGCTGGTGTTCCAGCCTGAATTGGTGCTGATGGACGAACCGCTGGGCGCGCTGGACAAACAGCTGCGCGAACATATGCAGTTCGAAATCACCCGTCTGGCGCATGAACTGGGCATCACGACCGTTTACGTGACCCACGACCAGACCGAAGCGTTGACTATGTCCGACCGCGTTGCCGTGTTCAACGATGGCCGCATTCAACAGTTGGCCCCGCCTGACGCGCTATATGAATCGCCAGAAAACAGTTTCGTTGCGCAATTCATTGGTGAAAACAACACGCTGACGGGTAAAGTTGAAACGCTGTCCGGCGAACGCTGCACCGTCCGTTTGGACAGCGGTGACCTGATCGACGCCCGCGCGGTCAACGTCAGCGCAGTTGGCGACCGGACCAAAGTGTCGATCCGCCCAGAACGCGTCGAGATCAACAAAGATCGCTTATCCCCAGACGCCCACACGCTCAAAGCTGAAGTGTTGGAGTTCATCTATATGGGCGACATTTTCCGCACGCGCCTGCGCGTTGCGGGAACCGACGAATTCGTCATTAAAACCCGTAACGCCCCCGATCAGGTTCGCCTACAGCGCGGACAACAGATCGAAATTGGTTGGCTTGCGGACGATTGCCACGCTTTGGACGCCTAATCAGGCGTCCTTTGCGTATCAAAACGCACCGTTCTTACCCGGGAGGGGCGGCGCAAATAAATCAACCGGGATCTTTACGGGAGTTATGATTATGAAACTAACAAAAACCCTACTTGCGACTTCGGCTCTGACCGTTGCTGCGGGCGCCGCAATGGCCGAAGGCCACATGGCATCCGACATGACCCTGGTATCCTGGGGCGGCGCGTACCAGTCGTCGCAGATCAACGCCTATTCGGACCCATATCTGGCGATGAACGACGGCGTGTCGATCGTTTGGGATGAATCCTCGGCCGAGGCAGTTGCGAAACTGCGCGCGATGGCAGAATCCGGCAACATCACCTGGGATCTGGTCGACGTAGAAGCCGCTGACGCAATCCGTCTGTGTGACGAAGGTCTGGCGATGGAAATCGACCACGACGAAATGCTGGCAGCAGGCGCTGACGGTTCGTCCGCATCGGACGACTTTGGCGACTCGATCATTTCGGATTGCTTTATCCCGCAGATCGTATTCTCGACCACTGTTGGTTACCGCACCGACATGGTTGGCGACACTGCGCCTGAATCCATCTGTGCGATTTTCGACACCGACGCATACCCAGGCAAACGCGCGCTGAACAAACGCCCGCTGGCAAACATGGAATGGGCACTGCTGTGTGACGGCGTTGCCAAAGACGAAATCTATGACGTTCTGGCAACCGAAGAAGGTCAGGACCAAGCGTTCGCAAAACTGGACACCATCAAAGACGACGTGATCTGGTGGACTGCTGCTGCGGAAACTCCACAGCTGTTGGCTGATGGCGAAATCGTGATGGGTTCGACCTATAACGGTCGTCTGTTCGCTGCGATCGCAGAGCAAGGCCAGCCAATCGGCATGCTGTGGGACGCACAGATGCTGGACTTTGACGGTTGGGTGATCCCTGCCGACCTACCAGAAGACCGTCTGGCACGCGTCATGGACTTCCTGAACTTTGCAACCGACACCCAGCGTCTGGCTGATCAGGCTGCATACATTTCGTATGGTCCTGCACGCGCATCGTCGGCACCACTGGTTGGTACCCACGCAACTCTGGGCATCGAAATGGCGCCACACATGCCAACCGACCCTGCGAACTCGCAGAACGTATTCGTAACACAGTACGATTTCTGGGCTGATTACCGCGACGATCTGGATGCAAAATTCCAGGCGTGGCTGGCACAATAATCTGACCTGACAAACCTTTCGGGTTTGTAACGAATACACCATGCCCCCTGAACGCGGGGGGCATGGTCACCGGACAGGACCATTTCATGACAGACCAGACCCAGAGCGCCGAGCTGATTCAAACAGCCGACGGTAAATCGCTCAAATCCAGTTTGAACCGTGCATTGCGCAGACAGAAAATCCGCGCGCTGATGCTGATTGCGCCGCTTTTGCTGTTCATCCTGATCAGCTTTATCGCGCCGATCTTTGACATGCTTTTGCGGTCGGTCGAAAACCAGATCGTTCCAGACACCATCCCGCGCACAATCGAAGCGCTAGAGGAGTGGGACCCAGAAACCGGCACTGCGCCGTCAGAAGAGGTGTTCGCATCTTTTTACACTGACCTTGCCATTGCCGAAGAATACAAATCGCACACCCGTTTGGGATCGCGTTTGAACTATGAAAAAACGGGTATTTCGTCGATGTTCCGTTCGACGGGCCGCAAAGTGGGCCGTTTCGATACCGACGCATATACCGATGGCTTTACCGATGCGGATGCGGCCTATGCCGATCCTGCGCAATGGGCTGCGTGGATGGCTGATGACGCGGTGCGTTCGTCGCTGCCACTGACCACCGACGCCTATGACGCATGGGCATTGCTAACAGTCGAAGAAAACAACGACATTCCCGCCGAAGAAGACCCCGCCGATTTCGTCTACACCGCACTGTATCGCGATCTGATGAACGGCAATGCGGCGGCTGCGATGCCTGCCGTGGACGTATCGGCATGGGAACCTGTCGTAATCAGCGAACAGTTCATCGACGCAAACGACGGCTGGGCCGACCCAGAGGTTTGGGCAACCATCAAAACCTATGGCGGCAATTACACATCGGGGTATTTCCTGAACTCGGTCGATTTGCAGCTAACGCCTGATGGCGTTGAAACCCGCCCCGAAGACGAACGCATCTACATCACTCTGTTCGTCCGCACGATCGTTTTGTCGATCCTGATCACGGGCAGCTGTATTTTGCTGGGCTATCCGATCGCCTATCTGCTGGCGAACCTACCACTGCGCAGCGCGAACGTTCTGATGATCCTTGTGCTACTGCCGTTCTGGACATCGCTGTTGGTCCGTACATCCGCGTGGAAAGTTCTGCTGCAAAATCAGGGTGTTATTAACGACATCCTTGTGTGGATCGGGATCATATCGGACGATAACCGACTAGAGCTGATCAACAACGCAACCGGTACGATCATCGCGATGACGCATATCCTGCTGCCGTTCATGATCCTGCCGCTGTATTCGGTGATGAAAACGATCAACCCGTCTTACGTGCGTGCGGCGAAATCCATGGGCGCAACCGATTGGACGGCGTTCTGGCGCGTCTATTTCCCGAACTCCATTCCAGGTATCGGGGCAGGGTCGATCCTCGTGTTCATCCTAGCGATTGGTTACTACATCACCCCCGAACTTGTCGGCGGTACCAAGGGCGTATTCATTTCGAACCGTATTGCCTACCACATCTCTAGTTCTTTGAACTGGGGTCTGGCGGCGGCACTGGGCAGCATCCTGCTGGTGCTCGTTCTGGCGCTGTACTGGCTCTATGACCGTCTTGTCGGCATCGATAACGTGAAACTCGGAGGCTAAAAGACATGTCCGCACTCCCCCCATATGCAAGCACAGGTCAACGCGCGTGGTTCTATAGCTACCGCGTGATCTGCGGGCTGATCTTTTTCTTCTTGATCGCGCCGATCCTTGTGATCATTCCGCTGTCGTTCAACGCGCAGGATTTCTTTACCTTTACGCCTGAAATGCTGCGTTTGGACCCAGAGGGTTATTCGCTAAAGCACTATCAGGATTTCCTGACGAATTCTGATTGGCAATTGGCGCTTAGCAACTCGCTCAAGATCGCTCCGATTGCGACGCTGATTTCGGTATCTTTGGGTACGTTGGCAGCGATCGGTCTGTCGCAGTCCCACGTGCCGGGTCGCCGCGCGATCATGGCGATCATGATTTCCCCGATGATCGTACCGCTGATCATTTCGGCAACGGGCATGTATTTCTTCTACTCGAACCCATACATCCCAACGCCATTTGGCAAAGTGTACCTGCCATTCACCCTGACGGGGACATACGCGGGCGTGGTTCTGGCGCATGCGGCATTAGGCATTCCGTTCGTGATCATCACCGTGACCGCAACGCTGGTGGGTTTCGACAAATCCCTGACCCGCGCGTCGGCGATGATGGGCGCAAACCCAGTGACCACATTTTTCCGTGTGCAAATGCCGCTGATTTTGCCCGGTGTTATTTCGGGTGGCCTGTTTGCCTTCATCACATCGTTTGACGAAGTCGTCGTGGTGCTGTTCGTCGGATCGGCCCAGCAGAAAACGCTGCCTTGGCAGATGTTTACGGGCCTGCGTGAACAGATCAGCCCAACCATTTTGGCAGTGGCAACGATCTTGGTCTTTATCTCAATCTGTTTGCTGACAACGCTGGAAATTCTGCGGCGGCGGTCTGAACGGCTCCGCGGGATGAGCCCGGGTTAAAAGAAAGGCGGCCATTGGCCGCCTTTTTCTATGGTAGGATTGTCAACCAGATGGACGCCGTGACGACCGTTGCGGCCGTGCCGATCAACACGGCAGAGGCGGCAACCCTTTGGGCATGGCCGTACATGGATGCGAATAGGAACGCATTCACGCCCGGTGCCATTGCCGCGGTGACCACAGCGGAACGGAAACTGTCGGTCGGCAGGTTAAATGCGCCGCCCATCACGTAGACGACTACTGGGTGGACGATTAGGGACACGCCAACGATATAGGCCACGGTCAGCATGTCGCCTTCGGGTTTGTAGCGATACAGAACGCCGCCCAACCCGAACAGAGCCGTCGGCAGCGCCGCGCGGGCCATCAGATCGACGGCTTCGGTAAATACGGTCGGCAGGGGCAGGTTGGTCACATTCACCGCGATACCCGCCAGAATGCCCACGATCAGCGCGTTGTGCAGCATGGCGTTGGCCACTTTACCCGGCAGTTTGGCCAGTGATCCGCCGCGATTTTTGACGATCTCCATCGCGGTGATGCCAACGGCATAGCAGAACGGCGAATGGATCGCGATGATGGCATAGTTCGCGGCCAGCGCGTCTGCGCCATAGGCGCGTTCGGTGATCGGCAGACCCAGCAACAGCGAATTGGAAAACAGTCCGATAAACCCGATGGCAATGCAGTCTTCCCAATCACGTTTGAACAGGAACCGCGCGCCCAAAATACCGGCGGCGAAACCGGACAAAGCGCCCGTGTAAAACGCGCCCCACAGCGCAGGGTCAAAGCTGGCGGCCAGATCCAATTGGGTCATCGACCGAAACAGCAGCATCGGGATGGCGAACCCTTGGGCAAAGGTCATCAGCGCATCAACGGCGGCTTTGCTGAAATATTCGCGCCACGCAGCGGCATAGCCAAAGGCGATTACGATAAAGACAGGTAAAACGACCTGTAACAGGGTGGCCATGTTGGGCTCCTTCGGCGGAGCCCGCCGGACATTAAATAGTAAACGACAGCTTTAGGCCGTCATAAGCTGGGATAATATGGTCAGGCGTTTCTGCTGCAACCGTTTCATAATCAAGGTCGATATGCATGTTGGTCAATACGGCCTGTTTTGGCTGTACGCGGTCGATCCATTCCAGCGTCTGCGCCAGATGCGAATGGGTTGGGTGCGGATCACGGCGCAGGGCGTCGACAATCCAGCAGTCCAGATCGTTCAGGCTGTCCCACGCGTCATCATACATCGTCGCGACATCAGGCAGATAGGCCACATCGCCAATCCGGAACCCCAGCGCGTCAATCGATCCGTGGTTCACGCGGAACGGGGTCAGAACGATATCGCCGCCAGCGCCGGGAACGGTCACATCGCCGTCGATGTAGTTCAGTTCCAAAATGGGCGGGTAAGGCGATCCTTTGGGTTGGACAAAGGCATAGCCGAACCGCGACAGAAGGCTTTCGGATGTATCGCCATCCGCCCAAACCTGTAGCCGCTGGCGCGTGTTGAAAACCACCTGACGCAGGTCATCCAACCCGTGGGTGTGATCCGCATGGGCGTGCGTGAACACGACCCCGTCCAACGTGCCCGCGCCTGCGTCAACCAACTGATCCTTCATATCGGGCGACGTGTCGATCAACACGCGGGTAACGGCGTCGCCTTCCGTCCGTTCGACCAGAATGGAACAACGGCGGCGGCGGTTTTTCGGGTTTGATGGATCGCAGTCACCCCAGTTGCCGCCGATACGCGGCACGCCGCCCGACGATCCGCAGCCCAGAATGGTGATATCCAGTCGCGCCATTACAGATGTGCCTTTGTAAATAGTCGGTCAAAGTTCGCGGTCGTTGCCGCCGCAAAATCATCATAGGTCATGCCGAACACATCCGCACCGACTTGGGCCGTGTGGATGGTGTAGCCTGGTTCGTTGCGTTTGCCGCGGAACGGTTTGGGGGCAAGGTAGGGGCTATCGGTTTCCACCAGAATGCGGTCCAGCGGGGCGGCTGCGAAAATATCGCGGACCTCTTGGGATTTTGGGAAGGTCGCGATGCCCGACATCGACAGGTAAAATCCCATGTCCAGCGCCGCGCGGGCCAGTTCGGGCCCCGACGAATAGCAATGCATGACGCATGTATAGGCGCCGTTATCCATGCCTTCGCGCAGAATTTGGGCCATGTCGTCATCCGCGTTACGGCTGTGGATGATCAGCGGCAAACCCGTTTCGCGGGCGGCATCGATGTGAATGCGCAGCGACTTTTTCTGAATGTCGGCGCTGTCGGGGGTGTAGTGGTAATCCAGACCCGTTTCGCCAATGCCCACCATTTTCGGGTGTTTGGCGTATGCCACCAGCTGATCAACGCTGACCAAAGGCTGATCGGCGGCGCTCATTGGATGGATGCCGACGGCGTAAAAGACAGGGTCAAAGGTTTCGGCGATTTCGCGGACCTTTGGTTCGTTGTGCAGTTTGGTGCAGATCGTCACCATGCGTTCGACGCCCGCATCGACGGCGCGCTGGATCACATCGGCGCGTTCTTCGTCAAAGTCGGGAAAGTCTAGGTGGCAATGGCTATCTACGATGGCTGCGGTCATGGGTGCCTCAGGTTGCGGCGGTGCTGCGCGCCGTTTCTTCGATCTTGAAAATCATATCTAGGATCAATGCAGCAGGGTCAAGGTTCACCGCCCGTCCGCGACGGACCTTGAGGCTAAGTTGCTGTTGCAGATCGGCCCATTTTCGCGCCGCCCGATCGTGGGGCGACAGACGGGCCAACAGGCGGGCTTCGCCGTTTGCGCCTTGGGAATTGGGTTCGCCCAGCAGGCCCGCGCGGGCGGTGCGGGCTAGGAAAAGGTCAATCAGGTCCAGCGTCATTTCAAACCGCACCTCGGCGGCTTTTCCCGTGCAGCTTTCGGCCAGTTTTAATGCAGCGCTGCGGTCAACGGTGGGCAGGCGGTCAAACAGGTGGACCAGTTCGCGATACAATTGCAGGCCGTCGTGATTGACCAAACGGATCGCTTCGCCGACGGACCCGCCTGATAACGTGGCTAGGCTTTCGGTTTCGTCCACATGGATGTCCGCTTGGGCCAGTGCATCGTTCATGTCGTCCGCGTTCAACGTTGTGCAGCGCAGTTCGCGGCAACGGGATCTGATGGTTGGCAATAATTTCGACGGCTGGTGTGATAGCAGCAGGATCGTGGTGCGAGCGGGCGGCTCTTCCAGCTCTTTCAGGATCGAGTTCGCGGCTGTGACATTCATTTCATCGGCTGCGTCCACGATTACCACGCGGCGGCCGCCGTCTGCTGATGACATGTGAAAGAATTTTTTCAGATCACGCACAGGGTCGGCTGTGATTTCTGTCTTTAGCTTGCCGGTCTTTTCATCCACGGGGCGGCGCACAATGGTCAGGCGCGGGTGGCTGCCCGCGCGGATCAGGCGCATGTCTGGATGATCGTCGCCAATGTCCAACGTCGTCGGCAGGGGCGGGGCGTCACCAAACAGGCCAACTTCGCCTTCGGGCTGTTCGGCCAACAAAAAGGCTGCGATTTTATAGGCGAGCGTGGCTTTGCCGATGCCTTTGGGGCCGGTGATCATCCATCCCGAATGTAGGCGGCCGGAATTATAGGCCTCTAGAAACGCCTCTTCGGCGCGGGCCTGTCCGATCAAACGTGCTGTTTCACGCGGATGCGGGGCGCCTTCGATCCGATCCGGTTCTGGCAGAGCGTCGTCGCTCATGCGCGGTCCTCGAATATGGCTAGGATTTCGGCGCTGACCTGTTCAGGTGTGCGGTTTCCGTCAACAATTACGCAGCGGTCTTTGGCGCTATGTGCGATCGATAGGAACCCGTGGCGCACCGTTTCTTGAAAACCCAGACCCATGTTTTCAAACCGTTCTTCGGCACCCACGCGGGCCAATCCGCGGTTTAGTGCGATTTCTGGGTCCATATCGATGATAAAGGTCAGGTCAGGTTCGCGCCCGATCATCAAATCGTGCAATTTGTCGACCATGGGACGCAAATCCCCACGGGTGGCCCCTTGATAGACACGGGTGCTATCCGCGAAACGGTCGCAGACCACGATCTGACCGGCCTCGATGGCCGGAAGGATCGTTTTTTCCAGATGGTCACGGCGGGCAGCAGTAAATAGCAGGATTTCGGTTTCCGCCGACCAACGATCCGCGTCCCCGTTCAGGATCAGAGCGCGGATTTCTTCGGCGCCTGTGCTGCCGCCCGGTTCGCGGGTGTGGATCACGTCGTATCCTTTGGCGCGCAGGCGTTCGACCAGCATGCGGGCTTGGGTCGATTTTCCGGACCCGTCGATCCCTTCGAATGTGATCAATTGTCCGGTCATAGTCGGGCCTTAGGAATTGTCGGCAGAAGCGTCTGTTGGGTCTTGCACTATTTTATCCAAAAGAACCAGAGCAGCCGTTTTCACGCGGGTCGTGAAACCGCCACGCGCCACATCGGATTCCGCGATCAACGGGATGCGGTGTTCGGGTAGGTTGTCCAGTTTGATCACCAGTTCGCCGACTTCTTGTCCAGCGACGATTGGCGCCTCTAGCGGTGCGCTGAATTCCAAGTCACCTTCGACCTGACCCTGGTTCAGGATAGGGATCAGCATGGAAACATCTTCTGCCACGGTCAGGCCAACCGTTTCGGATTGGCCCATCCACACATCGGCTTCGGCGACGCGCGTACCTGCTGCGATGACGTCCTTTTGCGCGAATTGGCGAAAGGCCCAGTTCAGGATGCGTTCGGATTCCTCTGCGCGCGATGCGGCGCTATCCAAACCTGTCACGACGAAAATCACGCGGCGATCGCCTTGTTTTGCGGATCCGACCAACCCGTACCCTGCTTCTTGAGTGTGGCCGGTTTTCAGACCGTCTGCGCCTAGGCCCAACCCCAAGATCGGGTTGCGGTTTTGGCTGTTCGATGGAACGCGACCGTCAAAGGCAAAGCTTTCTTCGGCGAAAATTGGATAAAAGGTCGGGAAATCGCGAATGATGGCGTTGGCAAGGATACCCAAATCTTCGACGGACATGCGCTGCATCGGGTGCGGCCAGCCGTTAGAGTTGGCAAACGTCGAATTTAGCATGCCCATTTGCTGGGCGCGGGTCGTCATCATCTGGGCAAAGCCTGCCTCGGTGCCGTCTGGCGACAAATTTTCGGCCAGAACCGCGCTTGCGTCATTGCCTGACAATACGATCACGCCGCGAATGAGGTCTTCGACGCGGACCCGTTCGCCTGCGCGCAGAAACATGGACGACCCTTGGTAATCCATCGCGTGCTGAGACACGAGCAGTTCGTCGTCGATGCTAAGCCGGCCGTCTGCGATTGCCTCGAACGCCATGTAGATGGTCATCAGTTTCGACATTGACGCAGGGGGCAGCGCGGTTTGCGCATTTTTCGACAGCAGGACCGTGCCTGTCGATACGTCATAGACATATGCGGCGCGCGCTGGCGTCTCGAATGCCTGCGCTTGGGCAGAAACTGCGAATACGCCAAAGGTCAGCGCGGTCAGCAGTCGGGAAAGAATGCGGAACATTGGGACCTCTTAGTTCGTGACAGGGTAGGCGTCTTCGAACCCCAACCCTTTGATACGGTTTAGCATTGCACTACGTTCGTCGCTGGTTTGCGATGGGCCAACAACCACGCGCCAAAACGCACGCCCCGATGTTTCGCCCGTCAGGACGGATGGTGTGATCCCGTTGGATAACAACAGTTGGGCAGTGCGGTCAGCATTTTCTTTGACCGAGAAAATACCGATTTGAATAAATGGTTTGGTCAAGCTGCTGCTGACAGGGGCAGGGGGCGTCGATGCCTGTTCTGCCTCGGCATTTGCGATTGCCGCTTCGGCAGAGGCGATCGGATCCAATGCCATCGTTTCGACGGCTGGGGCTTCTAACGCTTCGGCTTCGTCGAAATTCGCGATTGGGGCGGGGGCTTCGACTGGGGCCTCTTCGCGGCGCAGTGCGGTGACCTGTAGCGGTGTTGGCGAACCGGCAAGTAGATCAAGGGCCAGCGCAGCGTCCGACGATACCTGCAACGCAGGGCCGGGCTGTGCACGTTCGCGTCGGAATAGGGCACCGATCACGAATTTTCCGTTGGACTGGTTGCGAATGATCACGCGCTCTGGTTCGGCAACATCTGGGTGGGCAACCCAAACCCCGCCCAAAGATGGGCGACCATCCCACAGGCCGGATTCTGTCACCTGAAACACGTCCGGCGCTTCGACATCGCGTTCGACCAGCTGAACAGATTGACCGCTGTCTTCTATTTGCGCTTCGGCACCGCCGAATTGCGGCATTTGAAACGTGCCGGTTTCATCGCATCCTACTAACGCCACCATGACGACCGCACCAATCACGCTGTTGCGTAACATGCTCTGAATGCCTGCCATTGCTTATGCCCCTTATTTTGAAACGATTTTCCGTCTGCCTGAACGTTGAAAACCGCGACTGCTTTGTTTTTCAGGGACACCTTAGCGGTGAGAATACCGTTTTTGAAGCCTCCGCGCATCTCAGTCGGCGGTTTTCCTCTTTTAGAATCGCAGCGGGCTATTTATGCACACCGAACGGTCGGAGGAGTGGCAGAGTGGTTTAATGCACCGGTCTTGAAAACCGACGTACGTGGAAGCGTACCGTGGGTTCGAATCCCACCTCCTCCGCCATTTCCAAAGTCGAAAATTTGGTGTTTACCCTTGTAAATAAGGGAGTTTCGCTCTTGTTTGTGCATTCGGGAAAATCGCCGCCGTTGTTTTGCTATACATTTTGCTATACATATCGCTGACACCAATGGGCTGGGGGCGGTATGAAAGGTTTGAAGAAACGCGGATCGACGTGGCATTTAGTGCGCCGCGTTCCGACCGATTTTCATGATGTTGAACCGCGCCGTTTACTTACTCTTAGTCTAAGGACCGACTCCAAAAAGCTTGCCGCCGAAAAGGCCGCGCAGGTGTGGGACAATTTGTTGGAGGGCTGGCAGGCTCTGAAAGATGGCCGTTCTGACGATGCCGATGTTCGGTTTAAGGCCGCCCAACGTATTTGCGCAAACAAAGGTTTTCAATATCTGCCCGTGGCCGAGGTCGCCGACCTGCCACTGGTCGATTTGCTAAAACGGGTAGAGGCCGCCATTCAGTCGAATGGTCATGTCGATGCAAATGTGGCAGCGGCAACGCTGGGAACAGTATCAGAGCCACAGTTATTACTTTCACAGCTGGTAGATCACGTTGAAGACCTGTCCGCGCATGAAAATCGGTTCAAAAACGATGCTCAGTTGAAGGCCTGGCGTAATCCACGCAAACGCGCGGTTAAGAACCTAGTGGCGGCGATAGGCGGTGACAAACCGGTAGCGCAATTAACGCGTGCTGACGTGCTGTTGCACCGCCGGTATTGGCAGGAGCGCATCAAACAGCGCGGGTTGGATATCGAAACGGCCAACAAAGATTTTACGAACATGTCCGGGATGTTGTCACGCTATTATGACGATTTGGGGGTCGAGGATCCTCCGCGTATCTACAACGGCGTTAATCTGACTGATCGACACAAAAAAAGCACGCGCAAGGACGAAGTGCCTGTAGCATTCATTTTGGAAAAATGGTTCGCAAATGGCGCGCTGGATTGCTTGAATACCGAAGCGCGCGACATTCTGTTAATCAGCATTGAAACAGGTTGTCGCCAAAGCGAAATCTACGACCTGCCAGCGTCCGCGTTTCAGTTAGATGCGCCCATCCCCCACATCGTCATCAAAAACGAAGAGGGAGTGCGCCAGATCAAGAACAAGCATTCCGCGAGATTGGTGCCGTTGTTTGGCGTGGCGCTCGCGGCGGCCAAACGAAACCCGAATGGGTTTCCGCGTTATCGCGGCAAAACGAGCTACAGCAATGGGGTGCATAAAACGCTGCGCAAAAATGGATTGTTGCCCCGCGGTATTACAGTGGGCGGTTTGCGGCATACGTTCGAAAGCCGATTGAAGAGCGTCGAAGTGCAGTCGGATGACCGCGGTGAGCTGATGGGCCATTCTGTTACCAATATCCGTGGTCGCGAATGGTACGGGGATGAAATGCAGTTAGAACAGCGCGCCGCGATCATGCAGGCTATTGCATTTCCGGTTCCAGACTATCTGAAGTGATCGCTGGTCGGTGTGCATCAACGATACGCCGCGCTTGCGCAAGCAGATCGCGCTTTGCACGCATGGCAGAGAGTTCGTTGTTTAGTCGTTCGAAAATCGGCAGGTAGGCTTCGTTTTCCAACGCCAGCTCTGCGATAGTGACCAATGCGCGTTCTAACTGCGCTGCGGTGATTTCCCCTGCTGTCACCATCCCGAATACACCCCCTGCAAATAGGGGGCTGCATCGAAATACAGCTTTTGGGGGGGATTGATCATTATGGCCTTTGTCGCGTTTTTTCCGAAACTGATCAGATAGAGGAGTTTTGATTTGCGAATGCAAGACAATTCCCCAACTTTTCTGGTTCCCACGGTTCCTTTTCGAAATCAGTGTCGATCGGGGTGGTGAAAGTGCAAAACACTATCTCTGGCAAAAAATGTCGGCGATTGAGTTGAAATAGAAATCGCGAGCCATTATTAAACGATTATGCAAAGACAGGCCCTCATATCCGCGTAACGCACACTCTGTTCGTTTTTCGCGATATATGAAGGTATTCCATGACTGTTTTTCGTGTTCAGCGCCTTGTGGCGCCCATCCGATATTCTGCAAAACTGCTAAAATCTGCGACTGACTTGTACGAGGTCGGCAGCATCTGTTTTGAAATCACCACAGCGTTCTGGGGGTGGTTCAATGACCTATTATGAGCCGCAGGACCTGATGGCAGGGTCGGGCGACGACGATGATTTACTGGTAGATTCCTTAGGGATGGTGATGCGGCGCAAGACCGGTAATCTTGTCCGGCTTGCGGAACCTGTGTCGCGCATTGGTACGAACCGATCGGATCACCCGAGGATTTGGTCCGTGCGTTAACGCAAGAGGCATTGCGGAACGATCTACCGCTGCGGGCTTTGTTGCGTATTGCAACAACAGTCATTCAGGATGCTGGTGTGGCGTTGCACCGATGGCCGCCTTTTTCGGGAAAACGTCACCTGGTTTTCTGCTTTGTTTCTATACGTTCCAATCGGTACATCACTACAATACTACCATCAGATTTAGGAAATAAATTATCCCAAATTCATCTCCGATATAGGATCTGGAGATGTTAGCAAAATTAACTGAATTGTTGTCAGATCGAATTGGTTCGATAAATCAAAGACCTGATATTTTATTTCCTAAGATTTTCGCAGTTTCGCCGAAAAAACAGTTTGTAATGCGTGTTCGCGCGACCTTCATTTGTTTCAAATCGAACAACGAAGGTACTGGAATGACGATCAGGTTCACGACATTTACGAGCGAAGCCCCGAAGCGGCTGACAAAGCATATCACCCTGCAGGACGGGGCGCTGGTGACCAAGGCTGGTGGTTACATGACGCGCGGCATGTATGTGGTGGATGAATGTGCAAACATCTCTGAATTCGGTGACCATATCGCTTCATTGCGTACCAATCAGGCCCTGTCCTATGGCCTGCCCAAAGGTGCAGAAATGGGCATGGTCGTGACCCGCGCAGTGTATGAGGCGCTGCCCGTTGAACAGCGGGAGGGGCGTATCGCGCGGATCAACGACCATTTCGAATGGCCTGACGGTCCCGGCATTTTCATGATCGACATTGATCCACCCAAAGACGCGTCGGCATTGTCTAAGGCCGAGGCGATCAACTTGATCCGCGGCGTTGCGCCTGAACTCAAGGATGTGCCCATGCTGTGGTATCCGTCATCCAGTAGCATGATCTATACAGACGATGGCACTGAAATGTCAGGTCTGCGGGGGCAAAGGTTCTATGTTCCCGTGACAGATGCAAAGCAGATACCGGAGTTTGCCGAACATCTATGGGTGCGGTGTTGGGCAGCGGGTCATGGGTATATCGCCATTAGCAAATCGGGCAGTATCCTGAAACGGACGATTTTTGACAAAAGCGTCTATCAGCCCAGCCGCCTGGATTTTGCAGCGGGGGCGAGTACGGGCCCCCATTTGATCCAGCGCCGCGGCCAGCCGGAGGTCGTGTGATGGGTGCGATGATCGATGATTTTTTGAACGTTGCCTCTGTCATGGTCGAAGAGGCATCAAAGGCCGAAGCGAAAAAGCGCGAAGATGAGGCAGCAAGGGCGGCTACAGAGGACGCAGCTACGCAGCGCAAAATCTGGTTGGCGGAACGCCGCGATGAAATCATGCGCAAGCACGGTTTGACCGCAGATGTCGCGGATCAAATGCTGGTCCGCGCAGCCGATCAGCTGGAGTTGTCCGGAGAGTTCGAACTGCATGTCGTCGATCCCAAAACCTACGAAGCGGAAGTCGTAACGGTTCGGGACGTGCTGGAAAACCCGGACACATATCACAATCGCACGACGTTGGACCCGCTAGAGCCAGAGTACTGCGATTACAAAAGCGTCGGTGTGTTGTTCCTTAAGGGCAGGGCGCCTAAATTGGTTTCGCAGGCTCATGGCGGCGCGACTTACGCATTGGTGCGCGGGATGTCCGAAAACACGATCGAGCGTATCCAGATTGAATTTACGCCTGACAACCCTGCCGGTTTTGTCGATCGCTGTGTCGAGGCGTTGAGGGCCACTGGTCTGTATTACACGTCAGGATCGACGACGGTGTGCCGCAATGGTCAGCAATTCAAACCTGTCCGGACGGAACGTTTGGACTATGACCTGTCGCGGATCGTCGCGCCATTCAAATACGAGATGACCAAGAAAGGTCCCGCGCGCAAATCCATCGACATTCCGCGTCGGTTGCTGTTGCAGGTCGAAACGTTATGTGACGGCAAATTGCCGAACTTAGCGGGCACGTCGGACCATCCACTGTGCCGCTTGGATGGAACCCTGATTGCCGATGCTGGCTATGATGACAAAACAGGCGTGTTTATTTTCAACGGGACCGACGCGGTGCCCGAGATTTCTCGCTCGTTCGACGCGCCCGCAATGAAAGCGGCGGTCGAAACCTGCCTGACACCATTTCGCGCCTATCATTTTCCGGACAAGGTGTTGGGGCGTACAGCGCTTCTTGCCGCTGTGATGACGGCCGTTTTGCGTCCGGCGTTAGATACCGCACCGATGATCGCCGTCAGCAGTCCCGAAGTTGGCGTGGGTAAATCGTTCATCGCGCAGGCGCTTGGCGTGCTGGCGACTGGCGAATTGCCCCGTATGAAGAGCGTGGAAAGATCTGGCAGCGCGGAGATGCGCAAACTGCTGCACGCGGATCTGCTCGAACAAAATCCGGTGATTATCTATGACAACATGGACGGCAATTTCCGGAACGAGGTGCTGACCAGCTTTATCGCGTCGCCGATTTGGTCAGACCGCATTCTGGGCGAAAGCCGGACAGGAGGTTCGATCCGTAATACCGCGCTATTGATTGCAAATGGGGTGAACATGACGTTTCCCCGCGGGATGAACCGTCGGTATCTGTTGGTCGAACTCTTGCCAGCTTGCGACGATCACATCACCGCAGATTTCGGTTTCACGCCGCAGGGCGAGGCTAAACGCATGCGCGCAGACATCATCTCGGCGGCATTGTCGATTGCGGTCGCGGCTCGTCCGGACAAAGCGTTGTCCGGAACTTTGGGATCGTTCGAAGGCTGGACACGTATGGTTAGGGACCCGATCCTGCGGCTGTCGCGGGAAATTCCCGAGCTGGGCCTTTGCGATCCGCTGGACCTGTTCAAACAGGCAATCAGTGATGCATCCGAAGTCGAAACCTATCATTCGTTCCTGTTCTCCTTGGCCGAAAAATTCGGCCCAGACGATTTCACGGCCGATCAAGTCCGCACAGCAATCTTCGCTGATGAGATGCTGGAACGCTTGTGCCGTGAAATCTCGGACTCTGATCCGTCGCTGTCGGTCCGAAGCGTAGCCGCGCTCATGTCGAAATTGAAGGGCGTCAACTACAACGGAGCCAAACTAACCGCCCGCAAAAGGGCAGGAACCAACTTATGGCGCATCGAAGTGGAGGCGCCGAAAGCGGTTATGAAGATCGTTTAATAATGGAGAGCAAGGGAAATGCGCCCTTTTTGCCGACGCGAAAGGGCGCAATCTTCTGCAATTGACTTTGTTCAGATGTCAGTGAGCGGGCTTATTTGACGCACTGGTAGGTTCTCGAATGGTTCGATTGCCATCTAAAAGGACTTAAAGCCTTACATCCACAACGACTATTGATCTAGGGTCAGGACCCATTGATTTCCTCCTTGTGGCGTGATTCACCGGGCGAAAATTGAGCGGTGATATGAGCAACCTATATTGGCTGAATGACGCGCAAATGGCCCGTCTTGCCCCGTACTTTCCCAAGTCCCATGGCAAACCTCGCGTGGATGATCGACGTGTACTCAGCGGCATTATCTTCATCAATCGCAATGGTTTACCCTGGCGTGATGCGCCCAAGGAATATGGTCCTCACAAGACCCTGTACAATCGCTGGAAGCGTTGGAGCGAGAAAGGTGTTTTTGCCCATATCATGATGGCCCTGGCCGCCGAACATGGCGAGTAAAAGACCGTCACGATCGACGCCACCTATTTGAAAGCTCACCGCACCGCGACCAGCATGGGCGTCAAAAAGGGGGGCGTGGACGTCTGATCGGCCGGACCAAAGGTGGGATGAATACGAAGCTTCATTCGGCCAGTGACAGCCAATGACGACCGATCAGGCTCTTTGTCACCGCCGGACAGGTCAGCGATTATATCGGCGCACGGGCGTTGTTGAGTAGCTTGCCAAAGGTCGACTGGCTACTTGGAGACCATGGCTATGATGCAGATTGGTTCCGCGAAGCCCTGCAAGACAAGGGAATTCGGCCATGCATCCCCGGCCGAAAGTCCCGCGCCGTAGCTGTGCGGTACGACAAGCGCAGGTACAAACGTCGCAATCGTATCGAAATCATGTTCGGCAGATTGAAAGACTGGCGACGGGTCGCAACCCGATACGACCGATGCCCAAAGGTCTAACTGTCCGCAATCGCATTCGCAGTAACCGTCATCTATTGGTTATGAGTCCTGACCCTAGAAGGGTGAACGGTAGGTAAGGTATTTTTCAAAATGAAATAAAAGCTGAGGTGCGGCAAGGTCTTTGTAGTTTGAAATACTTAAGGGATGAACGTGATCATTCAGCTCTAACCTATTTATTTTTTTGCTATAAAGCTCCCAGCTTTTACAAAGCTTCCAGAAGGAAAAACAACTTTTCCCAAGATGACTGAATGAGGGCAGATAACACAGTTATCGACTAGATTTGGGTGCAGATTTTCAATAGCCTCTAATGTCTTATTGTGAAAAATTGTGGTGTTCTTACCTACGACGCAGCCTCTTCCTATAACAATATTTGTTGCATGCGGAAACTTGATGGTATCAATTTTAGCACCTTTGACATTGTCAATTCTATGTAGTGAAATTAGTAGATTTTTGAGAAACCAATTTTTAAAACCGTCCGATTTTGATATCTTGAGAGCGAAGCAGTTGGCGCGTACAGATGGATTGGAGGTGGGCTCGAGAAATGACTTGAGAAAATTGGCTTGTGTATCATAAGTGCGAGCTTCGCCTTAAGTTTTTGAGCATTTAGTCGAGATTTCGTTTTAGTCTTATCAACCATAAAGTAACCCCGGCAAGAGCCAGTATCGAAAATCGTAAAATAGGGTAATTTGATTGTATATATTCAGGATAAAATTTTACTAAAGTCACATACAAAGCACAGCAGAAAAGGTAGATTATGGCCGGTATGTACGAGCGGTGTTTCAGAACAAAATATAGCGCGAAAAGCGTAAAGGCAAAGTGCGTCAATTGAGCAGCCGCATACCATGTCAAGCGCACTGCGTTTGGTTCAATGTCGGGGGCAATGAAATCTAGCGCGATTGGACCCGAAATATAAATAAAAAAGAGCGACGGTATCGAAAAGGCAAGAAAGATCAAACTATAATTAACGTGTTTTCGCGGCCATGATGTATCAATTGTTGCTTTAAGAGCAATCCGTGGGATGATCATTGCTAATAGCGCTCCGAAAATAACTGTTGTTGCTTGAGTGCCGATGGTCGAATGGATTATCAAGCTCGCATCTTTCGTAACTATTCTATCTAAATATAACATCGTTGATGATGAAATGTCAGTTACCAGAAGGGATATGCTCAATACGACAAATTTTTTAACTTGGTATGCATTTTGGGGCAGGTTTATATTCAGCTTGGATCGAAATGTGAGCAATATAGTCAGCACGTTGACTAGTGTCATGGCCAAGAAAATTGAATGGATATTTTGGAATATTTCTGCACAAAGGCATCCGAGGGTCCATCTGATTGCTACGCCGGAAAGCTCAAAAGATTGAGGTGTAACTATTTCTCCCTGAATTCTTCGTCTTGTTACGGTGATATAGATTATTCCATTTGATAATGTGAAAAGAGTGACGCTGATGGATGTTATGAAATCCATTTTTAGCGTTGTGAAGATGAAAGTGGAAACAACCAATGAGCTACCAAGAGACGCATAGGTGGTTAAGTAAAAAAAGTTGCTCGATCTAAATGTTTTTACTATGCTATTTTTGATCCACTGGAACCCAATTAGAAGTCCCCATTGGCTTATGCTAAATGTAATAAGAAAATTTTCGAAATTCGTCTGGCTAAGTGTTCGCGACAAAAATGCTATGCTGACAAATATGCAAATTGGATTTGATACTCTATTCAGTACAGTCACTATCGCTTCAAGGCCGATTTTTTTCGGATCCGGTTTAGTCATTTTGGAAAACTTTTACCTGTGACATGTAGCAAATTGCGATAAATAGATTGGTGAGGTATTCGGGTTTGATGAAGCCACGTAACAGCAAGTGCATGAAACTAACGATGAAGATGATGTATATAATCATCCACCTTTGATCTTTTGCGGTTAAATATTTAAAAAACAATAAAACCAGACCTATAATTAGGAATACTATTGGGTAGTACTGAGGGTAATCGAGAAGGACGCTGCCTACTATACCAGGTGTCAGGCCACCAGCCTGTGCTCGGCCTATCAAGTTTCCAAAGTACTGTGCTGCCGAAATGTCACTTCGGCCGAGAAGGTTATCAAAGTCAGCCAAAATTAAAGGGGTGGATGTAAAGTGATTGAAATAGCCAAAATCGACAATCCTTGATGTAAGTGCAGCGGCCTCATTGAAGCCTTGGTGAAATGGAGCGAGTGGTATTGTTAAAAGCTTAGGATAATCTCCCATAAATAACTCGACGAATATTAAACCGTCTAGTAATTCAACTGTTGAGGAGCGGCGTAAATAGAAACCTCCCGAAATGAACAGGATTGCAGCCAAGAAGACTATTGCGCCTCCAGACATATTTTTTAAGGACTGTTTTAGTGTTGTGGACAAATTATTGGTTTTTGTGTTTTGGTGTAACCATAAGAGAAAAATAGATAAGAAAACTAAAAAGATGGTTGATCTGCTTGCAATTAAAGCTGTTGGCAGTATTGAGATGATTGAAATTGAAACTTGATGACTCAATCGATCCTTTGCCTTTCTTGTTGCGAACAGGTACAATGGTATAAATTGACATGAGCGGATAATGTAGCCGAAGGACGTTGGGATTTGAAAGCGCAAGTCTTGGTTTACGATAATTGGTCCAATTGTTGCATAGATGTATAAAAGCGCGATCCAACTAATTGCAATATGCGTATACATCATTGGTGCAAAGAGGCGTTTTGTTCTCCATTCGGCGGATTTGTTTTTGCTTTTGGGAGCCAGTAATCTGGGTGCGATCATCAAGGTGAAGGCTGCAGAATAAATCTTTATAGTATCGGTAGATATAAAGTTTCTATAGGTTGAAATGTTTAGTAACCCGATGGATAGAAAGGTGATAATCGATATTAAGATGTACGACTCTAGTTTTTCACTTTCTGTGACTGCGACAAATACTAGTGCAGCGGTGAATGAAATGTATATCGCTGCATAGCTATTGAGGATCTGGCATAAAATTGCAGATATAAGCAGTATCGTAATTTGAAAGTTTCGGGTGAGCATTTAATTCAAATCCCGGAAGTTCTCTTTGTTAGTTTTCTCTTCAAGTAGTTTCTAAAATATAGTTTAATCTCTTGATCGCTAGTCTTTGGAGCTCTTTGTATCACACTTCCAAAATACCCAGCGCTGTATTGCAATGCGCTGTCAAATTTTCCTCGAGATGCAAATTTCACAGTTCGTAAAATTGCATACAAAGCTGTATTTCCGCGAAAATAGGCTGACTTTCCATAGTAGTTTTGCTTAGCTCGTTGGCCGACTTCGCGTGATCTGAATGCTACGTCTTGAATTACAGTAGTTTCCCAACCGTTTATATGTGCCTTCGCGAGCGATAATGTGTCTGCTGATGGGCCTATAATATAACCTGCTTCCCTCAAGCATTTGTATCTCCACAGCCTACAGCTTCCTAGGACCCAATCTTTTGCATGTGCTGAATACTCGTTCGTATTGATGTCGATACATCTTCCGCTTGCGATACCTAGTGATGGCGCTTTGTCAAATGCCATAGAGATCTTTTTGTAATAATTTGGTTCAGGAAAGCTATCAGCGTCATTGATTCCAATGAGATCATTTGAATCCAAGGGGAGAAGTTTGAAAATTTCCTCAAAGCCGCATTGGATTACTTGGGCGTATTTGCTTCCAAGTGCATAGTTCCTGTTTGGAAAGTCCTTGTTCAGAATTATCAAATTTTTTACATTTTGTGGTCTTTCTTTTGATTGGAGTTTTTCTTTTGAACCGTCAGTTGATCCATTTTCAACTATCACCCATGTGTCTATTTCTGTGCTTTGCGATGACATCGATTGGTAAAGATAGTCAATATTTTCAATTTCGTCTCGCAGCGGGGTCACTATGTGTATCTTACTTTGCATAGTTGTTAATGTCCCTTTGCAGTTTTTCTAAGCTTTTATTTTGTTCGCTGTTTGGTGCTTGTAGTTTTTTCTTCAGAAGGTCGTCAATTTCGTC
The DNA here is from genome assembly GCF_056160585.1 of Marivivens sp. ABH4_498. Classification (NCBI taxonomy): domain Bacteria; kingdom Pseudomonadati; phylum Pseudomonadota; class Alphaproteobacteria; order Rhodobacterales; family Paracoccaceae; genus Marivivens; species Marivivens sp. ABH4_498. Next base: position 554,941 of record NZ_JBSWXL010000003.1, read on the forward strand.
GATTGTTCTTGTGCAATAAATTCCATGGATGCTTTCCAATTGCTTTGTTGTGGCGATTTGGTGATCGTTGCGGTGTTCCTTAAAAGCTGACATTCTTGGAAAAACTATTAGTGGTTTGCCGAGTCGTTGGGCTGTCAAAACAGTGCCAATGCCAGAATGGCTAATTATGACCGACGCCATTTCGAATGCTTCCTGGAATTTTAGCTGAGAAAGGTTTTTCTCATAGTCGATATTTTGGGGGATATATGTTGCTCCTGTACCAATCTGAGCTAACGCTTCATGACTGGAAAAGTATGGTAAGCGGTCTAGTCCTTTGATGAGTCTATCGAAAGGTAGTTGCGTTCCTACGGTTATGAAGATCATATTGTCGACCCAGAGTAAAAGATGTCATTTGATCTTAAGTGTTCCCACTGTGTGTAGGTTCTTGAAGCTATTCGCTTAGCTATTCTACCGCTCAGTGAAATTCTTTCGGCATTCGCGATGCTATCTACCCAAATTGTCTTTTTATGTCCTAATATTTTTGCTGCAAAAATTGTTACTAGGCCAGGTGCTGCGCCTGTACTTAAAATTAGATCTGGTCGTTCTTTACGTATTAAAAAAATGTTTTGGATGAGACATTTTATAATTTTTAATGGTGTTTTTTGGTTGCAATCTGTGATCGTTTGAAAGTTGTAGGGAGAAACACGGTGATTTTGTGTTGTGTCAGTGCAGATAAACAGTTTCTCAGTTGCCTCGATGCCATTTGCTATCAAGAGTAACTGTTCCCAGTGGCCTCCACTGGATGAAGCGAATGCTACTTTCATTTTATACTCCGAAATATTGCCGATACCATCTGACGAAATTGGCGACGCCTTCGCGGACGGATGTTTTCGGGGCGTAGCCCGTCAGGGATTTCAGCAAATCGGCGTCGGCCCACGTCGCTGGGACATCGCCTGCCTGCATCGGCATCAGGTTGCGTTCGGCGGTTGCGCCGGTTGCGGCCTCGATTGCTTCGATAAAGTCAGTCAGTTGGACGGCGTCGTTGTTGCCGATGTTCACCACGCGGAACGGGGCGACGGGGGATAGGCTGTCGCCTTCAGGCACGATGCCATCTGCGGGGCGCACAGGCACGGCGTCGATCAACAAGCGGATTGCGTGAACCAGATCTTCGACATAGGTAAAGTCACGCTTCATATCGCCATAGTTATAGACGTCGATTGGTTTGCCTTCCAAAATCGCTTTGGTGAATTTGAACAGCGCCATATCGGGGCGACCCCAAGGCCCGTAGACGGTAAAGAAACGGAACATCGTCATCGGCAGATCGAACAAATGCGCATAGGAATGCGCCATGCTTTCGGTCGATTTTTTGGTCGCCGCATAGAACGACATCTGGTGGTCGGCCTTGTGCGTTTCAACATATGGCATTTCGGTATTCGCGCCATAAGCCGACGACGTAGACGCCAGCAGCATGTGTTTTGGCGGAAACGCGCGGGCGGCCTCTAACAGCTCAAAAGTGCCGACGATGTTGCTTTCTAGGTATGCGCGTGGATTGTCGATGGAATAGCGCACGCCAGCTTGGGCTGCGAGGTGGATCACCGCGTCAGGGCGTTCCTGTTCAAACAACGACATCAACAGGTTAGGCGTTTCAACCTTATCATGCACCGACCGATAATTGTCGTAGGCACGCAGGGTGTCTTCGCGGCGTTCTTTTAGGCTGACGTCATAATAATCCGACATGCAATCCAGCCCGATCACGCGCCAGCCTTCCTCTAGCAAGGTGCGGCAAACGAACGATCCGATAAATCCGGCAGCGCCGGTGACTAGGGCAGTGGGCATTGAATTAGTCCGATTCAAATAGGTCGCGAGTGAAGACTTTGTCCGACACATCGCGAATGTCGTCGGTCATGCGGTTGGCGATGATGATGTCGGATTGCGATTTGAACGCGTCCAGATCGCGTTCGACGCGGGACCGATAGAATTCATCGTCCTCTAGCACGGGTTCATACACGATGACCTCGACGCCTTTCGCCTTGAGCCGTTTCATGATGCCCTGGATCGACGACTGGCGGAAATTATCGGAACCGGCTTTCATAACAAGGCGGTAGACGCCGACGACTTTGGGTGATTTGGCGATGATAAAATCGGCCAGATAATCCTTGCGCGTGCGGTTGGCGTCGACAATTGCCGCGATCAGGTTCTGGGGAACTTCGGAATAATTCGCGAGCAACTGTTTGGTGTCTTTTGGCAGGCAATAGCCGCCATAACCGAACGACGGATTGTTGTAATGCGACCCGATCCGCGGATCGAGGCTGACGCCGTTGATGATCTGACGGCTGTCCATCCCGCGCGACAGGGCGTAGCTGTCCAGTTCGTTAAAGAACGCGACGCGCATCGCCAGATAGGTGTTAGCGAAGAGCTTGATCGCTTCGGCCTCTGAGCTGTCGGTCAACAGAACCTCGACGTCCTTTTTCACGGCGCCTTCCAGCAGCAGATCGGCGAATTGCTGTGCCTTAGCTGTGCGGTCACCGACGATGATCCGGCTGGGGTACAAGTTGTCGTACAGCGCGCGGCCTTCGCGCAGGAATTCGGGGCTAAAGATCACTTCGTCCGTCTGGAACCGTTCGCGCATGCTGGCAACAAATCCCACAGGGATCGTCGATTTGACAACGATCGTCGCGCGCGGATTGTAGGCGAGCACATAGCCGATGACCTGTTCGACTGACCGTGTGTCGAAATAGTTCGACACGGGATCATAGTTCGTCGGGGTCGCCACGATGACGAAATCCGCCTCGCGAAAGGCATCTTCGGCCGATGTTGTGGCGGTCAGATCCAGCGTTTTTTCCGCAAGGAATTCTTCGAGTTCGGCATCGACAATCGGACACTGACGGGCGTTGACCATCGCCACGCGGTTTTTGTCGATATCAACAGCTTTGACACAGTGGTTCTGGGCAAGCAGGACTGCATTCGATAGGCCAACATAGCCAAGTCCAGCAACGGCAATTTTCATCCGTAGTTCCTTAAATTCGTTCTCGGGTTGGATGACCTGACCGGTAAGTAAGTGTCTGAATTCGCCCGAGGGGATGTGTATTGGTGCTAAAAAGCTTAAAAATATACCTAACGCATACTGCGTGTGCGCGGTGTTATCAAGGTTCTTAAACCTTATTATCGACTGGAGTTCAGACTCGCGGTTGTCTGCCTAAATTTCCATCAGATGATAATTTCTTGATGCATATTAAAGACTGCACCAGGCAGCCAAGACGCGCTGCGTCTCGATTTGCCGTTGCTAAACTTATCGCGCGCTGATGGCCGGTAGGATTATGGCGATTTCCAGTTGATGTATGCGGTGTTAAGTTCGCTTGCGGTATAGTTGCACCACCTTTAGGTTGGTTTCACAACTACTAAAACGTTCGGTTTATGGCACTTTTCAAATTTCTTCGTACCCAGCAGAATGACGATCGACCTCTGTTGGAAAAGTGTTTGTCGGTTGATTTAGAGGTCAATCCTAAAACGGCGAAGGTTTTCGATCTGGCGGCCGTGGCATATGGCGACGGCCCAGCGATTGTGGCGCCTAAATCCGGCCTGGAAGCGGGACTGACTAAGCTCGAAAAAAGCCTCGCGAACTATCCGTTTATTGTGGGCCACAATGTGTTGCGGCACGATATTGAACACCTGTTGGTTTCGCGCCGAGAGCTGCGAGCCAAAATGGATGCTCCAATCGATACCTTGTGGCTTAACCCATTGGCGTTTCCACGAAATCCATATCACCACCTTGTCAAACATTATCACGATGGGCGGCTGCAAGCGGGGCACATCAATGATCCGGAACTGGATGCTAGGTTGGTTTTTGATGTTCTGGAAAATCAGTTGCAGGCTTTGCGTGATCTAAATCATGGAAACAAAGATACGCTGACCGCCTATCATTATCTTTGTACGCTGTCTGATCGATCGGCTGGTTTTGACGCTGTCTTTGCGGACGTGCGAAAGGATAAACGCCCCAAACGGGATGCCGCAATTGAAGCAATCCAAAATCTTCTTCGGGATCAGGGTTGCACAGCACAGATTGGCCGCGTCATTGGTCGGCTCAATGATACGCGGATGGGGTGGCCGCTGGCTTATGCCTTGGCTTGGATATCGGTTTCAGGCGGCAATTCGGTTATGCCGCCATGGGTCCGGCAATCATTTCCCGAGGCCGCAGATTTGGTGCGTGAACTGCGCGATACCAACTGTAACGATGCAAACTGTCAGTGGTGTGCGCATCAAAACGACCCAGTCGGAGCGTTGAAAAAATGGTTCGGTTTCGAACAGTTCAGGCCGCAGCCTGTAGATGTCGACGGCAACCCGCTGCAACAGGTTATCGTCGACCAATCCATGCGTCGGGAAAACGTGCTGGGCATTTTGCCAACGGGCACAGGTAAATCCGTTTGTTATCAGGTGCCCGCGCTGAGCCTTTATGAAAAGACAGGTGCGCTGACTGTCGTGATATCTCCGCTGGTTGCATTGATGGTTGATCAGGTTCAGGGGCTGGAACGTGTTGGAATTTCATCGTCGGTGACGATCAACGGTTTGCTGTCCATGCCCGAAAGGCAAGAGGCGCTGGACCGAGTGCGCATGGGTGGGGCGTCCATCCTTATTATTTCGCCCGAACAGCTGCGCAGCGTATCGGTCAGATCTGTTCTGCAACAACGCGAAGTTGGACTGTGGGTGCTGGACGAAGCGCACTGCGTTTCCAAATGGGGACACGATTTCAGGCCCGATTATCGGTATATCGCGCGTTTTATCAAAGACTTCTCTGGTGATCGTAAACCTGCGCCTTTGCTTTGTTTGACAGCAACGGCTAAACCCGAAGTCGTTCAAGACATCACCGATCATTTTAGGGGCGGACTGGGTGTCGAGCTGGGTTTGTTTGATGGCGGTGCCAGTCGGACGAACCTGACGTTCAACGTGCAGCCAACCAACAAAGGCAGCAAATTAGGCGATATTCTGAACGTCCTGAACGAAAAGATGGAGCCAGACGCAAAATCCGGGGCGATTGTCTACTGTGCGACCCGCGGTGAAACCGAACGTGTGGCTTCTTTCCTAAAGGCTCAGGGGTTGTCGGCAGAGCATTTCCATGCGGGGCTAACGGCTGACGATAAACAAATAGTTCAAGAACGGTTTCGTGTTGGCGATCTGCGGATCATTGCCGCGACGAACGCGTTTGGTATGGGCATTGATAAACCAGACATTCGGTTGGTTGTTCATGCTGACGTGCCCGGATCGTTGGAAAACTACCTTCAAGAGGCGGGCAGGGCTGGCCGTGACCGCGCCCCAGCTGAATGCGTTCTGCTGTATCATTCTGACGATGTTGAACGGCAGTTTTCATTGGCTGCGCGGTCGCGATTGGAAAGACATGAAATTGGCGCAATATTAAAGGCACTGCGCCGCATTGATGAACACACGCGCAACAGTGGCAAGATTGTCGCCACACCAGGAGAGATCGTCCGAGAGGAAAAGGATCGCGAATTCCTGCGTGACTGCACGACCGAAGATACGCGGGTCAAAACAGCCGTTTCGTGGTTAGAAGAGGCAAAGCTGCTATCGCGCGAAGAAAACCGTGTTCAGGTGTTTCCTTCGTCTTTGCTTGTCCGGACAATGGCCGAAGCAGAAGAAAAATTAGGCAAAGCACAAATTTCCGAGGCGCATCGCAATCGTCTGCGGGCCATTGTCGTGCATGTGATGAACACGCCTTCGGATCAGGGAATTTCGACAGATGAACTGACGGGCGTCAGCGGAATGTCGCATCGCGAATTGTCCAAAGCGATGGCCGATCTGGAAACCTTGGGAATTGCGCGAAACGATATTGCGATCACTGTTTCGGTTCATATTGGTATCGAAAATCAATCAAAACAGCGTTTGTCCAAAGCCATGGCGCTGGAAACAGCGTTGATCGCTTCGATGCGTGAATATGCCCCTGATGTGGACGTTGGTGAAGGCGCCCAGATCGACATCAATTCGGCCAGTCAGATGTTGCGTGAAAAGGGTCACGAAAACGGTAGCCCCCACATAATTGACCGTTTGCTGCGCAGTATCGAACGCGACGGGCGTGACAGTGATGGCGGTTTCGGCAACGTCCGTCTGCGTAAACTGACACACAAAACTCACGAGGTGATCCTGCAACGATCATGGAAGGTTATCGAACAAACCTCGACCATCCGCCATGCGGCTGCGGATATACTCTTGGATTTCTTGATCAAAGCAGCGCCAACAGGATCGCGCGGTAAAGACATTCAGGTGGAAACCACGATCGGCGATTTGCTGGGCGTGCTGTCCAACAATGCAGTTTTCAAAGCTGCGGGCGTCAAAGATATGACCAAACTGATGGAGCGCGCGCTGCTGTGGTTGCACGAACAGCAAGTCGTCACCTTGGGCAAAGGTCTGACCGTTTTCCGTTCTGCGATGACGATTTATTTGAACCAAACCCGCGCCAGTTTCACGAAAAAGGATTTCACGCCGTTAGAAGAACACTATCGCGAACAAACGATTCAAACCCATGTCATGGCGGAATACGCGACCAAAGGTTTGGATAACATCAATGATGCGATCAGATTGTCCAAAGACTATTTTGAACTAGAGCAAGAGCGTTTTTTGCAGCGTTGGATGCCGAAACGGGGCGTGGAAATACGACGCCGTACAACGGGCAAAGCGTGGAAAGAAATCGTCGAAAACCTGAACAACCCTGTGCAACAAGCCATCGTTGCCGACGATCGCGAAGAAACGAATGTTTTGGTTCTGGCCGGGCCTGGCGCTGGCAAGACAAGGGTGTTGGTGCATCGCATTGCCTATCTGCTGCGTGTGCGCCGTGAAAATCCGCGTGAAATTTTGGTCATGACCTACAACCGCCACGCCGCCGCAGAAATCAGGGCGCGGCTGCGGCACCTTGTTGGGGACGACGCATCGTTTGTCACGGTCACAACATGCCATTCGTTGGCGATGCGGCTGGTCGGAGCAAGCTTTACCGGCACATCGAACGAAGAACGCGATTTCGACGGCATTATCATGGAGGCTGTGCGGCTGCTTGATTGCGAAGGGTTGAGCAAATCTGAAGCCGAGGCCCAACGCGAAGCTTTGATCCAAGGATATCGGTGGATCTTGGTTGATGAATATCAGGACATAGGTGCCGAAGAATACGCCTTGATTTCAGCCGTGGCAGGGCGGTCACTTGAAGACGCAGATCAAAAACTCAGTCTGTTTGCGGTCGGCGATGACGACCAGAACATCTATTCGTTTACCGGTGCATCGGTATCTTTTATCCGCCAATTCGAAGAAGACTACCGCGCCAAACCTGTCTTCCTGACCGAAAACTATCGATCCACAAAGTTCATAGTAGACGCGTCCAATCAGGTCATTGAACCCGCGCGTGACCGCATGAAGAAAGATCATCCGATCAGCGTCGATAAGGCCCGCATGTTGGAAATGGGCGGCGGCGCAATGGCAAATCACGATCCAATCGGGCAGGGGCGTGTTCAATTCCTAGACGTAGAAAGCAACCCTACAGTCCAAGCGATGGCAGCGGTTGATGAAATGGTTCGATTGTCGCGACTGGATCCTGATTTCAATTGGACCCGTTGTGCAATCATTTCGCGCGATTGGAAAAGTCTAGGCCCTGTTCGGGCATATGCAGAGCAGCTGGGACTTGCCGTAGAAATGGCCAATGAAAAACTGCCCAGCGTTTGGCGATTGCGCGAGATGCAGCGGTTCATCGCGCGCCTGCGGCAGAACCCGACAGCGATGCTGTCGGTGACCGATTTGCTGATGGTTCTGAATGAACAGCCATCGAACCGCTGGATAGAACTGATCGTTGATGGGATCGCAGACCTAGCCCGCGAGCTAGGTAAAAAGACGATGCCCGTACCAGACGTTATCGAATGGCTGGCTGAATGGGCGCAAGATGTCCGCGGGACGCAACGTGGCCTATTGTTGCTGACTGCGCACCGATCCAAAGGGTTGGAATTCGATCATGTAGTCATATTGAATGGCGGCTGGCAGTCCATCTCTCGCGGTGAAGACGGAGAGGCGCCGCGCCGCCTGTTCTATGTCGCCATGACACGCGCAATGAAGAGTGTGTCTGTCGTGGTCAGCGGCGAACACCCGTTTGTGTTGGCTGATAGTGAAAGCGAACTGCTACGTAAGATTGAACCGCCGAAAAAACACGATTTACCTAATCCTGACCAATACCAGCTCCCCGAAATGTCGACCGTAAATCTATCTTACGCGGGTCGGTTAAAGGAGGGCAATAAAACGCTGGCAGCTATTTCCAAAGCGAAAGTTGATGATCCGCTGCGGATAGAAAAACAGTCAGGAAAGTGGCTTTTGATTGATAGTCAGGGCGTCGTGATCGGTCAAATGGCGGCAAAATGGGAACCGCCGGCAGGGCATGTTTTGGTTTCTGGAAAAGTCGGCGCAATTATTCGATGGCGTAAAGCTGACAACGAAGAGAAGTTCCAAACATCCATTAAACGTGATGATTGGGAAACGGTTTTGCCTGAGTTTATTTTTAGGAGAGATGCTTAAGTAATTGTGCTAACAGATTAAATTGGAAAGTGATTGGACCTGTCGCGGTTTGATGCCGCTCCTTTGCTAGCATTTACTACAACAAAGGAGACGCATTATGGGACTGAAACGAACGGACGAATTCCGCGCTGATGCGGTGCGCATCGCGCTTACCAGCGGGCTTACGCGCAAGCAAGTGGCTGACGATCTGGGTGTCGGGATGCCGATGCTGAACAAATGGATCGCCGCGCATCGAGACACTGATGTGGTGTCGAAAGAAGATTTAGATCTCGCCAAAGGGAATGACCGACTTCGGCGCGAGATCAAGCTCCTCAAGTAGGAGAGAGAAATTCTAAAAACTGTTCCGAGCCGTCGCCCGCCTGTGCGCGGTAGAAACAGCCCGTGCTATGGTGTGATCGAAGGGCAGTTGCCGATAGCTTATTGGTGGGTCAGACCCTGTTAAAAAAAACGTGGCACATGGACTGATGCGCACTTTAGCGTGGCGACACTGCTCGGCATTGATCCCGGTTAGGAAGATGACGAACTTGCATGGTCCACGCCCTTCGATTTGAACGGAGGTGTTAACATGACGAAGTGTAAGACCGGCAGCCACCCGGATCTGAAGATGGTCAATCCCAATGCGGCTGCAATCGATATCGGCTCAACATTGCATATGGCCGCCGTCAACCCCTGACGCGGACGTCAAGCCGGTGTGGGCCTTCGGGACATTCACTCTGGATCTGCATGATCTGGCCGATTGGTTCCGGTCTTGTGGCGTCACCATCGTGGCGATGGAATCTACGGGCGTTTACTGGATACCTGCCTTCGAGGTTTTGGAGGCGCATGGTCTCGAAGTGATCCTGGTGAACGCCCGGTACGCCAAGAATGTGCCGGGCCGCAAAACCGACGTGAGTGATGCAAGTTGGCTGCGGCAATGCGGCTGTTTAGACCTTCTTCAAAACGATCAAGGCCGAGCTGATCTGGAGACGATCATGGGAAACAAGGCGACAAGCTGAGATGGCGATCTTCGAGTACATCAACGGCTTCTATAACCCGAGACGTCGCCACTCAGCACTGGGATGGAAAAGTCCGGTCGCTATCGAACGGAAGGTAGCCTAAACGAGCGCGAGGGGCGGCACAAAAGCGGGACAGGTCCAGGCATTGTCCAGGCTTCGCGCCGAATGCGATGTTTCCGCGTCAGCGGCGCTCGTTCTTGCCCACATCGGTGGGCTACTTTTCCCGCTCAGGGCGGGAATGGACCGAACCGCGAACCTGTGTCGCAAGAGGTTTTTTCCCACTCAGGTGGGATCGTAGGCTTGGTGGAGTTTCATGTAAATGAGCTCCACCAAGCCTGCACTTATAGAGCCAGTTCAGGTTGCGGACCATGTGCCCGCGAAAAATCTGAAAAAAGTGCGCAGAGGCTATTGTGTTGAAAATCTCGTGGCATATCTGCGCCTGAGAACGAGCGGTTGGCATCGCATTTTAC